>DATJKA010000035.1:0-162676 GCA_035491815.1 Gemmatimonadales bacterium | reverse complement strand
CGCCTGATGGTCGGCACCGGCAAATATCCCGACATGGAGACGATGGTGCGCGCGATCGAAGCGTCGGGCGCCGACGTCGTCACCGTCGCGGTGCGCCGCGTCAATCTCGATCGCTCGAAGGAATCGAGCGTCCTGCATTTTCTCGATCCCAAGAAGATCTTCCTGCTCGCCAACACCGCCGGCTGCTACAATGCCGCGGATGCGATTCGCTACGCGCGGCTCGCGCGCGAGGCCGGCTTCAACGACTTTGTGAAGCTCGAGGTCATCGGCGACGAGGAGACGCTGCTCCCCGACGTGGCCGGCTTGCTCGAGGCGGCGAAAGTCCTGGTGCAGGAAGGCTTCAAAGTGCTGGCCTACACGAACGAGGATCTCATCACCGCGCTCCGGCTCGAGGACGCGGGCTGCGCCGCCGTCATGCCGCTCGCTTCGCCGATCGGCTCGGGGCTCGGCCTCCTCAATCCGTTCAGTGTCCGGACGATCAAACGGCGCCTGCGCGTGCCGGTGGTCGTCGATGCCGGCGTTGGTACCGCGTCGGACGCGTGCGTCACGATGGAGCAAGGCGTGGACGGCATCTTGATGAACACCGCGATCGCGGCGGCGCAGGACCCCGTAGCGATGGCGACCGCCATGCGTCTGGCGACGATCGCGGGACGGCAGGCATTCCTCGCCGGCCGGATGCCGAAGCGCGAGGTGGCGATGCCCTCGTCGCCGACGAAGGGGATGCTGGATTAAGGTCCGGGCGCGCGGACTCCCGCAGGATTCAATTCACCAATGACCCCGTCGCCCTGCATCCCGTCGGGGTGGTAGAGCACGAGCAAGCGGCGCGTTGGCCGACCGCTCGAGTCAGGCACGAACGTCATGCCCACCGGATAGTTCGCGTACGCGACCGGATCGAGAAGCGACTGCAGGGCAGGATTCAGTAGGATGAGTTTGTTGTGAAGGTTGTCGCCGTAGTACTCGTTATATGAAGTGACGTACAGATTCCCGTCGTGATCGAACGTCCAGGCTTGTAGTCCTTCCAGACCCATGAGTCGCGTGGTGTCGCCATTCTCGAGTTTGAATAGCGAGCCGTTGCGCCTGTAGTAGAGCACCCCGCTGGGCGATACCTTCAGACCGCTGACGTCGGTTCCGAGCTCCGCCGTTGCTTTTGCGTTCCCGAGTGAGTCGAGTCGCATCGTATGGCCGGTGGCATATTCGGTAACCCAGACATCTCCATCTGGTCCGACCGCCAGTGCGCACGGCGCGGACGGCAAGAGGACAAGCACCGAACGCTCACCACTAGGCGAGAATCGCCACACAACGCCGTGGTGTGAATCTACGCCCGGCACCAGAACGTTCCCCGACGCATCGACGGCAATGTCTCCGGTGAGCGCGAGTTGATCCGCGATGGTCGTAAGGCTGCCATCGCCTTCCAGTCGCGCTACTTTATTGCCCGACACCCGCTCCGGCGTCTCGCAGATTCCGCTGGCAACGTACACGTCACCTGTTCGGCTGCTGGCGATCGCATCGTACCTTCCGACCTGCGCCAGGATGTGGATGGGGTCGGCTGGTCCTGGCGGGGGCGGCGTGAACGTCCCGACTTTCAGGAAGTAGCACGTTGGGTTTGTGGGATATTCCGGCCCTTCGTAGGCCGAAACCGATACGAAATACTGCCCTGACACGGGAATTCGATACTCGAGAAGAGGATTCCAGCTGCCGTCATACGGTGAAGACTCCGCACGAGCAAGTTCAGTTCCGTCCGACGTCAGCAGCTTCATTTCGGGTATGAAGGGACAGCCGGCTGCGACAGCTGCTACGTCCAGTTTGAGCTTCGTCCCTGCGGGAAGGTCGATAGCGAAGAAATCGCTGTCGTACCGAGACGCCAGTGTAGCAGCGATCGTGTCTCCGATGGCGACGAGATCGGCCGTGGCGGTGTCGCCATTCGGTTCGCGCTCGGTCTTCGCCGGGACGGCAACAACTCGCATTGAATAGGCGTAGTCGCCCGTTGGATCCGCGGTGGCCCAAGTCGGTTTCATTCCCAGTCGAATGAAGTAGCGGCCGGTCCTCGGAGGGCTGTACCACATGAAGCGCACGGAATCCGTAGTCGCGTCGGCATCGACGAATGCGACGCCGTTCGAGTCGAGGACTGACACGACCCAGGTCCAGCCATTGACGGCGGGCAGACTGGGGTGACCCCTCCATTGGATGGCGACATTGGTCCCGGCTTGCAGCTTCGCGACGAAGTAGTCGACGTCGCCCGGCATGGTAGCGTGACCGCCGATCGAATCACCGACGGAAAGGGTATCCCGCGCCGTGGCCCAAGTGTCGTTAGGCTCGTGCTCTTGGCCCGTGACAGGCGGTGGTGCCGGCGGCGGAGCGGGCGGCCCGGGTGGGGGCCGCAAGGCGTCGCGACACCCCGCCCCAAGAAGGAGCAGTGCGACTACGAGCCCATGCCGGCCGGTCCGATTCATACCCAGCCACGCCGCAACTTCCGAGCCGAGAACCTTTAGCTTTTATGTCCTAATGAGCGGTCGGGGTTAAGCATCATTAACGCAGCCACTGCCGCGCGTCGAGCGGCTCTCGAGATTCTCCGCGACGTGCGTGCCGGCAAGCCGCTCGCCGCAGCCCGTGACCGTCATCTCGAGGGACTCGCCGAGCGCGACCGCCGGCTCGCATACGAGCTGTCGGCCGGCGTGTTGCGGCGCCAACGCGAGCTCGATTCCGCCCTCCACTTGGATCGCACCGATCCTCGCTTGCACGACGTGCTGCGTCTCGGAGCATACCAGCTCCGCTGGCTGACGCGCGTTCCCAAGCATGCGGCTGTCTCGACGTCCGTTGAGCTGGCTCGGGAGACCGTGGGCGAAGCCAGCACCGGCTATGTCAACCGAGCGCTCAGACAAATGGAGCGAGACGGGGAACGCGGGACGACGGACGGGGCGACTCATCCCGACTGGCTCATCAAACGGTGGACGGATCGCTACGGCGAGACAGCGACGGCGCGACTCATAGAATGGAACGATGCGCGCCCACCGCTCTTCCTTCAGCCCGCGCGATGGTCATTGGAGCATTTGCAGCAGGAGCTCCGCGCCGCGGGAGTCGAAGCGCGGGAAGCGCCGTTCGGGGCTGGTCTAGAGGTTCATTTGACCCGTCCCTCGAGTCTCCCGGGTTACTCGGAGGGCGGCTTTATCGTCCAGGACCCGGCGCACGCCCTGGTCGCGCGCTTCGCCGCAATCCCGGCGGGATCGGTAGTCTTCGACGCCTGCGCCGCCCCCGGAGGAAAAGCGGTCGCCCTCGAAGCGCTGGGCGCCCGGGTGCTCGCCGGTGACGCCCGCCACGAGCGCCTCGGCCGGCTCGCCGACACTGCTCGACGCGCGGGAGTGGCGATTCGGTGCTTCGCCGCCAATCTTGAGGCGGCGCCGCTGCGGCCCGGCAGTCTGGCCGCGGTGCTGGTGGACGCGCCGTGCAGCGCGACCGGCACGCTGCGGCGCCATCCCGATGCCCGCTGGCGGCTCGAGCCCGGCGTCTTCGCGCGCGCGGCCGCGCGGCAGACCCGACTGCTCGCGGACGCCGCGCTGCTCGTACGGCCGCAAGGCATACTGATCTATTCGACGTGCTCGCTCGAGCCGGAGGAAAATGAAGCGGTCGTGGACGGCTTTCTGAAATCGCATCCGAGCTTCCGGCGCGCGCCCACACGCGGCGCCGTGCCCGACGCGTTGCTGACGCCTGCGGGCGATTTCCAGTCGCTGCCGCAGCGTGACGGCATCGACGGCGCGTACGCCGCGCGCCTCCTGCGGGAGTCGTGATGCGCGTTCGTCGCCGCTTCGCGCCGCTCGAAGACATCCACATCGGTCCGCGATTCTGGAAGTGGATCGGCATCGGCGTCGGCGCCGTGCTGGCGGGCTATCTCACCGCCTACCTCATTCTTTTTCCCGCGCCGATTCTTCCCGGCCACCAGTCGGTGCCGCGCGTCCTCGGCCTCACGCTGGCCGAAGCGCAAGCGGAGCTGCAGAAGTCGAAGCTGCAGGTCACCGACGGCGGCGCGGAGCCGCATCCGACCGCGCCGCAGGGCGTCGTCATCTGGCAGGATCCGCCGCCCGACGTCATCGCACCCGAAGGCACGAAGGTCACTCTGGTGTCGAGTGCAGGACCGCCCAAGATTCCGGTGCCTGATGTCTCCAAGCTCGATGGGCGGCTCGCGCAGTCGCTCATCGGCGCGGCGGGATTGATCGTGAGCCAGGTGGAATCGGTGCAGGCCGACTCCCTGGCGGGCCTCGCGATGATGACGCGCCCGCCCGCGGGCACCGCACTCGCGCCCGGCGCCGGGCTCACCATCGTCGTGAGCCGCGGCGCGCCGACGATCCCGATTCCGGACCTGCTCGGCATGTCGTCCGGTGATGCCCGGACGCGCCTCGAAACGGAAGGGCTGCAACTGGGCACCGTAACACGTCGTCGCACCAACGAGGCCTCACCCGGCACCGTGGTCGGCCAAAGCCCGGGCGCGGGCACGCTCGCCGCCCCCGGCACCGTCGTCGACGTCGTCGTGGCGCGGAGCCCGCAATGACGAACGACGTTCGCATCGCGCCGAGCGTGCTGTCCGCGGATCTGGGCAGACTGCGCGAGCAAGTCGAGCAGGTGCTCGAGGCCGGCGCCGACTGGCTGCACGTCGACGTGATGGACGGGCGCTTCGTTCCGAACATCACGTTCGGCGCGAACATGATCGAGACCCTGCGCAAGCTGACCGACAAGCCGGTGGACGTGCACCTCATGGTCGTCGAACCGGAGCACTACATCGACTCGTTCGCGGCGGCCGGCGCCTCGGTGTTCACGTTCCACCCGGAGGCGACCACTCACGTGCAGCGCCAGCTCGATACTGTAAAGAAGAAGGGGATGATGGCCGGTCTGGCCCTGAATCCCGGGACGCCGCTGGCACACGCTGAAGAGGTGGTGCGCGACCTCGATTTGTTGCTGATTATGACGGTGAATCCGGGGTTTGGCGGGCAGAGCTATCTGGCGGGATCGAACGACAAGATCCGCCGTGCCCACGCGCTGCGCGCGACGCACGACGCACGATTTTTCCTAGAGGTCGATGGTGGCATCAGCAAGCAGACGATCGCCGCGGCACACCAGGCCGGCGCCGACACCTTCGTGGCGGGCAACGCCGTGTTCGCCAGCCAGGACCCGGGGCGCGAGGTGCAGGAGCTCCGCCGGCGCTGCATGGTGACCGTATGACGAACCGTCAACAGTGGACGCTGATCGCCAGCGTCGTAACGACGGCCGCGTTCGGCATCGCGCTCGCCGTGAAGCTCCGGCCGCAGCTCAACCTTATCGAGGTCGGATCGGCGGCGCCGCAGTTTCATGCGCTGCGGTTGCCGATCGGCCGGCCCGTCACGATCGACGACTACCGCGGCAAGGTCGTGCTGCTCAACATTTGGGCGACGTGGTGCCCGCCGTGCAAAGTTGAAATGCCGTCCATGGAGCGGCTGCACAAGAAGCTCGCGGCCGACACCAACTTTCGCCTGGTCGCGGTCAGCGTCGATGAAGAGGACTCGACCGTAGTGGACAAATTCGTCAAAGACATGGGCCTCACCTTCGAGATCGTGCACGATCAGAGCGGCGCGATCCGGCAGATCTATCAGACGACCGGCGTGCCGGAGAGCTTCGTGATCGATCGGGACGGCGTGATCGTGAAAAAAGTCATCGGCGCCGCCGACTGGGAGGCGCCCGAGAACGAACAACTGATCCGGCGGCTGCTCAGTGGCCAGTAGCACGATGCAGTGGATCACGCGCAATTGGCCGATCAAGGGCGCGGCGCTGTTCCTCGCCCTGATGCTGTACGTCGCCGTCCAGCTGCAGCAGCCCGTCACCACCAGCTTCGACGTCGCGCTCAACATCCAGCTGCCGCCCGGGCGCGCGCTGATTCACAAGCCCCCCAAGGTCCGCGTGCAGATCTCCGGCAAAGGCAGCCAGATCCTGAAGCTCCGCTCGCTCGCGGGCGACATCACGCGCCGCGTGCCCGACACGCTCACGGCCTCGACGTGGTCGATCCGCCTCGATCCCGAGGAGGTCGAGCTCGCCCTGCCAAAGGGCGCCGACGTGCGCGTGATGGAAGTACGGCCCAGCGACATCACGATCGCGCTGGACAGCGTGGCCTCGAAGCAGGTGCGCGTCGTGTCGCTGATCACCGTTACACCCGAGTCCGGTCAGGTGCTGCGCGGCGGCCTGTCGATTACGCCGGTGATGGCACGACTCATAGGCTCGGAGAAGAGTCTCGCGACGATCGATTCCGTGACCACCGTTCCGACCGAAATCACGAGCGTGACCGGCGCGTTCACGCGGTACGTCCCGATCGACACCATGCCGCTCGGCAACGTGCGCATCGCCCCGAAGCAGGTGGTCGTCACCGGCGAGATGGGCGCGATCGCCGAGCGCTCGTTCGGCGGCATTCCCGTGGAGACGGGCGCGGGCGCCATCACGGCGTTCATCGTGACGCCCCCACGCGTGTCGGTATCCGTCACCGGGCCCGAGGAGCGCGTGCAGGCGCTCACGCGCGACTCGCTGCGCGTCGTCGCGCACATCACCGGCGGCAACGGCGGCGTCGCGCGCATCACCGTGGTGGCGCCGCGCGGCATCACCGCCCGCGCCATTCCCGACTCCGTCACCCTGCGGCGGCGCGGCGCTCCAGCGACTCGTCGTGGCTGACGCCGTCCTCGGCATCGAGACGTCATGCGATGAAACGTCGGCCGCCGTGCTGGTGAACGGCGAGCTGGCGAGCCTCGTCATCTTGTCCCAGGACATCCACAAGGTATTCGGCGGCGTCGTGCCCGAGCTCGCGAGCCGCGCGCATCTCGCCGCGCTGCCGGCCGTCGTGGACCGCGCGCTCGCCGAAGCGGGCCTCGCGCCCGCCGCGATCGACGCGGTCGCCGTGACCGCCGGGCCGGGCCTTGCCGGTGCGCTGCTCGTCGGCGTCGTCCACGCGAAGGCGTTCGCGTACGCAGGCGATCGCGCCCTCATCGGCGTGCATCACATGGAAGGCCATTTGTTCGCGCCGGCGCTGGAGGATCGCGATCTCGCGCCCCCGTTCGTCGCGCTGCTCGTCTCGGGCGGCCACACGCTGCTGCTCGACGTGCCCGCGTGGGGACGCTACCGCCTGCTCGGCCAGACGCGCGACGACGCCGCCGGGGAAGCGTTCGACAAAGTCGCCACGCTGCTCGGCCTCGGGTATCCGGGCGGACCGCAAATCGAAAAGCTCGCGCGCGAGGGCGATCCGTCGCGCTTCGCGTTCCCGCGGCCGATGATCGCCGAAGGCTTCGAGTTCTCGTTCTCCGGTCTCAAGACCGCCGTGCTGCATGCCGTGCGCGCCTCGCAGAACCTGGAGCGCGACCGCCCGCACATCGCGCGCGGGTTCCAGGACGCGGTGCTCGACGTGCTCGTCACGAAGCTCGAGCGTGCGATCGTCCACACCGGCTATACGGTGGCGGTGCTCGGTGGTGGAGTTGCGTGTAGCAAAGCGCTGAGCGGCTTGGCCGCGCAGCGGCTCAGCGGGCGCGCTCGCGTCGCGGTCGCGAGCCCGCGCCTCAACGCCGACAATGCCGCCATGATCGCCCGCGCCGGGTGGTATCATTTGCAGCGCGGCGAGCGCAGCGATTGGACGCTGGATGCGCGAGCTGACCTTCCTCTGCCAGGACTCGAGATGAGCGATACGCCGCACGACGCACGCCGCACGGCCTTGCCATGACCGTCTATCCATTCGTTCTGCACTTGGGTCCGCTGGATCTCACGGGCTACGGGTTGATGATGATGGTGGCGTTCCTGATGGCCGGATGGGCGATTCAGCTCGACTTGCGGCAACGCGGGCTCGACGAGGACTACGCTGCCGACATCATCATCGCCGGCGTCATCGGCGGTCTCGTGGGCGCCAAGATCTGGTACGTGCTGCTCACGGGGGACTCGGCAGCGCTGCTCCGGCGAGGCGGATTCGTCTGGTACGGCGGCTTTCTGGGCGCAACCGCAGGCATTCTGCTGAACGGGTGGCGACGTCGCGTGCCCGCCCGCTTCACGGCCGAGCTGTGCGCCGCACCGCTGGCGCTCGGCTATGCGCTCGGGCGCGTCGGCTGTTTTCTCGTCAATGACGATTATGGCATCCCGTCGAACCTCCCCTGGGCGATGAAATTCCCGAACGGCCTGCCGTCCACCACCGTCGCGAATCTCGAGGCGATGCACGTCACGTTTCCACCCAACACGAACCCGGCGCAGCTCGTCGCCGTGCATCCGACGCAGATTTACGAGACGATTCTCATGCTGCTCGTGTTCTGGTGGCTCTGGCGACGGCGTGATCACGGCCACGCGATCGGCTGGCTGTTCGCGTGGTATCTCGTGCTCGGCGGGGCAGAACGGTTCCTGGTGGAGTTCTTCCGCGCGAAGGACGACCGGCTGCTCGGCGCGTTCAGCCTCGCGCAGGCAACGAGCGTACTGCTGATCGTGGTGGGAGCAACGTTGCTCTACATCTGGCGCGAGCCCGCGGGCCCGCAGCCGCTGCCCGAATCACTCCGCCCGAAGCAGGTCGCGGTCCGCGGATCCCCCTGAGCCGCGCTTCGCGCGCATCGCCCAACCAGCCGCTACTACGGCGAGCACGAGCAGTAGTCCCTGCACCAGCAGTGATTCCAACGTCGGGTAGATGCCGAACACGGGAATGCGCGGCGCGCGCTCGATCACGGTGACCGGCACCAGCTGCGCTTCCTGGAGCTCGGCGATTCCCTTGCCCGCGAACACGAACGCCATGTAGTAGAGCATCGCGCCGGTCACCGCGAAGAAGGGCTTCATCGCGACCCGCAGGCCGAGCTGGTTCACGAGCACGTAAATGATCACGAGCCCGATTCCGCCTGCCGCGATTCCGGCGATGACGGGCACCGGCCCGGCCGTCGCCGACGAGATCAATGCCTTGTAGAACAGGATCGTCTCGAATCCCTCGCGGTACACGGCGAGGAACGCGACCGCGCTCAACGCCAAGCCGGATCCCGACGACAGCGCGCTCTGCAGCTTGCCGTGCACGAAGGCGGTCCACTTGGCGGCTTCGATTTTCGAGAGCAGCCAATAGCTCACGTAGAAGAGCACGGCGGCGGCGAGGAGCATCGTACCGCCCTCGATCATTTCCCGCTGCCCCGGCGTCACCTCGAACAGCAGCTCGACCAGGGCCCATGTGAGCAGGCTGGCGGCGACGGCAGCCCACGCGCCGCGCGCGACGTCTTTGCGCCGATCTGCCGCGCCGGCCTTGGTGAGAAAGGTCATCAGCGCGGCGACGATGAGGATCGCCTCGAATCCCTCGCGCACGAGCAGGAAGAACGAGGTCACGAACAAGTTCATCGGCGACGGCCGGTCGGCGACGACGCGTTCGGCAAGCTCTAACCCGGCGAGCAGGCGCTCCCGAATCGTGTGGCGCTCGGCGTCATCCGCTTTGGGGGCGCGCGTGCGTAGCCAGGCGAAGTTGCCCTCGAGCTCGCTCGCGAGTCCCGGGTTCTTGGCGCGCACCGCCAGCTCGACCTGCTCGAACGTCATGTACGCGTCGACCGCGATCTTGTCGGAGCGTTTCGACAGCGATGAGTCGATCTGATGCCGCACGGCGGCGAAGATCGCCGCCGTCGCAGAGCCGCCGTACTGCAGCGCGCTGACGTAGGAGGCGACGGCCCAGCGATCGTCCGCAGAAAGCTCATCGCCGAACTCCGGCATCGCCGTCCCCGGCGTACCCACGGAAATGCGGCGGAAAATCTCGATGAGCGACATGTCGCCCATGACTTTGTGATCCGCGAGGTTCGCGGGCGGCGGCCCCTTCAGCGTCTTCGCCTTCGGCCCGTCGCCATGGCCCGTCTCGCCGTGGCATTGCACGCACTGGGCGTGGAATACGGCGATGCCGCGCTCGAGCGACGGCGGGGTCGCCGGCAGCGGCTCGACGACGTGCGGGCCGCCGGCAGCAGCCGTGATGCGGACGACCAGGCTGTCCGTCATCCGCCGCACGGAATCGGGCCGCGCCAGGTTGACGAGCATTCGCGAGATCTCGGCCAGCGCGCGCTCGGCGTTGGCCCGCGTGGCGGACGGGAGATCGGGGATGTCGAACTGGGCTTGCTGGATGAACAGCTTCGCTTCTTCGACTTCTTCGGGCTGGGTGATCTGCCCGCCGGCCGGGGCGACGCCGAGCGCGTATTCGTTGGCGGCGAGCGCAGCGGCGGCGACGACGCGCCGCGCCGCGGCCACAGAATCAGCCGCCTGCCCCGCGAGTGGTCGAGCGAAGCAGGCGGCGAGAACTAGAGAGATGTTGGCAAACCGCACGGGCGCGAATCTAGAGTGATTTTGTCGGGAATTCAATCCGTTGACAGTACGGCAATTGCGATCGCCGCCTCGTGGGTGTGTGAAAGCGACAACAGCACGCGCCGCACGTTCAACTCCTTCGCCCGCGCCGCCGCCAGCCCGGTGAGCGCGACGTCGGGTCGGCCGTCCGGCGCGCGCGTCACTTCGATGTCACGCCAGCCGATGCCGCGCGCTTCGTCGCTCCCCTGCAGCGCCTTGTAAACCGCCTCTTTCGCCGCGAGCCGCACCGCGACGTGCTCGCTGGGATCGGGCCTGGACCGGCAGTAATCGGCTTCCGCCGCTGTGAGCAGACGGTCGAACACGTGCGCGCCTTTGTCCGCCAGCATGGCGCGAGCGCGCGCTACCTCGACCAGATCGACGCCGACGCCGACCGCGCTCACGGCGTGGGGCGCGCGACGAAGACTCGCCGCTGATAGCGATGGCCGTCGACGTCCACGACGAAGATGTATGCCCCGTTCACCACGCGCCGCGTCCCGCCGAGAGTGAGATCCCAAACATATTCGTTGCTGGGTGCTCCCACCGTGGCATCGAGCAGCTGCTCGCCGGTGAACGTAAACAGGCGCACGCGCGCGTTACCCGTGCCCGCGGGCCACGAGAGCACCACTTGGTTGCCGCGCACGGGATTCTCCGAGACGTCGGCGCCGCCGGCCGCGGCGAGGTTCGCGAACGCCACGCTCTGATCCGAGGCGAACCCGACGGCATCGACCCACCACGCGAACCCTTTTGACACGAAGCGCACGCGCGCGCCGGAGCTTCCCGCGGCGTCCGGGAGATCGACGCGCACCGGATACCAGCTCGGCCCGTCGCCGATGATTTCATGGACGTCACTCCACGTCCGCCCTGAGTCGCTCGAGAACTGCACGATGCCGCGTTGTTGCGGCGTGTAGACCGACCCGTAGTGCCGCGTCCAGAATTGCAGCCACACGGCGGCGCGGCCGTGCAGATCCACGACCGGCGACGTGAGGGTGTCGCTGCCGTTCGTGAACCACGACGACTTGCCGGCGAATCCGACGCTGTCGCGCCACCAGCCACGCCATCCCTGGTCGAGCGGCTCGGCGCCCGCGAGAATGATCAGCTCGGCGGTGACGCCGGCGCCGTCAGCCCGCAGCGCTCGAACGCCGTCGCGGCGCAGATCGGTCCGCCACCACGTGCGTAGCGTGCCGCGCTCCAGCGAGTCGGTCTGCGCGCTGCGCGTTACCAATCCGCCCGACGCGGTCCGCAGCGTCAACGACAGCGGCCGCGGCGCCGTGGCATCGAGCGTGAGCCACGAATCGGGCCACAACGACACGAAGCGCTGGCCCGTCGGCACCAGCCCCGACGTGCCGGCCGAGCGCGCAAGGTCGCTCGCCGCACCGATCAGCGAGAGCGCGAACGGGAGGTTGTCGCGAAAAACCTGTTCGACCATGGCGCTATCGTCGGGAAATTCGAAGCCGTAGTACAACCCCTGCGCGTCGCAGCAGCCGCTCGTGAGCTCCGTCGTGAACGCGATGGTGCCGTAGGTGTGGTAGGCCCAGTCGGTGTATTCGCCGTTCGTCGTATAGAGATTCCAGCCGGGCCCGGGGTGGTAGTGGTCGAGCGTCGATCCGGGCAGATGATCGCTCACCGCCGGCGCCAAGTCCGTGCCCGCGAGCGCCTGAAAGCGCGCGACGTCGGGCGCGATCTCTCCGGCGCGAAATCCCCACGGATACAACACGAGCCCGGTATAGCTGTGATACGAGAGCGACACGACCGGTGGATGCGCGGCATGAAACGCCATGATCGCCTGCGTTTCAGGCTCGGAGCCCGCGACGGGACCCCGATACGTCTCGGCGTACTGATAGCCGCTCGAGCCCACGTCGTCCACGCCCCAGAACGTCGGGTAGTTGCGGTTGGGGTCCACCCCGAAGCTGCCGTTCGGGTTGGGCCGGCGGTTCTTTCGCCAGTAGCGCTCGTTCGTGAATGTGTACTGGTAGCCGTCAGGGTTTTCGACCGGAATGACCCAGACGTCGTGCGTCGCGAGCAGCGCGCCTCCGGAATCCGCGAGCCAGCGGATCAGCTTCATCGCGACCGCGGTGGAGATCCATTCGCGCGCGTGATGCGTGCCGAGGAAGAGCACGTTCGGACGGTCGGGCGAATCGTCCGGTGGGCCGAGCTTCACGGCGAGCATCGGCCGGCCCTCCAGGCTCGCCCCGATCGAATCGACGTGCACCAGCGTGTCGGATGCAGCCATCGCCGCAAGCGTCGCATGAATGCCGTCGCCCGGGCGATCGAACGACTTGAACATCCTGAACGTGTCCGTCGCCGTGACCGTCGGCGTGCGCGCGAACGCCGGCGCGATGACCTTGAAGCCGCGCAGTAGGACCTGCCGCTCGGTTTCCGGCGAGACGACGATGACCGCGTGCAGCTCGCCGGCGACCCGGCGCACGTCTTCGACCTCGAAGCCGAGTCGCTGGAGCGAATCGACGCCGGCGCGGCCGGAGATCGGCACTTCGACGACGCGCATCTGCGCCGCCGCGCGTACCGGTGCGGCCGCGCACAGCGCGAGAATCAGAAGCCGAGCTGCGCCGCGAGCCATGCAGGAGCCGGAACGTACCCGCCGAGGATGAGCCCGAGCCAGATGAGCGCCACGGCGAGCGGCACCCAGAGCGCGATCACGGGCCAGAGCTGCGGCCGCCACGCCGCGAGCGCCTGGAGCTCGGGCTCCCAGCGCTGGCGCTCCATGTCCACTTCCCCTTCCAGGGCCAGCCAGGCGGCCTCGAGGCGCCGCGCGACGGTGCGCAACGCCTCTTGCCAGTCGGCGTGCGCGTCTTTCTCGAGGACGGACGCGTCGCCGGCGCGCGCCGCCGCCGCGTCCAGCGCATCGAGCGCGGCGACGAACGGGCCGCCGCCGGTGCCGAGCCGCGCGACGATCGCGCGCTTCTCCGCGTTCGTCAGCAGGGCGCGACGGAGCTTGCGGCGCGGCAGCCGCACGCGCCGCGCCGCCCGCGTCAGCTCGGCGTCGAGCGCTTCGGCCACGCGCGCGCCGGCGCGCCGCACGGCGTGATCCCACGCCGCCGCCCACGCCCGCCGGCCCGTCACCTCCAACACGCGCTCGCGCTCGACCGTGCGTCCTTCGCCGCCGAGCTCGAGCGCGCGGGTCGCGAGCTCTTCGCGGATGTCGTCGAGCGGCACCCAGGGATCGAACAGGCGGCGCGGCACGATGATGCGGCCGAGTGACGGCGCGAGCTCCGGCACGCGCAACGGCATGAGCAGCTTCATAACGCGAGCCGTGCCGTGCGGCCGGTGCGCCGCTCGTAGTCGTCCACAAAATGCGGCAACGCTTCGGGAAGAAATCGCGCGCGCGGGAGGCCCGTCGCGGCCACGGCATGCTCGATCGCGTCCGGCGTACCTTCGATTTCGACGAGGATGTCCATCGCGGGATACCACTCGATGCGCACCGCCGCACCGGCGAGGTGGTACTCCGCGATCGTGCGGTCGATGCGGAGCACCACCTCGTAGCCCAAATGCTCGAGGATCGTGCGCGCGTTGTCCGGATCGACAACCCGCGTCTCGTACTCCTCGCGCCGCTTGTAACCGTCCATGACGCTCACCGGGCCTTTCCAGCCCAGCACGCCGTACGACGGCGATCCGTCGGCAGGCGTGAACACGCGGAGGCGCAGCACCTCGTCGCGCTTGTCGAGTTTGCCTTTGCGATCGTAGCGGCGGTCGATCATTTCGCCGCGAAAGACGAGCTCAGCACCGGCGGCGGCGATTGCCCGCGCCAGTGCCGCGGGATCGTCCACGCGCGCCTTCAGCTCCAGCTCAGGCAAACAGGGCCTCGAGCACCGCTTGTGTATCGCCGAGGTTTGCGAACACGTGCGTCGCGCCGGCGGCCCGCAATGCGGCCACGTCGAAGAATCCGGTCGCCACGGCGACCGTGCGCGCGCCGATCGGCCGCGCGCACGCAACGTCGTCCGGCGTGTCGCCGATGACCACGATGTCCGCGCCGGTGAAGCGCCGGCCCGTCCGCTCGGCGGCGCGCTGCGCGGCGATCGCCGGGAGATCGGCGCGGCGATGAGAGTCCGAGCCGAACGCCCCGACCACGAACCGGCTCGGATCGAGACCGGCTGAGCGAATCTTCAGGGCCGCGCCGCGCTGCACGTTGCCCGTCAACAGTCCGACGAGCGCGCGCCCCTCCACTTCATGCGGCTCGAGCGCCGCCAGCAGATCGCTGATCCCCGGATACAGCCGAGTTGCCTGCGTCGGCTTGGCGAGCTCCGCCGTCAACAGCGCGACATAGCGCTCGCACACAGCAGTGATGCGGTCTTCCGACTCGCACTCCGGATGGCCGGCCAGCGCCAGCAGCTCGCGGACGATCTGGGGATCGGTCTTGCCGTCGAAGCGATAGCCTTCGATCGGCCCTGCCGTGCCCATTTCGTCGAGCAGCGCCCGGTGGATGGCCCGGCGCCCCGCGCCGTTGGTCCAGAGCAGCGTGCCGTCGATGTCGAAGAGGATGAGGCGCATGCGGGGAATATCGGGGGTCAGGTGTCGGGTGTCAGGTGTCCGGCCAGCACCTGGCACCTGACACCTGTCATGGCCGTCTCACACCGACTAGGCTCTCCCGTAACCGCGCCATCCTGGGCTCCGGTCCCAACAGATTGTCAGACCCCACGCCGCCGCGCGAGAGCGCCGAATGCACGATCCGTCCCGCGCCCGCCCACAACGCCACGTGCGAGACTCGACTTCGTTCCGCAAAGAACAACAGATCGCCCGACTCGTAGCCCGCACCGTCCGCTGCGAGCGCGATTTCCCTACCTTCGGCGTACTGTTGGTCGCTGTCGCGCGGGAGCTTGATGCCGCGGGCGCCATATACGGCCTGCACGAGACCGGAGCAGTCGATTCCCCACTCCGTGCGGCCACCCCAGAGATACGGTGCGCCGCTGTACCACTTTTGCGCCAGCTCCGGCAGCGCGAGATGGCGCGCCTCCACACGCAGCTCCGATTCACGCCGCACGCTCCCGGCGGCGACGGCGCCGCGCTGGCCGTCGGCGAGCTCCACGACGCCGCGGCGCAACCCTACGCACGCGCCCGTCGGCAGGCGGCGGCGCCCCTGCGGCGTCACGATGTCGGCGCTGAATGCGCGGGCGGTGGCCCGCCCCCGCCAATCGTCGGCCCACTCGGTCGGGCCGGTCGCAACATAGCCGCCGTTGACCCAAGCGATGTACCCATCGGTCGCGCGAACGCGGAGCCATTCCTCACGCCGCTCGAGCACGTCGAGGGTCTCGCCGTGCAGCACCTCACTCACGCGCGGCGCCGAGACGCGCGGCTCTCCCATCAACGGCGCGAGCGCGGCGGTCACGATCGCCGCGGGCGCGAGCTCGGCGCTTGGAAGGAGCTCCACCTTTTCCACCAGTCCCTCATCGTTCGCGAGCCGGCGCAACGCGTCGCGCGCGTCGACGCTCGACGTGATGCCCGCCAGGCCCTTGGGCAACAGGGATACCTCGAACACGCCGAGCCGCGTATCCGGCACCCACTTGCGCCGGATGTCGTCGACCGCGCGCTCGACCTTATCCATGGCGGACTGCCCGCTCGACCGCTTCGGGAACGACCAGCGCCGCGATCGCTTCGACTTGCAGTGGCGACTTGGGTTTGGCGCTCGCAGTGCTGAGGGCGAACACGACGTCGCCGTCGAACAGCGTGCCGTACGGCGTGATGCGGCGCGCGATGGCGTCGCTGCTCGACTGGGCCAGCGCCTCCAGCTCGACACGCGTGAGATCGGCGTTTGTCGCGACGACCGCCAGGGTCGTGTTGCGATTCAGCCGCTCCGGATCGCCGAGCGGCGCGCCGCCCGCTGCGAGGTACTGGAGACTGTCGACCTTCCCCGCGATGATGTCGCCGCGCGCGTTCCGCACGTCGCCGATGGCGTTCACCACCACGAGTGCCGCGACGATCACGTCACCGAATTGCGCGGCCCACGAGCCGATGCCGGCCGGAATCATGTTCGCGAGGCCCGCCGCCTTCCCGCAGGTCGCGCCACGCCCCACGCCCACTCGCCCATCGTCGTAATCGCTGCCGGCGTGCTCGCACGCGCGATACGCGTCGTCGGCCTCCGGCCAGCCGACCGGCTTGCCCGCGTTGCCGAGGTCGAAGATCACGGCGGACGGCACGATCGGAATCGTGCCGGCGGGGCCCACTGGAAGGCCGCGGCCGCGCTCGCGCAACCAACGCATCACGCCGTCAGCCGCGCCCAGTCCCAGCGCCGACCCGCCGGTCAACAGAATCGCGTCGATGCGTTCCACGAGGTGACGGGGATTCATCACGTCGAGCTCGCGCGTGCCGGTCGCCCGCCCGCGCGCGTGCGCCGCCGCGCGCATCCCGCCCTCGGGCGCGAGAACGACCGTGCAGCCGGTGCCGTGCGTCTCGATCGTCGCGTGCCCCACGGTTATGCCGGGCACTGCCGCGAGATTCGTGCGTGGCGTGCTCATTGACGCGCCAAGATAACGTCGGCAACGTTGACGGCCATGACTGCTCCGAAAGTCCCCCCGCATGATCACACGACCGTGCTCGTGGTCGATGACGAAGACGGGATCCGGCAGGCGCTGACGCGTTTTCTCACCCGCCTGGGCTATCGCGTGCAGGCGGCGGCGAACGCGACCGAAGCGCTGCAGCAGCTCGCGGCGCATCACCCGCAAGCGATGCTGTGCGACATCCGCATGCCCGATACCAGCGGTGTCGAACTCTTGCCGAAGGTGCTGGCCCAGGATCCCGATCTCGCCATCATCATGCTGACGGCGATCGACGAGCCGCGCACCGCGATCGAATGCCTGAAGCTCGGCGCCTACGATTATCTGATCAAGCCGGTCGACCTGGAGGAGCTCGAGTTGTCGTTGCAGCACGCGCTCCGGCAGCGCCAGCTCGAGGTGGACCGCCGTGAGCTCGAGCAGTGGCTGGCGCGCGAGGTGGCGGTGCGCACGCGCGATCTCGAAGAGCGCACGCTGGCGATCGAAAACGTCGCGCTCGACGCGCTGGCCGCGGCCGAGGACTGGCCCGGCGCCGACGCGGCGTTGAACAAGTTGGCGGAGGAGTTGGGGGCGCCGCGGGAGGAGCTGCTGCTCGAGCTGCGGCGCCGGCGCGAGGGCGCCTAAGCCTTCGCGGCTTTCGCTTTTTCCTCGCACGCTTTGCAGCGGGTGACGCCGCGGAACGTGCAGATCAAACAAATGAACGTTCCGCAGTCCGAGCACGGATAGCCCTCCGACGCCCGCTCCTCGTTCCCGCAGGCGCGGCACACCATCCCGTCGTGCTCTTTCAGCTTGGGCTTTTCCATGGCACCTAATCTGTTGCACCGTTACCGCAAAGCCAATTGTGCGGGCGTCTCGCAGCGGGAAACCTTACGGCTGAAAGTGGTTACAAGCAGGTGAGGGAGGTGTGCAGATGGGTGTGTCCTTCGTCTGCCCGAATTGCCAGCGACCTGTGGATCCGACGACGCCGAACGCCGCGATGCATCCGACGACCAAGGCGTGGCACCACGTGGATTGCACGAGCGCGCCTCCCCAAAAACCTTCCGCCGAGCCACCCAAGCAGGAACGGCGGCGGCGCCCGCGCCGCTAGAGGTTCAAGCTGTAGGCTTTGATCTTGTTGATCAGCGTCGCGCGCGAAATGCCGAGCTCCGCGGCCGCGCGCGTGCGATTCCCGCCGTGATGTCGCAACGTCCGCTCGATGTGCTGGCGCTCGACCTCCGACAACGATTGCGCCTGATAGCGGCGGTCGGTGCTCGCGCGCTGCCGCAGATCGGCCGGCAGCTGCTCGAATCCGATCGCGGGCTGGCCGCGCCCCAGAATCATCGATCGCTCGAGCACGTTCCGCATCTCGCGCACGTTGCCGGGCCACGGTGCCGAGAGTAGCCGGTCGAGCACGTCGGTCGAGCATTCCGATGGACAACCCGGGAGCTCCGTCTTGAGATCCGCGATGATCCGCGTGATGAGGTCCAGCCGGTCCTCGCGCGTGCGGTCGCGCACGGGCGGGATCGTCAGCGGCATGACGTTCAGCCGGTAATACAAGTCCTCGCGGAATTGCGCGGTCTCGACCTCGCGCACCAGGTCACGATTGGTCGCGGTGATCAGGCGGACGTCTACCGTCAGCTCCCGGGTGCCGCCCAGCCGCCGGAATTTCTTGGTCTCGAGGACGTGGAGCAGCTTGGGTTGCAGCTCGAGCGCCAGCTCGCCGATCTCGTCGAGGAACAGCGTCCCGTGATCGGCCAGCTCGAACAGACCCATCTTCCGCTCTTTCGCGTCGGTGAACGCGCCCTTCTCGTGCCCGAAGAGCTCGGAATCGAGGAACGTCGGCGACAAGCCGGCGCAGTTCACCTCGACGAACGGGCCGTCCGCGCGCAGCGACAGATTGTGGATCACGCGCGCGACCCACCCCTTGCCGGTCCCGCTCTCCCCTTGGAGCAGCACGGTCGCACGATCGCTCGCGGCAAGCAGCTCGATCTGCCGTGCCAGCGCCTTCATCGCCGGCGAGACGCCCAGCGACGCCAGACCTTCGGTCTCATGATCGAGCGTGCGCAACCGCGCATTCTGCCGCGACAGCCGCACTTTTTCTGCCACGCGAGCGACCGCGGCCGCGAGATGGACCATGTCCACCGGCTTGGTCAGAAAGTTTTCGGCGCCAAGCTGCATCGCCTTCACCGCAGTTTCGATGTCGCCCTGCCCCGTCAGCAGGATGACGCACCCACCTTCGCGCCGCAGTCGCTCGAGAACGACGAGCCCGCTCGCGTCGGGCAGATGGAGATCGAGCAGCACGACGTCGGGACGCACGCGCTGAAACGTCTCGATACCGTGGTCACCGGTATCCTCGCGCCACACCTCGTAGCCGATGCGCTCGAAGTAGTCGCCGATCGCGCGGAGCACCGCGGCGTCGTCGTCGATCAGCAGCAGTGTGTCAGCCATGATGGGCCTTGAAGCCGGGGCCTACGAGCACCGAGAGCGCGCCCGGCAGCAGCCGCGCCTCGAACGGCGTCGCGCCGGTCACTTCGCCGTCGAGCTGCACGGGACGCGCTGCGCCCTCCGGGACTTCGACACGAATCGTTTTGCCGCGCGCCCACCAGATGCGCCGGCCCTTCGCCGTGCCGTTGCCGAGCAGCAGCTCGAACACGGCGCTGGCGCTCTGAAACGCGCCGTCGGCATCCATGGCCACGACGTCGAGCCAACCGTCGTCGGGGACGAGATCGCGGCGCAAGCGCAGAAAGCCCGGCGGGAGCTGGCCGCAGTTCAGCACGAGCAACATCGCCGCGCGAATGTCCTGGGCGCTGCCGTCGACCGTGACGCGATGCCCCACGCTCTTGACCGTCGTGAGCGACAGCGCCGCGCGTGCGATGTACGCGCCGAGTTTCCAGCGCCGCTTCTGCTCGCGGCCCGTCGCCGCCATGAGCTGCGCGTCGAACCCGGTGCCGGCGGCGACCGCGAAGTAGTGCGCACCGTCCGAGCGGTCGACGACGCCGAGGTCGATCGCGTGGGCACGGGCGCGCAGCAGCGTCCGCGCCGCGCCGGATGCCGTGCGCGGCAACCGCAGATTGCCGGCCAGCACGTTGCCCGTCCCGCCGGGTACCACGCCGAGCGCGATCCCCGAGCCGGCGATGCCCGCGGCGACCTGCATCGCCGTGCCGTCGCCGCCATGGGCCACCAACACGTCGAAGCCTTCGCCCAGGGACTCTTCGGCGATGCGGCGCGCGTCACCGGGGCCGCTGATCGTGCGGAGATCGACGTTCCAGCCGCCGCGGCCGAGGATTTTGACGATGGCGGTGACCGCGCGCGCGTCGGCGCGGGCCGCGAAGGGGTTCGTGATCAGCAGCGCGCGCGTCACCTAGTAGCGGCGCTCCCAGAACAAATCGAAACCGATCTGGCGCGACGGCGTCGTGGGATTCAGCACCGGATCGTTGAGGCCGCAGTTGCGCACCGGCTCAAAGCTCGCTTCGGTCCGCCATTCGGGGCTGAAGCGGAACTGCAGCGTGGCGCCCAGCGTCTGGGTGAACGCCGTCTTCTGCGCTCCGGGCGTGTTGCGGCATAGCCCGGCGTTCAAGACCACGAACGTCTTGGCGCCGATCGCCCAACCCGCGGCGACCTGCGCGCCTGAAAACTGATTCGTCGGATCGCCGGGCCGAATTTCGAAGTAGTCGAGCGGAATACCGAGGTCGGAAACCACCGTGCGCTCGAGCTCGCCGGCCACGAGCGACGCGCCCACCCCGAGAACGTACGCGCGCTCGCCGCCGCTGAGCTCGAACGTCGGCTTGCCGGCGATCAAGTACGATATCAACTCGGCCTGCGACAGGGTGTTCCTGCCCTCCGCTTCGAGCGTGAGGCGCGGCAGACGCAGCGTTCCGCGAATGTGCGCGATGATATTGATGTCTCCGACGACGGCGTTCTGAGGCCCCGGCAGCGGATGGACGACGTGACTGGCTTCGATGTCGAGCACCGCATCGAGGTCGGGCGTCCCGAAATACTGCACGGTTCCGCGACTCACCACGAATTCCCGCGTCACCGGGCCGATGATCAACCGATACGTGCCCCGCGGCGCTTGCAGCGTGCCGCTCAACAAGTAGCTGTTGCGCACCTTGTTGACCGTCACCTGACCGGCGAGCTGGATATTCGCCTCGTTCGAGCGCAGCCACACGTCCTCACCCATCGTCAGCTGCAGGTTTCTCACTTGGACGCTATCGAAGAAGACGCTCTCGAACTGCGGGCCCAGCCGTTGCGTGCGAATGAGTGACGTGTCGATGAGGTCCTGGACCCACGGCTCGTCGAGGTTTACGACGCGCTTGTTGACGAGATCGGCGAAATGCAGCACGCCCGACGTCACAGTGCCGCGGCCCGTGAGGGTCGCGCCGAATACCGGACCCGTCAGCGCGACGCGCCCGCTGGCCGTGAACGTCAGGTAACCGCGCAGGTCGAGCGCTTTGAATTCCTGGGTCGTGATGTTCAGCGCCAGGATCGGTGTGCTCAGCCGCTCGAGCCGCACGTACCCGGTCACCTCCGCGCGGCCTTGCTCGCTCTTCGCGGTTATGCTGTCCACGCGGATCGTGTCGCCGCGCAGCGACAGGCTGCCGTTCATGTCGGTGTACCGCACGTTCAGGGCGGGAATCGTCGCCGCGGCGTTGCCGATCTCGAGACCGCCGCGCAGGCGCGGCGATTCCCACGTGCCGCCGATGCCCAGATCCGCGTTGAAGATTCCCTTCACATCACGGAGCGTCGTCGTGACGGCGGCCAGCACGCCCAGATCCACGCTGTCCGCGCGGGCCTGCACGGACAACGTGTCCTGGAGCTGGCGCCGCTCGACCGGCACGAGCGCGAGATCGAGCGGGAGGTACGCCGTCACGTTCAGGATCTGTTGGCCCGCCCGCCACAGGTGCAGCTCGCCGTTCAAGTGCTTGCCGCGGTAATCGAGGTTGCCGTCCATGAACGGCGCGCGGAACGAGCCGAACGCGGCGTTCGAGAACGCGAACGACCCGGTATACGTCGGGCTCGCGCGCGTGCCCGCTGCCGCAACTGTCGCGGTGACCGTGCCGGCGACGCCCAGTGTGTCCTGCTGCAGCAGAGCGTAAACGCCGGTGAGCGGGAAGCTGTCGAGCGAGAACCGCGCGCTGATCGGACCCCGCTGCGGCACGTCGCCCTCCAACGCGATCCGACCGCCGCCGAGCGCGTTCTTGAGCGACAGCGAATCGACGTGCAGCGCCGAGTCGTTGAACGCGATGGCCGTGGGAGCTCCGAGGAACCACACGCCGCTCGGCATCAGGACCGCCAGCGAATCCAGTTTGACGTGTTGAATCAACGCCGTGTCGTCGGGGCTCGGCCGATGATAGTGGCCGCCGGCGATGAAGGCGCCGAGGTCGCCCACGCGCGAGCGCGCGAACCAGGCGAGCGAGTCGCGATTGCCGTGGGCACTCGCGGACGCCGCGCCGAACCCGAACCGCCCATAGCCCACCGAATCGATGTCGATTTGGGCGTCGAACAGCGGCTGCGGACCCGGCTGATACACGACGGTCCCCCGCCCCTTCGGCATGCTCCAACCGCGCCAATGCAGATCCGTCAGGCGGGCGTCGCCGCCGATCGACAGCGAGTCGAGCGCACCATCGAGCCGGAGGCTGACCTGCGCGGCGCCCCGTAACCGATCCTCTGGGGCGTCGGTTTGACCGGTGTACTGCGGTCCCGCAATCCAGGTCACGAGCGAATCGAGCACGCTGAGGCTGTCGGCGTCGAAGTTGAAAACGAGCGTCCCCTTATCGGGCCGCTTCCAGCCGACCGAGCCGCTGCCACTGGTCAAGAGGCCGGGTTGCTGCAGCCGCAGGGAATCGACCCAGAGCCGGCCGTCTGAGAAGTGCATCTTGGTCGCGCCGCTGTCGATCACCGTGCCGGCAAACAGCGACGGCGCGAGTGTCGCGGCGAACGCCCCGGAGGGCGGCGTGATGCTGTCACCGACGACGTCACCCGTAGCCGCAAGGTTGAGGCGCGACGGCGGCGCATCCCGCACGAGCCAGCGATGCAGGTTCAGATCGGACGCGCGCAGGGTGAACTTGCGCGCGCCGTAGGCCGGATGCGCACCGCGGGCGCCCAGCAACAGCGTGCCATCGCCCCGCAGGCCGCCGCCGCCGCCGAGCATCGCGAGGTCCGCGTGGGTTTCGAGCGCTGCGAGGGTGCCGCTCATGCGGATCGGACCGGTCAGCGTGCCGCGCAGCGGGAAGTTCGCGATCCGGCCCGTGAGCCCGTCGAGCGACAGCGAATCCGCGTGCACGTCGGCAAGGACACCAAGCGTGTCCGTGCGCGAATCGAGGCCGACGACGCCGCGCACCACGCTGACCGGCCGCGTGCCGTCGTGATGGCGCAGCGTACCGCTGAACATCGCATTCTTGATCGTTCCGGTGAGCGTGCCGCTCGCGTCCAGCTCACCTTCGAGATCCACGGCGGGAACGAGGTGGCGCACGGTGCCGAGGTCGATGCGCCCCGTCTCGAGCACGAACGGCTGGAACGCCAGGTCGCGCCCGGCGAGGCTGATCTCACCCTTCCCCTGGATCTGCGACTCGGGCCAACCGGGCACGAGCGAATCGCGGAACGACCAGCCGGTCTCGATCTTGAGCGCGCTCACGGGACCGTCGACGATCGTCTGGCCGGTCAGCCGCCCATAGAACGGCAGCGAATCGATGAAAACACGCGCCATGTCGAGCGACAGGTCGCGCGCGACCAGATCGCCCTGGCGCAGCGCGACGAGCCCCGAATCCTGGGCTGTGAACGCGGTGATGTGGCCGGTGAGCCGTCCCGGGCCGAACGCTAGATCGAGCGGGCGCAGCTGCACTTCCAGCACGCGGCCGCCGTGCGAGGTGAGCGTGACGCCGCCGTGCAGCACCGCGTTGTCCGGATAGCGCGGATCGATGAACCGGATGTCGCTCAGCGTCGCCGAGTCGGCACGCATCGCCAAGTTCCAGAGCAGCGTGTCGCGCGGCCATTTCACGTTGCCTTTGGCGCTGAACTGCGTGCCGGGAAAGCGGACGCGTGAGAGATCAAGGTCGAGCGTGGTGCCGTCGATCGTCGCGCGACCGACGACGTCGGCGATCGAGAGCTTGGGATCGCTGCTCTCGGTGGCGAGCCGCAGGATGTCGATGCGAATGCCCTGCTCGCGCGGCGCCTGGATGCGCAGCGCCGCGAGTCGCGCGTTCAGATGCTCGAACCGGCGAATGCGGTAGCGGCCGTCCTCGCCCGAGTTCTCGATCTCCTCGAGCGCGCCGGCCTCTCCATGCTTTTGGAGCCGCAGCGTCAACGTGCCGTCCACGAGCTGCACGTTCCGCAGCAGGATCAGTGAGCGCGGGCCCGCCGGGCCGAGCGGCTTCACCTTGACCGTGTCCTTCTCGTGCAGCCGAAGCAGCTCGTCGAAGTTCGTCTTGCCGTTCTGGTGCTGGACGATGTTGATGTACGGCCGCTCGAGCCGCACCTCCATGAACACGATCCGGCCCGCCGCGAAATCAATCGGGTTGTAGCCCAGCTCGGCCCGCGGCAGCCAGGCAACCAGCGTGGAGTCAGGATCGAGCAGTCGGACGTCGGTCAGCACGACCCCGGTCAGGAGGGAGCCTCGGACTTCGCCGACTTCGATCCTGCCGTGGACGGCGCTTTCGACCGCCGCACTGGCGACACGCGCGAGCAGCGTCCGGCCGGCGTGCGTCCCGACGAGCGCGTTGAGCGCGCCGAGGAAGCAGGCGAGCAGCCCGACGAGCGACCAGAGCGCGACCCCGAGCGAGCGCCGGATCATCTAGAACGCCTGCCCCACGGCCACCTGGATCACGACCTTCTGCCAGAACGTCTTCGGCGCCCGGATCGGGGGATAGGACGAGCGGATCTGCTGCACCACTCCTGCGGAGTCGAGAAACAGCAGCGGGCCGCGCTCGGTGGAATAGCCGTTGTACGCCGCATCGATGCGCACTGGGCCGAGCGGCGTGGCGAAGCGAACACCCGCCCCCGGAGTCACGCGCATGCCCCTGGCCGTGACCAGCTCCTCGCCGCGCTCCCACACCTGGCCCGCATCCACGAACAAGCCGAGCCGCATGCGCTGCGCGAAAATCGGCGACGGAAACCGCAGCTCGGCATTCAGGATGATCGCCGTGTTGCCGCCGGTCGGCACCTTCGCGACGCCGCGCCAGACGGTATCGCCCGCGGCCTGCGTGGCGGCGACGTCGATCGAGTCCCGAAAGCGAATGAAATAGGCGATCGGTCCGAGCTCGTTACGGCCGTAGCCGCGCACCGAGTTCGGACCGCCGCCGTAGAAGCGTTGGTCGGGCGGCACGTAGCGGACACTCTGTCCTTGCAGCGTGATCCGGCGGGGCAGGATCGTGCCCCCCCGGGCGCGCCACGCGAAGACGGTGCGCCGGCCGATCGAGTAATACTTTGCGAACTCGATCTCGCCGCGGTTCAGCTCGTAGGGGCTCTCCGAGCCGACGAGCCGGGACGAGTGCAGGACGGTCGTGGTGAACAGGCTGCCGTCGGACGGATCAAGCACGTTGTTGACGCGATCGCGCGCGAGGGTCACCGTCACGGCCCCGAACGGCCGCGGATCGCGTAGGAACGAGCGGCTGGTCTCGTCGCAGAGGCGAAACAACACGCAAAACACCGCGTCGCTCGCCGTCGTCTTGCCGTACGAGTAGGAGTAGCCGAACGTCACCGGCAGCGCGCCGCGTGCGTTGACGGTCAAGTCCGCGTTGCCGCCGGTCGCCTGCCTCGTGTAAATGCCGAATTCCGAGCGTCGCTCGGCAACGAGCCCGACCGTTGCGACGTTGGATCGCGATAAGAACGCCGGCTGTCGCAGCGTCGCGCCGACCGCGTAATTCAGCGTGTCGAAGGTCCACGCGCCGCCTAAGGGATTGCAGAATTGCTTGAGTCCCGTACTCTGCTTGGGCGCTGCGCCGAGCTTCGAGACGCGCCCGGTCAAGTCGAGCGTACGCGCGCCGCCGAGGAAATCGTGCGCCGTCCAGCCCGTCTGGACGCGAAAGCACTCGACCGTTCCATAGCCGAAGCCGGTGCGCACTTGATGGCGCGGTCCCTCCAGCACTTGAATGAGGGCCCGCACGGTCGAGTCTCGGCCGACCGTCTGCTGTGGCAAGACCGAGTCGACGAGCTGGACGTTGACCGCGTTGAACACGCCCATCGTGTAGAGATCACGCTGGGTCTGGAAAAAATCGTCCTGCCGGTAGGTGTGCCCCGGCCGCACCGAGCTTACGCGCCGGACGGTTCCGGTATCGATGTCGTGCAATCCCCGGATCAGGACCTCGCCGATCCGCATGCGCGGGCCCGGCTGCGCGTCCAGCTCGACCTCGGCTTTCAGGATCCCGGCTTCGGAATCGAAGTTGCGCAGCACCTCGGCGTACGGGTAGCCGTTGTTGCGGAGCCGCGCCACGATCGTGTCGGCCGAGGCCTGCATCAAGAAACGGTTGAACGGATCGCCGACTTGGAGCGGTAGCTCATGTTTCAATCGGGGAACATCGACGATGCTGTCGAGCCCGCGGATGTCGAGGCGGGTGACGCGCACCGGGTCTCCCTCGTGAATGCGGAAAGTGACGTACGCGTCCCGCGGCGTCCGCCGCACCGCCGTGTCCACTACCGCGTTCATGTAGCCGCTCTGGCGATACAGGAGAATCAACCGCACCACGTCACGGCGGAATTCGACTTCGTCGAAATACCGCTTTTCACCGAGGCCCAGCCAGCGCACGATGCCGTAACGCGCCCACCAGCTCGACGCGGTTGTCGCGATCGCGCTTTCGAGCGTGTAGTCATCGATGGCCTTGTTACCGACGAACGTCAGGCCGCGAACGACGCGCCCCTGTTCTTGGGCGGGCAGGACGGATGTCGCCGCGAGGACGGCGAGCAACAAGAAAGGTATGACGCGCAATTGACGTAGTTTGGCAATTTCGGCTATGTTGCGACACTTGCTTCGTACTGTCAACCTTTTCGACACCGCCAAGAGCGCCCTGTTCCTCTGGATTCTTGCCGCCTGTCACAGTTCGGGCGGCGCCACCCAGGGGCGGGGCCTCACCTACTACGAGAGCTACGACCCCCGCTCGCTCGATCCGGCGCTGTCCACGGACGTGCCGACGGGCGAGATGATCACGCTGCTCTTCGACTGCCTCACCGCGTTCGATGCCGACGGCCATGTGCTTCCCGGACTCTCCGATCGCTGGACGGCCGACCGCGCGGCGCAACGCTTCGTCTTTCACCTGCGTCCCCACGTCACCTTCCACGACGGGAGACCGCTCGTCGCAGGAGACGTAAAACGGGCGCTGCTGCGCGTGCTGAATCCCGCGACGCATGGCGGCCGAGTGTGGCCGCTCTTGCCCATCGCCGGCGCGGCCGACTTTGCCGACGGCCGTGCGCGCGACGTCCGGGGCATTGAAGTCCTCGGCGACACCGCGGTCCGGTTCACTTTGACCGAGCCGTTGGCCGTATTCCCGAAGTTCCTCGCGATGCCTGTCGCATCCGTCGTGCCGTCGCCCGTTCCCGCCGACTTCGCCCAGCATCCCGTCGGCACCGGACCGTGGCGCTTCGTCGCCTGGGAGCACGACGACTACCTCCGGTTTGCCGCGAACTCGACGTATTGGGGCGGTGCGCCGCTCGCCGAGTCGCTGACGGTGCGAATCGTCCCGGAAGCGCTGACGCGCGCGGCGGAGTTTCTCTCCGGCCGCCTGTCGGTCGTGGAGGTGCCGTTCGGCGAGACCGTCAAATGGCAGCAAGAGCATCCGGACTGGCTGAAGCGCAAACCGGCGCTGCGGCCGATCTACGTCCCCCTGAACAACAAGCGCGGGCCGCTCCGCGACCCCAGAGTCCGTCTGGCGATCAATCATGCCGTCAACGTGCCGGAGATTCTCCGGACCGTCTGGAATGGTCGGGGCGTACTCGCGGCCGGGTCGATTCCGCCGGCGCTCGGCGGCAGTGATCCCGGCCGCCGGCCGTACGGCTACGACACGACCGAAGCGCGCCGGCTGCTGCGTGCCGCGGGATACCCGAACGGCTTCAATCTTCAACTGTGGCGGTCGGGAACGAACGTCGAGCTCGGCCGGGTCGCGCAGGCGATTCAGGCGCAGCTCGCGGCCGTCGGGATCACGGTCGAAATCGTCTCCCGCGATGCCTCGAGCATGCGGGAAGCCGTCCGTAAAGGCGATACGGACATGGCCATCACCGACTGGTGGGCCGACTACCCCGACGCCGACAACTTTCTCTATCCCCTATTCCACAGCGCCAGCGCCGGTCCGGGCGGCAACTATTCCTTCTATAGTGATCGCGTAACGGACTCCTTGATCATGCTGGCACGCCGCACCCCTGATCAGCAGGCGCGCGAGGCACTGTACCGCCGCATCGACCGACGGATCTTCGACGCCGCGCCCTGGCTATACCTCTGGTTCGCCGTCGACCTCTGGGCAGAGCATCCCTCCATCGAGGGCTGGGACATTCCGGTGGTTTTCAACGGCCAGCATTGGACCAAGGTCCGTGTTGCAGCTCGTCGCTAGGCGGCTCCTCGCGACGATTCCGACGCTGTTTGGAGTGCTCGTCGTCGCCTTCTTGCTCCTGAACGTCGTCCCCGGCGATCCCGTCGCCGAAATGGTCGGCGAGCGCGCTGACTCGGCCACAATCGCGCGCCTGCGCGCCGAGCTGCATCTCGACGAGCCGATCGCCTCGCAATTCGGGCACTATGTCGGGGGGGTCCTACGCGGCGACCTCGGCCGCTCCTACATCACGCAGCGGCCGGTCCTCGGCGACCTGCTCGAGCGGTTCCCCAAGACACTGCAGCTGGCCGGCACCGCCATGCTCCTCGCCGCGACATGCGGCATCGCGCTCGGCGTGATCGCGGCGATTCGGCCGGGCGGCGTCGTCGACCGCGCCAGCATGATGATCGCCTACATGGGGATTTCGTTTCCGGTCTACTGGGTCGGCCTGCTCCTCATCCTGCTGTTCGCGGTGGCGTTGCGCTGGTTGCCGCCATCGGGATATGGCGGCCCCGCCTTCCTCGTGCTGCCTGCCCTGACACTCGGCATGCGCTCGATCGCGTTCCTCGCGCGCATGACTCGCGGCGCGATGCTCGACGTGCTGCCGTCCGATTTCGTGCGTACGGCGCGAGCCAAGGGAGTCACCGAGCGGAGCGTCATCGGCCGGCATGCGCTCCGCAACGCCCTGCTGCCCATCATCACGGTGCTCGGGCTCGACGTCGGCAATTACCTGACGGGAAGCATCCTGACGGAGACGATATTTTCCTGGCCCGGCGTCGGGCGCTACGTCCTGCTCGCGATCCAGAAGCGCGATTTGCCCGCCGTGCAGGGTAGCATCCTGTTCATGTCCGTGATCTTTGTGCTGGTGAACCTTCTGACCGACGTGCTCTATGCGAAAGCTGATCCTCGCGTCGCTCTGCATTAGCGCCGCCGTTTCACTCCAGGCCCAGTCCGCTCAGCAGCGAATCAACCGTCTGCTCGAGCAGCCGCCGTTCGACAAGGCGACCTGGAACATTTACGCGCAGGACGACCGCGGCCGCGTGCTCTTCAACCACAACGGCGACCGCCTGTCCGTGCCGGCGAGCAATACGAAGCTCGTCGTCGCCGCGACGGGAACGGTGCTGCTCCCCGCCGATTACCGCGTCCGCACGAGTCTGTACGCGAGCGGCACGGTCACGAACGGCGTGCTCGACGGCGATCTGATTCTGTATGGTCGGGGCGATCCGACGTGGTCGGAGCGGTGCTACTCGATCGATACCCTGGCGGTGGGCGGCTGCGATTCCACGTGGACCGCCGTCGACGCGATCGCCGATTCGCTCCGCGCGCGCGGGATCAAGCGCATCACCGGCAAGATCGTCGGCGACGGCTCGTATTTCGAGCCGACGCTCACCCACTGGAATTGGGGCTCGTTCGATCTCAACTGGTGGTATGCGGCGCCGATCTCGGGGCTCGGCTTCCACGACAACAGCGTGGACTTCCACATTACGCCCGGCCCGTTCGTGGACGCCCCGCCCGTCATCGCCTGGAATCCCGACCTCCAGATGTTCTCGTTCGAGAACCGGGCCCGTACCGTGCCCGCCGATTCCGGGACTACCATCGGCGACAACTTCTTCCGTAAGCCGGGCACGCTCGACATCTGGGCGGAGGGGACGGTGGCGCTCTCGCGGACGCCCTGGATCGAGAGCTTCGCGCTGCCGGACCCGAACCTCTACGCTGCGCGTGCGCTCGAGGCCTCGCTGCACAAGAAGGGCGTGGCAGTCGAAGGCGGCGCAGCGAGCACCACCGACTCGATGGTGTATCGCACGCTGCGCTGCTGCGGCAGCCCGATCGTCGAGTATCGCGGCCGGCCGCTGCCCGACATGGTGTTTCCCATTCTGAACACGAGCCAGAACTGGTTCGCCGAGATGCTGCTCAAGATCGTGGCGCGCGAAATGGGCGACACCGGCAGTTGGGCGAAGGGACTGGACGTCGAGAAGCGATTCCTGATCGATTCAGTGAAGATCGATTCGACGGCGTTTTCCCTGGAAGACGGATCGGGCCTGGCGGCCGGCAATCTGGTGACGCCGCACGCGTTCGTGCAGCTGCTCACCTACATGTACAAGCACCCGAAGCGAGCGCCGTTTCTGGCCGCGCTGCCGCACTCCGGCCAGCTCGGGTCGCTGCTGCGGCGATTTGTGCGGACACCGATCGAGGGCCACGTGCTGGCGAAGACCGGCTCAATCGACCGGGTGAACACGCTCTCGGGTTATGTCGAGAAGCCCAACGGAAGGGTGATCACGTTCTCGATCCAGGTGAACGGCCACAACGTCCCGACGCGCCAAATCCTGGCGCAGATCGATTCTGTCGTCGTTCAACTGGCCAGATAAAAGCGCAGACGTCTGCTCTAGTCGTCCTTCTGACCGAACAGGGCCATGTTGGAGCTATGGCCCGGCATCACCTTGGCCGTCGGATTCAAGAAGTGCGCGATCTGGTTGACGGCGATGCACCCTTCCGCAAATCCTGTCGCGATAAGCTTCAGCTTGCCGGGATACGTCGTGATGTCACCCGCGGCGTAGATACCGGGGATGTTGGTCTCCATCGTCTGTGTCACTTTGATGTCGCCCTTCTCGATATCGAGCCCCCATTCGCCGATGGCGCCGAGTGAGGAGACGAAGCCGAGCTGGGGAATGACGCAGTCCATCGCCAGCGTCTCTTCTTCCTTTGTCTTGTTGTTGAAGATCGTGACCCGCTCGATGCAGGCCGAGCCCTCGATCGCCTTCAACTCCCAGAACGTCCGCAGCTCCATTTTGCCCGCCGCCGCCAGCCCCTGGACCTGATCGACCGTCGCCTGGTGGGCCCGGAAGCCGTCCCGCCGGTGAATCATCACGATCGATTTCGCGATGCCCTGGAGGTTGACGGCCCAGTCGAACGCCGAGTCGCCGCCGCCGACAATGAGAATCCGTTTGCCCTGAAACGTGCGTGGATTCAGGACGCGGTCGTGCAGTCCCTTGTCGTTCCAGCGGTCGACGTCCTTGAGCGGCAGTTTGCGCGGCGTGAACGCGCCGATTCCGCCGGCGATGAGGACGGTGCGGCCGGGGTATTCGTCTTTGTCGGTCACGATCGTGAACGCGGGCTTGCCGTTGTCCTCACTCCTCCGCAGCCCGATGACTTTTTCCGCGAGGTGGACCGGCGGCTTCCAGCGCAGCCCCTGTTCCGCCAGGCCCTTCACGAGGTCCTTGGCGAGGATTTGGGGAAAGCCGGCCACGTCGAAGATGTATTTCTCGGGATAGAGCGCAGTGAGCTGGCCGCCGACTTGATCGAGGTTGTCGATCAGGCGATGCGAGGCGCCGCGCATTCCCGCGTAGAACGCGGCGAACAGGCCGGTCGGGCCGGCGCCGATGATGATGATATCTTTGGCCTCTTGCATCGCGCGTACGCTAGCGTCGTTCTCGCTCTAGGGCTACTGGCCTGTGGTCTCCACCGGCCACCTGCGGCCTTGGGCTGGAGTCTGGGCGGTGAGGCGCATGTCTTCATTACCGGAGACGCCTTCGCGCGGGATTTCTACCACGCCCTCACCGGCCGTCACAACCTGATGGACGCGTTGGAAGGCCGCCAGCTCGTGGCAGTCGACGGCCGCACTGCGCGGCGCGCCACGGTGCTCTCCGCGCATGGTGCCGCGCCGGCGCGCGTAACGCTGGCCCGCTTTCATGCGCCGCAAAGCTGCGGATATGCCGAGGTCGTGACCGAGCTGGTACTCGCGTTCCCGCCGGGCGGTGCAGCCGGCCGAGCCGCGCCGCCATCCCATACGACCGTCGTGGCACTCCTCGACGCGCCGCCCTTCGCTGCCGGCCCCGGACCATCAGGCCCGACGCTCTCGACGACGGCGGCGCGCGGCCTGATCAGGAGCGTGGCCGATCGCGCCGAACGAGCGACGCGCGGACCGTCGATGGGTATGCTGCATCCGCCCGCGCTCGACGCCGACCAGTCCGCCGATGCCGGTGAAGTTGTCGCGCTGAGCGACGGCTACGGAGTGGGATTCCGCGCGACCTTTGTGCGAACCATAGGCGAGAGTGCCGTCGATACCAGCTTGATCACCGGTGTCGCCGCCACCGATACGGCGCTCCATCGGTTGCGCTGGGTCGTGCGACCGCGACGGCTGCGGTTGCATGGTGGCTCCGTGACCGGGGGGGTGCGGTACTCGTTGCGTGGCGCCGTCGTCAGAGCTGACGGCGGCTCGCTGCTGCTCGTCGACGAATTCGCCGACGTCGCGGCGCACGATTCCCGTGCGACCGTGGTCGACGTCGAGACGCGGCGCGTCATCGCCGCGCAGCCGCTCGCGCTCCGGTGCCCGTGACTCCAAAACCGGTGCGTGGTACGTTGTGCGTGGTGCGTGGGAGGTGTGCGTGAAGATCTATACGAAGACGGGCGACGCGGGCGATACCGGACTCTTCGGCGGCGGCCGAGTGCCCAAGGACGATGCACGCGTCCGGGCCTATGGCGAGGTGGACGAGCTGAACGCTGCCGTCGGCGCCGCCGTGGCCGACGTGCCTGCCGACTTCGAGCTCGCCGCATTGCAGACGATCCAGCGCGATCTCTTCGCGATCGGCGCCGAGCTGGCCACGCCGGATCAGGCGAAACAGCGGGCCAAAGTCGCGCCGAATCAGGTCGAAGCGCTCGAGCGTCTGATCGACGCACACGAGGCGACGCTCGCGCCGCTCAAGAACTTCATTTTGCCGGGCGGCACGCCGAAAGCGGCGGCCTTGCATTTGGCGCGCACAATCTGCCGGCGCGCCGAGCGCGCGGTCGTATCGCTGGCGCGCGACCAGCAGATCAATCCGCTGATCATTCAGTATCTCAACCGGCTGTCCGACCTCCTCTTCGTGCTCGCGCGCGTGGTGAACAAGCAGGCGGGTCGCGCCGACATCGTGTGGTGAGCACCCTCCCCGCCGCCGTGCGCGTCTCACTCGTCGAGCAACGAGACGCGTCCTACGACATTCTGATCGGGTCGGGGTTGCTGCCGCAGCTACCCCAAATTCTCGAGCGGTATTGTCCCGCAGCCGCCTACGCGGTGATCTCCGATTCGCATGTCGGAAAGTTGTGCGGCGAAGAGCTCGTGCAGCAGCTAGCGGCCACCGGCAAACGGGTTGCACTGCTCACCTTTCCGGCCGGCGAATGGAATAAGACGCGCGACACCTGGGCGTCGCTGAGTGACCGGATGCTCGCGGCGCATTTTGGTCGCGACAGCGCGGTGATTGCGCTCGGCGGCGGCGTGGTGAACGACGTCGGCGGTTTCGTGGCCGCGACGTACCTGCGCGGCATATCGCTCGTCCAGGTCCCCACCTCCTTGCTCGCGATGATCGACTCGTCGATCGGCGGCAAGACGGGCGTCGACGTCCCTGCGGGGAAGAACCTGCTTGGCGCGTTCCACCAGCCGCGCGTCGTGGTCGCCGACACCGACTTGCTGGGCTCGCTGTCGAGCAATCAGCTCTCGGCGGGGCTCGCTGAAGCGGTGAAGCACGGCGTGATCGCCGACGCCGACTACTTCGCGTTTCTCGAACGCGACTACGCGGCCATCTTCGCCAAGCACGCGCCGGCGCTCGAGCGCGTCGTGCGGCGGTCGGTCGAAATCAAAGCGGCGGTCGTGGCCCAGGACGAACGGGAAAACGGCAAGCGGGCGATCCTCAACTTCGGCCACACGGTCGGCCACGCCATCGAAGCGACGTCGAAGTACGAGGTGCTGCACGGTGAAGCCGTGGCGATCGGGATGGTATACGAGGGCCGCATTGCCGAAACGTTAGGCATAGCGCCCGCGGGCACCGCGCAGCGCATCGCCGGCGCACTCGAGCGGCTGCATTTGCCGATCGAGCGGCCGGACGCAAGCCACGTGGATCAGCTGATCGGCGCGATGCGCAACGACAAGAAGGTGCGGGCGGGCGAAATTCGGCTGGCATTACCCAGTGCCATCGGGAAACCTCACGGGGACGACGGACACGGCTGGACGGTGGCCGTTGACGATTCGTTGATCCGTCAGGTTCTGGTGAACACGTAGCCCACACGGCTTTCCACTTCTTCACACTGCGTTTCTCATCCTTCGGATTGAGCTAGGGTCTATGCGGGCGATCCGTCTCGCAATGTCTTTATCCACAGGTCCTGTGGATAGTGGACAAACGCCGGAATGATCATAAATCCAACAATTTGTGATGTGGAAAACTGCGTTGATTTGCACGGATTGGTACGAAAACCTATATTGCCGCGTGGTTTAGACGGCCTAAATGGCGGCGTCGCCCGCCATATCCACACACCTCAAGGACAACCGGGGAGTCCGCGCATGGCGAGGTCGAACGGCGGCAAGGCGAAGGCCTTCTTCCGCACAACCCCATCCGGAGCATTCGACCAGTACCTGCAGGACATTCAAAAACTTCCCCTCATCAAAGATCCCGCTGAAGAACGGCGTCTCGCTCGCCGCGTACAGCGTGGCGATGAGAAAGCCGCCGAGCGCTTAGTCACAGCCAATCTCCGATTCGTCATCTCCTACGTCAAAAAATATCAGGGCCACGGTCTCGATCTCTCCGAGCTCGTCGCCATCGGCAATGAAGGGCTGCTGAAAGCGGTCAAAAAGTTCGACCCCGATCAGGGCGTCAAATTCATTTCGTACGCGGTGTGGTGGGTGCGTCAGGCAGTGCTGAAGGCGCTGGCCGAGCAGACGCGCAGCGTGCGAATTCCGCTGAATCAGAACTCGCAGCTGATTCGGATGAGCCGCACCGAGACGTATCTCTCGCAAGAGCTCGGGCGCGAACCGACCGACAACGAAATCGCGCAGGCGCTCGAAGACTCGGTCGAGAACGTCCGGACCGCGCGCCGCATGACGGCGGCAGAGCTGTCGCTCGACGCGCCGGTCGATCGCACGGACAAAGACGCGGCGACGCTCGGTGAGCGCTTCGCGGGACAGGAAGGCGGCGAGATCGAAGAGCGCACCGACGGTAAGTTGATGCGCGAGTTCATCGACCGGATCTTCCAGAAGTATCTGACGCCGCGCGAGCGCAAGATTCTCTACCTCTACTACGGGCTCGAAGAGGGCAGCGAGGCCATGACGCTCGAGAAGATCGGCGCGCTCATGGGCGTCACGCGCGAGCGCATCCGTCAGATTCGCGAGCGCGCCTTTGAGAAGCTGCGTGAGTCGCCCGATGGCAAGGCACTCAAGGGGTTCTGGAGAGCAGCGTAAAGACAGACGCCGAGCGGCGGAGCGGCTGAGGGGTTCTGAAGGACCGAGGGGTCGGGAAGATCGCTTCCCGACCCTTCGTGCTACTATATAGACATGTCGTCCGCGTTAGCTCGGGACCTCGCCGCCATTGTTGGTGAGCGGCACGTGCGCGAAGCGCGCGCGGAGCGCGTGACGTACTCGATGGATGGGCTGCCGACGCATCGGCGCGTGCCCGATCTCGTCGTCCTCCCCGGCTCGCGGGAAGAATTGATCGCCGTCGTGCGATTGCTCGCGGCCCTCGGTGTGCCGTTCGTGCCGCGCGGGGCGGGCACCGGACTGTCAGGCGGTGCGCTCGCGGATGAAGGCACGGTCCTGCTCGTCCTCACGCGCCTCAATCGCATTCTGAAAATCGACGCGGACAGCCGGCTCGCCATCGTCGAGCCCGGCGTCGTCAACGCCAAGCTCGGCGCCGCGGCGAAACCGTTTGGTCTGCAGTACGCACCCGATCCATCGAGCCAGAGCGCCTGCACGATCGGCGGCAACGTCGCCGAAAATGCCGGCGGGCCGCACTGCCTCAAGTACGGCGTCACCGCCAATCACATCCTCGCGCTCGAGCTGTTGCTGGCGGACGGCAGCCTCGTCGAGATCGGCAGTCCGGGCGGTGAGCCGTGGGGGCCCGACCTGGTCGGTCTGTTCGTAGGATCCGAGGGCAACTTCGGCATCGCGACGCGCATCACCGTTCGCCTGACACCGGTGCCGCGCGCCGTGCGGACGCTGCTCGCCGACTTCCACAGCCTCCGCGCCGCCGGCGAAGGTGTCTCGGCGATCATCGCAGCCGGCATCGTCCCCGCGGCACTCGAGATGATGGATCAGTCGTGCATCCGCGCGGTCGAGGATTCGGTCTACGCGGCGGGGTATCCGCGTGATGCCGCCGCCATCCTGCTCGTAGAGCTGGACGGACGCAACGAAACCGCCGTTCTCGCCGAAACCGAGACCGTGGCGGGACTGCTCCGCACGTCCGGCGCGCGGTCGGTACGCACCGCCGCGAGCGAGACCGAGCGCGAGCGGTTGTGGCAGGGCCGGAAAAAGGCGTTCGGCGCGATGGGGCGGCTGGCGCGCGACCTCGTCGTTCAGGACGCCGTCGTGCCGCGCAGCGCCCTGCCCCGCGTCCTCGAGGGCATCGCCGATATCGCGAGCCGCTACGGGCTCGTGGTCAGCAACGTCTTCCACGCCGGCGACGGGAATCTGCACCCCAACATCTCCTTCGACGCAACCGATGACGGCATGAAGGAGCGCGTCGAGCGCGCGAGCGCCGAGATCATGGGCGCGTGTATCGCGGCCGGAGGAACGATCACGGGCGAGCACGGCATCGGCATCGATAAGCTGCGGTACATGCCGCTCATCTTCGACGCGGAGTCACTTGGCGCGATGCAGGCGGTGCGGCGCGTGTTCGATCCCGAAGAGCGCGTGAACCCAGGGAAGGTCGTCCCAATCCACGCGTGCAGAGAATGGGCTTCGGCCCACACTGGGACCGGGTCCCGGGGGCAGCCGAGGGTTGTCGCGTGACGATCCTCGAAAAGGTCACGGCACTGTTGGGCGAGGGCGCGGTTCTCGAAGCGGCCCCCGACCGCGTGCCCCGTGTCGCTCCCGGCTCACCCGACGCCGTCGCCTTGTTGCTCGGGACCGCGCACCAGGAAGGCTGGCGTGTCCGGATCGAGGGCGCGGGGACCTGGCTGCAAAGCGACGCGCCCGCCGATCTCGCGTTGACGACCCGCCGCCTCGACCGCATTCCAGCCGTCGAGCCGTCCGATTTGACCGCGACCGCCGAAGCAGGGATCGGCCTCGATCAGCTGCGCCAGCAGCTCGCCGACCGCGGCGCGTGGCTGGCCATCGATCCGCCGGGCCTGGCGGGCCGCACCCTCGGGTCCGTCATCGCGACGGCAACGGCCGGGCCGCTCCGTCACGGCTTCGGGCCGGTGAAGGATCATCTGCTCGGGGTCACGTTCGTCACCGGCGACGGGCGGATGGTGCAGAGCGGCGGCCGCGTCATGAAGAACGTGGCGGGCTACGACCTCACGCGCGTGCAGGCGGGCGGCTTCGGGGCGTTCGGCGTCATCGTGCTCGTGCATCTCCGACTGCGCGCGCTGCCGCGCGCCGACGTCACGTACGTGCTCGAAGGGGCGCGTGAAGACCTGACGCAAGTGGGCGAAGACATCGCGGGCGCTGGACTCACGCCGGCGGCGCTCGAGCTCGTGTCTCCGGCCCTCGCACGGCGCGAGCGGTGGGTGCTGGCGGTCCGGCTCGCCGGCTCGCCGGCGCTCGTTTCCGCCGATGAAGCCGGTCTCGGCGCGGCGAGCGGCGGCGGCCGCTTCACGCCGCTGCGCGCCGAGGAAGCACATGGCTTCTGGATGCGGCTCGCCGAAGGCTTCGCCGTGCGACCGGTGACCTTCCGCATCGGCGGCGTCCCCGCGGCGAGCGACGAGCTCCTCGATCTGTTGCAGCACCAGCTCGGCGACGAATGGATATCCGCATCGCCGGCAGCAGGCGCGATTCGCTGGACCGGCGACGCCAGCATCGAGCGCCTGCAGCGTCTGCGCCGGTCGCTCGCGGGGATGGAGGTGCCGTTGACGCTGGAGCGCGCGCCGTGGCCGATGCGCGGCGCGGTCGGACACTTCGGCGCTTACCGCGAAGGCGTCGGCCCGCTCGTGGCGGGACTGCGCCGCACGTTCGACCCTGGAGGAGCACTCGTCGTCGCCACCGAAGGCGCATGACGCGAGGAGGCTTCGAAGGGCTGGACGCCTGCGTCCACTGCGGTTTCTGTCTCCAAGCCTGTCCCACCTTTCTCGTCACCGGAGATGAATCCGATTCACCGCGCGGCCGCATCGAGCTGATGCGGGCGTTCGAGCGCGGCGATCTCGCCGCGAGCGACGAAGCCCTGTCCTATCATCTCGATCGCTGCCTCGGCTGCCGCGCCTGCGAGCCGGTTTGCCCCTCTGGCGTGCGTTACGGCCAGGGACTCGAGGCCGCGCGCTCGCGGATCGCGGACGCGACCGGCACCCCGCGGCTGGCGAAATTGGCGTTGTGGGTGCTCACGACGCCCGGCGTCAGCGGGCTGGTTTACTGGCTTGCGCGGGTGCTGCGGGCGGCGGGATTCCCCCGATTGCTGGCCGGCTGGGGAAGGTTCGGGTTTGCCATGGGAATGCTGGCTGCGACGCGGCCGGCGAAGGGCGGCGCAAGACGGCGAACGGCGCCGCATGTTGCCGACCTGCGCCGTCCTGCGCCGTCCTCCGCCGTCCAGATATTTCGCGGCTGTGTCATGGAGGGCCTCTTTCGGCATGTCCATGATGCGACCAGGCGCACCCTGAGCGTCAATGGTTACGAATGTCGCGAGGTCGCCGGCCAGGTGTGCTGTGGCGCTCTCCACGCCCACGCCGGCCTGCTCGATCAGGCGCGGGAGCTCGCGCGGCGCAACGTCGTGGCGTTCGGCAACGGTGACGAACCGATCGTCGTGAACAGCGCGGGCTGCGGCGCACTGATGAAGGAATACGGTCACCTGCTGGGCGACGCAGCCGGCGCGCGTTTTGCCGCGCGCGTGCGCGACGTCACCGAGCTGCTCGCGACGCCTTTGGCCGGTGCGCCGCTGGACCTGCATGTCGCGTATGACCCACCGTGCCATCTCATTCACGCGCAGCGCATCGTCACTCAACCACTCCGGCTGTTCGCGGCGATTCCGTTGCTGGAGCTCGTGACCGTGGCGGGCGCGGCCGACTGTTGCGGCAGCGCGGGACTGTTTACGCTGCTCGAGCCGGAAATGTCGCGCGCGGTCCTCCAGACGAAAATCGAGCGCATTCGCGCCGCGGCGCCGCAGGTCGTCGCGACGGGCAACCCCGGCTGTCTCATGCAGCTGGGCGCGGGACTCGCGGCCGCGCATGCCGCAGCTCGCGTCCGCCATCCCATCGAGCTGCTCGACGACTCCTATCGTGCCGCCGGCCGCTACGGATGACGGTGCGGCGACTCGCTACGCCCGACGGTGTCGAGCTCGCGCTGCATCGGTTGCGCGCGTACCGCGACGGCCGACCGGCGGTGCTGCTGGTGCACGGCGCGTTCACGAACCATCGCTTCTGGCTGCACTCGCCCACCGCCGCACCCACAGGTGGGATGGCGCACTTCCTCGGCGCCGCGGGATTCGACGTCTGGCTCGCGGATCTTCGCCATCACGGCGACAGCGCGCGCGAACCGCGGCGCGGGGCCTGGACGTTCGAGGACTGGGTGCTGCATGACACTCCCACGCTCGTCGCGCGGGTACGAGAAGAGACCGATGGCGCGCCCCTCGCCTGGATTGGACATTCCGCCGGTGGGGCGGCGGGGCTGTGCTGGCTGGCGCGCGTGGCGGCCGCCGCGCCGCTGGGCGGCATCGTGACCCTGGGCACGCCGGGGCCCAGGCGCATGGGGCCGGTACGGCGCACGCTGGCCGCGATCACGATGGCTGTCGCGCGCGCGCTGGGTCGGTTTCCGGCGCGCGGCTTCAAGTTCGGCAACGAAGATGAGGCAGCCGAGATCATCGCGGAATGGATGGAGTGGAACGTGCGCGGCCGCTGGCTTGGGACCGACGGATTCGACTATTTCGCGGGACTCGCGGCACTGAGTACGCCGTACCTCGGCGTTGCCGGCGGGCGCGACCGGATCTTCGCGCCGCCGTCTGCGTGCCGGCAAGTGCTCGACCGCGTCGGATCGCCGCGCAAGTCGCTGGTCGTCGCGCCGCGGCTGTCGCATCGCGGTCTCGTGCTGAGCCCGCACGCGCGCGCGACGGCGTGGCCGGCCATCGTCACCTGGTTGCGGGAGACGTTGTGATCCAGGCGGTGCTGTTCGACTTCAACGGCGTGATCGTGGACGACGAGTCGCAGCACTGCGAGGCGTTCCAGCGCGTGTTGGCGGCCGAAGGGATCGCGCTGACGCGCGAGCAGTACTACGCCGATTATCTCGGACTCGACGATCGTACGGGGTTCGTCGAAGCGTACCGCCGCGCCGCGCGGACGTTGACGACGGAGCTGCTGAGCTACCTCGTCGCACAGAAGTCCGAGGTGTACTTGAACATCATGAGCGCAGCGCTGCCCATCGTTCCCGGCGCCCGCGAATTTGTCCGCGCAGCAGCCGCGCGCTTCCGGCTCGGCATCGTCTCCGGCGCGCTGCGGCGCGAGATCGACGCCATGCTTGCCCGGACGGAGCGCGACTTCGCGAGTCTTTTCGAGGTCATCATTGCTGCCGAGGACGTGCGAAGCTGCAAGCCCGATCCCGCAGCGTATCTCGCCGGACTCGACGCGTTGAATCGGCGCAAGGCGATCACGGCCGGTGCCTGCGTCGTGGTCGAGGACTCGCTTCCCGGCCTGGCGGCGGCGCGGGCGGCGGGCATGCCGTGCGTGGTGCTCACGACGAGTCACCCGTCGGAGCGGTTCGCGGGCCGCGGTGCGGCGATGGTGTGGGACTCGTTCGCCGGTCACACGCCCGCCGAGCTCGCCGCGGTATGACCGACACCGTCTCGACCGAAGTCGTGGACCGGCTGCGGGCCGGGGCGATCGTTGTAGCGGCATCGAACCTCGCGACGATCGATCTCACCGGTCCCGGTGCGGTCGCCAGCTTCCAGGGCCTGCTGACCAACGACATCGAGAAACCCGGCGACGGGGCCTTCGTCTATGGCGCGATGCTCACCCCCAAAGGCATGATCGTCGTGGATGGCTGGGCCGCCCGCCTCGGCCAGCGCGTCCGCTTTACGGTATCCACGGAGGGTCGCGAGCCGGCGCTCGGGATTCTCCAGCGCTCGATCCCGCCGCGGCTGGCGCGGTTCGCCGATCGCACCGCGGAGACCGGAGTGCTGCGCATCGCAGGAGCGCACGCCGCCGCGTTGATGACCGCCGCGGGAATCCCCATGCCGTCGGTTCCGCTGCGCGTGGTGGAAAGCGCCGCCGCCGGACCTCCCGTCGAGGTCGCGCGGGCGAGCGAAATCGGACCGTTCGCCTTCCAGATCACGACCGCCGTCGCGCATGTGAAAACGATCGAGCAGCGACTGATCGCCGCTGGCGCGCATGCCGCCGACGACGCGGCCCTCGAGCTCACGCGCATTCTGGCGGGCTGGCCCCGGCTCTCCACCGAGGTCGACGAGAAGACGATTCCGCAGGAGGTCCGGTTCGACGAAATCGGCGGCGTGTCGTACACGAAGGGGTGCTATACGGGCCAGGAGACGGTGAGCCGCCTGCATTTCCGCGGCCACGCCAATCGCCACCTGCGCGGGCTGCTCTTCGAGACCGACCCGCCCGCCCCGCCCGCCCCCCCCGCCGCGCCCGCCCCCCCCGCCGCGCCCGCGAGCGGCTGGAGCGCCGTCACACACGAGGAGCGCGACGTCGGGCGCGTGACCAGCGTCGCCTGGCTGCCCGATGGCGGCGGCTCGGTGCTCGGTCGCTGGCTCGGGTTGGCGGTGATCCGCCGCGAGGTGCCGGTCGGTGCGAGCGTTCGCGCGGCGGGTCGCGAGGCCCGCGTCGTCGATCTTCCTTTCGACCTGCCGACCGCGCGGCCCGCGTGACGATCCTCGTCACTGGTGCGGCCGGTCTCGTCGGCACGCATCTGCTCGAGGCGTTGCGCGCCCGCGGCGAGCGGCCCCGCGCGCTCGTGCGGGAGCACTCGCGTGCGCTCGTGGAATCGTTCGGCGCCGAGCCGATCATTGGCGACGTCACCGATGTGATTTCCTGGCAGCGCGCCGCCGTGGGTGTGCGGGCGATCGTGCACGGCGCCGCACTCGTCGTCACACGCGCCTCGCTCGACGAATACACGCGCGTGAACGTGGGCGGCACGCGGCTCGCCATCGAAGCGGCGCGGCGCGCCGGCGTGCCGCTCGTGCACATCTCGAGCGTGGCCGTGTACGGCCGCACCGCCGTTTACGACGCCGGACGCGGCGTGACGGAGGACTATCCGTTTCAGCCGCTTCCCGGGGGCGACTTCTACGCGCGCTCGAAGCGCGCCGCCGATCTCCTGGTGCAGGAGGCGGCCCGCGACGGGACCCTGGCCGCGACGGCGATTCGCCCGAACGTGATCTACGGCGAGCGCGATCGGCTGTTCACGGAGCGCGTGGTGCGCACGCTGCGGCGCGGCGTAATGCCGCAGATCGGCCACGGCCGCAATCATCTGTCATGCGTGTATGCGGGCAACGTCGCCGCCGCGATCGTCGCCGTGCTCGACGCGCCGGCGCAGCCGGGATTTCGCGCGTACAACGTCACGTGCGACGCCGAGCCGCACCTTGGGCAGCGGGAATTCTTCGAAGCGTTCGCGCGCGCGAGCGGGGTGCAGCCGCGGTTCGTCCCGGTGCCGCTCTGGCTCGTGCGTGGCGGCATCGCGCTGTGGAGCATGGTCCTGCGCCTCGCTCGTCCGGGCCGCTACGCCGGTCTCGGCAATTCGGCGGTAGCGTTCATCCTCGGCGAGAATCCGTTTTCGATCGGCCGCATCACGCGCGAGCTGGGGTGGACGCCGCCGTTCGATACCGCATCCGCGATCCGGCGGTCGGTCCAAAACAAAAGCCCGGGCGTCACCCGGGCTTGATTCCCGCTACTGCGCGTCGCTCAGGGGCGCCGCGTCGGACGACGAGCTGGTGCCTTCGTAGCCGCTTTCATCGAGTCGGCACGGCGGACCGAGTCGGCACGCATCTTAGCGGTGTCCGGCGCCGCCATCTTCATCGAATCGGCCATCATGTGCGTGGTGTCGGCGCGTGTGCTGTCGGCCGCGTTGTTCTGCGCCTTCTTACACGCCCCTGCGGCCATGACAACGAGCGCCACGGCCAATGCAATGCGCTTCATGCGAGCTCCTGTTGAGGTAGGGGTCGGGAAGACGGCGAAACGTACATAGGGGACCAGCACAGTCAAGCAGCGGTAACTTATAGCAACCATGCTCGCTTTCAGCCGTCGTCGCTTCATGCAGTGGCTCGCGACATTGCCGCTCGCGCGCGACTCGATCGTTGGCTCGGCGCAGCAGCCGGTTGTCGACGTGCGCCCCACGGCGCTGTTTCAACAACCGGAAGGTCGCAAGAATCTCGTGCGCATCACCGTGAGCGGGCTGGCGGCACCCGCCGCGCGCGCGAGTGTCACCGATCGCCACGGCGCACTCGTCGGCACGGCCGGTCTGCTGCCGGCGAGCGAGGGACCGGCGCTCACGGGCGAAGTGTGGGTCCCGCTCTCCGAGCCGTCGGATTTTCAGTTCGACATTGAAGTCGGGCGCAATCGCGTGGCGCGTCGGCGCCTGCGACTGACGCCCGCGAAGCGCTGGACGCTGTACCTGTTGTCTTCCATCCACACGGACGTCGGATACACCGACCTGCAGGAACGCGCCCTCGAGGTGCACCGCAAGAATTTGGATGAAGCGCTTGCCTGGCTGACGACCCATCGCGACTTCCACTTCACCGCCGAGTGCGCGCTGCAAGTCCTGTCGTACGTCGAGAACCGCGCTCCCGAGACGGCCGACGCGCTCGTACAAGCCATCCGCGAAGGCCGCATCGGGTGGCAGGCGCTGTTCGCGAACATGCTGACCGGCTTGCTCGATCACGAGACCTTCGCGCGGCTGTGCTGGCCCGCGGCCCGGCTGGCGCGCGAGCGCGGCCTCGCATTTCTGTCGGCGCAAATCACCGACGTACCGGGCCAGACCCTCACGTTCCCGATGATGCTCGCGGCGAGCGGCGTGAAATACCTCGCGAGCGGCCCCAATCCGGAACGGGCGGTGCCGCTGCTTCCGGCCACCGCCGGCGCGGGGACGCCGTACCCGCAGCTGTATTACTGGGAGGCGCCCGACGGTAGCCGCGTGCTCCACTGGCGCGCCCACCATTACGGCGACGGCACGCGGTTCGGCTTCGACGTGGGACCCGAGGAGATGGGGCAGCGCCTCTCCGATTGGCTGCTCAATCAACCGGTCTTTCTCGCACAAAACTGGCCGTATGACTCGGCGTTGCTGTACGGGGCGGACTGGCAGGACAACGCCCTAATGAAGGAAGCGATTGTCGCGAACGTCCAGGAATTCGCGCGCCGCTTCACGTGGCCGCGGATCGTGACGGGCCGCGCCGAGGACTTCTTCCGCGACATCGAGCGTCGCTATGCCTCGCGAATCCCGGTCCGCCGTGGCGATACGGGCCTGTACTGGGAGGACGGCGCAGCGTCGACGGCCGCCGAGCTCGCCGCGTTTCGTTCGGCGCAGCTGATCGCGCGGGCTGCCGAGATCCTGAACCTCTGGAACGACCGGCTCCAGGTGACCGACGATACGTCCGCGACGCGCGCCGATTTCTGGCGCGACCTGCTCTTGTTCGGAGAGCACACGTGGGGTGCCGCCGAGAGTATCTCCGCGCCCAGCTCCCGACAGACGGTCGCACAGTGGGAGTACAAGAAACGGTTCATCGACGCGGGTGGCGCGGCGGCGCGTGATGCATTGAGCGAGGCACTGCTGCGGCTCGGCCGTGGCGCGCGCGGTGGTCGGGGGCGAGTGGTGTTCAATGCCGGCTCGTGGGAGCGGTCCGACGTCGCGCGTGTGCCGGGCGGCGCCGGCAAGTCGCTGAGTTTCGACGGTCGTGAGCTCGCGGCGGTGGATTTGGACGACGGGGACGCCCTCGTCTTGTTCCGGGAAGTCCCGCCGCTCGGCTACATGCTCCTGCAAGAGTCGGATCGCGCCGCACGTCCCGTGACCGCCGACGGCGACGCGACCGACGCCTCCGCCGGCGGCTTCACCGTGAAGCTCGACTCCGCAACAGGCGCGATCCGCTCGCTCACCGGTCCCGACGGTAAGGAGCGCGTGAAAGCCGCCGACTGGTCTGGGCTCAACCAGCTCGTGTACGTCACCGGTGGCGAGCGCAGCGCCTTATGGACGACAGGGGATCGCGACGACCTGAAGAATCCGCCGCAGCTTCAGGTCACTCAGGCGAAGTTCGGGACGTGCCGGCGCGAGCGACTGCCCGGCATCGGCGTCCGTCTGGTCGCCGAGCGCACGCTCGACGGGTTTCCCACGATCGTCTCGACCGTGACGCTGTATGACGAGCTCCCGTGGGTGGATATCGAGAATCGCATCGTGAAGAGGGCCACGCTCTCCAAGGAAGCGCTCTACGTGGCGTTCCCCTTCGCATTCACCAAGCCCACCGTCGAAGTCGAAGTCCCGCTCGGCCGCATGACGGTCGAGACCGATCAACAGCCCGGCAGCTGCCGCGACTGGTTCTGCCAGACGCATTGGGTCTGGCTGCACGAAGCGGCGGACGGCGTGCTGTGGAGTGCTCCGGATACGCCGCTGTTCACGCTCAACGACCTGTTCCGCGGCGCGTGGCGTCGCTCGATCGTTCCGGACGGCACTCTCTTCGCCTATGCGATGAACAACTACTGGCATACGAACTACGCGGCATCGCAAGGCGGTCCGGTCACGTTCCGCTTCCGTGTTTCCCTGCTCGCGCCCGGTGACGCCGCCGAACCGGTCAGACGCGGCTGGGCGGCATGCGATCCCCTGTACGTCAGCCCCGCCTTCACCAACGATCGGCCGGGACCGTTGATCACCAAGGATCGCGCGTTGTTTTTCGCGGACAAGAACGTGCTGGTCGTCGGTGCGAAGGCTGCCGACGACGGCGACGGTGCCATCGTCAAGCTGCTCGACGTCGGCGGCCAGGCGCGTGCGGTCGGCCTGTGGCCTGCCGCCTATACGTTCAAGCGCGCGCGCCGCACGAACCTCGTGGAACAAAACGGCGACGTCATTACGGTCGGAGGCGACGGCCGCGCGTCGGTCGATCTTCCCGCCTGGGGTGTCGCGGCAGCACGCCTCTCCGCCCCCGAGGGCACCTGAGCACCAAAGCCCGGCGCGAAATCGAGTTCGCCGCCAAAGACACCCCACTCCGCGACGACGTCCGTACGCTCGGCGCGCTCGTGGGTGACGTGCTGCGCGAGCAGTGCGGCGACCCGTTCTTCCGACTCGTCGAACGCGCTCGCGTCGCCGCCATCGCCGGTGCAACCGCCGAGCTGCAGTCGCTCGTCCACAACATGCCGGCGCGCGACGCCGAGACGCTCGTGCGCGCATTCTCCGCGTACTTCGAAGTCGTGAACCTCGCCGAGCGCGTGCATCGCATCCGGCGGCGCCGGGAGCATTTGCGAACGACGGGCGACGCACAGGAAGGGAGTCTCGCCGCCACGCTGCCCCGGCTGGTCGCGGCCGGCGTTTCAGCGCGCGAGATCGCGACCTTCCTGCAGCACCTACGGATCGAGCCGGTCTTCACGGCGCACCCAACGGAGGCCACCCGGCGCACGCTCCTCGAAAAGGAGCAAGTGATCGGCCGCCTCCTGGTAGAGCGGCTCGATCCCTCGCGCACGCCCGACGAGGAGCGCGCCGCACTCGCCCGCATTCGCGAAGAGGTCACCGGCGCCTGGCAGACGGATCCGCAGCCCTCGGCGCGCCCGACGGTCATGGATGAGCTGGAGAACGTGCTGTTCTATCTCACGGACGTCGTCTATCGGATCGTGCCGCCGTTCTCCGAGGAGCTGGAGCACGCGGTGCACCAGGCGTACGACGTCGAGGTGCCGACCCGGCCGGTGCTCCGCTTCGGCTCGTGGGTCGGTGGAGACATGGACGGCAATCCCAACGTCGGTGCCGAGACGCTGCGCGCGGCGCTGGGACGGCAACGCGAGCTCGTCCTGGGGCGCTACGCCGGGGAGGCGATCGCGCTGTCCCGCCGACTGTCGCAGTCCGGGGCGCGCACGGGCGTGAGCGCCGCTGTGCGCGACCGCGTCGCCGACTACAGCGCGCGATTTCCGAACGTGCTCACCGCGATTCCTTCGCGCTACGGCGACATGCCGTATCGCCTGCTCTTCCGGTTGATCGCGGCACGCATCGACGCGACTCGGCGTGATGGCGCCGATGGGTATGCGAGCGCCGGCGAGCTGGAGCGCGATCTCGGCGCGGTGATCGCGAGTCTGCGCGAGCACCGCGGCACGCACGCGGGGCTATTCGGCGTCGAGCGTTTGCTGCGTCGCGTCGAGACGTTCGGCTTTCATTTGGCGACGATCGACGTTCGCCAGCATGCGAAGGTGCATCGCAGCGTGCTCGCCACGCTGTTGTCCGACCCGTCCTGGCCGTCGCGGGCGCCGGCTGAGCGTGCGACGCGCTTGCGCCGGGTGCTCGAGACACGCGAACCGCCGACTGCATCGCCGGACGCCGCGGCCACCAAGACGCTCGCCGTCTTCGCGGCGATCGGCGAGTGCCGCCGGCGTTTCGGCATGGACGCGGTGGGTCCGTACATCATCAGCATGGCGCAGGGTGTGGACGACGTCCTCGCCGTGCTCGTCCTGGCGCGCTGGGGCGGATTGGGCGGCGATTCGACCGAGCATGTCCCGGTCGACGTCGCGCCGCTGTTCGAAACCGTGGACGATCTCGCGCGCGCTCCCGACGTTCTACGCACGCTGCTCGACGATTCGTGGTACCGCGCGCACCTCGGCGAGCGCGGCAAGCGGCAGATGGTCATGATCGGATACTCCGACAGCAACAAAGACGCGGGAATCGGCGCGGCGCGGTGGGGGCTCTACCAGGCGCAAGCGGCGCTCGTTCAGACGGCGCGCGGCACGGACATCGATCTGACGTTCTTTCACGGGCGCGGCGGCACGGTCAGCCGCGGCGGTGGGAAGATCACGAGCGCGATTCTCAGCGCCCCGCGCGGGACGGTGCGCGGCCATTTTCGTCTGACCGAGCAGGGCGAGACGATCAACGCGAAGTACGGGCTGCGCGGCGTCGCGATGCGCACGCTCGAGCAAATGACGAGTGCCGTCGTGCTCGCGAGCGCGTTGCCGCGCGCCGACGATCCGCGCGAGGAAGAGTGGGCCGGCGTGATGGAGGAGATCGCACGGGAGAGCCGCGCCGCGTATCGCGCGCTCGTGTACGACGATCCGCATTTCGTCGAGTACTTCCGGCTCGCGACGCCGATCGACGTCATCCAGCGCATGGAGATCGGCAGTCGTCCCTCGTCGCGTCCAAGCGGTACCACCGACGGTGGTGCGGTGATCGAGGATCTGCGCGCGATCCCCTGGGTCTTCTCCTGGACGCAGAGCCGCCACCTCCTGCCGGGCTGGTACGGCCTGGGCACCGCGCTGGATCGTGCGGCAGAGCGCTACGGCACGGCAACGCTCGCCACCATGGCGCGCGAGTGGTCGTTTCTCCGCGCGCTCCTCGACGACGTCGAAATGGTGCTCGGCACGGCGGATCTCGCGATCGCGGCGCGCTACGCGGCGCTGGCCGGCGACCTCGGCGACCGGTACTTCCCCGTCATCCGCGCCGAGTTCGACCGCACGGTCGCCCGGGTGCTCGCGCTGAAGCAAGCGCATGCGCTGCTCGACTCCGATCCGGCGCTGCAGCGCTCGATCCTGCTCCGCAATCCGTATGTGGATCCGATGAGTCTGTTACAAATCGACCTCCTCGCGCGCTGGCGCGCGGCGGAGCGCCCGGACGACGATCTCTTCCGCGCGCTGCTCGCGAGCGTGCGGGGAATCGCGCAAGGGTTGCAGAGCACGGGCTGAAGGGTTTAACGTCGAGCCATGACCCAAGCGACGACTCTCGGTGAGCTGAAGAGCACGGAGTGGGCGAGCCCCGCTCGCCGCCAGCGCACCGTCAAAGACGAGATGCGGGAGAATCTGATCTGCCTGCTCGAGAACGGCTCACCGCTGTTTCCGGGCATCGTGGGATATGAAGAGACGGTGCTGCCGCAGCTCGTCAACGCGGTCCTGTCGCGCCACAACTTCATTCTCCTGGGGCTGCGCGGCCAGGCGAAGAGCCGGATCCTGCGCCAGCTCGTCACCCTGCTCGACGACGAAGTGCCGATCATCGCGGGCAGCGAAGTAAATGACGATCCCTTCGAGCCGATCTCGAAGTTCGGGCGCGAGCTGATCGGCGAGCGCGGCGACAAGACGCCGATCGCCTGGCTGCCGCGCGAGCTCCGGTTCGTGGAAAAACTCGCCACGCCCGACGTGACCATCGCGGACATCATCGGCGACGTCGATCCGATCAAGGCGGCACGCGGGGGGCATCTGCTCTCCGACGAGCTGACGATGCACTTCGGGCTGCTGCCGCGCGCCAACCGCGGCATCTTCGCCATCAACGAGCTGCCGGACCTCGCCGGCAAGATCCAGGTGGGCTTGTTCAACATCATGCAGGAAGGCGACGTCCAGATCAAAGGCTATCCGGTGCGGCTCAATCTGGACGTCGCGCTCGTCTTCACCGCGAACCCCGAGGACTACACGGCCCGCGGCAAGATCATCACGCCGCTCAAGGACCGCATCGGGTCGGAGATTACGACGCATTACCCGATGACGGTGGAGCTGGGATCCGCCATCACCCAGCAGGAAGCGTGGGTGGAGCGGAACGGCGGTGGGCGCGCGATCCGCGTTCCCGATTTCATGGCCGAGCTGATCGAGCGCATCGCGTTCGAGGCGCGGGAAGACAAGCGTGTAGACCGCCGCAGCGGCGTGTCGCAGCGGCTGCCGATCAGCGTCATGGATAACGTCCTCTCCAACGCCGAGCGCCGCACGATCGTCACGAAAGAGAAGACCGTGGTGCCGCGCATCTCGGACGTTTATGCCGCGCTCCCGGCGATCACCGGCAAGCTCGAGCTCGAGTACGAAGGCGAGCTGCAGGGCTCCGAGACGATCGCGAAGGATCTGATCCGCCGCGCGGCGGGCCGCACGTTCGAGGGCCGGGTGGGCGGGGCGAACGTGGACGACATCGTGCACTGGTTCGATGAGGGGGGCGCGCTGAAAGTCACCCCCGACGAGCGCTCCGAATCGCTGCTCAAAGGCTTTACCGTCGTGCCGGGCCTGCTCGCCCTGATCGATCAGGTGGGACTGGCCGGCAAGAAAGATCCGGCGACGATGGTCGCCGCGTGCGAGCTGGTGCTCGAAGGCCTCGTGGCCGAGAAGCGCATCGCGCGCAGCGAAGAGCTGGGCTACGTACGCGCGCGCACCGAGCAAAAGCCTCCGTTTGGGAAGGGGCCGCTGGGGACCGGCGGACCTGGCACAGGACCAAATCTCTTTACGTAGTTCGCAGCACCCCCCTCACAGTCGGGAGTCGCCATGGGCGAGCTAGTCTTTGGTCTTGTACTCCTCGCGGTTGCGTTCTTCCTCCGCCTCAGCGCCGCGACGGTGCGCGGCGAGAGCGCGGCCAGCAAGCCGATCAGCGGTGTCCTGCGCATTCTCAGCTACGTCGCGCTGACGATCGGCGTCATCACGGTGCTCGGCTCGACGACGGTCGTCATCAACGCCGGCGAAGTCGGTGTCCGACACGCGTTCGGCACGGTCGATCAGACGCCGCTGCTGGCCGGTGTACGGTTCGTCGCGCCGTGGTCCTCAGTCGAGCGCTTTTCGACGCGCGAAGAGCAGTGGCCGCAGGCCGGCGCGCAGGTGGAGGAGATCGAGGCGTTGTCCTCCGAGCAGATGGGCATGCACGTCGAGGTCTCGATTCGTTGGCAGATCGACCCGCAGCAAGCGCCGCGGATCTACACGGAGATCGGCGACGAGAACCAAATCCGCGGCGCGGTCTTGAACGCGATTCGGAAGGGCGTCCGTGACGGCATGGTGCAGTATTCGATCAACGACATCGCCAAGCGCACCCAGATCGCCAACACCATGGAGGCGCTCACGGACTCCGCGCTGGTCACGCAGCCGCGCGCGGGCGGGCGGGAGTTCCGGATCGCGACCGTGACGGCGTTCTTCCTGCGCGACCTGCAGCCGCCCGCGCAGGTCGTCCAGGCGATCAATAACAAGATCGCCCAGGAACAGCAGGTAGAGACGGAGCGGCATCGGGTGGAAGTCGCGCGCCTGCAAGCCGAGCAGCAGCGGCTTCTCAACACGACGCTCACGCCCGAGGCGTTGATGCGGCAGTACCTCGAGGTGCTGCGCGACATGAAGTCGTCGAACAATCTCGTGATTCTGGTCCCGACGCAGGGCGGCGTGCCGATCCTGAACATCGGAGATCTCCGACGGAATCTCCGGCAGTAATACAGCCGCTCGTCACGATCACGCGGCAGTACGCGTCCGGCGGGTCGGAGATCGCCCGCCGGGTGGTGGAGCGGCTGGGCGGGCAGTGGACGCTGATCGATAACGAGTTCATCGATCAGGTGGCCCGCCTCGCCGGGCTGCCGCGTGACGAGGTGGCACGGCGCGAGGAGCGCGGCCCGTCGTTGCTCGAGCGGCTGGCGCGCACGCTCGCGGTGGCGTCACCGGAGATGTTCGTGACCACCGGCGAGCATCCCATTCCGGTCGACACGGAAGAAGAGACGCTGGTGAAGACGACCGAGCGCGTGATCGCGGAGGCTGCGTCCGAAGGCCGCGTCGTGCTGGTCGGCCGCGGCGCCCAGGCCGTGCTCGCCAAGCGCGCGAACGCGCTGCATGTCTACGTCGTCGCGTCGAAGCCATTTCGCAAGCAAGTCGCGATCGAGCGCCTCGGCGCCGATCCGGCGGAGGTCGACAAGATTCTCGATGAGACGGACGTGCATCGCGACCAGTACGTGCGGACGAACTACGGCCGTGATCGGCAGGACCTCACGCAGTACGATCTCGTGCTGAACGCGGAGCGGCTGGGATTCGACGGTGCGGCGAGTCTGATTGTGGGGGAGATCAAGCGGCGAGCGTGGACGTAACCCCGCGTCTCACTGCGCGCGTAACTCCGGCACCGTCATCCCCGCAAACGTCACCGCCAAGGCCACGATCGCGCCGCCGGCGGCAAGCGTCACGGGCACGCCCGCGTGCTCCGCCACGAGCCCAAATAGAAACGCGCCGAACGGCGCCATCCCGACAAAGACGAACGAGTAGAACCCCATGATGCGCCCGCGGAGGTGATCGGGCGCAGTCATCTGAATCAGCGTATTCGTTATCGAGTTATTGACGATCATCGCGCAGCCCGCCAGCGCCAGCAGCGCCATCGCGAGTCCCAGGTGCCGCGTCGTCGAAAACGCGATGAGCAACAGCCCGAACGCCGTTCCCCCAACCAGCATCAGGCGCCCGCGCCGCCGGATGCGCGCCGACGCGAGCGCGACGCCGAGTGCGCCGATCACGGCGCCGATCCCGATCGAGGACGTCAGCGCGCCATACCCGGTCGCCCCGCGGTGCAGGACGTCGCGCGCGAACACGGGCATCATCGTGATGTAGGGAAATCCAAAGACGCTCAAGATCGCCGTCAGCACCATCAGCACGCGCGAGCGCCGGTCGGCGCGCAAGTAGAGCAGCACCTCGCGAAAGCCGGTCCACGCCGACGTGGTTTTGGGCGGCCGCGGATTATAGGGCAGCCGCATGAGCAGGAGGCCGGCGATCACCGCGATGTAGCTCAGTGAATTGAGGAAGTAGCACCACGCGATTCCCACCGCGCCGATCAGGAAGCCCGCGATGGCCGGACCGATGACGCGCGCGCCGTTGAACAGCGAGGAGTTGAGCGCGATCGCGTTCATCAAGTCCTCGCGGCCGACCATCTCGAAGACGAATGCCTGACGCATCGGGATATCGAACGCGCTCGCGATGCCGAGCAGAGTGGCGAGCACCAGCACCTGCCAGACCGCGATGACGTGCGTCCAGATCAACAGCGAAACGGCGAGCGCCTCCAGCATGAACGCCATCTGCATGAACACGATCACTCGGCGCTTGTCCACGCGGTCGGCGATGACCCCGGCGTACAGGCTGAACAGCAGCACGCCCACGGAGCTGAGCGCCGACGTGAGGCCGACGTAGAACGGCGAGTTGGTGAGCGTGAGGATGAGCCATCCTTCGCCGACGTTCTGCAGCCACGTGCCGACGAGGGAAATCCCCTGACCAATGAAGAAGAGACGGAAGTTGCGGTGAGCGAGCGCTCCTAAGCCGTAGCGTCTCGTGGGCGGGGCAGCTTCGGTCATTGCGTGAAAGGTCGCGAGACCACGACATTGATGGTAGGCATGCGTTACACCACCTACAGCCGCTATGTGTCCGGGCTACTCGAGACGCTGAATCTGCAGGCGTTACTCGATCAGCTCGCCGATTTCCTGCTGCAATCAGGGTTCGCGGGCGGTCCCTACTCGCACCCATTCTGGGGCGAATTCGGCGAAGACGATCCGGATCGCTCGCTCGATGCGCTGCGCCAGGCGATTCTCCAGGCGCTGATGGATTCCGGCCAGCTCACGCCCGAGATGCTGAACGTGCTGCGCGGCGACTCCACCGGCGATGCGCAGAAGGACGCCGAGCTGCAGAAGCAGCTCGCCGATCTGCTCGATCAGATCGTGCAAAAGCTGATCGACGAAGGGTACCTCAACCTCCAGCAGGCGCCGAAGATGCCGGGCGCGCAGCAGCCGGTGCTCGGCCCGGGCGGCATGGCGAAAGAGGCGGCGCAGCAGGTGCAGTTCAATCTCACCGACAAGGGCATCGACTTTCTCGGCTACCGCACCCTCAAGCATTTGTTGGGCTCGATCGGCAAGTCGAGCTTCGGCGCGCACGAGACCGAGCACCTCGCGACCGGCGTCGAAGCCGAGGCGGCGAGCAAGCGCTACGAGTACGGCGATACGTTGAACCTCGACGTCAACGCCACGCTGTCGCACGCGCTCAAGCGGGAAGGCTTGGGCGTCCCGATCAATCTCGAGTACGACGACCTGATGGTACATCAGGCCGAGTATCGCTCGTCGTCGGCGACGGTGCTGATGCTCGACTGCTCGCACTCGATGATCTTGTACGGCGAAGATCGCTTCACGCCCGCCAAGAAAGTCGCGCTCGCGCTGACGCATCTGATCCGCACGCAGTTCCCGGGCGACACGCTGCGCGTCGTGCTGTTTCATGACACGGCGGAAGAGATTCCGATCGGCCAGCTGGCGCACGCGCAGGTGGGGCCGTATCACACCAACACGACCGAGGGGCTGAAGCTCGCGCGCCGGATCTTGCTGGGGCAACGCAAGGACATGCGGCAGATCATCATGATCACCGACGGCAAGCCGTCCGCGCTGACGCAGCCCGACGGCCGGATCTACGTGAACTCGATGGGCCTCGACCCGCACATTCTCCAGGCGACGTATCGCGAGGTCGCGCTCTGCCGCCGGTCCGGGATCATGATCAACACGTTCATGCTCGCACGTGACCGCAGCCTGGTCGAGTTTGTGAAGAAGGTCTCGGCGATTTGTCGCGGCAAGGCGTATTTCACCAACACGATGACGCTCGGCCAGTTCATCTTGATGGATTTCATGAGAAGGAAGACGCGCCGCGTCAGCTGAACCTTCTGTCGACCTTCCGGTATAAGTAGCCTCAATTCCTTCGGTCGAGCTGCATGCGCCGATACAGAGCAGGGGTTGCTGCGGCGTTCGCCGCGTTGACGCTCTCTTGCGGAGAGACGTCGGGACCACCGGCGCCGTATCGCGTTGCAGCCGTCTCCGTCACTCCCGATACCGCCGGCGTAGAGCTCTACGACACGCTGCAGCTGCACGCCGCGGCCCGGGATTCGCAGGGCACGATCATCGCCGGCCATTCAGTGACCTGGACCAGCTCCGCTTCGGGCATCGTGTATGCGCGTGAGACTGGTGTCGTGCAAGCACTGGGACGCGGATCCTCAACCATCACTGCCACCGTGGACGGGGTGAGCGGCACCGCATTCATCCACGTCGTCGTATTCCCGAATTTCGTTCAGCTGCATCCGTCGTCTGCGGTGCTTCCCATCGGGGACACGCTGCGCGTGCAGCCGATCCTCTACACGGCCGATGGCCTTCCGCCGACCGATTCCACGCTGACGTGGACAAGTAACGACACTACGATTGCTCGTGTGGCAAGCGGCTTGGTGTCCGGCCACGGTCCGGGCACCACGTTGATCACCGCGAGGGCGCGCGACGCCGCCGCCGGGGCGAGCATCCGTATCATCCCGCACGTAATGTCCGTGACGATCTTACCCGCCGACACGTCCGTTGCCGTCTCCCAACGAGTGCAATTCGCGGTGATCGCCACGGGCCCGGCGGGCGATACCCTATCACAGCTGCAGGAGATCTGCGTGGCGGGCTGCATTCTCTACTACCCTGTCGATCTGCGCAGCGTTGACACGAGCGTCGCGCGACTCGTCTCGTGCTGCACCGTGGAAGCCGTCGCCGCCGGCATCGACACCATAGTTGCAACCGTCGATGGAGTGACGGCACGAGCGGTGCTTCGCGTCGCAGCGACGCCGTCACCACCACGATGACGCTGGGTCAATTCGTGAGCTAGCGCAGGTCGGCGGAGCCGCGATAGATCCCGTCGATCAACTGAAACGTCCGCGGATCATATGCCTGGAGTGCTGCGGCGCAGTTGATGCCGTGATGCAGCGGGTTCGGCGTGGCGGGATTGGCGCAAAAATACGTCTGCGACATCTCGCCGAAAAACTCTTCCGAATTTTCCATCGCGTAGTCGCCCGTCCATAGCCCCTCGGTCACCGCCGAATCGTAGCGCTGCTCGATCCGGAGCCGGTCCTGATCCGAAAGGCCGATGTTCATGATCGTGTGCGCCAGCTCATGCACGCAGATGTTCTCGCCGCCCGCTTGCCCGCGCAGGTAGGGATCGTCCGATTCCTTGAGAACGTTGCGCTCGCTGCAGCCGGTGACGGGAATCGTCACGGTGCCGCCGAGCCCTCCGGCACCACGGGCGCAGAGCGAGGTGCCCGCGAACTGCGCGAAATAGATCAAGTCGCAGACCGTTTCGTCGTGAGCGAATACTCCCGTCAATGTCCCAGCGGCCTTCAGCGACGACGCGATGTCCGGGCGATGCTGCAGCATCGCCTCCAGCATACTGCCGGCGTCGCGCAGCGCGGCCGTGGGTACCGCGGTGCTGCCGGTCACGTACAGCGGAACACTGCACGAGACCAGCGGCATCAGCTCACGATAGGGCCGGTAGTTCGGAGAGGTCTGGCCCGCGAGACAGGTCACCGTCTGCACGGTCGAGTCGTTGATGACGAGCCGCAATACCGCAAGACGATTCCCGGGCGAACCCAAACCGTTGACGATGACGTCGTAAAAGCCGACGGGCGCGGTGTCCGCCACGCTGACGTGGAGCGTCGAGCTCGTGCCGGTATCGGTCGCAACGCTGAATGATCCGCTGACCCCCGGCGGCGCGCCCGCCATGCTCAGTGCCACGGCTTCGCGGAAATTGTGGCGACTGATCGTGACCGTGACGGAGTCGGTGGCGCCCCGCTGCAGCGTGAGCGCCGACGGAGACAGCGATAGCGAGAAGTCGGCTCGCGGTCCCGTGCCTCCCCCATCACTCGCCCCGCAAGCAGCAGCGAGGAGTGTCATGCCGACGAGCCGCGCCAAGGCTGTGCGCATCGGCAGATGATACCACCGAACACGCTCCGCGCCCCGTCCGATTATGACGTTTTGTGCGCCGTGCCGGACCCTCAGTTCGCCACCTCTGTACAATGCCCAATCTCCAACGATCGATGGGTTCCTATGCGCAGGCTGCTCGTCCCCGTCTGTCTCGTTGCGTTCGCCTGTTCATCTGAGAAAGGCCTCGGCCCCGTCCCGCCGGGAAGCTTTGCCGGTATCGCGACGGGATTCCGGCACACCTGCGCGCTTCTCGCCGACACCACGATCGGGTTCTGCTGGGGCGACAACGCCGTCGGCCAGGGCGGCAACGGCGTGATGAGCACCATCGACTCGAATCCCATGGCGGTATCGGGCTTCCGGGCATTCACGCAGATCGACGGCGGCCAGGGTCACACCTGCGGCCTCGTGACCGGAGGAGCCGCGTATTGTTGGGGCATCAGCGATGACGGCGCCTTGGGCAACGACACGACGACGCGCTCAGCCGTTCCGGTTCTCGTCGCCGGCGGACTCACGTTCAAGCAGATCTCCACAGGATTCAATTCGACGTGCGCCCTGACACAGGCAGGCACCGCCTACTGCTGGGGCGCGAACGACTTCGGTCAGCTCGGCCGTGATACCACGGCCGCTCACACCCCCGTGGCGGTCGAGACCAATCTCACGTTCACGCAGATCACCGTGGGCCAGTACTACGCCTGCGCCATTGCGACGAGCGGCGAGGCGTACTGCTGGGGCGTGAACACCTTCGGCAACCTCGGCACGACCGACACGACCGCACATGCGGGACCGCGCCTCGTCGCGGGCGGACTGCACTACCGGGCGATCGCCGCCGCCAGCTACCAGACCTGCGCGATCACCACTCTCGGCGCCGCGTACTGCTGGGGCGCGGGACAATTCGGATTGTTGGGAAACGGCTCGAAGGACGACCATCGCACGCCGACACAGGTCTTGGGGGGGCACCAGTACTCGACCATCAGCGTGGGAGTGAATCACACCTGCGGACTCACCGTTGACCTGTTTCTCTACTGCTGGGGACTCAACGACAACGCGCAGCTCGCCGGAACGGCTACGGAGACGTGCATCCTCGGCCCGGCGGTTAGCGCTCCCTGCAGCACGAGGCCCATTCTCTCGGCGCGTGGACATGTGTTCCGCGCCGTCAGCGCGGGGGGCTTTCACACCTGCGCCATCGAGGTCAACGGTGGCGCGTTTTGCTGGGGCGCCAACGACCGCGGGCAGGTCGGCAACGGTCAGACCGGAGCGAACGTCGTCCCGGTGACGCGCGTCCCCGACCCGCCGCCGCTCCCGCCCGCGTCCTAGGCGCGCGCCGCGGGTCCGCGGCGCTCCGACTCCTCGTCGGCCTGTGTGGAGACGATCACGCTCTGCGCCAACGCGCTCGCTCCCAGCGCCGCCTCGCCGGCAAAGTACGCTTCCTCGCCGTGCTCGCTGAGATCGAGTCCCACCATTTCGTCGGCGATTCGCGCCCGCGCCCCGAACACGGCGCGCACGACCGCAAGAATGACGATGGTTCCCACGGCGGCGATGGCGATCGCCGCCAGGACGGCGTACAGCTGCACGAGCATTTGACCGGGATTGCCGGCGAAGAGCCCGTCGTTGCCCGCGGGGTTGGCGACCTTGCTGGCGAACACGCCCGTCAGCAGCGCGCCCGCGATGCCCGCGAGCCCGTGACAGGAGAAAACGTCCAGTGAATCGTCCAATCGGCTGCGCGAGCGCCGCTGGATCGCGAAATAACTCACGAACGCGCACAGCACGCCGATCGCAATCGAGGCGGGCGGGGTGACGAAACCGGCGGCCGGCGTGATGCCAACGAGTCCCACGACCGCACCGGTCGCGGCGCCGACGGCCGTCATCTTCCCTGTGCGGGCCGAGTCGAGCAGCGCCCACGTGAGCAGCGCTGCCGCAGCAGCGGTGTTCGTGTTGACGAACGCCAATCCCGCCAGCGCGTTCGCCGCCAGCGCCGAGCCGGCGTTGAACCCGAACCAGCCGAACCAGAGCAGCCCTGCCCCGATCAGCACGACCGGCACGTTGTGCGGCGAGAGCGGGATCCGTCGGAAATCGCGCCGCGGGCCGAGGAATCGCGCGGCGACCAGCGCCGAGACGCCCGCGCTGATGTGCACGACTGTGCCTCCGGCGAAGTCGAGCGCGCCCATCTTCTGGAGCCATCCGCCGGCGCCCCAGACCCAGTGCGCGAGCGGCGCATAGACGAGCGTCGACCAGAGGACGAGAAACGCGAGGTACGCGCGGAACCGCATGCGTTCGACGATCGCGCCGGAGATGAGTGCCGGCGTGATGATCGCGAACATCGCCTGATAGATCGCGTGCGCGCTTTGGGGGATCGTCGCGGCGTACGCCGGATTGGGATCGCCGCCGACGTGCTTGAACAACACCCAGCCCAGTCCGCCCAGCCAGCTCGAGCCCGGCGCGAAGGCGAGCGAATAGCCAACGACCACCCACTGCACGCTGATCGCTCCCATCGCGACGATGCTCATCATCATCGTGTTGAGCGAGTTCTTGGAGCGCACGAGCCCGCCGTAAAAGCAGGCGAGGCCGACCGTCATCAAGAGCACCAGGGCGCTCGAGACGAGCACCCACGCGGTATCGCCGGCGGAGATCGCCGGCGCCTGCGTCATGTTTCGTCGGCGGCGCGAATCGCCGCCTGCTGGACCTCGCTGGCGTTGATCGCGGTCAGCGCCTCGTTGTTCTGCTCGCCGGTCCGAATGCGGATCACGCGCTCGATCGGCTGGACGAAAATCTTCCCGTCACCGACCTCACCGGTGCGCGCGGACGACAGGATCGCGTCGATGCACGGCTGCACGAACGGCTCCGAGCAGACCATCTCGATCTTCACTTTTTCGTGAAACTCCATGACCAGCGTCGTGCCGCGGTATTGGCTGACGATCTCATGCTCGCCGCCGTGACCGCTCACTCGACTCAGCGTGATGCCCGTGATGCCGGCCCGAAACAGTGCGGTCTTCACCTCCGGCAACCGCTCCGGGCGCACGATCGTGGTGATCAGTTTCATCATTTCCTCCGAGCGTCGTACACGATGCGCGAGATGTCGCGCACCAGCGCGTGAGCGTCCTCGTCCTTCTGAATGCCGCCCGTCAACACCACGAGCACATACCGATCCCCGGCCCTCGGCTCGACGATCGCGGCGTCGTGATAGATCTGCGTGATCCAGCCGGTCTTGTGATACACTCGCATTCCGGGCGGGAGTCCCGCCGGGATCCCTTCCTTGAACTGCTGGCGCCCGAGAATGGCGAGCATGTCGTTGCAGGACTGGGCCGACGCGGCCCTGTCGGTCGCGATCGCGGCCAGCAGTACGCCGAGATCGCGGGCCGTCGTCGTGTTGTTCATCCCCGCATCGTAGGCTTTCTGATCTTCCACGCCGCGCAGCACCACAATGGAATCGGCGCCGAGCGCGTGCGCGGTGGCGTTGGCCCGCGTGGCGTTCACCTTCGCGATCAGGAGATTGGTCGCGAGATTGCTCGATACCGTTTCCATCAGCTCGATCAGCTCGCGAATCGAGGTCTTTTGGCCCAGCCGCTTGTAGAGCGACGAATCGGAATCATCGGTGACGTCGAGCTGATACGGCGAGCTGTCCACGATCGACCGAAATGTGTTGGTGATCGTGACCGAATCGGTGAGCGACAAGCGGCCCGCGTCGCGGTCCCGGAACAGCTGAATCATCACCGGGATCTTCATCGTGCTCGCCGCGTGAAAGCGCACGGCGGCGCCGAGCGCCAGCGAGTCGCCGGTCGCGAGATCCCGGTAGTAAACGCCTACGGCGCGCGACGGCGTCTGCGCGATGCGAGCCGCGACGCGCGCACTGAGTGACGAGTCGGCGGCGTGAGGACCTTGAAGCGCTTGAGTTTGCAGCAGGATGAGCGTGAGGGAGAGCAGTCCCATTCTGTCAGATAAGATACCCTATAGATTTCGAGCCCGTGAGCGAATTCGTCTTCGGTACCCATAACGCCGCCTTCGTCCAGGTCATGTACGAGGAGTGGCTCCGCGATCCCGCTTCCGTCGGCCAGGAGTGGCGGGAGCTGTTCGAGAACGGGAAGCTCGCGCAGCTGCCGGTGATTCCCGCAGAGCGTGCGCCGTCCGCCGTGCGCCGTGCGCCGGAAATCCAGACGGCGCCACCGGCAGCTGGTTCTCCGGCGCACGGCGCACCGCGCACGGCGAACGCCTCTCCCATCGCCGGCCCCGCAGCGCGGTTAGTCGCGAACATGACCGAGTCGCTGACCGTGCCGACGGCGACGTCCTTCCGGGACATCTCGGCGGAGACGTTGAACGCGCGGCGCAAAGCGCTCAACGCGCAGCTCGCCGCCAGCGGCAAGAAAGTCTCGTTCACCCACCTCATCGGATACGCGATCGTCCAGGCGGCGAAACGCTTTCCCGTCATGACCCACACGTTCCAGGACATCGACGGCAAACCGCATCGCGTCGATCCGGGCGCGATCGGCCTCGGCCTGGCGGTGGACGTCGAGAAGAAGGACGGCAGCCGCGCGTTGGTCGTGCCGGTCATCAAGCATGCGGAAACGATGGACTTCGCGGCGTTTCATGCGGCCTACGAAGCGCTGGTCGAGAAGGCGCGCACCAATCGCCTCATGCCGGACGACTTTGCCGGCGGCACGATTCAGCTCACGAACCCCGGCACGCTCGGCACCGTCGCGTCCGTCCCGCGCCTGATGAAGGGTCAAGGCTCGATCATCGCCACCGGGACGATCCGCGAAATCGCGGGCGCGAAGGTCGTCACGATCACCAGTACCTACGATCACCGGATCATCCAGGGCGCGGAATCGGGAATGTTTCTCCGGACTCTCGATTCGCTCTTGCAGGGAGAAGAGCGGTTCTACGAGCAGGTGCTTGAGAGCCTGGAAGGACGTACGCCGGTCGCCGTGAGCCGTGCGCCGGAAATCGCGACGCCGAGCATTCCGGCGCACGGCGCACCGCGCACGGCGCACGATGTGAGCGCGGACGATCTCCAAAATGTCGCCGCCGCCACCCGCTTCGTCCGCGCGCACCGCAACTTCGGGCACCTGGCCGCGCGCCTCGACCCACTGGGCACCGAGCCGATCGGCGATCCCTCGCTCGATCCCGCCAGCTTCGATTTGACGCCGGACATCATGGCGCGGATTCCGGCGGACGTGCTGCGCATCTACGTGCCCGGCCAAACGCTCGCCGAGGCATTGCCGCACCTGCGCGCGACGTACTGCGGCACGATCGCGTACGAAGTCGAGCACATCGGCAACCAGCAGGAGCGCATCTGGCTCCGGCAGGTGATCGAGTCGGGCGAGCACCGGCGCCCGCTCTCCGCGGACGGCAAGAAGCAGCTGCTGGCGCGCCTCACCGCGGTCGAGACGCTCGAGCACTTCCTGCACAAGGCCTACCTCGGCCAGAAGCGCTTTTCGATCGAAGGCCTGGATATGACCGTTCCGATGCTCGATTTCACGATCGAGCTCGCGGGCGCGCACGGCACGCGCAAGACGGTGATCGGGATGGCGCACCGCGGCCGGTTGAACGTGTTGGCACACGTCGTGAACGTCCCGTACGAAACCATCTTCGCGGAATTCGAGGGTGGTCGCCGCGAGGAGACGGCCGAATCCGAAGGTGGCACCGCCGGCACGGGGGACGTGAAATACCACCACGGCGCCGAGGGCGTGTACCGCACCAGCACCGGCAAGGACGTCGCGGTGACGTTGTCGCCGAACCCCAGCCATCTCGAATCGGTGAATCCGGTCGTCGAGGGTCGCACGCGCGCCGAGCAGACCAATCGCCACAGCGTTGACGCCCGGCACGACATCAAGCTGGCGCTGCCGGTGCTGCTGCACGGCGACGCGGCGTTCGCGGGCCAGGGCGTCGTGGCCGAGACGTTCAACCTGGCGCGGCTCCGCGGCTATACGACCGGTGGCACGATGCACATCATCATGAACAATCAGATCGGCTTCACGACGGAGCCGCGCGAGGGCCGCTCGACCGACTACTCGAGCGATCTCGCCAAGGGGTTCGACGCGCCGATCATCCACGTGAACGCCGACGACGCCGAGGCGTGCCTCGCCGCGGTGCGGCTCGCGATGATGTATCGCGAGAAATTCCACGGCGACGTCGTGATCGACCTCGTGGGCTATCGCCGCTTCGGCCACAACGAGGCCGACGAGCCGGCGTACACGCAGCCGGTCATGTACGAGCGCATCAAGCAGCAGCCCACGGTCCGCGAGAAATACGCGGCGCAGCTCGCGAGCGAAGGCGTGCTCGAAGCCGCGCAGGCCCAGAGCGAAGCGGATGCCGCGTATCAGCGGCTCACTACCATCCAGCAAGCGGTGAAGGGCGAGCTGCGCGCGCCGAGCACCGAAGACACGCAGCGCATTACGCCGAAAGTCGTCGTCGAGCCCGACACTGCCGTCTCGGCCGACGTGCTCACACGGCTCAACGGCGAGCTGCTGGCCGTGCCGAGCGGCTTCGCGGTGCATCCCAAGCTCGCGCGCCAGCTCGAGCGCCGGCGGTCGTTGACGGCGCAGGAGGGGATCGAGTGGGCGCACGCCGAGTCGCTCGCGTTCGCCTCGCTCCTCATCGAAGGCACGCCGATCCGCCTCACAGGCCAGGACTCGGAGCGCGGCACGTTCAGCCAGCGGCATCTCGTCTTGCACGACGTGCACACCGGGAAGCGCCACGTCCCCATTCAAAACCTGCCCGATGCCCGCGTGCCTTTCGAGCTCCACAACAGCCCGCTCTCGGAGTATGCGTGCCTCGGCTTCGAGTACGGGTACGCGGTCGAAGCGCAGGAAGCGCTCGTGCTGTGGGAAGCGCAGTTCGGCGATTTCGCGAACGGTGCCGAAGTGGTGATCGACCAATTTCTGATCGCCGGGCTCGCCAAGTGGGGCGAGACGTCGCGTCTCACGCTGCTGTTGCCGCATGGCTACGAAGGTCAGGGGCCCGAGCACTCGAGCGCGCGGCTGGAGCGCTTCCTCGCGCTCGGCGCCGAGGGCAACATCCGCGTCGCGAACTGCACGACGCCGGCGCAATACTTCCATTTGCTGCGGCGCCAGGCACGTCACACCGAGATACGCCCGCTCGTCGTCATGACGCCGAAGAGTTTGCTGCGGCTTCCCGCCGCCGCCTCGCAGCTCGACGACCTGGTGCTCGGCAAGTTCCGCTCGGTGTTGTGGGATCGCGATCGCACGTGGCCGGAGAAGGTCACGCGGCTCGTGCTCTGCAGCGGCAAGGTGTACTACGACATCGTCGCATCACCCCGGCGCAACGACGCGGCGCATGTGAAGATCGGGCGCGTGGAGCTGCTCTACCCGTTCCCGGGCGGGGAGATCGGCGAATATGCGCGCCGCTATCCGAACCTCAAGGAAGTCGTCTGGGTGCAGGAAGAGCCGCGCAACATGGGCGCTCGCAAGTTCGTGTTGCCGAAGATTCGCGAGATACTGCCGGCTGGTGTGGCGCTGCTCGACGTGTCGCGCCCCGAGCGCTCGAGCCCCGCGGAAGGCTATCCCGCCGCACACAAGGCGGAGCAGGAACGGATCGTCGCTGCGGCGTACGGAGAGTCCTAACATCGTTAACCCGATTTTCCGCTACGTCGTGTTCGGCCTCGTCGTGCTGGCGGCGTTCGTCGCCCTCGGCTCCTGGCTCGTTCGCACCCGCCGCGTCTCGCCGTTTGGAGTCCTCGGCCGCACGCTCCGCACGCTGACCGATCCGGTGCTGCGCCCGGTCGAGCGCCGGCTGCATCGCATGGGCGGCAATCCCGCGAACGCCGGCGGTTGGCTCATCGTGCTCACGGCGATCGCCGGCATCGTCCTCCTGTCGCTGCTCGGGTGGCTCGCCCAGACCTTCTACGTCGCGGAAGCAGCGGCCAACGCCGGTCCGAAAGTGACGCTCACGCTCATCATCTTCATGGTGTACCGCATTCTCGTGTTCGCGCTGATCGTGCGCGTGGTGGCGGCGTGGTTCGGCCTGTTCCGCTATTCGAAATGGATCCGGCCGGCGTACGTCCTCACCGACTGGATCGTCGAGCCCCTGCGGCGCGTCGTGCCGCCGTTCGGCGCGATGGACATCACCCCGCTCGTCGCGTGGCTCGTTCTGTGGTTCCTGCGTTGGGTCCTGTTACAAGGTCTTTCAGTCGTCTGAACGCCAAACTCATCGTTCACGTCGTCCCCCGCGCAGCCAAGTCCGCGCTCGCGGGGCGCCACGGTGACGCCATCAAGATCCGCATCGCCGCTCCGCCGGTCGAAGGCGCCGCCAACGCCGAGCTCGTGCGGTTTCTAGCCGAAACGCTCGGCGTGCCGCGGCGCGCGATCACCATCACGGCGGGAACGACCGGACGGCGCAAGATTGTGTCCGTGGACGGAATCGCTACGAGTATCGCACTCCGGATTCTGGAGACGACATGAGACTGCTCAAGACGCTCGTCAGCTTCGTGGTCGGCACGATTGTCGGCGTGCTCGGCGACAAGATCATGGGGCCGTTCGGCGGCGTGCTCGGCTTTATCGCGGGGGCGCTGGCCGCGTGGTGGGTGGCGCAGCGAATGGCATTCTTCGACTGACCTTGAAGACGCGCAGCAAATAATAGAGCGACGGGAACAACAGCACGGCACCGACCAGCACCGCGATCAACGCGAGCCGCAGCGTCACCGGCGGCGCCGCCGCCGCGGCAATCGTCAGATCGGGCGGCAGCAAATACGGATATTGCGCGAACCCCCAACCCCACACGATCAACGTGACTGCGAGCGCGGCGGCCAAGCGCGCGCCCGCGTAGTATCGCCGCGCGAGCGCAGCGACGGCGCCGAGCAACGACATCGCCACGACGACCACCACTCCCACGTGCACTGGGAGCACGGTCCGAAACAGCGCGAGCCCGAGCGCCGCCATGAGACCGACCGCGGCACCCGACGCCAGCGCGCGACGCCGAAAATCTTCCTGAAGATCGGTCTCGCGCGCCTCGACCGTCAGATAGACCGCGGCGAGGAACGCAAAGCACGCGAGCGCGAACAATCCGACAGCGATCCCAAAGGGAGTGAGCCAGGGCGCGACGTAACTCGCGTAGTACCCGTCCCGCGTCCCGCTTCCCACTTCCCGCACCCCACCCGCCGCAACGGATCCCACCGAGATTCCGAGCAGGACGGGCGTCACGAGACTCGCCGTCGCAAACACGCGCCCTCCGCCTCCGCCGTAACTCTGAAACACGAACGCCGATCCGCGTAGCACGATACCGATGAGCATCAGCGTCAGCGGGATGTGGAGCGTGATCGCGATGCGCGCGAACGCGGTGGGAAAACAGGTGAAGAGCAGGACGATCGCAAGAATGAGCCACACGTGGTTGGCTTCCCACACCGGCCCGATCGCATGCGCCACGAGCTCGCGCTGCGCGCTCTTACGCGGCCCGGAGGCCAGCAGATCCCACACGCCGCCGCCAAAGTCCGCGCCGGCGAACAGCACATACGCGGTCAGCGCGACGAGGATGATGCCGGCGAGAACGTTCGGGAGCGTCAGCATTCGGGTGCGCTTCCCCGGCCCCCGGGGCTGCGAATGATTTGCCGGTACAGCACCACGGCGACGATCACCGCCAGCGTCACGTACAGCAGCGTGATCGTCAAGAACGGCACGATCAAACCCGGCATCGGGGTAACGGCATCGCGCGTCCGCAAGACGCCCCAGATCACCCATGGCTGACGGCCGAGCTCCGTCACCATCCAGCCTGCTTCGATCGCGAGAAAGCCGCAGGGCGTGGCGAGTGCGAGGGCCCACAGAAACAGCCGCTCGGTCGTCAGATCGCGCCTGCGAACCGCAAGCCAGCCGGCCCATAGCCCGACCAGCGCCATGTACGTGCCGAGCGCGACCATCACGTCGAATGACACGTGCACGAGCCCCACGTTGGGCCACTCCTCGCGCGGCACGGCATCCAGTCCCTGCACCGTCGCGTTGGGATCGTGGAAGGCGAGCAGCGACAGTCCGTGCGGGATGACGACCGGCCCGAACGTCAGCGGCGCCCCGGCGCGCGTTTCATACAGCGCTTCCATCGCGGCGAGCTTCACCGGCTGCCGGCGGGCGACGTAGCGCGCCGCGATGTCGCCCGAAAACGGCTGGAGCACGGCGGCCGGCGCGCCAACCACCAGTCCGATGATCAGCGCCGCGCGATTGAACGCACCGGCACGCTGTTTGAGAATGAGAAACGCGTGGATCCCCGCAACGCCGAAGCCGGTCGCGGCATACGCCGCCAGCGTCATGTGCAGCGTTTGTGGCAGCGCGGCCGACGTCCGCATTGCCGCGATCGGATCGATGTTCGTGAATGCACCGTTCGCGAGGGTGAAACCCGCGGGCGTGTTCATCCACGCATTGGCAATGACGACGAAGATGCCGGACGCCGCACCGCTCACCGCAACCAGCACGCCTGCGACGAGATGCGCGCGCCGTGATACTCTTTCCCATCCGTACAGGTAGATGCCGAGAAAAATCGCTTCGGTGAAGAATGCAAAGCCTTCGAGGGAGAACGGCATCCCGATGATCGGGCCCGCGACCGCCATGAAGCGGGGCCAGAGGAGCCCGAGCTCGAACGACAGCACGGTCCCGGAGACCGCGCCGACCGCGAAGAGGATCGCAGTGCCGCGCGCCCAGCGCTTGGCCAGGTCGAGATACGTCGGGTCGGCCGTGCGTTGCCAGCGGCGTTCGGCGAGGACCATGAGCACCGGCATCGCGATCCCGATGACGGCGAAGATGATGTGAAACGCGAGCGACACCGCCATCTGGGACCTGGCGGCAAGCAGGTCGCTCATTTGATCTGGGCGATGCGGCCTTTGATCCGGTCCTGCATTTCGGGATACGCCGCCGCGAGCTGCTCCAGCGTTGCGCGCGCCGAGTCGGGCTTCCCCGCCGCGACAAAGGCGTCGGCTTTCAGGAACGCGAGCCGGCTCGCAAGAAAGCGATTCCCCGGAGGCGCCTGCAGGCGCGACAGCGACGCGAGCGCGCCGCGCGGGTCGTTGCGGTCGTGCAGCTGTGATTCGATCGCGAGCAACCGCACGGTCGTGTCGTTCGGGAACTCCTGCACCAGCTCACCGAACAGCCTCGCGGCGCGCACACTGTCGTGCGCCGCGCGCGCCCGCTGCGCCTGCTGGTACAGCCCCGCCACGTACAGGCGACTGACGTCCGCCGTATCGCCGGACCGAATGCCCACGCCGCCGGCGTAGCTATAGACGAGATCGCCGCCGCGCTTCGCTGCCTTGTACAGCGCGGCACCGGCGAAGATGCCGACGACGGCCGAGCCCCACAGCGCGCCGCGGGCGACGTTCACGTGGCGCCGCCGCGCGACGAGCGCCGCGATCTCGAGCACCGCCATGATCAAGAAGACGTTGCGCGCCCACTCGCCCGCTTCCTCGTGATCCGTCACTGCTTGCCGCGCGCCCGGAACGCGCTCGACCGGGCCATGCGCGTCCGTCCCGGATCTCACCGCGAGAACCGCCGCCGTGGTACCGAGCAAGATGAGTGTGGCGGCCGCAGGCCCCGTGAAGACCGCTCGGCCGGAGAGTGAAATCCACCGGAAGATCACACCCAGGATCAGCAGCGCGATTGCGAAATGGACGATGATCGGGTGGTAGACGCCGATGTTGGGCATATCGGAATGTCCAATGACCAACGCAAAATGTCCAATGGTCATTGGCCATTGGACATTCGCGAGCGAGCGGCGCTAGCGGGGCCGAATGGCGTCGCGCACGATGTCGTCCACGGCAAACCGGATGAACTCCGCCCGCCGGTCCTTGCGCCGCTGGCTCTCGGCGCGTACGTCGGCAAGCCGGCGCTCGATGTCCGCGACCTCGAGCGCGCGGAGCTGATCCTCGAGATCGAAGTGCTGCGTAATCAGCGCCTCGATTTTCGAACGGATCGGCGGGCGGTTGGCGTCGGTGGCCGCGCGGTAGGCGCGTTGCTGCGCGCGCGCGCCCGCCTCCAGCCCGAACATCTTACCGACGAGCTGCGCCCGGGTGCTGTCGCGCTGGCTGAGCTTCTGCACCATGTCGAACTGTACGGTGAGTTGCGCGACCTCCATCCAGTACTGATCAGCGGCGGCCGATGGACCGCCAATATCAACCGGCTTGCCCTCCACCAGGTATGTCGGCGGGATACTCCCCGACGCCTGCTGCCGGAGGGAGTCGAGTCCAGCGATCCGATCGGGTGCGACTATCTGCAGAAAGGCCCGAGCCGCGGCTTCCGCCTCGCGCGGCCGCTGCTGCATAATGTGCTGGACCTGCATCTGCATTTCTTGTGGGTTCGGCATCGGGTCTCCCCCCTGCGCCCGCGCGACGGTGATCACCGATACGAGGGCCGCGAGGGCGAGACCAAGACTATTCCGGGAAGCCATAAGGCCGCTCCTGTTCCAGGCGAGTGAGTTGTGCGTCGATGTCCACCATGGCCTTGCCGCCGGCCACATAGCCCGCGGTCGCCGACCATTCGGTCGTCGGGCTCCAGCCGCGGCGCGGACCGTCCTCCGATTTGGGACGCACCAGCAGAATGCCGGCGAGCACCGCGGCCGCCGCCAATCCGAGCGAAATCCAGCGGAGCCGCCGCCGCGGCGTCACCGCGATGTCGAGCGCCGCGCGCGCGCTGTCCAACGCCCTCAGCTCGCGCCGGCAGTCGCCGCACGCCGCAACGTGCGCTTCGATCGGCGCCGCGCTCTCACGCGGCAGCTCTCCGTAGGCGAGCAGCAGCAGCTCGTCGTTCGTCGGGTGCGTCATCGGTAACTCTCCAGTGCGGCGCTGATTCTCGCGAGCGCCGCGCGCATCTGCGTCAATACCGTGCCGAGCGGGCGTCCCAACCGCTCGGCGATCTCTTGAAACGTCAGTCCACGCTCGTGCCGCAATTCCACGACCTCGCGCTGCGCCTCGGGCAACTGGCTCACGGCGCGGCGCACGGCCAGCCGCAACTCGCCCTCGAGCAGGCGCTCGTCCGCGGCCGGGACCCGCCCCGACGGCTCGTCCTGCGTTGCGCGCTCCCAGCGCCGCCGCACGACTTCGCGGCGCAAGTGGTCGTGCCAGACGTTGGCAGCGACGCGAAACAGGTAGCCGCGCAGGTTGCCGTTGGCCGTCAGGCGCGGCGTGGCGGTGACCACGCGCGCTGCGACTTCTTGCAGCAATTCCGCCGTGATTTCGCCGTCCCGGCAGCGCGCCCCCAGGAAGTTGCGGAGCGCCGGCTCGTGCTCGGCGAGCAGTCGATCGGCGGCGATTTTGCTCATGGTCACCTAAGAGTACGTCCGAGGGGGGTTATTATTTGGCCTGTGACTGTCACCTTCCGCTCCCTGCTGCAGGATGGCCGCGTCCACGTCTTCGACGGGGCGATGGGGACCATGCTGTACGGCAAGGGCTTCTTCCTGAACGTCTGCTACGACGAGCTGAACCTCAAGCAGCCTCGGCTCGTGCAGGAAGTCCACGCCGAATACGTCCGTGCGGGTGCCGAGATTCTCGAGACCAACACGTTCGGCGCCACGCCGCTGAAGCTCGGCAGCTACGGCCTCGCCGACGAGACGGAAGCGATCAACAAGGCGGCGGCCGAGCTCGCGCGCGCCGCCGCGGGTGGCCGCGCCAGCGTTGTCGGCGCCATCGGACCGCTCGGCATCCGCATCGAGCCCTTCGGCCACACCTCGCAGGCCGAGGCGCAGGCGCAATTCGCGAGGCAAGTGCAGGGACTGCTCGCGGGCGGTGTGGACGGCTTCATCCTCGAGACGTTCAGCGATCTCGACGAAATGCACGCCGCGCTGCTCGCGGTGCGTGCCGCGTCTGACTTGCCGGTCGTCTGCCAGATGACGATCGGCACCGACGGACTGACGTACTACGGCACCGATCCCGAGACGTTCACCAAGCAGCTCGACGCCTGGGGCGCGGACGTCATCGGCGTGAACTGCTCGGTCGGTCCCGCGGGGTTGCTCGAAGCCGTCGAGAAGATGGTCAAGGCGACGACGAAACCGATCTCGGCGCAGCCGAACGCCGGTCTGCCGAAAGACGTGGGCGACCGCAAGATCTACCTCGCCTCGCCCGAATACATGGCGAGCTACGCGCGCCGCATGATCGAGGCCGGCGCGCGCTTCGTCGGCGGCTGCTGCGGCTCGACGCCCGAGCACATCAAGAAGATCCGCGACTACGTCGCGAGCGTCGTGCCGCGCCAGCCGAGCGTCGTCGTGTCACGCGGACAGGTGCACGCGCCCGCGGGCGTGACGGCGGTACCCCTCGCCGAGAAGTCGAAGTGGGGCGCGAAGCTCGCCAAAGGCCAGCTCGTGACGAGCGTCGAGATCGTGCCGCCGAAGGGCGTCGATCCCAAGCCGATGCTCGAGCAGTGTCGCGCGCTGAAAGCCGCCGGCGTCGACGCCGTCAACGTGCCCGACGGCCCGCGTGCGCAGAGCCGCATGGGCGTCCTGCCGTCCGCGCTGCTCATCGAGCGCGAGGTCGGGATCGAAACCGTCATTCATTACTGCTGCCGCGACCGCAATCTGCTTGGCATGCTGTCGGACATCATCGGCGCGCATGCGGCGGGGCTGCGCAACATTCTGATCATCACGGGCGACCCGCCGAAGATGGGTCCCTACCCCGAGGCGACCGCGGTCTTCGACATCGACTCGATCGGCCTCACGAATCTCGTCTATCGCTTGAACCAGGGACTCGATCCAGGCAACAATCCGCTCGGCGGTGCGACGAAATGGGCGATCGGCGTCGGCGTGAATCCCGGCGCCGGCGACCAGGATCGCGAGCTGTCACGCTTCGCATGGAAAGTGGACGCGGGCGCCGAGTTCGCCGTCACGCAGCCGGTGTTCGACGTGCGCCAGCTCGAGGCATTCTTGAAGCGCGTCGAGCAGTTCAAGACGCCGATCGTCGCCGGCATCTGGCCGCTCATCAGTTTACGGAACGCCGAGTTCCTGGCAAACGAGGTGCCGGGCGTGTCGGTGCCCGAAGATGTGCTCGCGCGCATGCGGAAGGCGCAGGAAAAAGGAAAAGAAGCCGCGCTCGCCGAGGGCGTCGCCATCGCGCGCGACATGTTCGCGCGGGTGAAGCAGATGGTGCAGGGCGTACAGGTGAGCGCACCGTTCGGTCGCGTCGAGGTGGCATTGCAGGTATTCTCGTAGCCACAGTCTATGCTGACTCACTTGCTCATTCCGCTTTGCGTCAGCGCAGCGCTACAGTCGAGCCCCGACACCACCGTCCGGCGCAGAACCCTGCCGAATGGTCTCGAGGTCATCGTCGTCCAGAATGCCGCGGTCCCGCTGGCGACGGCGCTCGTCGCCGTGCGCAGCGGCGCCTTCACCCAGGACACCGACGAAGCGGGACTCGCGCACCTGTACGAGCATCTCTTGTTTCACTCTTTCCGGCACACACCGGAAGATTTTGCGATCGAAGTGAGCAATCTCAAAGGCATCTACAACGGCATGACGTCGTGGGAGGTCGTCGCGTATCACGTGACGGTGCCTTCCAAGAACATCGAGCCGGGCATCGGGCTCTTGGCCGAATTGCTCACGAACGCGCACTTCTCCAATGGCGCCCTGAAGGCCGAGCGTGCGGTGGTGTTGGACGAGCTGCAGCGCAGGGTTGCCGACCCGGCCGGCGATCTCGAGCGGCAGGTGGCGCGGACCCTGTGGGGACCCGCGTGGCACCGCAAAGACTTCGACGGCGACTCGGCATCTTTGCAGCGGATCTCGGTCGATCGCCTGCAGACGGCATACACGCGCTACTATGTGCCGAACAATGCGGCGCTCATTGTGACCGGCGATGTCGATCCGGCACGCATCTTCGCTGAGGCAGAGCGGCGGTTCGGCGACTGGAAATCCGCGGCGGACCCATTTGTGGATCGCGTCATCCCGGCAATGCCTCCGCTCGCTCGAACCACGGCAGTCATGGTCGCGCGGGACGTACTGGACGTCACGATTGTGATTGCGATCGCCGGGCCGAGCGTGTCCACGGATCCGAGCGGGACGTATGCGGCCGACGTGCTGTCCGAGGTATTCAATGACCCGACCTCGGCGTTCCAGCGGCGCTTGGTGTCGCTCGGCCCGTTCCAATCCATATCGGCGAGCTATCAGCCGCTCAACCATACCGGCCCGATCGAATTCCGCGGCACCACCACGCCCCAGAACGCAGAGCAGGCGATCGTTGCTCTCATCTCCGAGCTGCAGCGCTTCGATTTGCTGCAAGACATCACCAGCGACGATCTCGCCATCGCGCGAAAGCGGCGTCAGGTCGAGGCGGCGTTGGAGCGAGAGCGCATCGCGTCGCTGGCTCCGGATCTCGCCTCCTGGTGGAGTGTCGGGGGCATGGATTATTACCTGAGCTACGACGATCACCTGATGACGCAGACCGCGGATTCCCTGCGGCGGTTCGCCCATGCCTATATCGTGGGCGCGCCCCGCGTCATCGGTGTGCTCGGCACCCCGGCGGTGGTCACGCGGATCGGCGACTGGCTGCGGCGGGGAGCGCCTGCGCCATGAGCCCGCTCTCGCTCGCCGTCATCGTGATAGTCGCCGGCGGTCCTCACCCGCGCGTCCCGCAGCGCGCCACAACCGCCGGTGATACGCTTACGATCTCGTACGACGTGTCCGGGCTCCACGTCATTCAACGCGTCAATCGGGCGACCGACATCGTGGCGGTCCGGCTCTACTTCCTGGGCGGCACGCGCCAGCTCACGGCCGCGACGGCGGGAATCGAAGCCCTCTGGCTCGCAGCGACTGGCTACGGGACCGAGCGCTATCCGGGAGATCAAACGGTGCGCACGATGGCGCGAACCGGAAGTGTCATGGAGCTCGAGCCCAACGTCGACTGGTCGGTCTTTAGCTTCACGGGATTGGCGCAGGACTTCGATGCGACGTGGGACGTCCTCGCGGATCGTGTCATGCATGCATCGCTCGACAATGCGGCAATCGCACAGGCACGACTCGACCTGATCACTCGGGCGCACAGGCGCTATACCAACCCCGATGAGCGCATCCAGGTCATCGCCAACCAGTCCATGTTCCCGAATCACCCGTATTCCTTGGACCCCGAGGGAACCGAGACGTCTCTGAACGGCATCTCGCCGGAGCAGGTCAGGGCCTACGCGCACGATCAGCTCGTCACGTCGCGCCTGCTGCTCGTGATCGTGGGAAACGTCGAGCGCGCCCATGCCGAGTCGCTGATCACCGCGACGCTGGGGAAGTTGCCGCCCGGCGCATATCACTGGACGCTGCCGTCGCCACCGGAGCGGCTCCCGTCGCGCTGGCTCGTCGAACACCGCCAGATTCCGACGAACTATATCATGTTCTACTTCACCGGACCGCCGCCCACCGATCGCAGGTATTGGCCATTCCGCGTCGCCACAGCGTTCCTGTCGTCCTACATCGAGTACTACGTTCGCACGGAGCACAGTCTCTCGTACGCCGCCAATGCGCAGTTTATCGATCGAGCGCTTCCGATGGGCGAAGCGTACGCCAGCACGCCCAAACCCGATCAGGTGCTGAAGCTGATGCGGCAGGCAGTCCAAGATCTGCAGGTCCTGACCGTGTACAAGCTCGAGATGCGTAGACTGCTCGACGGATTCGTGTTCGACTATCTCGAGGCGAATGCCACAGCAGTGGATCAGGCGGACTTTCTCGCCCGCGCCGAGTTGTTCCTGGGTGACTTCAGGCAGGGAGATGACTTCATGAATCGGCTCGCGTGGGTGTCATCCCACGATGTGGCGGACGCCGCGCGTGCCTACATGTCGAAGGTGCAGTACGCCTACCTCGGCGACACAACCAGGATGCAAGGACACTGGTAGCGCGCCAATGCCGGAGCTTCCCGACATCACGATTTACCTCGAAGCGCTGGCGTCCCGCATCGTGGGCCAGCCGCTCGAGCGCGCCCGCGTCGTCAGCCCGTCGCTGCTTCGCACCGTCGCTCCGCCCTTGAGCGCCGCCGAAGGTCGCAAGGTCGTTGCGCTGGGGCGGATCGGGAAACGGATCGTGTGGGAGATGGAAGGCAAGCTGTTTCTCGTCTTCCATTTGATGATCGCCGGGCGGTTCAAGTGGCGACCGGAGAAGACCAAGGCACCCGCCAAGGTCGGCCTCGCTTCGTTCGATTTTCCGACCGGGACGCTGCTGCTCACGGAAGCGAGCCCCAAGCACCGCGCGTCATTGCACATGGTGGACGGCGAAGCCGGTCTCGCCGCACACGATCCCGGCGGGCTCAACTACATGGACGCAGGGTTAGCCGCATTCCGGGAGCGGCTCCAGTCTGAATCCCACACGCTCAAGCGCGCCCTCACCGATCCGCATCTGTTCGACGGTATCGGCAACTGGCTGTCCGACGAGATCCTGCACGCCGCCAAGCTCTCGCTGTTTCAGCTCACCGGAAAGCTGACGGACGAAGAAGTCGAGCGCTTATACAAGGCGGCGCGCGTTACTACGCAGCTCTGGATCGACCGCTTGCGCGCAGAGACGAACGGCGGCGCGAAGTTCCCCGAGAGGGTCACTGCCTTCAAAGCAGGCATGGCCGTCCACGGCCGGTACAAGGAGCCCTGCCCCGTCTGTGGCTCGCCGATTCAGAGAATTCGCTACGCCGACAACGAGGCGAACTACTGCGCGACGTGCCAGACCGGCGGCCGCGTGCTGGCCGATCGCTCGCTGTCGCGCTTGCTCAAGAACGACTGGCCGCGCTCGCTCGAGGAATGGGAAGCGAAACTCGGCCGCTGACCATCCGGCGCGCGACCGCGGCGGACGTGGAGACCGTGGCGCGTCTGCACGTCGAGTCATGGAACGTCGCCTACCGCGGCATCATGCCGGACGACGTCATCGCGCGCACGGATCTCGTCTGGCGCACCGCGTTCTGGATCGGGCGCATCGCAAATCCGGAATGGCCGGTGCTGCTGCTCGAGGAGAACCACCACGCGGTCGCATTCTGCCACATGGTGAGCACGACCGAGCCCGGCGTCGGCGAGATCCCATCGATTCACGTTTTGCCCGGACTGCGCGGGCGTGGCTACGGCCGCCGGCTGCTCGACCACGCGCTCGCCGAGTTTCGGCGCCGCGGCATCGCCGCCGTGACGCTCTGGGTGCTCAAGGAGAATTGGCCGGCGCGGCGCTTCTACGAGCGACTCGGCTTTCACGCGGACGGCGGCGCGCGCCACTATCCCAACACGACCGTACCCGAGGTGCGCTACCGCATTCAACTTTCTAACCGCGCGTCCGCACAGTAGACTTTCTCCTTCCCTCTGACGACCAGGAGTCGCACCGTGCGCCGCACGCTGTCCGCCGCTCTGTCTCTCGTCGCCGTCGTAACCGGCACCGCCATCGCGCAAGGATTCCCGCAACCATCGGGGTTTGCCGTCAGCGATCCCGTGCTCCAACGCATTTGGGCGATCGGCAACGACAGCTCGCAGCTCGAGCACCTCGCGCAGGTGCTATTCGATTCGCTCGGCCCGCGGCTCACGGCGTCGCCCGGCATGAACGCGGCGCAAGACTGGCTCGTGCGCACGTACACCGCCTGGGGCATCACGGCGCGCAAAGAGCAGTACGGCACGTGGCGCGGCTGGCGGCGCGGCGCCACGCACATCGATCTCATCACACCACGCCAGCGCACACTCGAAGGCACGATGCTCGCCTGGAGCCCCGGAACGCCGCGCGGGCGTCCGGTGCGTGGAGGCGTCGTCATCCTGCCCGATGTCGCCGATAGCGCAGCATTGGCCAAGTGGTTGCCGCAGGCAAAGGGCAAGTTCGTCCTGATCTCGTTCGCGCAGCCGACGTGCCGCCCGGACGACAGCTGGGAAAAGTGGGCGACGCAAGGCTCCGCCGATTCGATGAAGGCGCGCCGCACCGCCGCGCAGCAGGCGTGGCAACAGCGCATCCAGCACACTGGCTACGCGGGGACCGGCACCGTGGCGGCAATCGCGCCGCTGTCGCGCCGGCTCGAGACCGCGGGCATCGCCGGCATCATCGGCAGCTTCTGGTCGCAGGGGTGGGGCGTCCAAAAAATCTTCCAAGCGTACACGGACCGCGCGCCCGTGCTCGACATCGCATGCGAAGACTACGGGCTGCTCTACCGTCTCGCCGCGAACAATCAGGCACCCGTCGTGGAGGTCACCGCCGAATCGCAGGCGCTCGGCGAAGTCCCGGTATTCAACGTCGTCGCGGAAATGAAAGGCGGCGCCCTGCCCAACGAGTACGTGATGCTCTCGGCCCACTTCGATTCGTGGGACGGCGGCTCCGGCGCAACGGACAATGGCACGGGCTCGATCACCATGCTCGAGGCGATGCGTATCCTGAAGGTCGTCTATCCCAATCCGAAGCGGACGATTCTCGTCGGCCACTGGAGCGGCGAGGAGCAAGGCCTGAACGGCTCGCGCGGCTTCGTCGCCGATCATGCCGACGTCGTGAACGGGCTGCAGGCCCTCTTCAACCAGGACAACGGCACCGGCCGCGTCGAGAGCATGAGCGCGTCGGGCTTCCCGGACGCGGCGCAGAATCTCGCGCGCTACCTCTCCCGGATCCCCGCCGACATCACTCGCAGCATCAAGTTCAGCTTCCCCGGCAATCCGTCGGGCGGCGGGACGGACCACGCGTCATTCGTCTCGTGCGGCGCAACCGGGTTCGGGCTCGGCTCCGGCGACTGGGACTACGGCCGCTACACCTGGCACACGAACCGCGATACGTACGACAAGCTCAGTTTCGACGACGTGAAGAACAACGCGATCCTCACCGCGATGCTCGTGTATCTCGCGTCGGAGGATTCGACGCACATCTCCCGCGTGAAGCGCGACGTTTTCCAGTCGAGACCCAACGGCCAGCCCGGCGCCTGGCCCGACTGCCAGCCGCCGCAGCGCAGCACGCCTTCGCTCGCCCCCACGCCCGCTGCCCCCACGACGCGCCCGTGACCTTCGCGGATCATTTCTCCAGCGTCTCGACCGCGTACGCGGCGTTCCGGCCGCGCTATCCCGACGCGCTGTTCGATTTCCTCGCGCGCGAGGCGCCGGCGCGTGAGCGGGCGTGGGACGTGGGGACGGGGTCCGGCCAGGCAGCGGTGGGGCTCGCGCAGCGCTTCGGTCACGTGATCGCGACCGACGCGAGCGCGACGCAAATCGACTCGGCGACACAGCGGCGAAACATCGAGTATCGCGTCGCGCCCGCGGAGCGAAGCGGGTTGGACGATCACTCGGTCGACCTCGTGGCGGTCGCGCAGGCGGTCCACTGGTTCGACCGCACGCGCTTCTGGGCCGAGGCGCGCCGCGTGCTCAGGCCCCGCGGGCTGATCGCCATCTGGACCTACGTTTCGTTCGAAATCTCACCGCGCGTCGACGCGATTGTCCGGGATTTCTACAATCGCGTCGTCGGGCCGTTCTGGCCGCCGGAACGTCGCCACGTCGAGCAGCGTTATGAGTCGATCGAATTTCCCTTTGATGAATTCGCGGCCCCGCCGTTCCAGATCGAGCAGGAGGTCACGCTGGACGACGTCGCCGGCTATATCCGTACCTGGTCGGCGACGCGCGCGTTCATCAAGCAGCACCAACAGGATCCCGTGGACGGACTGCTGCGCGACCTCAGCCTGGCGTGGGGCGCTCCGCAGCACCAGCAGATGGCGCGCTGGCCCCTCGCCATGCGCGTCGGGAGAGTCTCATGAAAGAATGGCTGACCAACGTGATCACGCGCGAGCTGAAGGCATTGCGGCGCGAGATCGAATCGTATCCGACCGACGCCGACCTGTGGGAAATCCCCGAGGGCGTCGCGAATCCGGGCGGCAACCTCGCCCTCCACCTCGCGGGCAATCTCCAGTATTTCGTCGGCAATGTCCTCGGCAAGAACGGCTACGTGCGCAACCGCGACGCGGAATTCGCGAGCCGCGACGTGCCGCGCGCCGACCTGCTGCGCGAAATCGACAACGCGATCTCCGCGGTGGAAGACGGCATGAGCAAGATCAGCGAAGCCGATCTCGCCAAGCCCTATCCCGAGAAAGTGGGCGGCGTCACCTCGTCGACGGGCGCGTTCCTGGCGCATTTCGCCACGCACCTCGCCTACCATCTCGGCCAGGTCGATTATCACCGCCGCATGCTGACGGGTGAGGGCAAGACGGTAAAGGCGATGGCGTTGAACGAGCTCGGAGGAAACCCGGCATGACCGGCACACGCGTCGTCGGCCGCCCGGAAGCGGACGAAGTTCCGGCACACTACCTCGGCTATATCAAGCGCGTGCCCGAGACCGATCCGGTGATCGTCTGCGCCTCCCAGATCGAGGAGACCGCGGCGCTGCTCCGGCCCTTGTCGGAGACCGACGCGATGTACCGCTACGGTCGCGGCAAATGGAGCATCAAGGAAGTCATCGGCCATCTCGCCGACACGGAGCGCATCATGGCGTATCGCGCGCTTCGCATCGCGCGCGGCGACACCACGCCGCTGCCGAGTTTCGACGAGAATGCGTACGTGCCGGTCGCCAGGTTCGACGCCCGCTCGCTCCCGGATCTGGTCGGCGAACTACGGACAGTGCGGGCGGCGACACTCGCGCTGCTGCGCACGTTCGACGCCGAGGCATGGAAACGGCGCGGCACGGCGAGCGGCAAGCCCGTGAGCGTGCGCGCGCTCGCCTTCATGATCCCGGGGCACGAGCGCCATCACGTCGAGGTCCTCAGAACCCGTTACGGCGTCGGAGGTCAATAAATGAAAGTCGCGATTCTCGGCACGGGCGACGTCGGCAAGTCGCTCGGCGCCGGCTTCAAGAAGCACGGGCATGATGTGCGGTTCGGCCATCGCGATCCCAAGGAATCGTACGCCGACGCCGCCAAGTTCGGCGAGATCGCGGTGCTCGCGACGCCGTGGTCGGGAACGGAAAGCGCGATCAAACTGACCGACCCGAAGAACCTCGCGGGCAAAGTCGTGATCGACGTGACGAATCCCCTCAAGTTCGAGGAGAGCCAGGCGCCGCAGCTCGCGCTCGGGTTCGACGACTCGGGCGGCGAGCAAGTGCAGCGCTGGCTGCCCCAGTCGAAAGTCGTAAAGTGCTTCAACATCGTCGGAAACTCGTTGATGGTGGATCCCAAGATTGAAGGCGGCCCGCCCGACATGTTCATCGCCGGCAACGACGCCGGCGCGAAGCAAACCGTCACGAAGATCTGCAAGGAGTTCGGCTGGCCGGTCGTGGACATCGGCGGCATCGAGGGCGCGCGGCTGCTCGAGCCGCTCGCGATGCTGTGGGTCATCGTCGGCTTCAAGCTCAACCGGTGGGAGCAGGCGTGGAAGCTACTTCACAAGTAGATTAGGGGCGGCACCAACCAAAGGACCACGTCGTGTTCGCGACTCTCGTTCTCGCCGCGTTGATGCAGCAACCGGCTGCGCCCCCCCCGGCCCAACCAGCCGTGCAGTCCCCCCCCTCGCTCGAAGTCGGTGCGGTAGCGCCCGACTTCGCGATTCCCGGCGCAACGCGCTTCGGCCTCCTCAAGAATCCGGTGCGCCTCAGCGATTACAAGGGGAAGACGGTCGTACTCGCGTTCTTCTTCAAAGCGCGAACGCGTGGCTGAACGATCCAAATGAATGCGTACCGTGATCAGTACGCACAGGTCTTCAACAAGGGTCGCAACGTCGTCGTCCTCGCCATCAGCGCCGATGTGGACACCGCACTCGCCTCGTGGGCGCACGACGCCGATTATCCTGTCGTCTTTGGCAGCGACACCGGCTCAGCGGTGGGTAAGGCGTACGGCGCCTACAACGCGCAGTACAAGCTCGATAACCGCAATCTGTTCGTGGTGGGACCGGACGGCCGGATCGCCTATCGCGCGACGCCGTTCCGGGAGATCGATCCGACCGCGTATACGGAGTTAGCGGGGGCAATCACTAAGCTGGTGCCTGCAGACTCGACGGCGAAGGACTAAGCGGTTCAGCGGTTAGGCGGTTGGAACTACAAACCGCCTAACCGCCCAACCGCCTTCTGTAGCGCGGCGTCGATGTCTTGGTCTTCGCCTACACCGGTGTAAACCACTTTCCCTTTCGCATCCAACACCGCGATGTATGATGTCGACGGCGCCTGGAACGCCCGGACCGCCGCGCCGTTGCCGTCCCAAAGAAACGTGAACGGCATCGGATCGCGTTCGAGATGTCGGCGCACGGTATTCTTGCTCTGATTGACGGCGACAGCGACGACGACGAATGCGACGCGGTCGCCATACTTCTTCTGCGCCGCCTCCATGCGCGGCAGCAGCTCGGCGCAAATCGGGCACCACGTCGCCCAGAACTCGAGAATGACCGGCTTCTTGCCGATCCACTGCGACAGCGGGACTGAATCGCCGTTCAGACTCTCGAGCGTAACGGGCGGCGGCGTTGCTCCGACAGGAATCCCAATCACTTCTTGAGCACGGAGCAGCGCGGGTGCCACGAACAGCAGTCCGGCGCACAGCGCACCGCGCACGGCGCACGCTTTTACCATACCAGTCCCGCCCTCACGAAGTAGTACTCGGCCATGAGCAGTAGAACCATGCCGGCCCCGCGTTTGATCCACAACATCCATGTCCCCGGCTTGGGCAGCATCGCCAACGCGCCCGAGAAGACGCCCACCAGCACCAGGACCGCCGTCATGCCAAGCGAAAACACGAACAAGTAAATAAAGCCAAGGACGGCACTGTGAGTGGTGGCGACCCACGTGAGCACGGCGGCGAACGCCGGAGCGCCACAGGGCGCAGCCACGATCCCCGACGTCACTCCAAGCAGAAACACCGCCGGATACGACCCGCCGCCCAGGCTGCCGGCCCAGGCCGCGAGGCGGGCCGGCATGCGAATCGGAATTACTTCGAACATCGCGAGCGCGAAGACGAGCAGCAGGTTGCCGATCGCGAGGAGCGCCCAGCGATTGGCGCTGATCGTACCGAACATCGTCCCACTGAGCCCCGCGATCAGGCCGAGCAGCGCGTAGAACAGCGCGAGCCCCAGCACATACGTCAGCGTGAGCGCGATGGCGCGGCGGCGTGACGTCGTCCCACTCGCCTGGGTCCCTCCCACACCGCCGATCGTTCCCGCCGTGATCGGAATCATGGGCCAGATGCAAGGATTAAGGCTCGTGACGAGCCCGGCGAAGAAGAGCAGAGGCACGGCGACGAGCGGCCGGTGCTGCAGCGCGTCAGACATCTGCGCGAGCGTGGAGAGCGTAGGGAGCACGGGATGCATTTGCTGAGTACAATGATGTCCATGGAGTCGCCGACACGAAAGAGAGTCGAGCAGGCGCGCTACGCCCTGCTGCACGTCCATCGCGCGCTGCTCGAAGTCGAACGCATCCGCTACGAACGGCAGCATGGCCGGATCCCGGGCAGCGGTGCGCTGCTGCAGATCGTCCTGAACGATCCCTGGTTCTATTGGCTGCGGCCGATCCCCACACTCATCGCGCTCCTCGATGAGTGGCTGGAAGCCGACCCGCCGCAGGACGATGCGGCGACGCGGGCGGAGCTCCTGCTCGCGCAGGTGCGCGACCGGCTGCGGCCGGACGAAGACGGCGCCGACTTTCAGCAGCGCTACCACCAGCTGCTCCAGGAAGAGCCGACGGTCGCCGTGGCGCACGCCGAGGTGCGGAAGTTGATCAACGCGTGAGTCCCATTACGCGTACGGCGCTGCTCGCCGGTGCGACCGGGCTCGTCGGCAGCCACGTACTCGATCTCCTGCTCGCCGACGACACGTGGGCGCACGTCGTGACGGTCGGCCGCCGGACCACTCCCAAGCGCCACGACAAGCTCGAGCAACGCGTGGTGGATCTTGGCGCGCTCGAAGCGATGGCCGATCTGCCGCGCGCCGACGACGTGTTCTGCTGCCTCGGCACGACGATCAAGCAGGCGGGATCACAACCGGCGTTCCGGCGCGTCGACCAAGCGTTCGTCCTCGCGCTGGCGCGCGCGGGCCTGCGCGCGAGCGCGACGCAGTTTCTGCTGGTGAGCGCGGTCGGCGCCGATCCCGAGTCACGGGTCTTCTACGGTCGCGTGAAAGGCGAAACGGAGTCTGGCGTGCGGAAGCTTCCCTACCGCGCCGTCCAGATCTTCCGGCCCTCGTTGCTGCTCGGCGCGCGCGCGGATTTTCGACTCGGCGAGCGCATCGCGATGCTCACGGCACCGCTCCTGCCGTTCGTGCTGCCGGGCCCGCTGCGGCGCTACCGGCCGATCCAGGCCGCCACCGTCGCGCGCGCGATGGTGCAGATCGCGCGCGAAGCACCGCGCGGTCCCAACGTGTTCGAGTATGACGCGATGCTCGCGAGCGCCGGGCAATGAGCGACGATCCGTTCCTCGCGGCCGCGATTGCGGAGGCCGAGCAGGGGCGGCGCGAGGGCGGCATCCCCATTGGATCGGTCATCGTCTCGCGCGGCACAATCATCGGGCGCGGCCACAACCGCCGCGTGCAAAAGGGCAGCGCGGTGCTGCACGGTGAGATGGACGCGCTGGAGACCGCGGGCCGCCAGCCGGCGGCCGTGTATCGTGAGGCGACGCTGTACACCACGTTGTCGCCATGCGCGATGTGCAGCGGGGCGATTCTGCTGTACGGCATTCGGCGAGTGATCATCGGCGAGAACAGGACGTTTCGCGGTGAAGAAGACTTGCTGCGAAGTCGCGGTGTGTCACTCGAGGTGCGCCAGGACGAGACCTGCATCCGCCTGATGAAGGAATTCATCACGGCGCACCCCGAGCTCTGGAACGAGGATATCGGCGTCTAGCGGCTGCCGCGCCGCACCACCATCGGTCCATTCGTCGTGACGACTCGAATCGGCGGCCCGCCGCTGCCCAGCGTCGTCGAAATGCGGTCCTTCACGCGACCGCTGATCGTCACCGTCATCGGGAAGCCGACATCCATCGGCCCGTTCACCGTGCCGAACTCGATCTTCGCGTTGTAGTCGTCGGGGATGCGGAGATCTGCCGGACCGTTCTGCGTCTCGGCATCGAGTCCGGTACCCTCCCAGCGCGAGCCTTGGAGCCGGACGGTGAGCGGACCGTTCTGTGCGCTGGCGTGCACATTCCCCCCAACACCCGAGAGCGAAAGCGGCCCGTTCAGCGTCTGCAGATCCATCTGCCCGCTCACGTCCTCGACCGAGAGAGGACCGTTTTCAGTGGACAGCGTGAGATCGGTATGCCGGGGCACCATCACGATGAACTCAACCGACCAATGCTGGTGCCGGCCCAGCGCCCCGCTACCGCCGATCGCGCGAATCGTCGAGCCCGACGCCTCGATCTTGATATCGCGCGCGATCGCTTCGGCATCCTCGCTCGAGTGCGCGTTGACCTGGATGCGCGCTGTGACCGCGATGCTGTCGGTGTCCCAACCCTGAATTTCGACGCCGCCGTTCATGCCCGGCTCGACGCTCAACGGCCCCCGCCCCGGCTTCATCCCGGTCTCCCGAATCTCGCAGTGTCGTGCCCGGCTGTCCCAGTCGCCCCAGTCGTGCCGGTGGCAGTTCGCGAGCCATTCATCGTCGCTGTCTTGAGCGCGCAGTACCGCGGGAACGGCGGGAAGCAGCAGCAGCAACGCAAGAACGGTCACGACGCGGGTGCGGGGCATGACGGACTCCAGGGTACGGGTTATGAAAGTTCGACACACCCTACGCTGGAAGGGTTGACGAGATTCGCTACCTTAGGCTCATGCGCCTGACACTGCTATCACTTCCGCTCCTTCTGGCCGCCAGGCCCCTCGCCGCCCAGGCGAGCCGCCTCGACGCCGACATTGATGCTCGTGTCCCCCAGGTCATCAGCAAAGTCGTGGCCTGGCGCCGCGACATCCATGAGCATCCCGAGCTCTCAAACCGCGAAACCCGCACCGCCGACATCGTCGCCCAGCACCTGCGCTCCCTCGGCCTCGAGGTCCGGACCGGCGTCGCCCACACCGGCGTCGTCGGCGTTCTGAAGGGCGGCAAGCCGGGCCCGGTCGTCGCGCTGCGCGCGGACATGGATGCGCTGCCGGTCACCGAGGAGGTCGACGTTCCGTTCGCCTCCAAGGCGCGGTCGACGTACAACGGTCAGGACGTCGGCGTCATGCACGCGTGCGGCCACGACGCCCACACGGCGATGCTGATGGGCGTCGCCGAGGTGCTCGCCGGTATGCGCGCGGAGATTCCTGGCACGGTGAAGTTCATCTTCCAGCCGGCGGAAGAAGGTCCGCCGGTGGGAGAGCAAGGCGGGGCCGAGCTGATGGTCACGGAAGGCGTCCTCGACAACCCGAAGCCGTCGGCAATCTTCGGGCTGCACGTCTTCCCGTACCCGACCGGCGAAATCCGCTACCGCCCCGGCGGGACCCTCGCAGCCGCTGATCGGTTTTGGATCGTGGTGCACGGGCGCCAGACGCACGGCGCCCAGCCGTGGTCCGGCGTGGACCCGATCGTCGTCGCCTCACAGATCGTATTGGGTCTGCAGACGATCACGAGCCGGCAGATCAACGTCACCACGGCACCCGCGATCGTTACGGTCGGCGCGATCAACGGCGGCGTGCGGTTCAACATCATTCCCGACAGCGTGGTGATGATGGGAACGATCCGGACGTTCGACGCCGCGATGCGCGACGACATTCATGCGCGCATTCGCCGCACGGCAGAGTCCATCGCGCAGAGCGCCGGTGCGACGGCCAACGTGACGATCGACTCGAGCAGCGCCGTCACCTACAACGACCCCGCGCTGACCGCGAGCATCGTACCGTCGCTGCAGGCCGCCGCGGGAGCGAGCCACGTCGCGGTCGGACCGCTGATCACTGCGTCGGAGGACTTCTCGCGTTACCAGCAGCGCATTCCCGGCGTGTTCTTCTTCCTCGGCATCACGCCGCCGGGAACCGATTCGAGCAAGGTCGCCCCAAATCACTCGCCGCGGTTTTACGTCGACGAAGCGGCATTTCCCGTCGGCGTGCGCGCGATGGCGCACGTCGCCGTCGATTACTTGAGCAGAGGAGGCCGTTAGGCCGGCGTGGTCACTCCGCCGGGCAGATAGCCGCACAGCGGATCCTCGGCGAGCGGGTCGCCGGCCGCGGCATAGGCGCGGGCGCGCGAGCCGCCGCACTCGTACCGCCACTCGCAATGACCGCAGCGGCCACCGAAGCCCTCGGGATTGCGCAGCGCCTGGAACAGCGGCGCGTGGCGGTAGATCTTCACGACATCGTCGCAGCGCACGTTGCCCGCCGCCAGCGGCAGGAAGCCGGCGGGCGTGATGTCGCCGGTGTGCGAGATGAACAGAATGCCGTTGCCGTCGCGCACACCGCCCGCATGGCCTTTGCCGCGGCCCCCGATGGTCTGAACCACGCGGCGATAGTGCGGCGCTTCGGTCGTCGTCACGATCGGCTTGCGACCGGTCTGCAGCCGGGCGACCCACCGCATCACCGCTTCGGCCTGGCGCGCACTGACGGGCTGCATGAGCTCGCCGCGACCCACGCCGATCAGGAAAAAGAGACTCCAGCGCGCGACCTTGAGATCGCGCACCAGGCCATAGATTGCCGGCAAGTCGGTCAACGTCTCGGCGGCCACGAGCGTGTTGACCTGCACCGGCAGGCCGACGCCGTCCGCGATGGCCGCCGCGACCAGCGTGCGCTCGAACGTGCCGCTGAAGCCGCGGAACGCGTCGTGCGTCTGTGCCGTCGCGCCGTCGAGCGACAACGAAATGGCTTCCACGCCCCACCCCTTGAGGCGGACAATCACCTCGGGGGTAAGCAGCGCCGTGGCGCTGGGAGAGACCGAGACCTTGAGCGCGCGCAGCTGCGCCGCGGTAATGAGATCGAACAGATCGGACCGCTTGAGCGGATCGCCGCCGGTCAACACGATGTGCGGCTTGGGATCGAACGTTGCGAGCCGGTCGAACAGCTTGAACGCCTCGGCGGTGGTCAGCTCATCGCGATGCGCCGTGGAAACGGCCTCCGCACGGCAATGACGGCACGCGAGGTCGCAGGCGCGCGTGACTTCCCAATAGACCCGGAGCGGGGCCTGGTCGTAGATGAAACGCTGTGCTGTACTCATGCACCCAATTTCCGCCATCTTTCATGAAGGGCGGCTAAAGGGATTATGAACGAAAGCGTTCGGCTGGATCGCTGGCTATGGGCGGCGCGCTTCTTCAAGACGCGCGCGCTCGCGTCCGCGGCGATCGGCGGCGGCAAAGTCCATGTCAACGGCGCACGCGCCAAAGCGGCGAAACAGGTCCGCCCGGGCGACGCGCTTCGCATCCGCATCGGGCCATACGAATGGCTCGTCAGTGTGCGCGGTTTGTCGGAGCGACGCGGTCCCGCCAAGGAAGCGCAGGCGCTCTACGAGGAGTCGCCGGAGGGGCGTGCGGCACGCGAGCGGCTCGCCGAGGCCCACAAAATCGCGCCGGCCCCCGCTTATCAAGGCAAGGGCCGGCCGACGAAGAAGGACCGCCGCAAACTAGAACTTCTGGAGCCGGACGTCTCCTGAGCCGGTTTCGACCGACAATTTGCCTCTGCCGTCGCCCAACACCCCTTCGATGTGATCGTGTTGCACGCGACGGACCTGGAGCGTCAGCCCGCCGAGATCGATGTCGCCGCTCCCGGTGTCGAGCTCGACCTGGGCACCGAGCTCCGGCGGCACTTTGAGCGTGACGTCGCCCGACCCGGTCTCGATGTGCAGCGACCGGAACGTCGCGGTGAGCGCGACATCCACGGAACCGCTGCCGGTGTCGAACGACAGCTCATCGCCCGACGTGGACTTTGCGTCGATGTTGCCCGAGCCCGTCTCGATGCTCAGGCTGCCCGCTTTGCCGTCGGTGAGCGTGACGTCGCCCGAGCCCGTGTCGAGCTTGAGGCTGGTGCCCTCCATGCCGGAGACAGTGATGTCGCCCGAGCCGGTCTCGAGGCTGACGTCGCCCGCCACGGTGCGCACGTCGACGTTTCCTGATCCCGTCGAAATCCGCAGCGAGCCCTTCGTCCCGGTGGCCGCGACGTCCGCCGATGCGACCGAGACGCGCAGCGCGCCGTTCACGTTCGTGATGGTGGTCTTCCCCACGCCGAGATAGAGACCGACGCTCTTTCCGGCAGGAATGCTCACGTGCAGGTCGGCAAACGCTTCGAGTCCACCGCGTCCGCGGCTCGTGATCCGCACCTCGTGTCCTTCGCTGAAGCCGTGGCGGCGACCCTCGGTGTCGCCGAACGTGCCGTCGTCGCGCACGCGCAGCGTGGTGTTCCAGCCGTGGCCCCAGTCGGGCAAGGAGATGACGTCGTCGGGATAGATGATGCGCAGCGTCTCGCGGCCGCGCACCGGCCCCGACTGAATGTCGAGCTTTGCCGCGTCTGCGCCGCCGCGCTGGACTTCGACGACGACATCGCTGCCGGTGCCGGGATCGACCCGCAGCTCACCGACGAGGTTGTACACGGCGACGGAATCGCCCTTCAATGTGTACTTGGAGTTTTGTGCAGCAGCTGGGATGGTCAACAACGCGAGGCCAGAAACGAGCGACAGGACGCGAGCGTGCATAGCGGCTCCACGGGGAGTTGGCTTCAGTTGGATAGCGAAACGTCTGTAAGGGTTGCAGCTTTGCACCCTATGAGAGATTGGCTGGTTTGGTTTCTCCTCGCGATTGGGCTGTTCGTGGGGGAGATGTTCACGGCGGGCTTCTGGCTGGCCTGCCTGGCGGTCGGGGCGGTGGTGGCCGGTATCGTCGGGCTGATTCCCGGCCTTGGATTCGTGGCACAGGGCATCACGTTCGCCGTCTCCAGCGTGGTCAGCATGGCTGGACTGCGGCCCCGCCTCATGCATCTCCTCCAGCTCGGTCCCGGTTCTGAGCTCCGGACCGGCGTGGACGCCCTGCTCGGCAAGACCGCCACGGTGACCGAGCGCATCGGCCCCGGCACGCCCGGCCGCGTCAAGGTCGATGGGGAGGATTGGCGCGGCGCTTCGGCCGACGCCACGGTCCTCGAGCCCGGTACGCAAGTCACGATCATTCAGGTGGATGGCACGACCCTCATGGTCGAGAAGGAGTTGTAAACCGATGGGTCCCGGCACAATTCTCGTCGCCGCAGTCGCCTTCGGGGTCATTGTCTTGATCTCGAAAAGCATCCGCGTCGTCCAGCAGGCGCAGACGATGATCATCGAGCGGCTCGGCAGGTACCATAAGACGCTCGGCTCGGGGATCAACTTTGTGCTTCCCCTCATCGACCGCCCGCGCCACATCGATTGGCATCAGACCATCATGACGCCGGCGGGCGACAGCTACTCGCGGCGCTTCCGGACCGAGCGCATCGATCTGCGCGAGACGGTCTACGTGTTCCCGCGCCAGAACGTCATCACCAAGGACAACGTGGTCGTCGAAATCGACGCCCTGATCTACTCGCAGATCACCGACCCGGTGCGCGCGACGTACGAAATCGCAAACCTGCCCGACGCGATCGAGAAGCTCACGCAGACGACGCTCCGCAACGTGATCGGTGAGATGGAGCTGGATCACATTCTGTCCTCGCGCGACACGATCAACGCGAAGCTCCGGGCGATTCTCGACGAGGCGACGCACAAGTGGGGCTCCAAGGTCAGTCGCGTGGAGCTGAAGGACATCAACCCACCGCGCGACATCCGCGACGCCATGGAGAAGCAGATGCGCGCCGAGCGCGAGCGCCGCGCGACCATCATCACCGCCGACGCCGAGCGCCAATCGCGCATCCTCTCGGCGGAAGGCATCCGGCAATCGGAGATCAACACCGCCGAAGGTGACAAGCAGGCCAAGATTCTCCACGCCGAGGCCGAGGCGGCCGCGCGGCTCAAGGTCGCCGAAGCGGAAGCGCAGGCCATCGAGCGGATCACGGCGGCGATCAAGGGCACCGGCGGCGATCCCGCGCAATACCTGATCGCGATCCGCTACATCGAGACGTTGAAGGAGATGGTCTCCGGTCAAAACAACAAAATCGTGTACATGCCCTATGAGGCCACGGGCGTGCTCGGCTCGCTGGGCGGAATTCGTGAGATGCTCATGCCGGGCGCGTCCGACAAGAAGGCGTGAACCCGCTTACAACGCTCTCCGAAGAAGAACGGATGTTCCAGGGCGCGGTGCGTGACTTCGCCGAAAGCGAAGTCCGCCCGCGCGTCCAGGCGATGGAGCGGGCCGCCCAGCTCGATCCCACCCTCATTCCGAAGTTCTTCGAGCTCGGCCTCATGGGGATCGAGATCCCCGAACAGCTTGGCGGTGCGGGTGGATCGCTGTTCCTGACCGTGCTCGCCGTGGAAGAGCTGTCCGCCGTGGACGCGTCCGCGGCGATCTTCGTGGACGTGCAGAATACGCTCGTCAACGCGCTGCTCCTCAAGTGGGCATCCGACGCCCTCAAACAGCGCTATCTGCCGAGCCTCGCTACCGCGGTCGCCGGCGCCTACGCACTCTCGGAGGCGGGCTCAGGCTCGGACGCCTTCGGTCTCCAGACCAAGGCGACGCAGCGCGGTGACACGTGGATCCTCGACGGCCGCAAGCTCTGGATCACGAACGGCGCCGAAGCGGGCTTCTTCGTGATCTTCGCGAATACCGATTTCGCCAAGGGATACAAGGGCATCACCGCATTCGCGGTCGAGCGCGGCTTCAAAGGCTTCAGCGTCGGCAAGAAAGAAGACAAGCTCGGGATTCGCGCATCATCGACGGCGGAGCTGATCCTGGATCATTGCGAAGTCCCGGCCGCCAATCTCATCGGCGAAGTCGGCAACGGCTACAAAGTCGCGATCGAAACCTTGAATACGGGTCGCATCGGGATCGGCGCGCAGATGATCGGTGTGGCGCGCGGCGCGCTCGACGCGTCGCTCAAGTACGTGAAAGAGCGCCAGCAATTCAACAAACCGATCGCGGAATTCCAGGGCGTGCAGTTCCAGCTCGCGCAGGCCGCGACCGAGCTGGAGGCCGCGCGTCTCATGGTCTACAACGCCGCGCGCCTCGAGGACGCGGGGGAGTCGTACACGAAGGAAGCGGCGATGGCCAAACTGCTGTCCTCGCAGGTGGCCGAGCGCGTGACATCGCTGGCAGTCGAGCTGTTCGGTGGGTACGGCTACACCAAGGAGTATCCCGTCGAGAAGTTCTACCGCGACGCGAAGATCGGCACGATCTACGAAGGCACGAGCAACATGCAGCTCAATACCATCGCGAAGCTGCTGCTCAAGTGACCGTTCCACGCTTCTCGCACTCTTGTAGGATGTCCCTCCACGGGAGGCTCAGAATGAAACGCTCGCTGCTGCTGGTGTTTTGCTTCCTGGCAGCGCCACTGGCCGCGCAGGGCCGCGGCCATGGGCCCAAGAAAGAGTTCGCGGTCGCGCCGGATCGCGCCGTCTCGGTGACGCGCGACGTCCTCGTGCATCAAGGCTACGAGGTGGTCCGGATCGAGACCCAGGGCAACGATCAGGTCGTGTGGTACCGGCGTGGCAATATGGGCCGCGGCAAGGGCAAGGGCCCGCCGATGAAGATGATCATCCGCCGCGAGGTGAATCGCATCGTGTTTGTCGATACGCCGGACGCGGTGCTGGTGGACATCAACGTCCGATTGAAGCTCTAGGGCGCAGTCAGCACGACCTGATTGCCGACGTAGCTGACATTCGCACCGGCGAACTGGGGCGGCAGGTTCTCGACGCCAAAACGATTCGTGCAAGTGACTGAGCAGGTGGCGAGAATGAACTGCTGCCCCGTCGTCGGTGTGAAACCGTTGATCAAGGTCACGTTCAGGTTCCCCGCCCACGTAGCGCTGCCCGTCACCAGCAGCTGATCGTATTGAGTGCCCGGCGTTGTCCCACCGATCTCCGCGTTGTACGTGCCGTTGACCGTGAATAGCACCGTTCCCTTGATCGCCAGCGCACCCGGTGACGTACCAGGCGCGAAGATGCCGTCGTTCGTGAACGTCGCCGGTGCGCTGACGTCGAGCGTGCCAAACCCATCAATCAAGGCGCCGGCAGTATTGGAGACCGCGCCCGTCGTGAAGCGCAGCGTCTTCCCCACCCCGATGTCGATCGATCCGCCGGCGAGATTCGTGAACGTCGGGTTCGCGCCCCCGGGTTGGACCGTGAGGTTGCCGTTCGTCACCTTCATCACGCCGCTGTTCGTGTGTGCCGGCGACGTCCCGCTGAGGATCGCGTCGCGATTCACGGTCACCGTACCCTTGTTGTCGAGCATCGCATCGAGCGTGCGCGTTCCGTTGGCGCCGAGCGCGAAGTCGATCGTCGCGCCGGTCGCGTTGACGAGCGTCCCGCCGCTCACCTTGAGCGTCGCGCCGTAGGTCGCGTTGCTGTCCGTCAGCTCGATCGCGCCTGCGTTCGTGAAGCCGCCGGCCGCCGTCACCGACAGGTTAGCGCCTCCCTGCCCGCCGTAGCCGAACACGCGCAGCAACCCGGTGTTGGTAAGCCCGCCGCTCAGCGTGCTGGTGCCGGCGGCCAGTAGCGTGCCCTGATTGACGAGCGTTGCGCCGATCGTGCTGCCGCGGAGCGTGAGCGTATTGCCCGCCACGTTCGTCAAAATGCCGGGGCCATTGAGCGTCGAGCTCGTCAGATCGAAGAAGGTGCTGCCCGTCGACTGATCGAGCGCGAAGGCCGCGGTCGAGCTGTTCAGGAGAATCGCGCCCAGCGTATGCGGCTTGGCGAAGGTCGCCGGAGCGACGCCGGTGAGACTGAGGGTCCCCGGTCCGTCCAGCGAGCCGCCACCGTAACTGAACGAGCCACTCGACAGGAAGAGCGTATCCCCCGCTCCGACCGAGATCGCGCCCAGATTGCTGGTCAGCCCGCTCGGCGCCGCGTGGTTGATTCGCAGGTTGCTGTTGACGGTCAGGACGCCGCTGTTCAGGACAGTGTCGTGTGCCGCGGGCGGGCTCATCGTCATCAGATGCCCGGGGTTGAGCGACACCGTCAGCGTGCCTTGATTGTCCAGGGCGGTGTTCAGCGTGCGGCTGCCGTTCGCACCGACCGTCGCATCGATGGTCCCACCGGGCAGATTCACCAGCTTGCCGTTCGCGATCGTCAACGTCGCCCCGTACGTCGACGTCGTGTCGGTCAGCTCGATGGCGCCCGCGTTCTCGAAGCCCTTCGGCACGGTCAACGCCGCGCCGCCCACCACACCGTTGCCTTGCAGCCTGAGCAGCGACCCCGCCGCGGTCGTCAGCGTGTCGTTGAACGCGCTCGAGCCCGTCACGAGCAGGCTGCCGAGGTTCACGAGCGGCGCATTCACCGTGGTGGCGCGAAGACCGAGCGTCTTCCCGGCGTCGTTGGTCAACGTGTCGCCGTTGATCGTCGAGCTGATGAAGGAGAACGCCGTCGCCGCGCTGCGCTGCGGCGTCGCGAAGCTCACCGTCGAGCTCGTCACCAGCATCGTGGGCACGGTATGCGCCACGTTGAACGCGGCGGTGAGGTTCGACAGCGCCAGGGTGCCCGCGCCGCCCAACGTTCCGCCGTTGTGGTTCAGCGTGCCGCTCGTGACGGTGAGCGTATCGCCGGTTCCGATGTTCACCGCTCCCGTGTTCGTGAAGCTCGGGCTGGTGCCGCTCTGATTGATCGTGAGATCGCCGCCGGCGATGTCGATCGTGCCGCTGTTCTGGTGCGCCGCCCCCGACTTCGTAATGGTGAACAGCCGGTTCGGACCGAGCGCGACCGACAGCAGCCCCTGGTTGTCGAGCGCGGCGCCGAGCGTACGGGCACCGCCCGCACCGGGGAGAGCCGCGATCGTGGCGCCGGGCGCGTTTGTCAGCGTCCCGAAGCCGACGTTCAGCGTCGCGCCGTACGTCGACACGGTGTCCGTCAGCTCGATCGAGCCGTTGTTCACGAAGCCCGTGTCGAACGTGACGTTCGCGCCGCCGACGACGCCGTTACCCTGCAGCCGGAGCACCGAGCCGGGGCTCGTCGTCATCGAGCGCTTGAACGACGCTGAGCCGCTCGCGATCAACGTGCCGTGGTTGTCGACCGTCGTGTTGACCGTCGTGCTCTGCACCTTCAGCGTCTTCGCCGTGTCGTTGGTCAGCGCGCCGGGACCGTTGATCGTCGCGCTCGTGAAGGCGAAACCGGTCGCGCCCGTGCTCTGCGGGGTCGCGAAGTTCACGGTCGAGCTCGTCACCAGCATCGACGCCACCGCGTGCGCGACGTTGAAGGTCGCGTTCGCCGAGCTGTTGAAGACGAGCGCGCCGCTGCCGCCGACTGCGCCGCTATTCACCGTGAACGTTCCGCCGTTCACCGCGATCGTGTCGCCCAGTCCTATGCCGATGCTGCCGGCGTTCGCGAAGCTCGAGCCCGACAACGACATGGTCACGTCGCCGCCCGACACGTCGATCGAGCCGCTGTTCTGGTGCGCGGCGCCGCCACCGGTGCGCTGCCAGGTGAGCAGCTGATTCGGGTTCAGCGCGACGTTGAACGCGCCCTGGTTGTCGAGCTCGGCGTCGAGGGTACGGCCACCGTTCGCCCCCGGGACGACCGCAATCGTACCGCCGGACGCGTTCGTCAACGTCCCAGCCGTCACTCGCAGTGTGGCGCCGTAGGTCGAGTTCGTATCCGTCAGCTCGATCGTGGCATTGTTGGTGAAGCCGTTCGCCACCGCGAGCACGCCCCCGCCGAAGATGTTGTTGCCCTGAACACGGATGGTCGACCCGCTCACCGTCGTCACCGGTCCCGTGACCTGGCTGATCGAACCGCGCGCGACGAAGAAGCCCTGGTTCACGAACGGCGTGGCGATCGTGCTATTGCCGATGATCAGCGTCGAACCGGCCGCGTTGGTCAGCACGCCGGCGCCGCCCCAGGTCGAGTTCTGGAGATCGAGCCCGTTGACCGCGGTCGAGAACGCCTGCGCGGCATTCGCCGACACGTTGCTGAGCGACAGCACGCCGCCGCCGCTGATCGTGCCGCCCGCATAGCCGAGCTGCCCGCTGTTGACGCGCAGCGTGTCACCGGTCGCGATCGTGATTCCGCCCGACGTTGTGAACGTCGGCGTCGTACCGGACTGCGACACAACCAGGTTGCCGCCCGCAATGTCGATCGTGCCGCTGTTTGTGTGGTCCGCGCTGCCGCCGTTCAGCGTGAGGTCGTGGTTGATCGTGAGCGCGCCCTGGTTGTCGAGCTGCACCGCCAGCGTACGGCCGCCGTTCGCGCCCGGCAGCACGTTGATCGTGCCGCCCGGCGCGTTCGTCACGGTCGTTCCGGCCGGCATCGAGAGCGTGGCCCCGTAGGTCGAGACGGTATCGGTGAGATCGATGGCGCCGTTGTTGGTGAACGACGTCGTGACGTTGAGATTCGCGCCGCCGTAGATGTTGTTGCCGATGACGCGGATGCGCGATCCCGGCACGGTCGTCACCGCACCTGTCAACCGGCTCGAGCCGCCCTTGGCCATGAACGTGCCCTGGTTCACGAACGGCGTCGCGATCGTGCTGTTGCCGATCACCAACACCGTTGTGTCGACGTTTGTCAGCGTGCCCGTGCCGTTCCAGCTCGAGTTCTGCAGGTCGAGCAAGGCCGTTGCCGTCGTGAACGGCTGCGACGCCGTCGCCGTCACGTTCGAGAGCGAAAGGACGCCGCCGCTGAACGTGCCGCCGCTGTAGGAGAATGCGCCGAGCGACACTTTGAACGAGTCGCCCGGCGTCATCGTCACGTTGCCGCCGCTCGCCGACCAGGACGGCGTCGTGCCGCTCTGCGTGATCAACAGCTTGGCCCCGGCCCCCCCCAGCGCGATCGTGCCGCTGTTCACGTGACTTGCGCTGCTTCGGCTGATGCCGAGCGACTGCGTCACGTTCAGCGTGCCCTGATTGATCAGCTCGACGTTCAGATCTCGGCTGCCGTTGCTGCCCGGGACCGAGTTGATCGTCGCACCCGGGGCGTTCGTCAGCGTCCCCGTGGGCATGAACAGCGTCGCGCCGTAGGTCGAGACCGTATCGGTGAGCACGATCGTGCCGTTGTTCGTCCAGCTCTGATCGACCTGCAGCGTCGAGTGCCCAAACGTGTTGACGCCGCGCACCTCGACCGTCGAGCCGGCGACGCTGGTGAACGTGCCACTCAGCCGGTTGGCGCTGCCGCTGACCCGCAGCTTCCCCTGGTTCGTCACGGGGATGTTGACGATGCTGTTGCCGAGGTCGAGCGTGACGCCTGCGGCGTTGGTGATCGACCCCGAGCCGTTGATGGTGGTGTTGAGCAGCGCCAGCGGCGTCGTGGCCGTATTGAGGACCGGCGCCACACTCGCGGTCAGGTTGGCGAGCGACAGCGCACCGCCGCCCGAAATCGATCCCGCTCCGTAGGAGAACGTCCCCGCCGCGACCTGCAGCGTGTCGCCGGGCGCGATCGCGATCGTGCCCGTCGTCACGAAACTCGGCGCCGTGCCCGACTGCGTCACGATCAGGTTGCCGCCCGTGAGATTGATCGTCCCGCTGTTGTTGTGCGCCGCGGACGCGAAGCTGAGGGTCACGGGGAACGCGACGTTCAACGTGCCCTGGTTGTCGAGCGCCGCGGCGATGTTCTTGGCGCCGGCCGCTCCCGGCAGCACGTCGATCGTGCCCGAGGCGCCGTTCGTCAGTGTGCCCGCGTTGACCTGTAGCGTCGCACCGTAGGTCGAGACCGTATCGGTGAGCGTGATGTGGCCGTTGTTCGTGAAGCCGTTCGCAACGGTGAGGAAGGAGTGCCCCGTTTGATTATTCCCCTGGATCCGGATCACCGAGGCATTCGTGGTCACGACCGATTGATTGATCAGCGAACTGCCGTCGATCGTCAGCGTGCCGGCGTTGGAGAACACGCCCCCGTCCAGCGTGCTGTTGCGGAAACGCAGCTCACCGTTCGCGTTGACTTGCGTGGTGCCGGACACTCGTAACGTCTTGCTCGCCGCCGAGAGTGTCTGGATGCCGCTCGCGCCACCCAACTGCAGTCCACCGATCGTATCGCTCACGTCGAGCGTCACAGCATACGTACCGGCCGCGGAGATCACGGCGGTCTCAGTCGGGCCGGGAACGGCGCCGCCGTTCCAGTTCGCGGGATTGCTCCAGTTGCCTCCCGCCGGGTTGATCCAGTAGACCGAGCCGCCGGGGGCCAGGAGGTCAAACGTGGCCGTCGTGCCCGCCGTCAGGCCCGATGACGTGGCCGACAGTGTGTAGCCGACGCCCGGCTGGTCGATCGCGAGATCGCCGAACGTGGCGACGCCGGCCACCGCCGGTTGCGTGAGCGTGCCGGCGAGCAAGCCGCCGCTCGGGTTCGTCCCGATGGCAATCGTGACGATGCCCGTGAAGGACGGCGTCGCATTGCCGGCGAGGTCGCGCGCACCGACCTGAACGGGCGGCGTCATCACCGTTCCCGTCGTCGCAAACGTGAGCGTGCTGAGGAACGCGAGCTGCGCCGGCGCGCCGGGAATCACCATCAGGGACGGCTTCGGCGTCGTGACGGCGCCGCCGTTGATCGTCGCCGTGATCACCGTCGCGCTGCCCGCCAGGACGCCGTTGAACGTCGCGGTGTAGACACCGTTGCCGCTGTCCGCCGTCGCCCCGATCGTCCCCGTGCTCGCGCCGCCCGAGAACCCGAACGCGACCGAGTCACCGCCCGTCGCGACGTTGTTTCCCGCGGCGTCCTTGGCACGCAGCTTCAGCGTGACGTTTGCGCCCGAGGCGACCGTGTCGTTCGAGAGCGTGATCACCGAGCCTGCCGGTGAAATTGCGCCGGGCGACACCGCGATAGTGGGCAGCGCGCTCGTGACAGGCGAGCCGTTGATCGTCGCGCCGATCGTCGTGGCGGTCCCCGCGAGCACGCCGGTGAACACCGCCGTGTAGACGCCGGTGCCGCTGTCTGTCGCCGCGGTGATTGTGCCCGTGCTGCCGCCGCCCGAGCGATTGAACACGACGCTCGCGCCGCCCGTCGTGATGTCGTTGCCGGCGCCATCCTTCGCCTGCAGTCGCAGCTTGGCGGTGGTTCCCGAGACGATGCTGCCGCTCGAGACTGTGATCACCGAATTGGACGGCGAAATCACCACGCCGGTCGCGGTCGCGCTGAACGACGCGAAGCTCACGCCCGGGAAGGCGGGAAGGCTCGCCTGGAACGTCTGCACGCCCACCAGCGACCCGAGCACGCCGGTCACGCGCGCGCGCCCCTGCGCGTCACTCGTGACGGTCGTATCGGCCGGCGATCCACCCGACAGCGAGCGGAACCGCACGGCCACGCCTTGCACGGGCAAGTTGTCCGCCGCGCGCACCTCGACCTCGAGCTGCGTCGCCAGCGGCTGGCCGGTTCCCGCCGTCTGCCCGCCGCCGGCGATCACCAGGAGCTGCGTCGGTACCGGCAAAAACGTCGCCGTCGTCGAGTCGGCGACACTCGCGCCGCCGGGCGTCCGCGCGATCACCCGTACCGACGTCCGCGCCGTCGGCGCCCGCAGCACGCCCGCACCGTTGACGCGGGCAATTGTGCTGTCGCTGGTACTCCAGGAGACGTAGAACTGCGTTACCGGCACGCCGCCCTGGAACGCCTGGACCTGGAAGCGCAGCGAGTCATTGAAATAGATGAAAGGCCCGGCCGGGGAGATCGCGAGGCTGTCGACCCCGGCGCCCGGCCCGACGTAGGTGAGCACCGGAATGTCGGTCGGCGCGGTTGGCGTACTGCCGCTGCGCACCTCCACCGGCGCTGTGCCCTGGAACAGCGGCACCGTCCCCGACAGCGCCACGATCGTCACCTCGAGCGTCTCGGCGGACGCAATCAGGGCGACGTGAAGGTCGAGATCGAGTGCCGCCGAGTCGGGCGGCAGATTGACGGTCGTGTCGACGAGCGTGTCCGGCGGCGCGGTGGGCCGCACCACGACAAAACGAACCCGGTCGAGCGTCAGGCCGAACGACGCGAGGGCACCTACAGAAGGAAGAATGGGAGCGACGGCGACGGGCGCGCGATGAAGCTGGGGCTCCGTTCCGTCGCGGCACGTGGCCAACAGCAGGATGAACCCCAGACCGCCAAGGCCCGTGAAGGCACGAACGGCCCGGGACAACGGAGCAGCGACGGCGCGCGGCACGAGAGGCAGCGAATTGACCCCCGGCCCAAGCGGCCGTCAAGGCTGTATGTTTGGGCCGATGCGCACCGCCCGCCGCACGCACGGCTTCACCGAATCGGTGATTCGCGGGATGACCCGCCTGGCCACCGAGCACCGGGCCATCAACCTGGCCCAGGGCTTCCCGAACTTCCCCTGCCCCGAGGTTCTAAAAGAAGCGGCGGCCCGCGCGATCCATGATGACGTGAATCAGTACGCCATCACCTGGGGTGCTTCCCGTCTGCGGAACGCGTTGGCCGCGAAGTACGAAGATTGGTACCGCATGCCCGTCGATCCAATGACGCAGGTCACAGTGACCTGTGGAGCCACCGAAGCCATGGCGAGTTCGCTACTTGGCATCGTCGATCCGGGCGACGAGGTCGTCGTGTTCGAGCCGTTTTACGAGAACTACGGACCCGACGCCATCCTGTGCGACGCGAGGCCGGTGTTCGTCCCCATGCCGTCCGCGGGGTCGATCGATTTGGATCGTCTCGCGAAGGCGTTCAGCACGAAGACCAAGGCGATCATCGTCTGTACGCCGAACAATCCGACCGGCCGAGTGCTCACCCGGACCGAGCTCGAGGCGATCGCCGAGCTGTGCCAGCGGCACGACGCGTTCGCGGTGACGGACGAGATCTACGAGCACATCTACTACGAGGGCGAGCACATCCCCATCGCAACGTTGCCGGGGATGGCGGACCGCACGATCACGGTCAGCGGCGCGTCGAAAACGTTCAGCGTCACGGGCTGGCGCATCGGCACCATCATCGCACCGCCGGATGTGACCGATGCGATCCGGAAGGTCCACGATTTTCTCACCGTCGGCGCTCCCGCGCCGCTGCAGGAGGCCGTTGCCGTCGCGATGGAGACGCTCGAGGACGATTACTACGAAGGGCTCGCGCGCGACTACCGGCGCCGCCGCGACATCCTGTGCGGCGGCCTGCTCCAGGCCGGGTTCAAGTGCCGGCCCCCGCAGGGCGCGTACTACGTGATGGCAGACTTCTCGGCGCTTTCGACGCTCCCCGACGACCAGTTTGCGCGCTGGCTGACGTCCGAGCACGGCGTCGCGCCGGTGCCCGGGTCGAGCTTTTACTCGCGGGCCGCGCTCGGCAGCAAAGAGGTGCGGTTTGCATTCTGTAAGACCGACGACATGCTGGAGCAGGCAGTCGATCGGCTGCAGCGCCTGCGCGACTAGAGCGCTTCCTCGATTTCCCGCAACCCCTGAACGTGGCGGTCGATCTCGCGTGCGACCTCGCGCGCGAGCCCGAGATCGGTCGTCAGGCTCTTCACCGTGGCCGTACCGGCGTGCAGGCGCAGCAAGTTCAGGCGAATCGTTTCGAGCGCCGCGACCGCGTCCTTGAGACGCTGCTGGACGAGCTCCCGCTCGGCGCTCAGATCCGCAACGATGCGATCGTGTCGTGCCTCACCACTCGGCTTCGCGTCCGCCAACGCCTCCTGCAGCTCCTCGAGCCGCATGCGCATCTTCTGGGCATCCTGCTCGAGTCGATGGACCACGTCGGGAAGGTCGCGGAGCTGGGCTCGCGTATCCTTCGGCAGCGACTCGAACAACTGCTCGGCCGCCATGCCGAGCGCAAGCTCGGTCGGCCGATGCGTCAGAGACGCCGGCAGCGCACGCGCCGGCGTGAACGCGCGCGCGAGCTTGAATAACCAGCGACCGAGCCGGCCGGTCCACACCTTGCCCCAGAACTCCGTGTCCACATCGCGGCGGCGCTGCAGCAGCACCGCCGCACCGGTCGCTCCCCACATGCCGACACTGAGCCCCATGAGGATCGATGATGGCTCGAAGAAGCCCAGAAACAGTGGAAGCAGCGTCAGGTTCAGGCCGCCCCAAATAAACCCAGCTCGTGAGATCGCTCGGAAGATTCTCTCGAGCAGCGACGGCCCGACGTGCTGCCCACCGCGTTCTTCACGATCCCGGTCGAGCTCGGCCTTGAACGCGAACTCCAAGTCGCCGTGATCGAAGCCGGTTTTCAGCAGCCGGCGCGCGCGCGCCACCAATACCGCTGCCGGGACGAGAGTGATACCGGCCCCGAACAGCGCGTACCCGACCATCGTGGATGTGAACGGTGATGTGGCCACGACGCCGGCCAGCAGCAGGAACGGATACAGCAGCGCTCCCGCATCGTCGAAGCGCGCCCCGCGCTTGACGAACACGCGCAGCGGCACTGGCAGCTCGCGCCGCTGCTCGAGCGCGCGGCTGAGCTGATCGGCCAGCACCGACGTTCCTTCCGGCCGCTCGGTGCGATCCTTCGCCAGACAGTTGTCGATCGCCTGCGCGATGCGGCGCGGGACTGCGGGCGCGACCGAAGCCAGGGGAGCGGCCGGCTCCGTGACTTGTTTGGCCAGCACTTCGGTCGGCTTATCGCCATCGAACGGCAGCGTCCCCGACAGTGCGAAAAAGCCGACGAGCCCGAGTGAATACAGATCACTGCGCCCGTCGACCGGCTCCCCGAGCGCCTGCTCGGGACTCATGAACTCGGGCGTGCCGACGATCTCTTCGCTCGAGAGTCCCGCGGCCCCGGCAACCACGCTCGCGATGCCGAAATCGGCGACGAGCACGCGGCCGTTGTTCTCCAGCAGGATGTTGTCCGGCTTGACGTCGCGATGGATCACGCCCTGCCCGTGCGCATAGGCGAGCGCCCACGCGACGTCCCGCAGCACCCGGGCTGCCTCCGATGCCGGCAACGGTCCACGCCGGCGCACACGCTCTGTCAGCGTCTCGCCTTCCACGTACGCCATCGCAAAAAAGACGAACTCGCTGAGTTCCTCGACGGCGAAAATCGGAATGACGTTGGGATGCGACAGCTTTGCGGCGGTGCGCGCTTCCCGGAGAAATCGTTCCCGGAGTTTGGGATTCGACGCCATGCCGGGAGGAAGCAGCTTGATCGCAACGGGACGGTCGAGACGCACCTCACGCGCGAGGTACACCACACCCATGCCGCCGCGGCCGAGCTCGCGCTCGAGCGAGTAGCGGCCGGCAACCGTGGCCTGGAAATCGAGAAACAGCTGGTCCGGCGCGGGGTGCGTCATCGCACCCCTAAACTAACGCGCCCTCGCCGCTAGGCCGGTGTTTCGAGGTGATCGAGCACGGTGACGATGGGCACCACTCTCGGCAGCCTCAGCCCGGCGAGCCGAAACAGCGCACGCCCGATCGGCCCACGCCAGAAGCGCAAGCTCCGCTCCCCCACCGGGTCCGAGCGCTGCTCCGTGCGCCCGCGCGCCACAGCGCTGGCGAGCAACGCGACGGCCGCGGCACCCGCGGCAATGGGCGGGAACAGCGCCGCGACTGCATCCGGGACGGGCAGTGCTGTGGCGATCACCCCGACCGCACACGCTGCGACGAGCAGCGCGGCGCGCGCCAGCCACGTCAGGCTGCGCTCGAAGCTCGTCTCGCCGGTCCCGTACACGAACGCGAGCTCCTCGCGCCGGCGCCCTTGGCGAGCGGCGAGCGCCGCCACCAGCTCGTCGCGCCGATGCCCGGCCGCGAGCAGCCGCCGCACGCGCGCGACCTCGACGATGAGGGGCAGCGCCAGCGCGCCCGCCAGCGCGCAGGTCGCGACACCGCGCGCCACGCCTGCCCCAGGCGTAGACCACGCCGCGACCGTCGCCGGCAAGAGGCCGAAGCCGGTGAATGCCGCATGGATCAGCGCCGGGCCCTCCAAGTGGGTGCTGCGCACAAGGAATGCGCGGACGGCGAGCGGCGTCGGCGGCGCACCAACCGCCTCCGTGACCGCCTGCACGAGCGCGGCGGCGTCGGGAAACCGCTCCCACGGCTCCTTGGCCAGACAGCGATCGATGATTTGCGCGAGCCGCGGGGGCACGCGCGGAGCGACGCTGTGGAGCGGCGGCGGCGCAGCCGAAATGTGCAGCCGCAACAACGCTTCCTCCGATTTCGCGTAGAACGGCAAACGTCCCGACAGCGCGTAATAGGCGACCACGCCTAACGAGTAGATGTCGCTGCGCCCGTCCACGGCGTCCCCGCGTGCCTGCTCCGGACTCATGAATTCCGCGGTCCCGACCACGGGTCCACGCGGCGCGGCGGGGCGGCCGAGCTGCCCGTTGCCCCACGGCTCGCGGCTGTAATGCGCAATGCCGAAATCCGACAACAGCGCGCGGCCCGCGATGGCGTCGAGCAGGATGTTGTCCGGCTTCACGTCGCGGTGCACGACGCCGCGGGCATGCGCGTAGTCCAGCGCTTCCCCGACGTCGCAGATAAACCGGCCGGCCGCGGTCGCCTCGAGTGGTCCCACCGTCGCGACGTGCTGCGACAGCGTTTCGCCCGGCACATACGCCATCGCGAAAAAGACGAAGCTGCCGACTTCGTCCACGGTGAAGATCGGGACGATGTTGGGATGCGTGAGGCGCGCGATCGTTCGCGCTTCGCTGAGAAACAGCCGGCGGTGCGCGTCGTTCACCGCGAGCTCCGGTGCCAGCACCTTCAGCGCGACGCGCCGGTCCAGCCGCCGCTCGCGCGCGAGATACACGAGCGACATTCCGCCGCGGCCGAGCGGCGCCTCGATGTCGTAGACACCAGCCAGGGCATGGCGTAATGCTTTCATGGGTGCGTCCATACCCGGGCGCCCGTTCCGGGTTCGCGCGCGGTGACCCAAGGATGTGTGATGCCTGCTGGACCGCTCGGCTTCGCGAGCACAGATTCAGCCGCTTATGACGAGCATCCCCGCGTCCCATCCGGCACCGCAATCCCCGTCCGCGGGGAGCGTGTTGCATCAACCGTACATTCCGGCGAGCCAGGCGCCGGCCGAGCTGACGCCGCGCGCCATCGCGCTGGGCGTGCTGCTCGGCCTCATCTTCGGCGCGTCGAACGTCTACCTCGCGCTCAAGATCGGCCTCACCGTCAGCGCGTCGATTCCGATCGCCGTCCTCTCGATCACGATTTTCCGCTGGCTCGGCCGCTCGACGATTCTCGAGAACAACATCGTGCAGACGACGGGCTCGGCGGCCGACTCGGTATCGGCCGGCGTCGTGTTCACGATCCCGGCGATTCTGTTGATGGGCTACGACCTCGACATCTCGCGCGTCACGATCCTCGCGATCGCGGGCGGGTTGATGGGCATCCTGATGATGATCCCGCTGCGCCGCGCGCTCATCGTGAAGGAGCACGGCAATCTGCCGTATCCCGAAGGGACGGCGTGCGCGGAGGTCCTCATCGCCGGCGAGCGCGGCGGCATTCACGCGAAGACCGTCTTCCAGGCCTTCGGCATCGCCTTCGTTTACAAGTTCCTGATGTCGGCGCTGAAGCTGTGGCAGGAGTATCCGGGACGCGTGCTGCGGGGCTACCAAAACGCCGAGGTGCGCGTCGAGGTCAGCCCCGAACTGCTGGGCGTCGGCTACATCATCGGCCCGCGCATCGCCGGCTACCTGTTCGCCGGCGGGTGCCTCGCATACGTCGTGCTCATGCCCGCGATCAAGCTGTTCGGCAATGCGATGACGGAGCCGATGTTCGGCACGACCAAGCTGATTCGCGACATGAGCGCCGGCGAGATTCGCGCGGCGTTCGTGTTTTATATCGGCGCCGGCGCGGTGGCGAGCGCCGGCATCATCGCGCTCGCGCGCTCGCTGCCGACGATCGTCGGCGCCTTCCGCGCGGGGTTCGCCGAAATGCGCGCCAGCCGCGTCGGCCAGGCGATCGCCAAGCTCCGGACCGACGACGACCTGCCGATTTCGGTCACCGTCATCGGCTCCGTCGTGCTCGCCATCGTGCTCGCATTCCTGCCGCAAATCGGCGTCAATCTGCTGGGCGGCATTCTCATTATTCTCTTCGGGTTCTTCTTCACGACGGTCTCGTCGCGGATCTGCGGTCAGATCGGCAGCTCGGCGAACCCGATTTCGGGCATGACGATCGCGTCGCTCATCGCGATCTCGTTCATCTTCTTATTGCTGGGCTGGAATCACATCGACGACCGCGTGCGCGCCATCTCGATCGCCTGCGTCATCGCGGTCGCGGTCGCCAACGGCGGCAACACGTCCCAGGATTTGAAGACCGGCTTCCTCGTGGGCTCGACGCCGCGCTTCCAGCAGATCGCGATCCTGATCGGCGCGATCGGGTCGGCGCTCGCGGTCGGGTGGACGCTGACGTTCCTCAATAACGCCTACAGCTACCAGGTCCCCGAGCAGCGGCCCGGCTTCGTCGCCCCGGCGAGTGGCGCGAGCCCGGACGGCAACGTCGTCGTGCATACCGAGACCATGTCGCATTTCGGCATCGGCGGGACGGATTCGCTCGATGCCAACACCTATCAGGTGATTCGGGTCTACGTGGAAACGCAGGGCGTGCCGCCGGGGAAATACCTCGTCGACCCGGGTTCCCACGAGATTCGCTACGTCGTCGATCCCGGGATCGGCGGCCGCGTGCACGAGTACCGGGGGCACGAGCTGAAGCGGCTCGACTCGCCGAAGGCGACGCTGATGGCGCTCATCACCGACGGCATCCTGACACACCGGTTGCCCTGGGCGCTCGTGCTGATCGGCGTGTTCCTGACGATCGCGATCGAGCTGATGGGCGTGCAGTCCCTGCCCGTGGCGGTCGGCGTGTATTTGCCGCTGACGACGTCGGCCGGCATGTTCGCGGGCGGCATCGTGCGCTGGCTCGTCGAGCGGAAAGTGCGCTCTCACAATCAGTCGCTGGCCGAGGTTGAGTCTGGGCCCGGCGTCCTGTTCGCGAGTGGTCTGATCGCGGGCGGTGCGATCTGCGGGATCGCGGTCGCGGCAATCGCCGGCTGGGGCAGCCGCACCGGCAAGTCAGCCGATTGGCTCGCCGAGGCGATTCCGCTGTATCACGGCTTGGGATGGTTGGCTGCGTCTGCCATCGCCGGCCTGGTCATGTTTGCGGTTCTCGGCTTCCTGCTGTATCGGACCGGCCTGAAGAAGCACTAACATTAACTTGACAGTATGACGACATCGACGATCAACTTCCTCAAGAAGCTGCTCGATACGCCCGGCCCGTCGGGCTTCGAGAGCGCGCCCGCCCGGGTGTGGCGTGACGAGGTCAAAGGCTTTGCCGATGACGTGAAGGCTGACGTCCACGGCAACTCCGTGGCGTCGCTCAACGCGAAGGGCAAACCGCGGCTGATGCTCACCGGCCACATCGATGAGATCGGCTTTCAGATCACGCACGTCGACGACGATGGCTACATCTATTTCAGTGGAATCGGCGGGTGGGATTCGCAGGTGCTCGTCGGCCAGCGCGTGCTGCTCCTCAGCCGCGGCGGGACCGTCCGCGGCGTCATCGGCAAAAAGGCGATTCACCAGCTCAAGAAGGAAGATCTCGAGCGCGTCACCAAGGTGAGCGATCTATGGATCGACATCGGCGCGCAGAGCCGCGACGAAGCGATCGGCCGCGTGCGCGTCGGCGATGCCGGCGTGCTCGATTGCCGCGTCGAGGAATACCCCAACGGACGCATCGTCTCCCGCAGCATCGACAATCGCATCGGTGCCTACGTGGCCGCGGAAGCGTTGCGGCGACTTTCCGCCAAGCGCCCGCCGCATGCCGCCGTCTTCGCCGTGGCATCGACGCGCGAAGAGATCGCCTGGACGGGTAGCGGGGCTCGCACGAGCGCCGTCGGCATCGAGCCCGATGTCGCGGTGGTGGTGGACGTCACGCACGCCACGGATTATCCGGGCGCCGAGAAGAAGCATTCGGGCGACCACAAGCTGGGCGGCGGTGTGGTGTTGTCGCGCGGCTCATCCGTCAGCCCGGTGGTGTTCGATCTGCTGGCGCAGTGCGCGGAGGAGGCGAAGATCGCCTATACGGTGCAGGCGGCGCCGCGCGACACGGGCACGGACGCGGACGCGATCTACAACGCCATGCGCGGCGTTCCGACCGGCCTGGTCAGCGTTCCCAACCGCTACATGCACAGCCCCAACGAAATGGTGGCCGTCGAAGATCTCGATCGCGCCGCCGAGTTGCTCGCCGTATTTGCCCGCCGGCTCGAGCCGGGCACCGACTTCATCCCGCGGTAAAAAAACAGGGTCCCGGCGGACTGCCCGGGACCCTGAGTTGGTCAGGAGCGAGAAGCTCCTACTGCGGAATCATTCCGAAGTTGATGATGGTCGTCGTCTGGATCGTGCTGCTCGACGAGAACGCGTAGCCCGTCCCGCCACAACCATCGTAGGTCATGCCAGGCGAAGGCGGAGCCTGCGTGAACCCGGCCGGCACACTGACGCACATCTCATACGTCGTTAGGCTCGCGAGGCCGGAGAACGAGTAGAAGCCGTTCTCGTCCGTCACGGACACGCCGAGCGACTGGCCGTTCCAACGAAGTTCGACCGAAACGCCCGCCAGGACCGTGTCGCCGACGAACGGATTGAATACGCCGTCAGCGTCCAGATCCGCGAACACCTTCCCGTTCGCCAAATCGATCCCGCTCGGCGGACCGGGCGGGGGCGGCGGAGGCGGAGGCGGCGGCGGCTCAGCCGGGGGCGGCGGAGGCGGCGGCGGCTCAGCCGGAGGGGGCGGCGGAGGAGGAGGAGGCGGCGGCGGCGGCGGCGGCGGCGGCGGAGGCGGCGGCGGCGGCGGCGGAGGCGGAGGCGGCGGCGTCGGCGGGCACTTCTTCGCTTGGCCGGGCGGCACATGACCGCTCTGGCCGGCCGTCGCAACGGCGCCCTTCACGCACACCGTCCCGCTGTTTCCACGGCCCTGCGCCGCAGCCGCAATGAGCGGCAGCGCCGAGAGGCCGAGGACGACAAAGAGGACGCGAACGAGTTTCATGTCTTCTCCTGACCGAAGGTCGAGACGCACAGACAGCAGGCGCCCAAAGGGGCAAGAACCGCACCTCGATGGATTAATTCTCTGTAAGTGCTTGCAGCAGGAGCTTATAGACACGTGGGACAGCTTCAATTTTTGGCGTGCTGCTGTACGGTAGTTTGACGCTGCGTAATGCAATTCTTCATGCTATCTGCAATGTGACAATCAGGCAGAAAACTGCCTCACTTCCGCTTGATGTCAGCTAGCGCTCCCTGTGCTGCGGCGCGGACGTTCTTGTCGCCGTCATCCGTGAGTCCCTCGAGTGTGCCGACCGCGGCCGGCGTCCCCGCGAGTCGCAACGCTTCGACGGCCGTCGTCCGTAGCCCCGCCGACTTGCGACCGAACAGCCGCCCGCCCGGCTGCGCGAATTTGATCAACGCCTGAACGGCCGCCGCGCTGCCGATGCGGCCCAGGGCGAGCATCAATTCCCGCTCGACCGCCTCGTCCTCCTCTTGCTCCATCGCGACCACGAGCGGCATCGCTAGCGGCGCCGCCTTGCGGCCACCGACGCCGATGGCGGCCTGGATCCGCACCTCGGGCGACTTGTCGCGCAGCGCGCGCCGCAGCGGCTCTGCCGCCGCGCTCGAGCCGATCTTCGCGAGAGCCAGCGCCACCGCTTTGCGGACTCGCTCGTCCTCATGGTCCAGTTGCATCCCCAGCGCCGGCACCGCCTCCTCGAGACCGAGCTCTCCCGCCAGCTCGGCGACGTTGCGCACCACGAACCACTGGTGATGTCCCAGCATGTGCACCAGTTGGTCGGTCCCTTCCTTCATACCGGTCAGCGCGACGAAGATGCCGCGGCGCTCTTCGACGGTCGGCGCGGCGACGAGCAGGTCGAGCAACACTTCGACGCCGTCCTCACCCGCGCGGCGCAGCACGAGCAGCGACGCTTCGCGGTCGGACGGGTGGCTCGCTACTTCCGCGACCGCCTCGAGCAGCGCTTTGCTGTACATCCGCTTCAGTGCAATCGAGTACTGTCGCCGCCGAGTGGCATCACTGACTTGCGCCTCCGCCCGCACGATGCCGGCGACGATGTCGAGCGCCTGATTGATGCGACGGCCTTTCATTGCCGTCTCGAGCTGACGGCCCAGGACCGCGAGGAGATCGCCGACGTGCGCGCCGTCGGGCTTCTCCTGTAATTGCGCAATCAGCTGATGGTGGCTTTGGCTCGCCGCCGCCGCCGGAGAGAACGCGGCATGGCCGGCCGTGGCCGCGCGCACAATGTCCGGAATGTCGTCGGCGGCCGCAGGCGGTGGGGACGCAGGCACGTCACGCGTGATCTTCGGCATACCGGGGAGCGGCACCGATGCCACGTCGCCCAGCTCGCCGTGCAGCAGGCCGTCGGTCCCGCGCCCCGCCTGCGGCGCGGCAGGTGCGGACGGCACGACGGGCGCATCGAAGGAGAACTTGTGCATCGTCACGCCGATGCGTTTGGCGCTCCCCCGCAGTCGGGTGGCGAGGTCCTCTTCCCCCGGCTGCTCGGCGAGCCCGCGCAACAGCTCGAACACCTCCGCGACGGGGGGATCGGCGGGGATTGTGATCTGCTGCACGGAGTGCAGGTCGAGCCGCTGCAGCAGCGTGTTGCCGTCGACGCTCGTGCCGTTGACCGAGAGGCGTCCGTCTTGAGCAAGAATTGTCGCACCAACGGACTTGAGTAAACCCGCCAGCGCGCGAAACTGCGCCTTCTGTTCCTCTTTGGCGGCCGGATCGCGGAACAGTTCGAGCGTGCGGGAGAACTGCGCGGCGAACTCCTGCGGGGCTGGCATGGAGGCGAGAATCTAACACGCTTCCGGTGACCCGCCGCGGCGGCTAGAGTATCGAGATGCTCATCACTACGCTGCTCGCCGCCATGCGGCTCGTCGCCTTGCCGCAGGACACACTCTCGCCGGCCGCCCAGCGCGTGCTCACCGACGTGCGCTTCCTGGCGGATGACCGTCAGGAGGGCCGCGGTGTCGGCACACAGGGCCTGCAGCGCGCCGGAGCGTATGTCCGCGATGCGTTCAAGCGCGCCGGTCTCACTGCGTCTTTCCAAGACTTCGCGATTCCGGTCGATGCCCCGGCGGTGCTGCACACGAGCCTGGGGGGCACCCCGACGCGCAACGTGGTCGCGGTCATCCCCGGGAGCTCGAAAACGCTGCGCGGTGAAGTCGTCGTAGTGGGCGCGCATTACGACCATCTCGGTCTTGGCGGGTTCGGCGCGCTCGATCCCGACTCCACCGGCCGCGTGCACAACGGCGCCGACGACAATGCCTCCGGCACCGCCGCCCTGCTCGAGATCGGCCGGCTGCTCGCGCACCGCCGGCCGGCACGGACCATCGTGCTGGTGGCGTTCAGCGGCGAGGAGCTCGGCACGCTGGGATCGAGCTACTACGTGCAGCACCCGATGGTCGAGCCGATCGACTCACTCTATGCGATGCTGAACCTCGACATGGTCGGCCGCCTGCGAAACGCGCGCCTGCTCGCGCTCGGCGCGGCGACAGCGCGGGAGTTTCCGGCCATCCTCGACTCCTTGAATACGCCGCCGCGCTTCGATCTCCGTGCCTCCGGCGACGGCTGGGGGCCGAGCGATCACGAAGTCTTCTACGCGACGCATCATCCGGTGCTGCACTTCTTCACCGATCTGCACGAAGACTATCACCGCTCCACGGACGATTGGGACAAGTTGAACGTCGCCGGCATCGCCCAGGTCGCCCAGTTCGTGGCGGACGTGGCGATCGTCCTGGCCAATCGTCGGGGATCGCTCACGTTCGTGGATTCACCACGGCCGCAGGCCAGCACCGGCGGCTCCGGGTATGGCGCCTACCTCGGCACGATCCCCGATATGAGCGGCGGCGGCGTAAGCGACGGCGTGCGCATCACCGGCGTGCGGTCCGGCAGTCCCGCGGAGCTGGCGGGACTCGCAGGTGGAGACGTGATCATCGCGATCGGCGACAAGCGCGTCGCGAATTTGTACGACATGACCGACGCGCTGCGAAGCCATCAGCCCGGCGACACCGTGGTCATCGTGAGCCGGCGCGACGGCGTGGAGCATCGGGCGACCGCTGTCCTCGGCAAACGGGGCACATGAGCGCTGCTGCAGGCGAGGCGGTCAAGGTCGTGCGCGCGCTGCGCGCGGCGCACCTTCATGATGAAGGGCGTGAGGCGCTGCTGCAGATGGCATGCGACCGCATCCGGTCCTGGGGACCTCCCTATACCTCCGTCTACGCATACATGCTCCACGGTGACGAGCTGCGTCTGGAAGCCTACGCGGGGCGCGAGACCGAGCACACGCGGATTCCGGTCGGCACAGGCGTGTGCGGCACGGCAGTCGCCGAGCAGCGGGACCAGAACGTCGCGGATGTGACGGCGATCGGGAATTATCTCGCTTGCAACCTGTTCACCAAGTCCGAGCTCGTGGTCCTGATTCGCCGTGGGGAGCACATTCTCGGCCAGATCGACATCGACTCGGACGTGCCGAACGGGTTCGGGCAACGCGAGCATGCCGAGGTGAAAGAGGTCGCCGACGCGCTGGCTGTGTTGCTGTAGTGCAGTTGTTCACGCGGCAGGTCGGCAGCGGTCCTCTGGTCGTGGTCCTGCACGGCGGACCCGGCGCGAGCCATGACTACCTGCTCCCCCAGTACGATCTCCTCGCGCAGGAACGCTCCCTCTTCTATTACGATCAGCGCGGCGGCGGTCAGTCGCCCGTACCGCGGGAGACCCCGGTCGGGTGGCGCGAGCACGTCGGCGATTTGGACGACATTCGCACGCAACTCGGCCTCGACCGGCTGACGCTCTGCGGCTATTCCTGGGGTGGTCTCCTCGCGGTTCTCTATTTTCTCGAGCATCCCGAGCGCGTCGAACGGCTCGCGCTCGTTTCGCCGGCGTCGATCACGGCCGCATATCGAGAGCAGTTTGAAGAAGAATTTGCACGCCGCATGGCGGCACCCGAGATCACGGCCGAGCGCGACGCACTGCGGGCGAGCGGGCTCCGCGAGCGGGACCCTGCAGCCTATCAGAAACGGGCGTTCGAGCTGTCGGTAGCCGGTTATTTCCGCGATTTTCGCGACGCGAAGAACCTGACGCCGTTTCGCGTGCAGGCGCGCACACAGGATGCCGTGTGGAGCAGTCTTGGGCGCTATGACCTGCGACCCCGACTGCGTGAGGTCGCTTCCCGCTTCCCGCTTCCCCCTTCCCTCGTCGTTCATGGGACCTCCGATCCGATACCGATCGCCGGCTCGCGCGAGCTGGCGCTGTTGCTGCAAGCGGAGCTCGTAGAGCTGCCCGTCGGCCATTGTCCCCACGTTGAATCCACGGACGACTTCGTGCGCGCGCTGGACGGATTTCTTCCGCGGCAATGAGACCGACGCCCTTCAGCCTCGCGTTCGGCGAGGTGTCCGCCCGGTTCCCCGCGATCCGAGAGGCGTTGCAGCAGGAGGGCACGCCGGCAGTTGACCGTGACCGCTTCGTCTTGCTCGAGCCAGTCGCCCGACTGCTCGGGGAGATCATGCCGGAGGGCTCCGGCGCCGACGCGCTGGAAGTCCACGTCCTGCTCCTGCATCACGCGTATCTGTTTTGGGCGGCGGGACAGCCGGTCTATGAGGTCACCGAGGACACGCTGCGGCGTGCAACCACCGAGAAACGCATGACGACGGAGCTCTCGCGCGAATCGATGTATTTGCAGCTCCCGGAGCTGCGCGTGTGGGGTGCACCCAACGAGTCGAGTCCTCCGGAGCCGCTGGACGGCCTGTTCGTGAGCCAGACGCAGAATCCGGGGGAGATCGCGGTACTCGCGATCTTCGGCATGCGCCCCGACCGTCCGGGCTTCAGCGCTGTGGGACTCGAGGGACATGCCGATGGCGACGATCCGGCGGCGGGTGAGATTGAAATCGCAGCGGCGCGCGAAGACGGCAGCGCACCCTTCGGTCCAAAGCTGGCAGGCGGGACCGCCGCGGGCCTCTATTCCGTAGCCAATGCCGGCGAATTGCTGCTGCTCACGGGACGCCTCGTGGCGCTGCTAGATTCAGGTTGATCCATGAAAACGAAAATCGGTGGCGCCCGAGCGACCGAACGCAAGGCACGGGCGCGCAAGATCATCGCGCGCCTGAAGCGCGAGTACTCCGATGCGACGTGCGCGCTGCACCACCAGTCGGCGCTCGAGCTCGTGGTGGCGACGATCCTGTCCGCGCAGTGCACCGACGCGCGCGTGAACATGGTCACGCCGCATCTCTTCACGAAGTACCGGACCGCGGCTGACTACGCCGCGGCCGACCCGCAAATCCTGGAAAAGGAAATCCAGTCGACCGGCTTCTTCCGCAACAAGACGAAATCCATCATCGGCATGGCGCAGGCGCTGGTCGAGCGACACGGCGGCGAGGTCCCGCAGACCATGGAGGAGCTCACCGCCCTGCCGGGCGTGGGCCGCAAGACCGCCAACGTGATTCTCGGCACGTGGTTCAAGAAGAATGAAGGCATTGTCGTCGACACGCACGTGCAGCGGCTCACGCATCTCCTCAAGCTTGCGCGCCAGGACGACCCGGTGAAGATCGAGCAGGAGCTGATGCAGATCGTGCCGCGTGACGACTGGACCTGGTTCTCGCACACGCTGATCCATCACGGCCGCCAGGTCTGCATCGCGCGGCGGCCGCGCTGCGCCGACTGTATCCTGCACCAGCTGTGCCCGAGCTCGCTGGTATGAGCGAGAGAACCCTCGCGCCGGTCGATCGCGCCTCATTGATCGCCACGCGGCGCGACATTCACCAACACCCCGAGCTGGGATTCGAGGAGACGCGGACCGCCGCGCTGGTGGCCGAGCGCCTCCGAGCGCTGCGGTATGACGTGACGCCCGGAATCGGAAGGACGGGCGTGGTCGCTGTGAAGAGAAACGCGGGCGGGCGCTGCATCCTGCTGCGCGCCGACATGGACGCGTTGCCGGTCGAAGAGGCGAACGTCGTGCCGTATCGCTCCAAGGCGCCCGGCAAGATGCACGCGTGCGGGCACGACGGGCACGTCGCCATCGGCCTCGAGGTCGCGCGGCGCCTTGCCCCGCTCGAGCTCGGTGGCAGCGTCAAGTTCGCGTTTCAGCCGGCCGAGGAAGCGTCGAACGGTGCGCAAGCGATGATCGGCGACGGCGTGCTCGAGGCGCCGAAGGTCGACGCGGCGCTCGGCATTCATCTCTGGAATGACTTGCCGGTCGGGGCCGTCGGCATCATGGCGGGCCCGGTCATGGCGTCGGTAGACCAATTCGACGTCGAAATCCTTGGTCGCGGCGGCCACGCCGCGGCGCCGCATCAGACGATCGATCCGGTGCTGATCGCCGCGCACGTCATCACCGGCCTGCAGGGCCTCGTGTCACGACGGCGCGATCCGCTGGAGGATGCGGTCGTTTCCGTGACCGAAGTGCACGCGGGCCGCGCCTTCAACGTCATCCCGGCGCGCGCGGACCTGCGAGGCACCGTACGCACTTTCGGCGGCCGATTCTGGGAGGAGGCGCCGCGCCTTCTCGAGGAAACGGCGCAAGGCATTGCGGGCGCGTTTGGCGCGCAGGCCAACGTCACTTACCGCCGTCTGAGCGGCCCATTGATCAATGACGAGCGGCTGAGCGCCCTCATGCACGAGGTCGCGGCCGAGCTCGTCGGCCCCGGGAATGTGCGCCACGGCGTGCGCACGATGGGCGGCGAGGACATGGCGTTCTTCCTCGAGCGCGTTCCCGGTTGCTTCGCGTTCGTCGGCTCGGCGCCGCGGAGCGGTACGGCGTCGCCGCATCACAGCCCGACCTTCGACATCGACGAGGAGTCGCTGGTCATCGGCGCGGAGCTGCTGAGCCGTGCGGCGGTGGCGTTCTTGCGCGCCTCCTGACATGGCCTCCCCGAACGCGCTCGCCGCCGAACCGTCCGCCTACCTCCAGTCCGCCGCTCACCAACCGGTCCACTGGTTTCCCTGGGGCGACGCCGCCTTCGCCCGCGCTCGCGCCGCGCACAAACCGATTCTGCTCGACATCGGCGCCGTCTGGTGCCACTGGTGTCACGTGATGGACGGCGAGTCGTACGAAGACCCGGCCATCGCCGAAGTGCTGAACCGCGACTTCGTATGCATCAAGGTCGATCGCGATGAGCGGCCCGACGTGGATGCGCGCTACCAACGCGCCGTGCAGGCGTTGAGCGGCCAGGGAGGCTGGCCGCTGACCGCGTTTCTCACGCCGGACGGTGAGGTCTTTTTCGGTGGCACCTACTTCCCTCCCGACAACAACGCTTACGGTCGTCCCGGCTTCCGCCGCGTGCTGCTCGAGATCGCGCGCGCGTTCCGCGAAGAGCCGGACCGCGTCACGACCAACGCCCGCGCGATCCGCGAGCACGTCGTGCAGTCGCTGAACGAGGCCAAGCCCGGAGTCGTCACCGCCGAGCTCGTGACGAACGGGGCCGATCAGATGGCGCGGTTGTTCGACGTCCGCTACGGCGGGTTCGGCAGCGCGCCGAAGTTTCCCCATCCGGCGGCCAGCGAATTCCTGCTGGCGCGCTGGCACGACGAGGGCCTCGACTGGGCGCGCGACATCGTCACCAAGACGCTCACCGCGATGGCGCGCGGCGGCGTCCGCGATCACGTCGGCGGCGGCTTCCACCGCTACGCGGTGGATGAGCGCTGGATCGTACCGCACTTCGAGAAGATGTCCTACGACAACTCGGAGCTCTTGCACGCCTACCTCGCGTCGTACCAGGCGACGGCGCTGCCGCTGTATCGAGAAGTGGCCGCGGGAATCGTCGACTGGGTGCTGGAAGTGTTGGCCGACCGCGCCACCGGAGCGTTCGCGACGTCGCAGGACGCCGACGTGAAGTTCGGTGACGACGGCGATTACTGGACCTGGACGCTCGAAGAAGCGCGGGCGGAACTGACCGCGGACGAGGGCGCGGTCGCCTCGAGCGTCTTCGACATCCAAGAGGCGGGCGAGATGCACCACAACCCGAAGAAGAATGTGTTGTGGTGGAAGCAGGATCCGGCGAGCGACGATGAATGGTCGGTGCTCCGCAGCGCGATCGCGAAGCTCAAAGCGGCCCGCGATCGGCGGACGGCGCCGTTCGTAGACCGCACGGCCTACGTCAACTGGAACGCGATGATGGCGAGCGCGCTACTGCATGCCGGCGCCGTGCTCGACCGACCGGAGTGCAACGCGCTCGCGCTCAAAGTGCTGACGAACATTTGGGACAAAGCGTGGGATGGCGGGAGTGGGATGTCGCACGTGCTCGGCCGCTCCGAGCCGCGCGGCATGCTCGACGACAACGTGCAGGCCGCCGCCGCCTTCCTCGACGCCTACGAATCGACGGGCGAACGCGCCTGGCTCGAGCGGGCGCGGTCAATCATGGAGTACTGCGCCAAGGCCCACGAGGACGCCGCGGGCGGATACTGGGACATCGCGCAGACGAGCGGCGGGGCCGCCTATCTCTCGGCCCGCGCGAAGGCGGTGCAGGACGCGCCAACGCCGTCCGCCAACGGGGTGGCGGCACTCGTCCTGGCCCGCCTGTGGGCGCTGACGGATGACGGTGCGTGGCGCGGCCGGCTCGATCGCCAGCTCGCGGCGCTGGCCGGCAGCGCGAGCGAACTGTCGCTCTATGGGGCGACCCTGCTGCGCGCGATCGATTGGGCGGTGCATCCCGTGACGCGCATCGAGGTTGCCGGCCCGGCGGGCGCAGGGCCGGCCTGCGCGATGCACCTGCTGGCGCTGCAGGCGTATCGGCCCCGCAAGGTCGTCGTCCGCACGATCGCCGAGCGTCCCGCGGCGACCGTGTGCGTCGGAACGAGCTGTTCCCTCCCCGTAGCCGCCGCGGACGAATTAGCGAGATTGTTGGACGCGTGAGCACATTCCCTCCTGAACCCTAGCGCTGGGGCATAGATGCCGAATAAGAAAGCCGTCATCGAAACGAAAAAAGGCACGATCGAGCTGGAGCTGTATGCGGACGAGGTGCCGGGCACAGTGGCCAATTTCGAGAAGCTGGCCAACTCGCAATTCTACGACGGCACGAAATTCCATCGCGTCATTCCCAACTTCATGATCCAGGGCGGCGATCCCTATTCCAAGACGGGCAAGGGACCGGTCGGAACGGGCGGGCCGGGCTACACGATCAAGTGCGAGACGCAGAAGAACACCCACAAGCACGTGGCGGGCACGCTATCCATGGCCCATGCCGGCAAGGACACGGGCGGCAGCCAGTTCTTCATCTGTCACTCACCGCAGCGGCACCTCGATGGCGTCCACACCGTGTTCGGGCAAGTCACCAAAGGCATGGATGTCGTGAACGCCATTCGCGGCAACGACGAAATCACGTCGATTCGCGTCTCCTGAGGAGGGGCTGTGATCGCACTGCTGCTCGCCACGATGCTGACGGTGCAGGACTCCGGGGCGTTCGTCGTCCGCATCGGCACGGACACGCTTTCCGTGGAACAGTACACGCGCACCGCCACGCAGCTGCGCGGCGAGTACGTGATTCGTTCACCGCGGAGCCTGCATCGCATCTATGCCGCCGACCTGAATCCGGACGGCTCGATTCGGCGGCTCGAAATCGTTACGCACAACATCGGCAACGCGCCTGGACCCGCCGAGACGAAGATGGCGATGACATTTTCCGGTGACAGCGCGGTGATGGTCTATCCGCGCGGCGACAGCACCGCCACGGCGCGGCTCGCCGTGCCGCGGGGCACGATTCCGTTCCAGCTCTACGTGTTCGGGCTGCTGGAGCAAATCGGCCGGATCGCGCGCGCGGGCGGCAAGGACAGCGTGCGACTCACCGCGCTCACCTCGGCGACGGCAACGAGCGGCGCGTACGTGAAGCGACGCGGCGGCGACACGCTGGTCATCATGTTCGACGACGGGCAGTTCGCCGGCGTGGGTCCTTTTACGTTCACGCTCGACCGCCGCGGCCGGCTCACGTGGCTCACGGGAAAAGGCAGCACGCTGCAGGTGGACGTGACGCGCGTGCCGTCGGTGCCGATGGCGCAGGTGACGGCGTCGTTCGCCACGCGTCCGCTTGGCCAGCTCTCGACGCGCGACACCGCACGCACGACGCTCGGCGGCGCGGAGCTGTGGGTGGACTACGGCCGGCCGCAAAAGCGCGGCCGCGAGATCTTCGGGAATGTCGTGCCGTGGAACACGGTGTGGCGCACGGGCGCGAACGCCGCGACACAATTCAACACCCCGATCGATCTTGTGATCGCCGGCACCACGGTCCCCGCAGGCAAATACACGCTCTGGACGTTGCCCACGGAAACGGGATGGAAGGTCATCATCAACAAGCAGACGGGTCAGTGGGGCACCGAGTACCACCAAGAGCAGGACCTCGTGCGCGTCGACGCCAAGGTCGAGACACTGGCCACACCGGTCGAGCAGCTGATGATCGCGTTTGAGCCATCGTCCGCGCCCACCGCGCTGACGATTGCGTGGGACAAGACGAAGCTGTCCGTGCCGGTGACGAAGAAGTAGATGCACCTCGATTTCGCGGTCGTTGCCGATTATGCGCTGGTCGATCAGTCGGGCAAGATGTCGGTACTCGGCATCTTCCAGCATATCTGGGTGCCACAGTTTCCGGCGATGCATCCGCGCCTGCACCTGGTGCTGCGATTGAAAGGCAAACGCACGGAAGTCGGCGAGCATCAGGTGCAGATCAAGCTGCTCGATGAAGACAACGCCGAGCTGCTCGGCGGCTCGGGCACCGTGAATTTTGCCGAGCCGCCCGCCGGCGTGACGGAGATCGAGGCGGCAGCGGTCCTGGTGTTCGACGTGCCCTTCCCGCGCGCCGGACAGTATCGCTTCGAGATCACAGTCGACGGCGAGCGGAAAGCGAGCGTCCCCATCACTGTTTCGCAGATGCCCACGGCTCCGGCGCAGCCGCCATCCGCGCCGCAGGCTCCCGGTTCCTAGCGCCCTTCCCCTCGGCAGCTACGTGCGGCTGCCGCTGCTCGTCGTCGCCGCCGTCCTGGCGCTTGGCTTCGATCTCGGCGGCTATCCGTTGTTCGATCCCGACGAGGGCCGGAATGCAGAAGTCGCCCGCGAGATGGCGGCGACGAACGACTACGTGCTGCCGCAGCTCGACGGGCTCCCCTATCTCGACAAGCCGATCGTCTATTTCGCGGCCGCCGCCGCGATGATGGAGGTGCTCGGCCCGACCGAGACCGCCGCCCGTCTTCCCGCCTATCTGTTCACGCTCGCAACGATCGTCATCGTCGTCTGGTTCACGCGACGGCGTTGGGGGGATGACGCGGGCTGGCTCGCGGGACTGGCGCTCGCGACGATGCCCATGGTGCTCGCGTACGCGCGCACCACGATCTTCGACAGCGCGCTGGCGTTCTGCACCACGGCCGCGATTCTCGCCTTCTGGGACGATCGGCCGGCCCTCGCCTGGGCGGCGATCGGCCTCGGCGCGATCACGAAAGGGCCGGTCGCGATCCTCATCCCGCTCGCAACCGTCATCCCGCACGCGTTGCTCACGGGGAGCCGGCGACTCAGAGACCTGTTCCCGCTCGCGGGGCTCGCGGTGTTTGCGCTCGTGGCGCTGCCGTGGTTCTTCGCGGTGTCGCACCGCGTGCCGGAGTTTCCGCACTACGTCTTCGTCCGCGAAACGTTCGAGCGGGTGACGACGCGGAGCTTCCATCGGACGGCGCCGTTCTGGTATTACGTCCCGATCCTTCCCGTGGCCGCGTTTCCGTGGATCGTGCCCGCGCTCTCGCGCGCGAAGCATTGGCGGTGGGCGTGGCACGCGCGGCGCGTGAACCGCGAAGCGCAGGATGTGCTGCTGCTCGCCTGCTGGGTCGCGGGCCCGCTGCTCTTCTTCACCCTGAATCAGTCGAAGCTGCCGCAGTACATGCTGCCGCTGTTGCCGCCGTTCGCCCTGGCCGTCGCTCGCTTGCTCACGCGCCGCGCGCCCGAGCTTGGCGGCGGAATCGCCGCCGGCAGCCGCGCGTACACGATCGTTGCGACAGCGATCGGCCTGTTGCTCGTCTCGCTCACGCTCTGGCTCCCCGCCCCGATCAGCCTCACGCCCGCCGAGCGTGCCGCGATTCCGCCGACCGCCCTCGCGATCGGCGTGGCGCTGCTCGTCTCCGCCGCGCTCGTCTGGTACGCCGTGCGCGCGCAGCATCCGCGGCCGGCACTCGCGGTACTGGGTTACGCCCTCACGGTGATCGCGATGCCGATCGTGTCACGCCAGCTGCTCGATGCCGTCGGTGAAGACCGCTCCGCGGCGCGACTCGCCCAGGTGATCGAGAGCCTGCAGCCCGCCGGAGGCGGCCAGCCGATCGAGGTCGTGGGGATCGCCGCGTTTCCAACGTCGCTGCCCTTCTATCTCAGGCGTCCCGTCCTACTCGCCACCGCGACCGGTCGCGAGCTGACGAGCACGTTCATCGGCGATTATCCGGACGAGATGCGCGCGGTGCCGGGCTCACCGCTGCGCGCCGAGGGCTACTGGCAGGAGCGACTCGCGAGCTGCCGGACGCCCGCAGTCTTCGTTGTGCGAGCCGGTGATGCACGGCGAGGCGAGCTCGACGCCCGTCTGCCGCTACTCGCCGTCGAAGGACGATACGCGGCGTATGGACCATGTGCGGCATCTTCGGCGCGGTAACGCGCACCGGTGAGCCGCTCCGCCATCCCGATCTGGTCGCGCGGATGGCCGCCGTGCTGCGCCACCGCGGGCCCGACGGCGAGCGCATCGTCGGGCACGAGCGGGCGCGAATCGGTGCGCGCCGCCTCGCGATCATGGATCTCACCACGGGCGACCAACCGTTCCAGAATCCCGACGCCAGCATCTGGATGGTGTGCAACGGCGAGATCTACAACGCCACGGCGCTCCGTCGCGAGGCGAGTGCCTGGGGTTACCCGTTCCGGTCGCGCGGCGACATCGAAAACATCGTGCCGTTCTACGAGCGCTACGGTCCGGACGCCGTCACGCGGCTCGAGGGCATGTTCGGGCTCGCGATCTGGGACGACGCGCGGCAGCGCCTCGTGCTCGCGCGCGATCGCGCGGGGGAGAAGCCGCTGTTCTGGGTGGATACGGGATCCGAGCTGCGGTTTGCGTCCGAGATTCAGGCGTTGCTGGAATTCCCGGACCAACGCCGCGAGCTGAATCGGAAGGCGTTGTCGCTGTACCACGCGCTCGGATACGTGCCGGCTCCGCATACGATGTTCGCAGGCATTCACAAGCTGCCACCGGCGTCGGTGCTCATCGCCGAGGGCGGGCGCATCGACGTCCGACCGTATTGGAGCGCGGCCGAGGCAGCCGGAAAGCCGGCGACGCTCTCGCTCGACAACACGGACGTATTGCGCGACACGCTGCTCCGCGCCGTCAAACGCGAGCTCATGTCGGACGTGCCGTTCGGCATCTTCACCAGTGGTGGGCTCGACTCGTCGTTGCTCGTGGCAGCGACCGCGCGCGCAGTCCCCGGCGAGCGAATCCACACGTACGCCGTGCGCTTCACGGAAGCGGGCTACGACGAGAGCGCGCATGCCGAAGCCGTGACGCACACGATCGCGAGCATCCACCACGTCGTGACGGCCGACGACGAATCCCTCGGTCGCGCGCTGGACGTCGTCGCTCGCACGCTGGCCGAGCCGCTCGGCGATCCCGCGGTCCTGCCGACGTTGCTGCTCGCGGAAGCTGCGCGCGCGGACGTGAAAGTCATCCTCTCCGGTGAAGGCGCCGACGAGCTGTTCGGCGGCTACCCGACGTACCTTGGCCACAAATTCGCGGAGCGTTGGCAGCGCGTGCCGCGGTTCGCGCGCGCCGCCGTGCGCTGGGTCGCGGATCGCTGGCCGTCGTCCACCGGGAAGGTGACGCTCGAGTACATGCTGAAGCAGTTCCTCGCGACGAGCGACCGTCCCTGGATGGAGCGGCATCTCAGCTGGCTGGGCGCGATGGCCATTGCCGATGGCGTGATCCCCGAGCTGGCCTGCAAGCTCGACGGGTTCCCGCACGACGATCCGCTCAATCGCGTGATGTGGTTCGACTTCTTGACCTACTTGCCGGACGACTTGCTGGTCAAGGTCGATCGTGCCACGATGCTGGCGTCGGTGGAGGCGCGCGCGCCGTTCCTCGACCGTGAGGTCATGGAGCTGGTATTGCCGACGGCGGCGCGTTTCAAGGTGCGTGGCCTCACCACCAAGGCGATATTAAAGAAGGCGGCCCGCGGGCTGGTCCCCGCCGCCGTGATCGGCCGGCAGAAGCGGGGACTCTCGGTGCCGGTCGCCCGTTGGCTCAATACCGGCCTCGCACCGCTCGCCGACCGTTTGCTCGACACACCGCTCCTCGCCGAGCACCGGAGCGGCCGGCGCAATCATGCCCGCAGGTTATGGCCGCAACTCATGCTGGCGCTCTGGAGCGAGCGCTGGGGGGTACCTCTCGGATGAACCGCGACGAAGCGCTCGCCCTGATGCACGAGCACACGCAGTCTCCATCACTGCGCCAGCATATGCTCGCCGTCGAAGCCGCGATGCGCGCCTACGCCGCCAAGTTCGGTGAAGATCCTGAAACGTGGGGACTCGTGGGACTCCTCCACGACTTCGACTACGAGAAATTCCCCAACGCGGAGCATTCGGCGACCGAGGGGCATCCCGCCTGGGGCGTGAGCTTGCTCCGCTCCAAGGGTGTCGGGGAGGCGCAGCTGCGCGCGGTGCTGGGGCACGCCACCTACTCCGGCGTGCCGCGCGACACGACGATGGCGAAGGCGCTGTTCGCGGTGGACGAGCTGTGCGGCTTTCTGGTGGCGTGCGCGCTGGTGCGTCCCTCGAAGAGCTTCGGTGACATGGAAGTCTCGTCGGTGAAAAAGAAGCTCAAGGACAAGGCCTTCGCGCGCGGCGTGAATCGCGACGAGGTGCGCCAGGGCGCGGAAGAGCTCGGCGTCCCGCTCGATGAGCACATCATGTTCTGCATTCAGGCGCTGCGGCCGGTCGAGCCGTCGCTGGGCCTCGGCGGGTGACCGCAACCACACCGCCCGCGCCGCTCTCGCGGGCGCTCGATCGCGCGACCGGCGCGCGGCCGATTCCGGGAAACCTCCTTCGTCACATCGCGATCAGCCGCGACGCGCTCGAATCGATGCTCGAGATGATCGCGGGCGCGCAACGCACCGTGCACTTCGAGAACTACATCATCAATGACGACGACACCGGGGCCCGCTTCGCCACCGCGTGGGCGGAGCGCGCGCGCGCGGGCGTGCGCGTGCGGGTGTTGTACGATGCGTTCGGGTCACGGGCCACGAGCAGCAGCTTCTGGCGCGAGCTCAAGCGTTACGGCGTGGATGCACGGCCCTTCCGGCCGCTCTGGACGAGCGGGCCGATCGAGGCGTTCAGCCGCGATCACCGCAAGCTGTTGGTCGTGGACGGCGAGCGCGCCATGACCGGCGGCCTCTGCATCGGCGATGAATGGGCCGGACGCGGACCGGGCCAGCCGTGCTGGCGCGACACGATGGTCGTCGTCTGCGGACCCGCCGTCTCCGCGCTCGAGACATCGTTTGGCCGGATGTGGGCCCGCGCCGGCGCCGCGCTGCCCGAGGACGAGTCGAGTCCCGCGCCCGAGGAGTGCGGCCCGTCCGCCGTGCGCGTCGTCGAGGGATCCCCGGGCCAGTCACGCATCTATCGCGCGGTGCAGCTGCTCGCAGCCGCGGTCACCGAGCGGCTGTGGATCACGGATGCGTACCTCATCGCGCCGCCGCCGCTGTACGCGGCCTTCGTCGATGCCGCGCGCAGCGGCGTTGATGTGCGGCTGCTCCTTCCCGGGACGACGGACATTCCGATCGTCCGGATGTTCACGCGCACCGGCTATCGCGAGCTGCTGCACGCCGGCGCACGGATCTTCGAATATCGCGGGCCGATGCTCCATGCCAAGACACTCGTCGCCGATCACGAGTGGGCACGCGTAGGTTCCAGCAACCTCAACGTGTCGAGCCTGCTCGGCAATTACGAGCTCGATCTGGTGGCGGAGCAGGACGGCCTCACCGCCACGCTGGCGACGCAGTTCCTCCACGACATGGGGGAGAGCCGCGAGATCGTCTTGATGGCGCGACGGCGGTTGCCGCTGCCGCCGCGGCTGGTGGACGCCCAGACCGTGAAGCCGGGCCACGCTGTGACGCCGGCGCATCCGCTGACCGCAGTCCCATCGTACAAGCGGTCACTGCGTGAGCGGCAGGCTGCGGCCGCAGTCGCGTTGATGCAGGCCGCGGGTGGGGCGCGCCGCATGCTCGCCGGTGCGGCGGCGGCTTTGCTCTTCGTCATCGGGACATCCCTCATCCTCTTCCCGATCATCGCCAGCACCGTTCTGGCCGTGGGCGCGCTGGCCACCTCGTTGTGGCTCGCGGGCTTCGCCCTGGCGCGGCGGCGGCGGCGCCGTGAGAGCGATGTCCGCTGACTTTCAACCTCCGCCCCATCTCGCGCGTATGGCAAGCAGCGAAGAGGATAAGGGCTTAGTCGAGAAGACCTTAGCGGGTGAACGGGACGCCTTTGGAGTGCTCGTGCAGCGCTACGCCCCCCAGGCGCGGCGCGTGGCCCGAGCGGTCCTGGGCGATCCCGACGATGCGGACGACGCCGCCCAGGATGGCTTCCTCTCTGCGCTGGTCAAGCTCGGGCAATACGATTCACGCCGGCCGTTCGGACCGTGGCTCATGCGAATCGTCGCGAACGCCGCGACCGATCGCCGCCGCCGCAGTAAGGTGCGGCGTGCCGAGCCGCTGAATCCGTCGCTGGTGGGCGGCGGTCCACGGCCGGACGCCGCGGCGGTGCAGAGCGAGCTGGGCGATCGCCTCAACGCCGCGTTGGCCGAGCTGCCGCCGCGCCGTCGGACCGCGGTCGTGCTGTTCGATGTCGAAGGGTATTCGCATGCGGAGATCGCCGGGATCCTTGGAATTCCGGAGGGCACCGTGCGGTCCGAAGTATTTCACGCGCGTCGCCGTTTGCGCACGCTGTTGGCCGATTGGAAGGAGAACATCAGGTGAAGGAGTCGCCGTCATTCGATCACCGGCCGGATCCCGAGCTCGGCGCCGCGTTGCGTGCGGCGCTCGACCCGAAGACCGATCAGGCCGCGTTCGTCAGCCGCGTCATGGCACGCTACGACGAGGCACTCGAACGGTCCACGGTTCCGACATTTGAAATCCTGGCCGGATGGTTCCGTCCCGGCATCGTCGCGGCGGCTGCCGCGTTGGTGGCGGGGCTGCTCGTCGGCCGCGCCGTGTTCGCACCAAGTCCCGGCGTCGAGACGATCGACGCGGCGATGGCGCCGGCCGAAGGTACCGGGCTGGCCGCCCTCGTCACGGCGCAGGATCCGCCTGACGCCAGTGTCGTGCTGACATCACTTGTCGAGCAATAGGAGAGAACGAAGGACCATGCTGAATAAATCGAAGCTAGCCGCCGTGGGACTGCTCGCTGCCGTATTCGTGGCGGGCGGTCTGGCCGGATGGGGAGGCCGGGAGGCCGCCGCGCGCGAGGAGCATGCGCCGCGCCGGCGCAGCCCTGATGCCATCGTGGACTACCTCAGTCGCGAGCTCAAGCTGAACTCGGCGCAGCGCGACTCGGTTCGCGCCATCATCGCGCGGTATCGACCCGAGACGGATTCTCTCTGGGCCCGGGTGCGTCCCCAGTTCGATTCCATCAAGACGCGCATCCGGACCGAGATCGATGCCCAGCTCACCCCGGAGCAGCGCACGCTGCACGAGCAACTGATCGAGAAGGCAGAGCATCGTAGGGATATGGAACGTGGCGGCGACTCCGGTAAGCGAGGGGAGCATTGATGCGGTCGTTCGTGGGCTTGGCAATTCTGGCCGTCACGGCGGCCGCGTCGTTGGCGGGGCAGCAAACGACCGCTCCCGCTGCGGCGCCGGTGGAAGTGACGCTCAGTGAGGCGATCGATCGCGCGCTGCAAGTGCAGCCGGCGATGGTGCAGGCGCGTGGCGATCAACGTAACGCCGGCAGCGGTATGTGGGCCGCGTACGGAGAATTCCTGCCGACCGTAACGACCGGCGGCTCGTACGCGCGGGCGGGCGGAACGCGCCTCAACACGCAGACCAATCAGATCGTCAGCTTGCCGGCGGGGACGACGTTCCAGGGCAACATCAACGCCAGTGTCGATCTGTTTCGGGGGTTCAAGCGTTTCGGCGACCGCAGCGCGGCGTATGCGACGCAGGACGCCGCCGACGCCGGGGTCGTGAATCAGCGCTTCCAGGTCACCCTCGCGACGAAACAGGCGTTCTACAACGCCCTCGCCAATGAAGAGCTCGTGCGGGTTGCCCAGTCGCAGGTCACGCGCGCGCAACAAGAGCTCCAGATTTCCATCGACAAGCTGCACGCCGGCTCGGCGACGCGGTCCGACTCGCTGCGGTCCACGGTGGACTACGGCAACGCGCGCATCGCCCTGCTGCAGGCGCAAGCCAACCTCGCGACGGCGCAGGCCAACCTGGGCCGGCAGATCGGGGTGAATCAGTCCGTCCGCGCCGTTCCAGACAGCGCGCTGCCCGAGCTGCCCGACACCTCGGTGCTGCGCACCAGCGCGGTGCAGAATTCCCCGATCGTCGAACAGGCCGAGGCGCAAGCCCGCGCCGCGGGGGCGCAGGTCACGATCAATCGTTCCTCCTACATGCCGAGCATCTCGGCCGCCATCGGCAATTCGTATTCGGGACTCGACGCGCCGTGGACTTCGAACTCCAAGTTTGCGAGCGGGTGGAGCGCACGCATTACCGCGAGCTGGACGCTGTTCGACGGTTTCTCGCGCGAGCGGCAGATGACGACGGCGCGCGTCGCGCGCGACGTCGCGGAAGCCCGCGCGGCCGACGCGCGGCTCCAGGTGAGCGCCCAGCTCACGCAGCAGCTCGCCGCGCTGCAGACGACCTACGAGCAGATCTCGATCGCGCGGGACAACCTGGCGGCGGCCACGGAAGATTTGCGCGTACAGAACGAGCGGTATCGCGTTGGCGCGGCCACGATTCTCGACCTGCTCACGTCGCAGGCGGCATTGACCCAGGCGGAAGTGAACGTCGTCCAGACCCGCTTTAACTATCTGATCGCCCGCGCGCAGGTCGAGGCGGTCGTGGGACGGAGTCTATGACTACAGCGCAAGCGCTGATGTTTCGCACCGGCGACACGCCGACGCCCGATACGGTCATCCTCACCCACCACCTTACGCGCGAGTATCACATGGGCGCGGAAGTGGTACACGCGCTGCGTGGCGTGGACATCCAGATCAAGCGCAACGAGTTCGTCGCGATCATGGGGCCGTCGGGCTCGGGCAAATCCACGCTGATGAACTTGATCGGCTGCCTCGACACGCCGACCGCGGGCGAGTACTGGCTCAACGGGCAGAAGGTCAGCGACCTCTCCGACGACGAGCTGGCGCGCATCCGCAACAAGGAAATCGGGTTCGTGTTCCAGACGTTCAACCTGCTGCCGCGCGCCGACGCGCTGCACAACGTCGAGCTGCCGCTGATCTACGCCGGGATGACGGGGAAGGAGCGGCGCGAGCGTGCGGCCGGCGCGCTCGAGCAAGTGCAGCTCGCCGACCGTATGGATCACCGTCCCAACGAGCTGTCGGGCGGACAGCGCCAGCGCGTGGCCATCGCGCGGGCGCTGGTGAATCGGCCGAGCATCCTGCTGGCGGACGAGCCGACGGGAAACCTCGACTCGGCAACGGGCAACGAGATCATGACGCTGTTTCACGACCTCCACAACACGGGCCAGACCATTGTGCTGGTGACGCACGAACACGACATCGCGGCGCACGCGCGGCGCCAGATCCATTTGCTGGACGGAAAAATCGCGCGCGACGAACGAACGGAAGGCAAGCCGTGAACAAGACCCTTGGCAGTATCGCGTTGCTGTTGGGCCTCGCCGCCTGCAGCAAGAAGCAGCAACCCATCTCCTACGAGGCCGTGCCGGTCCAGCGGCGCACGGTGGTCGTCTCGGCGTCGGCGTCCGGCGCGATCGAGCCGGTGCTCACCGTCGACGTCAAGTCGAAGGCGTCGGGCGAGATCATCGCCATGAACGTCCAGACCGGCGACGACGTGAAGCGAGATCAGTTGCTCGCCGAAATCGACCCGCGGATTCCCCGCAACAGCCTGGCGCAGGCGCAGGCCAATCTGCAGGTCGCCCAGGCGCAGCTGTCCAACGCCAAGGCGCAGATCGCGCGCTCCGACACGCTGTTCAAGGCGCAGGCGATCACGCAGACCGAGTACGACCAGGCGAAGCTCGACTACGCCAATGCGAACGCCGGTGTGATCAAGGCACAGTCCGACCTCGAGAACGCGCGCGACCGCATGACCGACACGAAGCTGCGCGCGCCGCTCGCGGGGACGATCATCACGAAGAACGTCGAGCTGGGTACCGTGATCTCGTCGCCGACGACCGACGTGGGCGGCGGCACAGTGCTCTTCAAGATGGCAAACCTCGACACCGTGCAGATCCGCGCTTTGGTCGACGAAACGGACATCGGCAAGGTGCAGCCGGGCCTGCTCACCACGATCACGGTGGACGCGTATCCGAACCGGCCGTTCGAGGGCTCGGTGCTCAAAGTCGAGCCGCAGGCGACCGTGCAACAGAACGTCACGATGTTCAACGTGCTGGTGCGCATCCCCAATCCGAACCACCTGCTCAAGCCCGGGATGAACACGGAGGTCGAGATTCACGTCGGCCGGCGCGACAGCGTGCTGGCGATTCCGAACGCCGCGCTGCGCACGCAGCGTGACGTCGCGTCGGCAGCGCAGGTGCTCGGGCTCGATCCGAACGCGGTCCAGCAACAACTCGCGGCCGCGCAACCGCAGACGCCGGCGAATGCGGGGCGCGACAGCGCATCGCTGGGCGGTAGCCCGTCGCGGCGTGATTCCGCCCAGGCGCAGAAAGGCGCCGGAGCGCAGGTGATGATGACGCTGCCGAACGGGCAAACCGTGCCGGCGCCGGCGGGCATCACGGCGCAGCAGGTACGCCTGGCGCAGAGCGCAATGCAGAAGCGCATGAGCGGCGGAACCCCGAGCGATGAGGAGCAGACCGCGGCCCGCGCCGTCTTCCAGGCGATGCGCGCGTCAGGACAGTTCAGCGGCTTCGGTGGGGGTGGGGGCCAAGGACGCCGCAACGCCGGCGAGCCGTCGAGCTACGTCGTGTTTGTGCTGCGGAAGGGCCAGCCGGCTCCGGTGCAGATCCGGACCGGACTCACCGATCTCGATTACATCGAAGTCGTGAGCGGCCTGACGGAGCAGGACACGGTGCTCGTCCTGCCGAGCGCGTCGCTCGTGAACTCGCAGCGCGACATGCAGCAGCGGATGCGGCAGTTCACGGGCGGCGGGTTACCGGGCGTGCAGCAGCAGACGCAGCAGCGTCCCGCGACACCGCCGGCGGCGGCGCCCGCGAGACCGTAGGGGGGGCCATGCTGATCGGCGAAATCATTCAGGTTGCGCTCCAGGCGATCCGCGCGAACAAGCTGCGGTCGTTCTTGACGATGCTGGGCATCATCATCGGCGTCGGCGCGGTGATCACGATGGTCGCGTTGGGGAGCGGCGCGCAGAAGTCGGTGCAGGAGCGCATTCAAGCGCTCGGCCCCACCCTGCTGTCGATCTATCCCGGGCAGGCCTTCCGCGGCGGTATTGCGATCGACTTCGGCTCCCGCGTCAGCCTCACGGTGGACGACGCGGATTCGTTGGCGGCCAACGCTCGCCACGTCAAGGCGGTCGTGCCGGAGCTCACGCGCAACATGCAGATCAAGCGGGCCGGGCAGAACGCGAACGTGAACATCGTCGGTACGACCCCGAACTACCCGATCGTCAAGAACTACACGCTCACGGCGGGCCGGATGTTCACCGCGGGCGAGAACGAGGGCCGCCGCCGCGTCGCCGTCCTCGGCTCGGCGATTCCGGACATGTTCAACGCCAATCCCGCGGGTATGGTCGGGCAGGAGCTGCAGATCCGCGGTATTCCATTCGAGATCATCGGCGTCCTGTCGTCGAAGGGATCGGCGGCGGGATTCGGCAACCCCGACGAGCAGGTCCTGATTCCGCTGCAGACGGGGCGCTACCGCATCATGGGCACCGATCGGCTGCGCACGATCACGGTCGACGCCCAGGACGTCAGCCAGATGACGCTCACGATGATCGAGATCGAGCGCGTGCTCCGGAAAGAGCACAAGATCCGGCCCGGCGGTGAGAACGACTTCCAGATCCGCAATCAGTCCGACATTCTCGCGACGTTCCAGCAGACGACGCAGACCTTCACCTATCTGCTCGCCGGCATCGCGGCGGTCAGCTTGCTCGTCGGCGGCATCGGCATCATGAACATCATGCTCGTGTCGGTGACGGAGCGGACGCGCGAGATCGGCGTGCGCAAGGCGCTCGGCGCCACGCGCTTCAACATCCTGTTTCAGTTCCTGGTCGAAGCGCTCGTGCTCTGCATGGTCGGCGGCATTCTGGGGATTCTGTTCGGAACGCTCGGTGCCGTGGCGCTGTCGAGTCTCGCGCACTGGAACACGTCGATCAATTTCTTCGCGATCGTCGCCGCGTTCCTCTTCAGCGCAGTCGTGGGACTGTTCTTTGGGATCTGGCCGGCGCGGCGGGCGGCGTCCATGGATCCGATCGTCGCGCTCAGATACGAATAGTAAAACACGTGCGGCGTGGGGTGTGCGGCGCTGATCGGCTGACCTGACGCTTCGTAGGAGGCTTCGACACGCCGCACGTCGCACACGCGCACGCCGCACGATATTTTGTTGCCTATGCTTTCCGTCCTTCTCCTTCTCGTGCAGTCTCCACCCAGCCCGCAACAGGTCTACGACGGTCGCCTGCGCCAGATCGACGTCCGGCTGCCGCGGATCGAGGCCAGCGTGAAGATCGACGGCGTCCTCGACGACCCCGTGTGGCGGCAGGCTGCGGTCCTCAAAGGGTTCACGCAGTACCGGCCGGTCGACAGCCGGCCCGCCGACGACTCGACCGAAGTCCTCGCGTTCTACGCGCCCGACGCGATCTACTTCGGCATCCGGGCGTTCGAGATCCACGGCAACGTCGTCCGCGCGACGCTCGCCGACCGCGACAACATCGACGCCGACGACAAGGTGCAGATCCTGCTCGACACGTTCAACGATCGCCGCCGCGCGCTGCTCTTCGCCGTCAATCCGCTCGGCGCCCAGGAAGACGGCGTGCGCAGCGAAGGCCTGGCGGGCGCCGCGGGCGGCCAGAACGCCGGCTTCCGCTTCGACGGCGTCGTGGATCTCAATCCGGATTACGTCTACCAGTCCCAGGGGCACGTGACTTCGTGGGGCTATGAGGTCGAAGTCCGAATTCCGTTCAAGAGCCTGCGCTATCAGAGCGGTGAGACGCAGGACTGGGGCGTGCAGTTCATCCGGACGACCCAGCATACCGGCTACGAGGACACCTGGACGCCGGTCGTGCGCGCCAGCGCCAGCTTCCTCATTCAGTCGGGCACGCTCAAGGCACTGACCGGGCTGCGGCGCGGTCTCGTGATGGACGTGAGCCCGGAGTTCACGTCGCGCGTCGACGGCGCGCCGAGTGCCTCGACCTATCGCTACGGCAGCGTGGACCCCCAGGTCGGAGTGAACGTGCGCTGGGGTCTCACCCAGAATCTCAGCGCCACCGGCACGATCAATCCCGACTTCTCACAGGTGGAAGCGGACGTCGGCCAGGTGACCGTCAACCAGCGGTTCGCGCTGTTCTTTCCGGAAAAGCGGCCGTTCTTCCTCGAGGGACTCGAGCAGTTCGATACGCCGAACGCGCTGATCTACACGCGGCAGATTCAGAATCCGGTCGGAGGCGCGAAGTTGACCGGCAAAGTCGGCGGCACAGCCGTCGCCTACATCGGCGCGGTGGACGACGTACCGATCGACCCCAGCGGGACTGTCCACTCTCTGGTGAACCTGCTGCGCCTGCGCCGCGATCTCGGCGCGAGCTCCACGCTGGGCCTCGCATACACCGATCGGAGCGATGGCTCGAACTGGAACCGCGTCCTGGGTACGGACGCCCGCGTGATCTGGAAAAAGATCTGGTACTCCGAAGGACAAATCGTCGGCTCGTGGACCAAGGACGTACCGGGGAGCGCCGCGCGTGCCGGCGCGCTGTGGGACCTCACGCTGTACGACCGCACCGGCTACTCCTACGGCAATCACGCCGAGCTGGTCGGCGCCAGCCCGAACTTCGCGGCGCTGAGCGGCTTCGTGAACCGCGTCAACGTCGTGCAGGGCCGCTTCGCCAACCGCTTCACCTGGTACGGCAAACCGGGCGCGACGCTCGAGAACGCGACCACCTTTATTCTGGTCCAGCCGACGTGGCGCTACCGTGACTTCTTCAACCTCGGCAGCACGCTGGAGGGCGGGATCAACGAACAGTGGTTGTTCACGCTGCGCGGCGGCTGGGGAGTCACTGCGCATTGGCAGAACAACCACCAGCGCTTCGATCCGCCCGATTACTCTGCCTATCGGGTGAACTCGGGCGGCACGTTGGTCCCGTTCGCCGTTCCGCACGGGCGCTACAACCTCTGGGGCGGCGACGTGGGCTTCAACACGCCGAGTCGCGCGCTCGTGCTGACGGGCGACGTCGGCGCGGGCAAGGGCGTGATTTTCTCCGAAGCCGCGGAAGCCCGCGGCTTCAACACGTTCTTCACGGTGACCTGGAAGCCGACCGCCGGGCTGCGGCTCGACGGCCAGTGGACGCATCAGGCGCTGTGGCGCGCCGAAGACGGGAGCTGGTTCTCGACGGCGAACATTCCGCGGCTCAAGATTGAATATCAGCTCAACCGCGCCATCTTCTTCCGCTATGTCGGACAGTACACGGCGCAAGAGGTCGATGCATTGCGAGATCCCCGCACCGGGGATTCGCTCGTGATCAACGGCTCCGCGCAGCCGCGCCATACGTCCACGGAGTTCCGGAACGACTTCTTGTTCTCTTATCGGCCGATTCCCGGCACCGTGGTGTTCTTCGGCTATGGGGCGTCGCTGAGCGAGCCCGAGCCGTTCAACTTCGGCCGGCTGTCACGGACCGGCGACGGATTCTTCCTGAAGGCCAGCTACCTGTTCCGCATGTGACCGCCTCCAGTCTCGAGCAACAGCTTCTCGAGGAGCAGCAGGCCAAACAACGCCAGTACGTGCTGACGAACACGCGCGCGCGCTGGGGCTTCGTCGGCTTCGGGATCGTCCTGCTCGTGATCGTGCGTATCGCCGGGATCACACCCATCTCGCTCTGGTTCATGCTCGGCTTCGCGGCGACGTTCGTAGCGGCGAACGCCGGTGTGCGCCGGCTGGTCCTGGGCGGCGCCTTCCACTCGTGGTACGCCCAGCTGAACCTCGTAGTCGGCTGCATGCTGATCTCGGCCGTGGTGTTCGCGCTGGGCACCAACGGTCACATTCTGTACGGCGCGTATCTCATCGCGCCGCTGCAGGCCGCACTGTATCTCGAGCGCCGCGAAGCGTGGGGTGCGCTGCTCATCAACGTCGTCGCCTTCGCCCTGGCGACCACTTTCGCGCGGATCTTCGGCCACGGCTGGCCCTGGACCGTCTTCCTCCAGGAAGCGCTGGTGCTCGTCTTCGCCTGCGTCGCGCTGGTCCCGATGCTGGCGCAGATCGTCGATCGCCTGCGCATCGCGCGCGGCGTCCTCGGCGAAATCGAGCGTGGCGACTTGACGCGCCAGCTGGACAGCGGCAGCGCCACCGTGCCGGCCGACGAGCTCGGCTACCTCGGCCTGAGCGTCAACCGGACGACGTCCGCCATCGCCGAGATCGTGCGCGAGATCGGCCGGCAGGGGCAGGCGCTCGCGTCGATGGCGAGCGGCCTGGCGCAGGCGGCACGCGAGCTCCAGCTCTCGTCGCAATCGATCTCCACCACCACCGGGCAGCTGACCGAAGGAACGGAACGGCAGCGCCAGCTGATCGTGTACGGGCGCCAGGATTCCGAGGCGGCGTCCGGCGTAGCGACGACGCTGCACACGCGCGCGCAGGAGGCGGAGCGGCAGATCAACGAGATCGCGTCGCAGGCGCACAAGCGCGGCGAGGAAGTCGCCCGCGCCAGCGCGTTGCTCATGAATCTGATGGTCCACATGGACCACGCCGCCGAAGTCGCCGGCGTGCTGGACCGCGAGTCGCGCGAAATCGGGAAGCTGGTGGACGGCATCACCCGGATTGCGAGCCAGACCGATCTGCTCGCGCTGAATGCGGCGATCGAGGCGGCGCGGGCGGGACAACACGGGCTCGGGTTCCGCGTCGTGGCCGGCGAGGTCCGGAAGCTCGCGGAGCAGAGCGGTCGCGCCGCGGACGAGGTGCGGGCGCGTGTCCGCGCCACGCAGGACCAGATCACGCGGGTCGTCGACGCGATGCAGCAGGGCCGAGAGGCGGCGAAGGGCGTCGGCAGCGTCGCGACGACGGTGCACGGCGCGCTCGACGCGATTTTCGTCGACCTGAATTCCACCGTGCGCTTCGCGACGACGTTTGCCGCGGAGACCGAGAATCAGACCAAACGCATGAGCGAGGTCTTGCGGCGCATGGAGGAAGTGGCGGCGATCGCTGAAGGCGCGGCGAGCGGTGCGCGGCAGACGTCGGCGGCGACCGCGCGGCAGATCGCCTCGCTCACGGAGCTGAGCGCCACGTCGCAGCAGTTGTCCGATGCCGCCGCGGTGCTGTCGCAAACGATCCGGCGGTTTCGCGTCAACGGCAACGGGGGAGGCAGCGCCGGCTAGAATCCCACTGCGCGGCGCAGTTTGCGCGCTTGACGATTCGCGTCGCGGCGAATCTCGTCTAGCGCGGCAGTCTTCAGCACGGCATCACGCACCACGATCTTCCCGTCCACCACCACATGCCGCACATCGGCGGCCCGGGCGCTGTACACGATGCGCGAGATGAGATCGGCCTCCTCCGGCTGCGCGTGTACGCCGCCGAGATCGAGGACGACGAGGTCGGCGCGCTTCCCGACCTCGATCGAGCCGATCTCCGCCTCGAGGCCCAGCGCCCGCGCGCCGCCGAGCGTCGCGAGCTCGAGCACCTGCGCGGCGGGAAGCACGTCCGGCCCGAGGCGGGGCTTCTGGATGAGCGCGGCCAGCCGCATTTCGGCGAACGCGTCGAGCCGGTTGTTGCACGGCGCGCCGTCCGCGCCGATCCCGACGCGGCAGCCGGCCGCGAGCATTTCGGGAATGGGGGCCACGCCGCTGCCGAGCTTCAGGTTGGAGCTCGGGCAGTGCACGACGTTGGTTCCCTGCCGCGCCAGCCGCGCAATCCCGTCCTGGTCCACCCACACGCAGTGCGCGAGCGCGGCGCGCGGGCCCGAGATGCCGACGGAGTCGAGATAGGCGATCTCGTCGTACCCTGTTTGCCGCCGCACGGTGTCGAGCTCGAGCACGGTTTCGGCCGCGTGCGTGTGAACGACGGCACCGGCCTTCTCCGCAAGATCGCTGACGGCGCGCAGCAATGGGCCGGTGCAGCTCGGCACGAAGCGCGGCGCGAAACAGTACCGCAGTCGTCCCTCCGCACCGCCGTGCCAGCGCTCGCAGAGATCGACGCTTTCCCGGATCGCTTTGTCGGTGGATTCGCGCAAACCGGCCGGCGCGTCGGGCGAGTCCATCAGACACTTCCCCGCCGTCGCGCGGATACCGATCGTCGCGAGCGCCTCGAACGCAGCGCCCGTGTGCCGCACGGTCTCCATGTCGAGGATCGTCGTCGTACCGCCCAGCAGCAGCTCGGCGGCGCCGAGCATGGCCGAGGCGTACACGGACGCTTCGGTGTGCGCCGCCTCCAGCGGCCAGATGCGCTGCGCGAGCCACGCCTCGAGCGGCAAGTCGTCGGCGAGCCCGCGAAACAGGGTTTGACAGAGGTGGATATGCGCTTGAATCAGGCCCGGGAGCAGCACGAGACCGCGACAATCGATCGTACTTGGTTTCGGCCTACGAACCGCCGAACCGCTCAACCGCCCAACCGCTTTGATGCGTCCCTTCTCCACCAGTACATCGGCATCGACGATCCGTCGCGGTGCATCCATCGTGACGACGCGTCCACCGCGGAGCAGGATCACGTCGAGATCCGCGGCCTCACGGTCGAGTCGGCGGACGACGGCAGGTCGAAGTACGCCTCGATCTCGTCGAGCAGCTCATCCTCGTCGTAGACCCCCGCAAGAATGCGCTCGGCGGTACCCGGCTCGACGAGGACGTAGCCGAATGGATAGTCGAGGCCGGTGAGCAGAATGGTGCGCCGCTTGTGATTGGGGAGTGCGACGTAGATGGTGTCGGAGTTGGTCGGAACGAGCTTGATGTCGTGCTGCTTGAGCTCGGCCGCGATCTGCTCGGTGGCGTAGTTCATGTCGTCCAGCGCCTGCGACTGATCGTCGGCCGAGAACGTGTCGGCGGCGGCGATCCAGAAGACGACGACGGTCGGCTCTGTGATGACGCGGGGTGTGAGTAGCGCGCTGTCCGCCGAATCCGCGCCGGCGTGCGCGAATTCGATCGTATCCGGTGCTGCCGTGTGCGTTGTCACGGCGGACTGTTGCGGCCCTCCCCGGCAGGCGGTGAAGCCTACGATCGCGACGAAGATTGCTGGACGCATGGCGGACAATATACTTAGCAGATGACCGGACCCGCCGCACCGCCCGCGGCAACACCAAATACGCGCCCGCTCGTCAAGCGCCATCACTGGATCGTCCGGCTCACACATTGGCTGACGTTTGCGGTGCTCGTCGGCATGATCACGAGCGGGTTGCAGATCTACACCGCGTATGCGCGCTTCGGCGAGCGCGGCGGCCCCTACTACCAGCCGAATCCATTCCAGGATCACGGCTTTCCCGAATGGAGCCGGTTGGGTCACTGGCTCGCCGGCGCGCTGAACTGGCATTTCGCGCTCGCCTGGCTGCTCGTCGGCGGCGGGCTGCTCTACGTATCCTACCTCGCCGCGAGCGGCGAGTGGCGATCGCTGCTCTTCCGGCCGCGCGACGTGCGCGGCGCGATCGAGATGCAGAAGTACTATCTGCGCCTCCGCACAGACCACCCGCCGCAGGGCAAGCACAATCCGCTGCAGAAGCTCGCGTACTCGTTCATTGTCCTGCTCGGCGCGCTGTCGGTGCTGACGGGCTTCGCGATCTACAAACCGACGCAGCTCTCGTGGCTCGTGGCGCTGTGCGGCGGCTTTCAAGCAGCGCGATACTGGCATTTCTGGGCAGTGTGGATCTTCACCGCATTCCTCGTCGTGCACGTCGTTCTGGTGTTCGTCGTGGATCCGGCGTCGCTGCGGGCGATGATCAGCGGTTGGTATCGCGGGAGGTTTCCGAGTCATGATTGATCGGCGCGGCTTTTTCAAGCTGGCAGGTGGCGCCGGGCTTGCATCGCTCGTCGGCGCGTGCGGTTGGGACGGCGGCAACGCGGTGCGACCGCTGCTGCTCGACGTCAGTCGCCTGAACGATTGGGTCGGCGAGAAGATCCTGTTCTCGCCTCATCGCCTTGCGCCGCAGTACGACGTCGCGCTGCGCACGCCGCGCATGCCGATGTATTTCATCTCGCCCGAGCTGCCGATGCTCCAGGATCCGAGCACATGGCGGCTGCAAGTCGCCGGGCTCGTGAAGCGCCCACAAGCATTCTCGCTCGGCGAGCTGCAGGCGATGCCGCGGACGACCTACACCGTCAAGCACCACTGCGTCGAGGGGTGGAGCGCGATCGAGACCTGGCACGGCGTGCCCGTGTCGGTCATCGCGGAGCGGTGCGAGCTGCTGCCGAGCGCGCGCTATGTGCGCTTCGATTCATTCGACTCGGGCTACTCGAACGGCTGGGACCTCGCGAGCGCGATGCATCCGCAGACGATTCTCGCCTACGGGATGAACGACAATCCGCTGCCGGCCTCCCACGGCGCGCCGCTGCGGCTCTATTCGCCGACGAAGCTCGGCTACAAACTGACGAAGTACCTCGTGTCGCTGACGTTCACCGCCGAGCGGCCGGGCGGGTACTGGGAGGATCAGGGGTATCCGTGGTTTGCGGGAGTGTGACGGCCAGGCGCGAGCGATGACAAGGCACTCAGCGCTTCGCAGACGTTTGTGCTCAGCCGGCGTTCAAGAAAGTAATTAGCCGATGCGCGCGAGGGCGTCGTGCATCTCCGACGCGCTCGCGTAGCGGTCCTGCGGTTTCTTCGCCATCGCTTTCAGAATGACGGCCGCCAGCGTGTCCGGCACGTCGCCGTTCAGGGCGCGCGGATCGGGCGGCGTTTCCTCGAGATGTTTCGCCACCAGGGCCCACGTCGTCTCCGCCTCGAACGGCACCCGGCCCGTCACGCACTCGAACAGGACGACGCCGGCGGAATAGAGGTCGCTGCGGGCGTCGAGCTCGCCGCCCGCCAGCTGCTCTGGCGACATGTAGTCCGGCGTGCCGATCGACGTCCCCGCTTCGGTCAGTCCTTTCCCTTGCGCCGGATTCGCGAGGCGGGCAATGCCGAAATCCATCACCTTGAGGAAGCCGCTCGGCTCGACGACGATATTCTGCGGCTTGATGTCGCGGTGAATGATGCCCTCGGCATGTGCCACCTCGAGTGCGCGGCACAGCTGCTTCCCGACCGTCAGGGTGACCGAAAGCGGGAGCTTGCCGCGTCCCACGATCAGCTGCTTCAGTGACGTGCCGTCCACGTACTCCATGGTCAAGTAGTACATGCCGTTCTGCTCGCCCAGATCGTACGTGCGGACGACGTTGCGATGTGCGATCCGCCGCGCGAGCCGGATTTCCTGCTTGAAGCGCTCGAGCCCCGCGCTCCCGCCGGCCATCGCCTCGGGCTTGAGCGTCTTGATGGCGACGGGCTCCTGCAGCTCGCGGTCGAACGCCCGATACACGACGCCCATGCCGCCGGCGCCGAGAATCTCCTTCACCTCGTAGCGTCCGGCGAACACGGCGCCCGGGCGGAGCTGCTCGCCGCCGACGGCGCGCACCGCGGTCGGCACCGTCTCGATGCGCTGGGTCGGCGCGCCTCCGGAGGTTTGCATCATGTCCACGAGCGCCGCCTTCGCCTTGAGATCGTCCACCAGGCTCTTGAACGCCTGCGACAGAATGCCGATCTCGTCGCGCGACTTCACCGCGATGTCGACGCTGTAATCGCCTTCCTGGACCTGGCGCGTCGCGATCGCCAGCCGGCGCACCGGCCCCGCGATCTGACGCGCTTGCACGAACGCGAAGATCAGCGCGAGCACGACGCCGAGCGCCACCGCCCAGAGCATCGTGCGGCGCAGCGTGTTGAACGCGGCCAGCTCCGACTCGCGCGAGCGCAGCGCCACGAAGCCGCCGCGCAGGTCGCCCGACGGCGACCGAATCGCGCCGGCGAGCCCGATGAGGTGCTCGTCTCCCATCGTCGCGGCGAGCGCCATCCCCTCGCCGCCCGTGTCCGCCGCGAGTGCGTCCGTCTTGACGGAGCTCTGGAGCACCGCCGCGATGTCCCGCGCCGGCACGGTGCTTCCCACGACGACGGGGCGGTTCAGCGTGTCGAGCGCGAAGAAGACGACGTCGGAGTTCGTCGCCTGCTTGATCGCGGTGGCGAGCGAATCGTCGACTTGATAGGTCGCGACCAAGGCCCCGAGCGGCGCGGCCCCGGGGCGATCGCGCAGCGGCGTCCCGACCGCCATGTACATCGTGCCGCGGACGTCGTCGAGCCAGGCGCCGCTCGTCTGGTCGCCGCTCAACGCGTTCGCGATCAGCGGCGCGACCGAGAGATCGCGATCGAACTGCTCGCGATAGTCGGTGCGGGCAATGAGAATCCCGTCGCTGTTGGTCACCAGCACCCACGCCGCGCCGATCAGGCCGCGAATGTCGTCCGCCTGATCGAGCGCCTCGGCGCGCGCCCGTTGATTCAGCAGGCGCTGGCGATACTGCGGCACGTCGGTGGCGACCGTGCTGGCGCGGCCGAGCGTGCGGGTACGAGCGGTCAAGTAGTCGTCCACCGCCCGGCGCGTCGCGAGCAGCGCACGATGAATCGACGCGTCGGCCGTGCGGTTCGCCTGCAGGGACGTCACGCCGAACGTGATGCCGAGCACCGCAACGACCAGGAGCGCCGACGCGAGGAAAATCTTCGCGGTCAGCCCGAACGCCGGCTTAGTAGCGCTCGCGTCCGGCATTGGTGGGATAGTTGCGTCCGTATTTGTTGCGATGGGGCTGCCACTTGTAACCGCGCGCATTGAGCGCCACCTGGAGCTCGGCGGGGCCCGCGCCTGCGGTGACGTCCTTGATCACTTCGCTGGGAATCCGCTCGTGCCAGACGTGAAGCCGGTAGGAGCCGAGCGGCACGTTGTCGATTGCGAAGCTGCCGTCGCTGGCCGGTTGCGTGTAGAACCGGTTCTCCATCACGAGCACGTACGCCACCATCCGCGGGTGCACGTTGCAGTAGACGCGCACGAGGCCGGGATGCTCGAACGTATAGCCCTTCGCTTCGCCGCGGCCGTATAAGCCGAGGTCGAAGCTGTTGGGGTCGCTGACGGAGAAGACGTTGTGGTTGAAGGGGTCGTGATTCGGAAACCGCACCGTCGAGCCGACCGGGACGACGACGACGTGCGGCGCGTACGTCTTGTCGGTGATGGCGATTTCCACGGTGACGGGCTTGGCCTGCGCCGCGGCACCGCTCGGCCCCTCGAGATACAAGACCGCATCGCTCAAATCGGGCGACGGCTTGTTGTCCTTCTCGAGAATGAGGATCCGCCCGGCGACGCGTCCGGCAAGTACCGGGGTGCCCATCAGCAAAGCGGATATCAGCGCCCAGCGCATCCGGTGAGTCTCCTTGAAACTGTTGCGTCTGTGGGCGTGGAGCTTACTGTAATGCCATCTAACTCGCCAGGAGCGGCTCGTGATGCGGGTATGGCTTTTCGTCGTCGCGGTCCAGCAACCTGCATCGCCACCACCGAAGCGCACGGTCGAGTTCACCGGCACCGTGCTGATGAACGCGTTCTACAATACCGCCCGCACCAACAACTCCGACATCCCGGTTTTCGCCGACACCGACGCGACCGGCATCAGCGGCGGCAGCGCGACGCTGCGCCAAACGCGACTGGGCGTGTTCGTCACTGACCCGGACGTGCTGGGCGGCACGTTCAACGGCGAGGTCGATCTCGACTTCGCCGGCGGACAGACCGCGGCACCCGGCAATCGCACGTTTCCTCTAATCCGGCTGCGGCGCGCTACCGCCACCGTGCAGTGGACGCACACCGCCCTCATGATCGGCCAGGAGACGCCGCTGGTCTCCGATCGCAATCCCCGCTCGCTCGCGGGAATCGGCGTGCCCGATTTCAGCCTCGCCGGCAATCTCTGGTTCTGGCTGCCGCAGGTTCGGGTCACGACGGAGTATGGGACGAATCTGCGCGTCGCGGTTCAGGGCGCGGTACTCGCGCCGCTCACCGGCGGGACGCAAGGTGCGTTCGCCACTCAGCCGGACTCCGGGGAGCGGAGCGGCCGGCCGTATGTCGAAGGCCGCGTGCGTCTCGGCTGGGGACCGTCCGATGATCCCAGCGAGATTGCCATCGGCGGCCATCTCGGCTGGATCCGCGGCGTGTACAACGGCGGCGCGGACTCCCTGATCGAATCGCACGCCGTCACGTTCGATACCCGCATCAAGCTCGGGCCGGCGGAGCTCATCGGTGAGGGGTTCAGCGGTCAGGCCATCAGCGGTCTCGGTGGTGGCGGCATCGGACAGTACGCCGGAACCGGGGGCGCGCCCGTCCACACCAAAGGGGCCTGGGGCCAGCTCAATCTGACGCCGCGGCACGCGTGGATGTTCGGCGCCGGCGCCGGCATCGACGACCCGCGCGACAGCGACGTGCCCGCGACGGGACGCTTCCGCAATCTTGTCTACGAGGGACACGTGCAGTGGCGGCCGCCGGGCCCGCTCATTTTCGGCTTCGAGGTGCGGCGCCTGAATACCCGGTATCAGTCGGGCGACTTCAAGGCGACGCATCTGAATCTCGCCGCCGGCTACACCTTCTAGGCGATTCGCAGCGACCGCTGGCAGTGGCGGCAGGCGACCGTGCGTGGCACGCGCCAGCGGCCGTGAATGTCGAGCGTCTGCGCCTGACCGCAGTCGGGACAGACGCCTTCCGCCTTGACGACAATTGCCGGCGCGTTGAGCCTCTCGAAGAAGGTGTACACGCCGAACAATCCGAAGCCCGGCACGAGCGCGAAGTGCGCGACGGGAATGAACACGGCCGCGAGCGCGACGCCCCAGAAGGTCCCCAGTCCTTTGAGCGCGCGTTTCATCCGCTCCGGCTTGTCGAAAGAGCGGGTCGTCACCGTCGCAGTCGTCGGAGTGGGGCTGTAGCCGGTCAGCGGATAGACCTGCGTTGTTTCAGTCATGCCCTCTTACGCAGTCGATTACGGAAGCCCTTGAACCGTGCGCTGAGCCAACCCGAGTCGCGGGTCTGCTCCTCGCGTGTCGCGTAGAGCCATGCTCCCATTACCCCGGCGCGGCCCAACAGTCCCAACAGTCGTGTCGGCTCCTGCCGGTCCACGACCGGCAACCGCCCGATGTCGTGCGCGATCATCTTCGCCGTCGCTTCCTCGAGCAGCTCGTCGGGATGCGTGACCACGAGCGTGCGGCTGCCGAGATCGAGCACCGTCGCGAGCTCGTCCTCGCGATCGAGCGCGCGCACCAGGTCGCCGCGGGTGACGAGACCGACGAGCCGCTCGGCGTCGTCCACGACCGGCCACTCCTGCCGGCGCGCGATGACAGGATCTTCGTCGGCGAGTCGTTGGAAGAGTCCCTCGACCGGCAGCGACGCGGGGACCGACGGCACGTCTTTCTCCATCACGTCGGCGACGCTCACCATGTGCAGGGGATTGACGATGTACTCGCGCATGACGTGCGTGCCGCGCCGCGCGATTTTCTCGGTGAGGATCGAGCGTTTCATCCACAGGACCGTCACCGCGTCGGCGGCGAATGCCGCGATCAGCAGACCGGGCAGGAGGTTGATGTCGTGGGTCGCCTCGACGAGGAACGCGATCGCGGTGAATGGCGCCCCCATCGTGCCGGCCATCATTGCACACATGGCAAGCGTGGCCCAGAGCGCCGTGTCGCCGGACGGAAATACCGGCGCCACCAGCGCGCCGAGCGCCCCGCCCATGATGAGCAGCGGCGCGAGCACGCCCCCGGAATGGCCTGAGCCGAGCGAGACGGCCCAGATCACGGCTTTGGTGATCAGGAGTCCCAGCAGGAACAGACCGATCAAGCGTCCATTGAGGAGATCCCCGATCACGTCGTAGCCGACGCCGAGCGCGCGCGGATAGAGCAACCCACCGAGGCCGATGACGATGCCGCCGATCGCGGGCCACCACATCCAGTGGATCGGCACCTTCTCGAACGCGTCCTCGGCGGCATAGACGAGCCGCGTGATCAACCCCGACGCGACGCCCACGAGGAGGCCGAGGAGCAGCGCGCCGACGAGCGCATGCCAGGGCATGGGCCCGTGCGGCACTGTGCCGAAAACGGGACCTTCCCCGAGCAACGGGACGCGGAGCGCGGCTGCCACGGCTGCCGCGCTGGCCACGGGAATGAAGCTGCGTGGCTTCCACTCGAACAGGAGCAGCTCGACCGCGAGCAGCACCGACGCAACCGGCGCCGCGAAGATCGCGGCCATGCCGCCGGCGGCGCCCGCGACCAACAGTGTCTTGCGCTCGGGCGCCGACATGTGGAACGCCTGCGCGAACAGCGAGCCGAACGCGCCGCCCGTCATAATGATCGGCCCTTCTGCACCAAACGGTCCGCCACTGCCGATCGCGAGCGCGGACGACAGCGGCTTCAGCACCGCGACACGGGGCTCCATGCGGCTGCGGCCGATCAGGATCGCTTCGAGCGCTTCGGGAATCCCGTGACCGCGGATCTTCTCGGATCCGTAACGCGCGATCAGCCCGACGATGAGACCGCCGAGGACCGGGACGAGCACCGCGAGCAGGCCGAGATGATTGCCGGCCGGACCGACATCCGCGGTCGAGAGGCGCTGGTAGTAGAAGAGGTTGGTGAAGAAAAAGATGAGCTTGGTCAGGATCAGCGCGACGAACGCGCTCGCGACACCGATCACCATCGCCATCAACGTGAGAACGAGGACGCGGGGTTTGGCGGTGAAGTCCCCTCGTGAGTCGGCAGGAGTTGTCATGGATGCCGAAATCTAATCGAAGTGCGTTCCTTCTTGGTGTTTCTCACGGCGCCGATACGCCTTTTTGGAACGGTGGACTTTGTGTGCCGGCGTCTTGAGCCGCTCCTTCACCGGCGCCTTCGGGTTGGGCACGCGAACGACGACCTTGTCTTTCTCCCGCTTCCGGCTCATCAGCCAACCCACCCGCGAATCTGGCGCGCGTGGTGCCGCGCGTGGATCCGATGGAAGCGCATCCACTCCTCGATGTTGAGATCGCCCATGCGGGGATGCTTCGCGAACAGGTTGGTCCGGCGCTCGGGCAGCAGCGCGCGGTCGATCTGATCCCACAGCTCGAGGGCAGCCAGAAAATGCCGCTCGGCGTGCGCGCGGCTCACCGCGGGTGGCGGTATCGTGCGCTCCGGTGCCTTTCGGCCGGGCGGAAACCAGCGCAGCCCGAAGATGAAGAACGTCGCGACGTGCTCCGCGGGAGTCCGCCGGCGCCGAGACATCGCGGCGTGATTGCGGCGCTTCCAGAGCGTCTCGGCGCTCGTCGTGAGGCCGAGCGCGAGATGTTCGACGATCTGCGCCGGCGTCCATTTGCCCGGCGGCCCATGCTCCCAGTCGCTGTCGGGACGGCCGCGCAGCGGGCCGAGGACCAAATCCGGCAGGTCGCCGAGCGGTCTCATTGCTTGAAGAATCGCCGACGGACCTGATCGCCGCGCTCGAGCCACTCGTCCAGATCCTTCGCACTGGGAAGGTTCGACTCGAACCACCAGATGAGGAACCTGCCGCCGCCGACGACGCGCTGCGGCGGCATGGCGGCGAAGAATTGCCGGATATCCGGCGTGAAGAGGTCGCGGATGCCGCTCTCGCTGGGACCGCTCAGACGATAGCTGTCGGAGAATTCGGGTGACTCGGGGAAATCGATGTCCTGCATGCCGAAGAACTCGCCGATCTTCGAGAACCAGCCCTCCGGGACCAGCGCGAATTTGGGGAACGACACATCGTCAGACTCCCAAATCATCCCGCAGCGAGTCTCGTCGTGACGCGATTTGCCGCCGCCCTCCGTCCAGTGATACTCAAACGCCATGAACGGGATGCCATTCCTTTCCCCGGTGATCGTGTTCCGCCACGAGTCGGAGCCGCCCTTCCTAAAGACATCGAACACGTCGCGGAACCGTCGTTCGCCATCGGGCTGCTGCGGTGCGAACTTGAAACCGCGGACCAGGCAGAACTCCGCATACCCCGCGCGCCGCTTGCGATCCCAGACGTACGAGATCAGCGCCCCCGCCCCGACAACAATCGCGATTCCACCGATGAGATAGGTCTGGGGCGGAAGCGTCATCGCGGAAGGACCCCGGTGCCACTAGCTTTACGCGACCCCGACATGCGGGAAATTTCGTGGTGAACCTGCTGCGCCGCCACCCAGTCGCCATCGCACTGGTGCTCCTGCTGCTCGTCACCGCCATCCATCCGCTGCCCCCGCTCGTCGACGCCATCACCGGCTCCGCGCCGGGCGACGCCGATCTCGAGCGCCCAATCTTGTACGTGCTGCTCGCGCCGCTCTCCAACACCCTCGACGCCCTCACGTTCTTCAGCCAGGCGCGCGCCGAATGGTTCCTTGCGTTCTGGATCGTCGCGTTGGGTGTCTGGGGCGCGCTGCGCAAGCGCGGTGAGGTCGCGACGTGGCAGCGCCGGACGCTGCGCATCCTCGCCGGTCCCGCGATCCTGATCGCGCTAGGGCTCGCGGCCGTGTTGCTGCCGCGGCCGGTACCCCGTCTCGTCACCGACAACGGGGGCGGCACGGTCATCGATTACCACGCGCACACCAGCGCCTCACACGACGGACGCCCCGGGTGGACCGTGCAGAAACTCGCGGACTGGCACGCGCGCCAGGGGTTCGAGGCGAGCTACGTGACGGACCACAATGTGATCTACGACGGGACCATGCCGCCCGACGGCACGCCGATCACGTTGCTGCCCGGCGTCGAATGGAGCGTGTACGGCCAGCACGTGATCGCGATCGGTCCGGTCGAGGCGCTGCCACGCGATTCGTTCGGCGACAACACCGCCCGCATGGTGCGGATCTTCGCGGCGGTCGAGCGGCAGGGCGCACTCAGCATCGCGTCGCTGCCCGAATACTGGCGGAATCACCGTGAGGATCTCGGCGCCTTCGTGGGGGCCGGCGTCGACGGCTTCGAGATCGTCAACTGCGCGCCGAAAGCGTTGAGCTTCCCGTCCGACGGACGGCATCAGGTGCTCGCGCTCGCCGCGAGTCACGATCTACTGGTCGTCGGCGCGAGCGACAATCACGGCTGGGGTCAGGTCACCTGCGTCTGGAACGTGTCGCAGGCGGGCGCGCAGGGATTCCGGACGAATCGCGTGTTCGCGCGGCCGCTCGCGCTGATCCAGGGCGACTGGCTGCCGTGGACGGCGCCGGTCACCCAAGGCTGGTTCATGATGCGCTCGCTCAGCTGGACCGAGCGCATCAGCTGGCTCACGTGGGTCGTCATCATTCTGCTGTATCGTGCCCTGCCGCGTCGTGAAGGGCAGAGCGCGGGCGTCGGGATCCTGGCGCGATCGGTCGGCCGGCCGTCGCGACGGTCCGCCGCCCCGCCCCCCGCCTCCCGCCTCTGACGGAACCCCGACATGAGGCCGCGCAACCAACGCTTAGACTTGCACGTCTTACTCCTGGGTAATTCCTGTCCCTTCCTCCTTCATACTTTGGAGACCGTCCCATGCAGGTAAGTCGGTTGCTCGTCGCCGGGATGTGCATCGTCGCGCCAGTGGCGGCGCGCGCGCAGACGGCGTTGCCGCTGAAGCACGCGCCCGCCCGCACTCGAGCCGCGATCACGCCCGCGGATCTCATGACGCGGCTGTACCTCTACGCTGACGATTCCATGATGGGTCGGCTCGCCGGCAGCGAATACGATCTCAAGGCGACCGCGTACATCGCGTCCGAGTTCAAGCGAATGGGCCTCCAGCCCGCGGGCGATTCCGGCGGCTACTTCCAGAATGTCCCCTTGGTCAAACGACAGCTCGATCCCGCGTCGGCAATTTCCGTCGACGGCACCGCGCTCCGTGTCTGGGACGACTTCGTGCCGCGCGATCCCGGTCGCGCGACTCGGGGCTTCGACGGCGCTCCCGTCGTGTTCGCCGGAGTCCTCGGCGACAGCGCGATGATCGGCGCCGACCAGGCCGCCGGGAAGTTCGTCGTCGTCGGCTCGCGCTCGTTTCAGCAGGTGAACCGCGGCGCCATCATCGCGCGCTATCGCGGCGCGGCCGGCATCGCGGTCACCGGGCTCGAGAACTTTCCGCCGCAGGCGATCAACTTTTTCCGGCAACCGCAAACGACGCTGAAGGACAGCCCGGCTCCGACGGCCGACACGACCGCCCTGCCGCTGTACATCTACGTCAATGCGGCGACGGCGCGCGCGCTGCTGGGTGCGCCGCTCGACAGCCTGAAGCCGGGCGCGGCCGGCAAGACGGTGCATGGCACGGTGACGTTCGCGGAAGTGGCGGCGCCGGCGCGCAACGTCGTCGCGATTCTCCCCGGCAGCGATCCGACGCTCCGCGGCGAGTACCTGGCGCTCGGCGCGCACAACGATCACGTCGGCTTCGACAACAATGCGGTGGATCACGATTCGATTCGCGCGTACAACGACGCGGTGCGCAAGCTTTCGCTGGCCGCCCCGACGCATCGCGTCACGCCCGACCAGATGCAGCAGATTCACGTGAATGTGGACAGCTTGCACCGGGCGCACGCGGCGCGGCGCGATTCGATCTTCAACGGCGCGGACGACGACGGCTCGGGGACGGTCGGATTGCTCGAGATCGCCGAGGCGTTTGCGGCGGCGAAAGGAGCGGCACGGCCCAAGCGCTCGCTGATCTTCGTGTCGCACACCGGCGAGGAGCTGGGGCTGTTCGGCTCGCAGTACTTCACCGATCATCCCACGGTCACGCGCGACTCGATCGTGGCGCAGCTGAACATGGACATGATCGGCCGCGGCCGGCCGGATGACGAAAACGGCGGCGGGCCCGGCTATCTGCAGCTCATCGGCACCCGCCGGCTGTCGACGGAGCTCGGCGACCTCATTGAAACGGCGAACAAGGCGCGCAAGCAGCCGTTCACGTTCGACTACCAGTTCGACGCATCGGGGCATCCGGAGCAGTACTACTGCCGCAGCGATCACTACATGTACGCGCGCTACGGCATCCCGATCGCGTTCTTCACGACCGGCAATCACCGCGATTATCACCAGGTGACGGACGAACCGGAGTACATCGACTACGACAAGCTGGCGCACGTGTCGCAGTTCGTGTACGACGTGGCGACGCGCGTGGCGAATCTCGATCACCGTGTGGTCGTCGACAAACCCAAGCCGGACCCGCATGGCCAGTGCGTGCAATAGGCCGTGGCAGGCTATAGCGCCCGGTCATTAGTCGAAAAGTTGGGGATCACGCCCCGGACGCGGATTGCGATCATCAATCCGCCCCGGGGCTTTCGCACGACGTTAGGCAAGCTACCGCCGGGGGTCACCGTCGCCGCGCGCGTCAGCGGCACGTTCCCGTTCATTCTTTTCTTCAGCTGCGACCGGGCCGTGCTCGAGCGCCAGATTCCCAAGCTGCTGCGCGCCCTCACACCGGACGGTGCGTTGTGGGTTTCCTGGCCCAAGAAAAGCTCGGGCGTCGTCACCGATATCACCGAGGACGTGGTGCGGGCGGTCGCCCTGCCCACGGGGCTGGTGGACGTGAAAGTCGCTGCCGTGGACGACGTGTGGTCAGGCCTGAAGCTGGTACGGCGGCTGGCAAATCGGGGAGTTACTTTGTGATACAAAGTACTTGACAGATTGGCGCTCGCACGCGTAGGTTTCGACCCATGAGCTCGCCGCAGCCGCTGCGCGACCGCGCGCTGGACAACCTCCAGTTCATTCGCTCCACCATGGAGCGCGCCGGCTCGTTCACTGCGGTTCCGGGCTGGGGGATGGTCGTGCTCGGCGGTACCGCGCTCGGGGCCTCGCTGCTCGCCGGCTCCCTCCCCTCCGTCCCGACGTACGACGCAACCCAGCAGCATTGGCTGTGGATCTGGCTGCTCGAAGCGATCCTCGCCGGCTCCATCGGCATCGCCGCCCTGCTGTACAAAGCGCGCCGCGCGGGCGACACCGTCACCGCGGGGCCCGGACGGCGGTTCGGGCTCAGTGTCCTGCCGCCGTTCGTCGTCGGCGCGCTCCTGACCTATGTGCTGTGGAACGCCAACCAGCTCGCGCTGCTGCCGCCGCTCTGGCTGCTCTGCTACGGCGCCGGCATCGTCACGGGGGGCGCGTTCTCGCTGCGCGTCGTGCCGGTCATGGGACTCTGCTTCATGGCGCTCGGGGCCGCGGCACTGCTCGCGCCGCAGCCCTGGGGCGTCTGGCTGCTTGCCGCCGGCTTCGGCGGCCTGCACATCGTGTTCGGACTGATCATCGCACGGAGGTACGGTGGCTAAGAGCAACGCGGCGCGGGTGACGGGCGCGGAGCCCGATCGGCCCGTGAAACCGAAAGCGCAGCCGGGGCCGGCTGCCGCGGCCGATCTCGACCGGCTGATTCACGAGCGCGTGCGGCTCGCGATCGTGAGCGCGCTCGCCGTTCGCGAGCGGCTCACGTTCAACGAGCTGAAGTCGCTGCTCAAGACGACCGACGGGAACCTGAGCGTGCACGCGCGCAAGCTGGAGGACGCGGGCTACATCGCGTGCGACAAGTCGTTCGAAGCCCGCGTTCCCAAGACCGAATACCGACTCACCGCCCTCGGCCGGCGGGCGCTCGAGCGCTACCTCGATCACATGGAAGCGTTGATTCGCGCGACGCGGGCACGCTGACGTGACGGACTCTTTTTTTTGCGGACTAGCTTTATGAAACAAAGTACTTCTCTACATGTCGCGATCGTCATGGACGGCAACGGCCGCTGGGCCTCGCGCCGCGGCCTACCCCGCGCCGCCGGCCATCGTGCCGGCGCCGAAGCCGTGCGTCGCGTCGTGAAGATCGCGCCCGGCTGCGGCATCGGCGCGCTCACGCTCTACGCGTTCTCCTCCGACAACTGGAACCGGCCGTCGGCCGAAGTGTCCACGCTGATGCGCCTGTTTGGACGCTATCTGCGGAGCGAAACGGCGGAGCTGGCGACGCAAGGCATCAAGCTCACGATCATCGGGCGGCGCGATCGGCTACCGGCTTCGTTGCTCGCGGCGATCCGCGGCGCGGAAGCAGCCACCGCGGCCGGCGCGCGGCTCGAGCTGCGCATCGCGATCGACTACTCGGCCCGCGCTGCCATCCTCGCCGGCGAAGTGCTGCCGGACGTCGACCTCCTGATACGCACCGGCGGCGAGCAGCGGCTTTCCGATTTCCTGCTCTGGGAGTGCGCGTACGCCGAGCTGTGGTTCACGGACCGGATGTGGCCCGACTTCGGCGCGACCCAGCTCGCGGCGGCACTCCACGAATTCCATTCCCGCGACCGCCGCTTCGGGGGCCTACCCGCTCCGACCCAGGAGGTCGTATGACCACTCCGGCCACCTTGAGCCCGCGCGCGAAACTGGGATTCGAGGTCGCCGCCGCGGGCGTCGCGGGCGGCATCGTCGGCGATGCATTGCTGCGCGCGATGCCGTGGGGCTTGAACGTGGCCCTCGGCACAACGGCGCTCGTTACGGTGGGCGCCTGGCTGGTGCGCCGTCATCGCATTACACCGGGCCCCGACGCCGCGTGGCTCGCGATCACCGTCCTATTGCTCGGGCTCGCGTTCTTGCGACGCGACGCCGCCATGCTCGCGGCGTACGACATGCTGGCGCTGATCGGGGCGCTCGCGTTCGTCGCGGCGAGCGTCCAGGGGGAGCGGATCCGGCAGTGGCACGTTCTCGATTACGTCCGCGCCGGAGTCACGGCCAGCGCCGCGAGTATTGCCGGCAGTCTCGTCCTCCTGTTTCGCGATCTCGACTGGCGGGCGCTGCCCCGCGAGGGCAGGATGCGACACATTCGCGGTATCCTCGCCGGCGTGCTGATCGCCGTGCCGCTCCTGGCCATTTTCGCCGCGCTCTTTGCGTCGGCGGACCAGGTCTTCGCGAACGTGCTGCAAAATCTGCTCGCGTTCGATCCCGCGACCATCGCACAGCACATCTTCTTCGTCTGTTTCTGGGGCGCGCTGACCGCCGGATACATCCGCTGGTCGCTGCTCGGCCGTCCCGTCGCGATGCCGCGCATCGCCGACATGCCGGCCAGCGTGATGCCGTTCACGGTCGCCCTCGGCCTGCTCGACGCGCTGTTCCTGCTCTTCGTCGTTGTGCAGCTGCGCTACTTCTTCGGCGGCGCTGCGCTCATCGACCAGACGGCCGGGCTCACGTACGCGCAGTACGCCCGCCAGGGCTTCTTTCAACTCGTGACCGCGAGTGCGCTGGTGCTTCCCATCGTGCTCGGCATCGATTTTCTCGCGCGCGGCGGCACGCCGGCCGAGATCAGGACGATCCGCCAGCTCTCGGGATTGCTGTTGACGCTCTTGACGGTCGTCATGGCTTCGGCGCTCGAGCGCATGCGGCTGTACGTCTCCGCGTTCGGGTTGTCGGACACGCGACTCTATGCGACGGCGTTCATGGTGTTTCTCGTCGGCGTGTTTTCGTGGTTCGCGTGGACCGTGTTGCGCGGCAATCGCGCGCGCTTTGCGTTCGGCGCGCTGATGCACGGGCTCGCGGTGTTGGCCGGCCTGCACGTGCTCAACCCGGACGCGTTCATCGTCAAGACGAATCTCAATCGCCAGGGCGCCGAGCAGCCGTTCGACGCCAAGTATGCGACGACACTGGGAGCGGACGCGGTTCCGCCGCTGCTCGCCGCGCTGCCGCGGCTGGGCGCCGATGATCGTTGCACCATCGCGCGCGGGCTGCTGATCCGCTGGAACGGCGAGGCCGATTGGCGAACCTGGAATTGGAGTCGCGCGCGGGCCCGGTCGCTCGTGCACGGTCAGGCCGATGCGCTGAAGGCGATCTGCACACCAGACATGAAGGAGCCGCAACATGATCACTGATGGCTTGAATCCCTTGACCGTGCTGCTCTTTGCCGGCACCGTGCTCAGCGTCGTGGGGTTGGCGTTGATCTATCTGATTGCGCGGGTGCTCAAGAACCAGGTGCTCGCACGCATTTCGTCGCGCGTGCTGCTCGGCGGAACTGGGCTTTACCTCCTCGTTCTGCTGGTGACCTCGTTCACGAGCCGCGGCCGAGTGCTTGCGCCTGGGGAAGAGAAGCACATCTGCGAGATCGACTGCCATCTCGCGTATTCGGTCGCCTCGACCACGGCTGAGTCGCTGGGCGGCGGCCTGATCCGCGAAGTAGTCACAGTGAAGGTCCGCTTCGACGAGCAGACGATCTCGGCGCGGCGCCCGCGCAATGCGACGCTGACGCCGAACAGCCGCTACGTCGCACTGGTCGACGACGCCGGCAACCAGTATCCCGGCTCGACGGACAGTCTCCGGCGACCGCTCGTTCCCGGCGAGTCCTACACGACCGCCATCGCATTCGAGGTACCGCTGAAGGCGTCGGGCCTGCGTTTGATCCTCCGCAACGACGATCCCGAAACGCACGTGATGATCGGGCACGAGAACAGCCTGTTTCATCGAACGACGACGTTTCAGCTCGGTGCTTAGGGTGGCTGGTGCCGGGAGACTGGTGTCGGGTGTCTGGTGTCTGGTGTCTGGGGTCTGGGAATGCGCGACTTCAAGGCTCGGACGAGACCGGCCAGCAGCCGCCCAACGACTCGACTCAACGCGAGCACGCGTTCTGCCTCGCTTTTTGAGACGTAGGACCGGCGCGCGGCGATTAAGACCTGCGTCTCGAGCTCCATCAGCGAACCATTGGCAATTCCAAGGTGGTGGAGATACTCGCCCAGGTGATCTCGCCCGTGCCCCTCTGCAATGTTGCTCGCGATTGACACCGAGCAGCGCTGAAGCTGGACAGTCAGGCCAAACCGCTCGTCCTTCGGAAACTGCTTCGTGAGCTCGTAAGCGAGGTCAACGAGATCCATTGCCTGCTGCCAGACAGTTAGGTCACGATATGATGTCACGCTTCGGTGAGAAAAGATCATCTGCCGACGATGGCGCGTTATTCCATTGGGCAAAACCATTTCCTCGCCCCGCGGGGCATTTCCTTCCGACACCAGAAACCCGACACCAGACACCTGAAACCGCCGTTAGATTGCACCATGCCTCTTCACATCACCCAGGTCGACGCGTTCACTAACAAGCCCTTCGCGGGCAACCCCGCCGGCGTGTGCATTCTCACCAAGCCTGCCGACTCCGCCTGGATGCTCAACGTCGCGCGCGAGATGAACCTCGCGGAGACGGCCTTCCTCGTTCGCAACAAAGACGGCTACGACCTGCGCTGGTTCACACCAGCGGTAGAAGTCGACCTGTGCGGCCATGCGACGCTGGCGAGCGCGCATGTGTTGTGGGAAGACGGATATCTCAAACGATCGGAGCAGGCGCGCTTCCACACGAAGAGTGGACTGCTCACCGCCGACGCCCGCGACCCCTGGATCGAGCTCGACTTCCCGGCGACGCCGGTGAAGGCCGCGCCGGCACCCGCCGGCTTGCACGACGCGCTCGGCGCCAAGGCGACGTTTGTCGGGCGGAGCAAGTTCGACTACCTCGTTGAAGTCGCGAGTGAGGCCGTCGTCCGCGCGCTCGCGCCCGATCTCACCGCCCTGAGTCGAGTCGAGGCGCGGGGCGTCATCGTCACCGCTCGCGCCGGCGGCGACTACGACTTCGTGTCGCGCTTCTTCGCGCCGCAGTCCGGCGTTCCGGAAGATCCCGTCACCGGTTCCGCGCACTGCGCGCTGACGCCGTACTGGAGCGAGAAACTCGGCAAGCAGAAGCTCACGGCGTTTCAAGCGTCACCACGCGGCGGCGAGCTTCGACTCGCGCTCGCCGGTGACCGCGTCCGCATCGGCGGCCAAGCCGTCACGGTGTTGCGCGGCGAGCTCACCGCGGGCAATATGCCGTCGTGACCCCACCGACCGCAGCCTCCACCAAACCAAGTCGCGTCGTCGGCTACCTCTTCGCACTCGGTGCGGGCGCAACGTGGGGCACGACCGGTCCGCTATCGACCGGGCTGTACTCCTTGATGCCGGCCACCAGCATCGGATTCTGGCGCGTGCTGATCGGCACGATCGCACTCGCGATTTGGGGCATCCTGTTCCGCCGCGACCTCTTCAAAGCCGACCGCAAGGGCTGGCTCATCGTCGGACTCGGCGGCGGCGCCATGGTCGCGTTGTTCGAGGTGGCCTATCAGTTCGCAATCGGTGGCGTCGGCGTCGCCGGCGCCGCGGCGCTGTTGTACACGGCACCCGTCATCGTGGCCGTACTCGCCCGCATCATTCTCAAGGAAGCACTGACGCCGACGCGCATCGCGCTCGCCCTCCTCGTGATGGCTGGCGTCGCGCTGACCGTCACCGGCGGCAGCAACGCAGGCGCCGAGGCGGCGCGGATGGGGGTTACGGCGGGAGTTGCAGGGGGGCTGCTCTCGGCGCTCAGCTACGCGCTGACGTCGCTGATGGGTCGCTGGGCGGCACCGCGCTACGGCGTGGTGAAGGTCCTGTTCCTCGAGGCGATCGGCGGCGTCATCCTCGTCTGGATCGCGCTCGCGATCTGGGGCAAAGCGCCGGCCCTGCCGCCTTCCGGCGCCGCGTGGCGCGGCCTGCTCGGCCTCGCCGCGGGCTCGGTGATCGCCGCCAACCTGCTGTTCTTCGGAGCGATGAAACGGATCGAAGCGGCCCCGGCATCCGTCGCCGCGACGATCGAGCCCGTCGTCGGCGCGCTGCTCGCGCTGCTCCTCTTCAGCCAGCGACTGACGATGCTCGGCTGGCTTGGGCTCGTGATGGTGGTGGGAGGTGTCGCCGCTGGCTACCTGCTCGAAGGACTAAAACAGCAGCTCGATGCCGAGGCGGAAGAGGCGGGGCGGCCCGTATGAGAACAACGGCTGCGTGAAGTCGCGCGCCGCCGCCTGGTACAGCGGCAGCAGCTCTCCCGGTCCTTCGATCGTTCCATTGCCATCCAGATCCGCGAACGCACGGTAGCGCGGCGATTCGTACGGGATCGGTTCGGGATGGAGCTGATAAGCGCTGTCCGCCATCCGCGCGATCTCCTGCGGCGTCTTGTTCGGCTCGCCGCTCTCGTGCTGGACGGCCTCGATGTTCCTCCGGTTGAGCAGATTGCGCACGTCCAGATAGACGCTGCCTTGCCGCCCCGCCAACCGTAGCGGTCTTCGCAACAACAGATCGACCGTGAGCTGCAGCGGCAGGCGATGACTGTTGGGCAATCCGATCAGCGTGTCGCCCGTCTCGTTCGTCATCGTGAACGGCAGCCCCGATCCGACTCGAACGATCGTCGCGGCATCGATGCCGGCGAACGGCCTGATTCCCGCGATGCGTGGCCCGCCGGAATCGGCAACGATCGCCTGGCCGATCACGGTGAGGCTGTGGCGGCGGTCATAATCGAGCGGAAACTGCACGCGCGCCGAGTTGATCGTATCACCGCTCGGATCGATGCGAATGCGGCGCACCAGCTGAAACGCGTTCGTCGCCGTCGCCTGCGCGGTCTGCAACGTATAGGCGACCCGCACGCCCCAACCGTCTTTGAGCGGCCGCTCGGCCACGACCTCCGCGCCCTTCACGTTGCCGAAGTCCGCGTTGCCGAAGATCGTCGAGTCGGGATTGACGCCGAGCGGCACGGATGCGACGAGACCATCCAGCTGCTTGTTGAAGACGCTGACCCGCAGCGACGTCGTCTTACTGGGCCGCGCGCGCACCGAGAACTCGTACTGCGTCGCGTCCTCGAACCCGAGATCGGGATTGCCGCGCCGGAAGCGACCGGTGCGCAGCGTGTCGTCGAACGCCGCGTCCACGAGGTACTGGAAATCCGGCGCTTGTGAAAAGCGGCCCCAGCTCGCGACGAACGTCGCGCCCTTCAGCACGGTCGAAAACCCAAGCCGCGGATTGAGCGAGCGCCGCGCGCCGACGTGCGTTCCCGGCACGCCGCGGCCGGGATCGAACTGATCGTAGCGCACGCCGAACGTCACCACGAAGTCGGAGCCGAGCAGCTGCGCCTCCGCGTATGCCGCGGCGGACGTGGGGCTGAAATCGGCGGCCGTGGCGGGCGGAACGCTCTTGCCAACGGGCTGGTAGCCCAGCACGCGCTCGAAGGTGCGGACGCGTTGCCGCGCGATCTCGCCGCCGAAGTAAAAATCCGCGGTGGGGCCGCCGGTACTGAAGTCCGCCTGTCCCCGCAGCTCGCGATAGCGGTTCCAGGCGATTTCGCCGCTGGGCGCGCCGGTGCGGAAGAACGCCGGTACGCCCCATGGCGACTGATCACTCCAATCGGGCGCGTTGAAGCCGGCGACCGGTGCGCGCGCGAGCACCGTGTCCTGGCGGTGGGCGAGATCCTCGCCCACGAAGTGGAACGTCGTGCCGGAGAAAGCGCCAAAGCGATAATCCGGCTGCGCCGTCAGCGCGCCACGCGTGAACTCCCGCGCGAAGTAGCTCGCGCGGAGATCGGCCGTGAGCGCGTTGGTCGCACGCTGCAGATGCGCGCTGTACAGATCGCCCGTCACCCGGCGCGCGGGCGCATCCGGCGTGTCGTACTTGTAGACCGGATCGAACAACAGCCGCTGATCCACCGACCGGAGCGCGAACACGCGCAGCGTGTTGGGACCGCCGAGCGGGATGCGCAGCTTGGCGGCGGCGTCATAGCGTTCGCCGCTGTTGTGCGGAAGGAGCCGGCTCGCGTTGCGAGGATCGCGCGCGTCGGGGGACGGCGGCGCATTCACCGGGTCCGCATCCAGCCTTCCTTCGGCGTCGAGCACGGCGACGAGTCCGGCGCCGTGCACGATCGGACCGTCCAGTGAGACGACGGCGCGGTCCTGGCCGAAATCGGCGCTGCCGGGGAGCAGGCGATCACTCTCGTAGGCCGCGCGACCGTTCCAGCGGTCGCCGCCATCCTTCGTGACGACGTTCACGAGCCCGGAGATCGCCTGACCGTAGCGCGCCGAGAACCCGTTGGTCGTGAGCGACGCCTCGGTGAGCAAATCGGGCGGGATGCGAACGCCGAGCGGGCCGCTCGAGGCATCGAGCTGATTCTTGACGCCGAGTCCGTCCAGCACGAACGACTGCTGGCCGAGGCGGCCGCCGCGATAACTCTCGCCGACGGCACCGGCCTGGAGCGCGACGGCTTCGTCCAACGTCGTGACCGGAAACCGCCGAATCTCGTCACCGCCGATGCGCTGCACCGTCGCGACCATGGTCGGGTCGAGGATCGAATCGGCGTACGCCTCCACGACGACGGGCTGTGCGATCGTGTAGACGTCGACCGTGAAATTCACGACGGTGACCTGTCCCGCCCGCACGAGCACGCTGTCGCGCCGCACCGTTTCGAAGCCGATCGCGCGCACCGTCACGAGGTGCCAGCCGCTGCGCACCTCACGAATCCGGTACGACCCGGTGCTGTCGGTCCGCGCCATCCACCGGCTGTCGACGCCGATCTCGGCGCCGCTTATCGGCAGACCGCCGTCTTTTTGATGTACGTGGCCATTGATGGAGCCGCCGGTTTGCGCGCTGAGCGGCGCGGCGCAAGCCGCGAGCATCGCCATCGCCGTTACGGCCCGTTGCATCATCAGGGGAGCTGAAACAGCCAGATGTCGGCGGTCGCCGCGCCGTTCCGCGCCGCGACGACCATGGACGTGCCGTCCGGCGAAAGCGCGGGCCGGCGGAACAGCCACGCGGGATCGCCGATCTGCGCCGGAGCGCCGCCGCCGCTCACGAGGTAGAGCGCACCGCCGTGATCGGGTTGCGAGCCGCCGAGGATCGAGTCGACGCTGTAGCTCACCGCCCCGCCGACCACCGCCACGAGCTTGCCGCTCGAGACCGCGATGTCGCGCGCGATGCCGATGCCGAAGTCGAGCAGCGTATCGATCTGGCCGCCGCCGAGCAGGTGCCGGTACACGCGGGAATCGCCGTCGCGGGTGAAGTACAGTGTGTCGCGATTGGCGGACACGGCCAGCGAAGAAGCGCTGTCGGCCCCCGTGAGTCGCGTGAGCGCCGTCGTCGCGCCGCCAAAGTCCAGAATGAGCACGTCGAGCCCGGTGCGTACCGTGTCCACCGCGCACGTACGGCACGGGCGCGGGAACGTCACGCGCTCGCCAATCGCCGCGACGCGCGTCGAGCCCAACCATGCGACGTGTGACAGCGCGTCGTACGTCGTGCCCCAGGTCGCGGTAAACGGCAAGCTCCACACCGAACGCGTTCCGGCGACGAGCGTGATGGTCTCTGGGGCAAGCGGGGGAAGCGCGAGGTTCGAGCTCGCTCGCATGTACGCGAGACTGTCTCCAGCGCCGAAGGTGGCGTCCTCGAACACGTCGAGCGAGTCGTCCGCCGCGCTGGTCCGGCAGCGATAGTGTGCTACCGACCCGCCACGCCCGGGCATGAACGCCAGGCAACGATCATGATCCGGCCGGTCCAGGCGCTCGGCCGTGTAAACGATGGTGTCGCCGCCGGCCGACCATGTCGGTTCGACGTCCTGGCCCGGATTGTACGTGAGGCGAGTGATGGCCCCGGGCGCGAGCGGACCGTCAGGCGTGTAGACGTCTGGGCGGAACGGAGTAGTGTGCTCGCATGAGAGGGAGAGACCAACCAACAACACCAAGACGCCAAGACGCCAAGTGCAAGTAGCGTCAAGCTGTGCAACTTGGCGTCTTGGCGACTTCACTGAATACTGGCTGCTGTGGACTGTCCACTAAAGAAGTTCGGCTTCCCGCTCGCCTGTAAGAGCGCGTGCACGACGAATTCGAGCGCGACGAAGAAGATCCCGCCCATGATGAGTGGCGGCAGGTCGCGCGTGTCGCGGCCCATGAGGTGCAGCGCCCAGCGCGCGAGGACGTAGCACCACAATCCCCCGGCGAACCAGCCCAGCACCCGGATCAACTTCCCGGCGCCGGTTTCGATTCCGGGCAGGCGCAGCAAAGCGGATTCGACAAGGTGGCCGACGTACGTGAAGCTGAACGCCAGCGTGAACGCGTCCAGCAAATCCCATTTCATCTCGCCGTGCTTTGGCGAGACGCCGTACACCAGCAGCGCAAGCGGCAGCGCGAGCAGCGTGTTACGGGTGAGGGCTTTCATTGAGATGCACCTCCAGCCAATCGAGGACGGTGCCCCACCAGATGCGCCGGTTGCGGGGGCGCAGCACCCAGTGCCCTTCGTCGGGGAAGTAGAGGAATTTTGCGTCGACTCCCATGCGCTTCGCCGCAGTGAACGCCTGGTAGCCTTCCGACAGATCCACGCGATAGTCGAGCTGCGAATGCACGATCAGCATCGGCGTCTTCCAGCTGCCCACGAAATTCGCCGGCGACCACTTCTCGTACAGCGCTCGATTCGCGTACACCGGCCCACCGAACTCCCAATCGGTGAACCACAGCTCTTCGGTCGATCCGGCCATGCTCGCCGTATTGAACACGCCGTCGTGATCCACCAGGACCTTGAAGCGATTGGTATGGCCGGCGAGCCAGTACACCATGTAGCCCCCGTACGAAGCGCCCGCCGCGCCCATGCGCGTCGAATCAACGTAGGGCAGCCGCGCCACCACGTCCAAGCCTTTCATCACGTCCTCGTACGGATAGTCCCCCCAATGCTGCGAGATGGCGTCGGTGAACTTCTGCCCATAGCCGGTCGAGCCATGGAAGTTCACTTCGGCGACCACGAACCCGCGTGACGCGAACAGCTGGTTATTCCAACGCGGGCCCCAGCTGTCGGTCCACGCCCCCTGCGGGCCGCCATGCACGAGGTAGATGAGCGGATATTTTTTCGACGCATCGAAGCCCGGCGGCTTCTGCATCCAACCAAAGACCGAGTCACCCAGCGCGCCGACGAAACCGTACTCCTCGAGCGGCGGCAGGTCGAGCGTGGCGAGCGCGGAGTCATTCTGATGCGTCAGCGCCTTGCCGTTGATCCAGACCTCGGCCGGCGCGCTGTTGGTCTGGTGGAGATAGACGAGCGTGCGGTTGTCGGGACCCACCTGCACCGCGGTATTCACACCCCCGCTGATGATGCGCGTGCGCTTGAAGCCGGGGATGTCGATGCGATAAATGTTGTCGCGTCCACGTTCTTCGACCACGGCGTACACGCATTTCGAGTTCGGGCACCAGGTGTACGAACCGAGGGAGAGCGTCCACCCTGCGGTGGCGTCGACCAGGGGGCCCATCCCCGTGCTGCGGTCGGCCACCATCAGGCGTAATCTGTCCGCCTCGAAACCCGCCCGCTCCATCGACAGGAACGACGTCCAGCGATTGTCCGGCGAAAACCGCGGCGTATTGTCGGCGCCGGGATTGGTCGTGAGCTGGTGGAGCCGCGGACCATCGATCGCATAAATGTCGACGTTGGTATTGTCGGCGACGGTCGAGTCGCCGTGCACCGCTACGATGATATCCTTCCCGTCGGGCGAGACCGCGTAATCACCGTCGCCGCCCGTCGCGATCGTCGGCACGTCGTGATCGACCGGGGCGAGATCGGTGCCCTTGCCCGTCGCGAGGTCCACGCGGAACAGGTGCTGCCGTTTCCCCGCGCGGAATTCATCCCAGTGCCGCCACATCAGGCCGGTCCAGATCCGCGCGTCGGTCGGATAGGCGCCGTTGCGCCGGTCGATCTCCTGATTCGCGGGCCATGTGACGTCGCTCGTGACGAGGAAACCGGAGCCATCGGGCAGCCACACCGGATCGGCGGCGCCGTCGACAAGATGCGAGACCCGGCGCGCGTCGCCGCCGCCGCTCGGCACAACCCACACCTGCGCGCCGCTGTCGCGCGTCGCGATGAACGCCAGCGTCTTGCCGTCCGGTGACCAGCGCGGCTGGCGGTCGGATCCCGGTCCATTCGTGACTTGCCGCGACTTCCCCGTCGCCACCTCCACCAGCCAGATACGCGAGACGTTGCGATTGTCCTGCAGCGAGGGCACCGCGACGCTGTACGCGACCCACTTGCCGTCGGGCGAGAGCTGAGGGTCGCTCACGGACTTGAGCGCGATGAAGTCTTCGAACGTGATGGCGCGCTTTTGGGCAGCAAGGAATGTTGGAATGATGGAAAGTTGGAACGTGAGAAGGATCGGCAACAGCAACCTCTTTCCAACATTCCAACGTTCCATTGTTCCCTCTCAGTATTCTGGATGTGTGAGGATGGCGCGCACCAGATCGTCGAACACCTGCGACTCCGGCGTCACCTTGCCCCCGGCGTCGCTGTGGACGTTCCAGGCCGCCAGCTCGTTGAGCGCGGTCGCCTCTTCGTACGTCAGGTGCAGCACGTATCCGTCGCCGTTGTGCTTTGCCTTGTCGAGCACCCTCTTCAACACGTCGGGGAGATGCTTGGCGTTGCGCACCGCGGCGTACTGCTCGCTGGTCACCGTGAGATCCATGCGCTAATCTTGGGTCCATCGCAGGTCACCCGCAACCTTCTCGGCCTCAAGGCACGCATGCCACGCACCGCATTTCTGTCCACGGGCTTCCACGTCCCGTCGCGTCGCGTTACGAACGACGATCTCGCGCAGATGATGGAAACGTCGGACGACTGGATCGTGCAGCGCAGCGGCATCAAGACGCGCTACTGGGTGGACGCGGGCGACACGGGCGTGGGACTCGCGCGCGAGGCCTCGAAAAAAGCGCTCGACAAAGCGGGCCTCGCGCCGAAAGACATCGACTGCATCATCTACTGCACCTGCACGCCCGACCACTTCGAGCCGGGCAACGGCGTCTTCCTGCAACGCGAGCTCGGCCTCACCGACATTCCCGCCGTGGACGTGCGCAATCAGTGCAGCGGATTCATCTACGGATTGTCGATCGCCGACGCGTGGATCAAGACTGGACAATACCGTCACATTCTGCTGGTCGGCGCGGAGGTCCACTCACGCGGGCTCGACAAGACGACGCGCGGCCGCGACACCGCCGTGCTGTTCGGCGACGGCGCCGGGGCGGCGGTGTTGGGACCGATTGACGACGACGGCCGCGGCATCCTCTCGACCCACATCTTTGCCGACGGCCGCTACGCCGAGAAGCTCTGGGTGGACGGACCGGGGCTGGCGCACGATCCGTTCGTGAGCGCCGCCATGCTGGAGCAAGGCCTTCATCGACCGGTGATGGAAGGACGGGAAGTCTTCAAGTTCGCATCCGTGAAAATGCCTGAATCCGTCGGCGTGGCCTTGAAAGCCAATCGTCTCACTCCTGCCGACGTCACACTGCTCGTCCCGCACCAAGCCAATCTCCGCATCATCGAAATGGTCCAGAAGGCTTCAGGCCTCAGAGACGATCAGGTCTACAGCAACATCCAGAAGTACGGCAACACCACCGCCGCTTCGATCCCGATCGCGCTCGACGAAGCGCTGGCCGAGGGGCGGCTGAAGCGGGGCGACATGCTCGTGCTTACCGCCTTCGGCTCCGGCTTTACGTGGGGGAGCGCGGCGATTCGCTGGTAGGGCCGTGCCAACATCTGCCAGCTGGTGACACCCTAAATCGGAGAGTCTATGCGTTGGGGAATTGCCGCTGCTGTTCTGGCGATCGCCTCCCCGCTGCGGGCACAAACCGCGGTCACCGGTGTCGTGTACTCGCAATTCGTCTACCAGCTCGCCGACACGGCGAACCACACGAACGGGTTCGACGTGACGCGCGCGTACGTCAACGTCGTCAGCAAGTTCACCGGCGGCATCGCGACGCGCGTGACGGCGGACATTTATCGCCAGGCAGGCGACAATTCGCTGCGCTACCGGCTGAAGTACGCCTACGTGGCGTACACGCCCGGAACGAGTCCGCTCACGTTCAAGCTCGGCGCGACGCAGACGCCGTGGCTCGATTGGGAAGAGGCGCTCTGGGACTACCGCATGCAGGGCACCGTCGCGCTCGACCGCAACGGCTATTTGTCGTCGTCCGACATCGGCTTCGGGATCGACGGCAAGTGGAGCGGCGATCACGTGAACGGCGCCGTGATCTTCATGAACGGCGAGAACTACAACGGCGGCACTGGAGACCAGCGCAAAGACGTCGCCGCGCGGGTGTCGGTGCGCCTGGCGCCGACCAACGATTCGAGTCGCGTCGGCGGGCTCCGTCTGACGGGATACGGGCATTACGGCAAGCCGACGGGCGGCGGCGTGCGCGATCGCGCGGTCGGCATGCTGTCGTATCGC
>DATJKA010000034.1:0-3109 GCA_035491815.1 Gemmatimonadales bacterium | reverse complement strand
TTCGCTCCATAGCGTCGAGCTCGAGGACGCCGATTTCACGGCACTCCGTGCGCACGGCTTCTCGGACGAGGATATCTGGGACATCGGCGCGATCGCGGCCTTTTTTGCGCTGTCGAACCGCATGGCCGATCTCATCGCCATGCGCCCCAACGACGAATTCCACCTTCTCGGACGGCAGCCGAGAAAAGCTTAGGGGTCGCGCGGGCCCTCAAGCTCGGATAAACTCCGATTTCGCCGCGCCTGCGGCCTTAACGGGACGTCTAAATGAATCGTTACAGCACGGGCCTTGCTGCAGTTGCGGTCACCATCACGGCAGCCTGCGCAACACCTACCCCGCCGAATCAACAAACCTCCCAAGCGCAGGAAGACAAGGGCTACGTTACCGGCAGCCGCTTGCCGACGCGCAACGGCAGCACGACGGCCGATGTCAAGGGTATCAGTGGCAAGGATGCAATGGACGAGCTACGCCGCAACAGCACCGCAGGCGCCCCACCAATGCCGGGCAAATAGAGGCGAACGGCTCTCCGACCGGCACGCTACACGCGGCAGCGTGCCGCGACGAATTCGGTGAGCTTGTCGACGCACGCGGCGATGTCCTCTTGCGTCGTGTCGAGGACGAGCTCGGGCGCTTGCGGCTCTTCGTACGGGCTGTCGATGCCGGTGAAGTCCTTGAGCTCACCTTCCCGTGCGCGCCGATACAGGCCTTTCGGGTCGCGCGCCTCGCACGCGGCCAGGTCCGCTTTGACGTAGACCTCGAGGAAATGCCCTTTGGCCACCGCGGCGCGGGCCCGCCGCCTGTCGTCGCGATACGGTGAGATGAACGCGGTAATGCAAACGAATCCGGCTTCGGCGAACAAGGCGGCGGCTTCGCCGACGCGGCGGATGTTTTCCTGCCGGTCCTCCGGCGAGAAGCCCAGGTTGGCGTTCAGGCCGCGCCGCACGTTGTCGCCGTCGAGCACGTAAGTCGCATAGCCACCGTCGAACAGGCGGCGCTCGAGCGCCATCGCCAGCGTCGATTTTCCCGCGGCCGATAGGCCGGTCAGCCAGACCACGGCGCCCGCGTGCCCGAACCGCGAAGCACGCTCGGTTTCGGTCACCTGGTGGCGCATCGGGGTAAGGTTGCGCGCCCGTTCCGGCACGCCCCGGTGATCGGGATAGCCGCTGGCGTCGATGATGCCTCCGCCGACGGTGACGTAAGCGTCGCGCAGGACAAAGCGGCCGGTTGCCGGCATCGCGGCAAAATCGTCGACCGCGATCAGTTCGTGCGCGCGCAAGGTCACGCTGGCGATTTCTCCGGCTGCGATCGTGCTCGCCAATTCGGGCGCCAGCGTCGCCACGTCGATGCGGTGGCGGATCGCTTGCACGCGCACTCCGGCAACGCGCGTTCCGAGCTGCATCGTGAGCTCGCGGCCCGGAACCAGCGGCGTTGCCGAAAGCCAGAATATCTCGGCGTCGAATACCGCGGTCAGCTTCGGCGCGTGCTCGCGGTGGCTCGCCATGTCCCCGCGCTCGACCACCAGCGGCCGGTCGAGCACGATCGATGCATTGCCGCCGGCCTCGACGGCTTCCGGCGCGGCGATCGGCCACGCGAGAAGCTCGGCGACCTTGCCGACGCGTCCCGACGGCGAAAATACCAGCTCGTCCCCGATGGCGAGACGACCCGAATCGACGCGGCCGGCCAGCACGCGCCGATCACCCTGGCGATAGACGTCCTGTATCGGCAGGCGCAGAGGAAGCGCGTGTTCCGGCGTCGCCGCCGGCAGCGCTTCGAGCGCAGCGACCAGCGACGGGCCGCGATACCAGCCAGCCATCGCACCGCGTTCGCGCAGGTTGGCGCCGTCCCTGGCCGACACTGGAACGATCGCGCAGGGCACGATCCCGATTCTCTGCAGCGCGACAGTGACCTCGCTCTCACGCGCGCTGAAGGCGTCTTCGGCGTAACCGACGAGGTCCATTTTGTTGATCGCGACCAGCAGCGTGTGCACGCCAAGCAGCTTCAGCAGATAGGCATGGCGCAGCGTCTGCTCCTCGCTGCCCGCCTGGACGTCGAGCACCAGCAAGGCCGCCGCGGCGGACGACGCCCCGCCGATCATGTTCTTCAGCAGCTCCTTGTGCCCCGGCGCATCGATGACGACGAACTCGCGATGCGGCGTCTTGAGCCGCACACGCGTCGTGTCGAGCGTGATGGCCTGGTCGCGCTCCGCCTGAAAGCCGTCGAGCACGAACGACCATTCGAGCGGTACCCCGCGGCGGGCCGACATCGCCGCCAGCTCTTCCGCCTTGCCCGCGGGCAGAAGGTCGAGCTCGTGCAGCAGCCGGCCGAGCAGCGACGACTTGCCATGATCGACGTGCCCGGCGAGGACGAACGTGAGCGGGGCAGATCGCTCCATCACATGTAGCCGGCCGCGCGCAGCCGTTCGAACGTGTCTTCCCGCTCGTGATCCATCGCGCGGCCGGCGCGCTCGCTTTGCCGGGTGTGCTCGAGCTCGGCAATGATCTCGGGAATCGTCGCCGCGTTCGACTCGATCGGGAACGTGATGTCCGACTCGCCGAGCGAGCGGTAACGTTTGCCGCCGCGCGCGAAATAGAGCTCGCAGACGGGGATGCGCTCGCGCTCGACGTACCGCCAGATGTCGAGCTCGGTCCAGGCCAGCAGCGGATGCACCCGCACGTGCACGTCGGCCGGAAAGTCGGTTTGATAGTGGTCCCAGAATTCGGCCGGCTGGTCGCGAAAGTCCCAGCTTCCGTCGGGCCGGCGCGGGCTGAACACGCGCTCTTTGCCGCGGATCAGCTGCTCGTCCCGGCGGATTCCGAGCAGGATGGCGCGGAAACCCCGCTCGGCGATGATCGCTTTCAATCCCAGCGTCTTGCGCGCCGCGGCGCGTGCCGCCGGCGGCAGCGACGCGTCGGTCGCCTCGACGGGGGGACACGCTGCGTTGATGTAATCGAGACCCCATTCGGCGAGCAGGCGGTCCCGGAATGCATAGACCTCCGGGAACTCGTTGCCGGTATCGAGCAGCATCACCGGAAACGGAACGCGGCCCAGAAACGCCTTGCGCACGAGCCAGACCATCGTGTTCGAGTCCTTGCCCAGCGACCACAGCATCGC
>DATJKA010000033.1:0-17271 GCA_035491815.1 Gemmatimonadales bacterium | reverse complement strand
ATTTGCTGGCGAATGCGAGCCCGGCACCGAGCGGGATATGCCCGCCGACGATGCCGTGGCCGCCCATGAACCCCTGCTTCGCGTCGAACAGATGCATCGAGCCGCCCTTGCCCTTCGAGCAGCCGGTCGCCTTCCCGAACAACTCAGCCATGACGGCGCGGGCCGAGATGCCCTTGATCAGCGCTTGGCCGTGCTCGCGGTACGAGCAGATGACGTAGTCTTCGGGCTTCAGTGCCGCGAGCGCGCCGACGGCGACCGCTTCCTGACCGATGTAGAGATGGCAGAAACCGCCGATCTTGCCGAGCGCGTACGCCTCCGCGGCTTTCTCTTCGAAGCGACGGATGAGCAGCATCTGGCGCAGCATGCGCAGGTGCAGCTCGGCTTGGGCGGTGTCTTTGGGTGCGCGGGCGGTGGCGGTCATGCCGTTGCGGCCTCCACTTGCTCCCACGCGTGATAGCTGGAGCGGACCAGCGGTCCCGACTCCACATGCCGGAAGCCGAGCGACATGCCGTAGCGCTTCAGCTCGGCGAACTCGTCCGGCGTGTACCAGCGCGCGATGGGGAGATGTTGGTCGGAAGGACGGAGATATTGGCCGATCGTGACGATGTCGACGCGCGCGGCCTTCAAGTCGCGCAACGCGCCGAGCAGCTCGTCCCAGTCTTCGCCGAGCCCGACGATGATGCCCGATTTCGTGAGCATCTCGGCATCCATGTCCTTCGCGCGGTCGAGCAGCTCCAACGCGCGGGGATAGCGGCCGCCGGGCCGGGCGATACGATAGAGCCGATCGATGGTCTCGAGATTGTGATTCAGGATGTCTGGTCGGGCCTCAACGACGATGCGGAGCGCTGCGGAATTGCCTTTGAAGTCGGGGATCAGCACCTCGATCGAGGTCTCGGGCATCCGGCGCCGGATTTCCGCGATACACGCCGCGAAGACCTCGGCACCGCCGTTCGGCAAGTCGTCGCGATCCACACTCGTGATGACGACGTGCTTGAGTCCCATCTGCATGACCGCGTCGGCCAGGCGCTGCGGCTCGCCCGCATCGAGCGGCGCCGGCGTGCCATGGGCGACCGCGCAGTAGGCGCAATTGCGCGTGCAGACATCGCCGAGGATCATGAACGTGGCGGCCTTGTGCTCCCAGCACTCTCCCACGTTCGGGCAATGCGCTTCCTCGCAGACTGTGTGCAGCTTGAGGTCGCGCATCATCCGCTTCAGGGTCAAATAGTTGGGACCGCCGGGTGCCTTCACCTTCAGCCAGGATGGCTTCCTGGCTTCGCTTTGCGAGGACGGCGCGGGCGCGATCTGAACGAGGGGGGCGGCCATGGAACTCGAAGATAGTCATTGCATCTAAGGCCGGGTAGAGCGTTTTTCAACCGGACGGTTGATCTCCGCGCCGGTTCTTGAGCCGTTGGAACTCGCTCTCGATGTCGCTGAAAGTGCTGAGCGTCCCGTCCGCGATGTCGGCGATTTCCTCGGCCTCGCGCCACTGTCGCTCGAGCTCTTCGACCTCGGCCCGCTCGTCCACCGCCATCTCGAGCGCGAGGCCGCGCTCGGGCCGCAGCGAGCGCAGGGTCAGCTCCCGACGCGAGATCTCCCTTACCAGGCTGTCCGGGCCGCCGGCTGCGTCGACTTCGCGGGCGGCGTCCTCCGCCCGCTTCCGGCCGGCCCGCGCAAGGTTCAAGTACGTGAGCCCCTGTCGTACGACCTGAGTCGCGTCGCTTCCTGTAAGCTGCGCGCCCTCACGTTGGCAGCGCGGGCAGCTGAGAACGACCGCCATCTCTGCATGCGCATCGGGTACCAGGCGCGCGTGTTGCACGTGTTTGGCCCGCAGCTCCATGAGGCTGCCGCAATGCGCGCACACCGGAGGCTCGGCGATGAGGATCTTGCGTCGGCCCATGAAGCTCAGGTACACCCAGTCGGCGAGGCGATGGACATTCCAGATCACCACGCCAAATCCGCCGCCGGCCGCGACGTTGGCGGCGACGCCGAGGCCAATCGCGGCGATCGTCAGCGGCACAACGACCTTCATCCGCTCGCGCTGGCGATTGCGTAGGCGCTCGCCGTAGCGCCAGGTCGCGAGTTCGACACGTAGCGGTTTTCCGACGCGCACGAAGTCATAGCGCTGCCAGCGGATCAATGAGACCTGCTCGGTGGACGCGGCGATGCGACCCTCGCGGGCCGCGCGCGCGACGGCTTCAATGCGCTCGAGTCGATCGTCGAACGGCGTGAGGTTCCAGCGACTGCAGCGGGGACAGACGACCCAGAGCCGGCCTTTCCACTCGTCGAACGCAATCCGCCGCCCAACGCCCAGGCCCGAGGGGCCGCCATCACCATCGAACGACGCGTTACAAAACGCGCAGCTGCTGAACATCTATGAACTAAATCGTTCCGGGGCGAGAGAAGCAATCTCTACCTCGGTCGAGCCCGTGGCGACGAGGTCACCGATCACGTCGCCCGTGAGGCCGGCGAGCAGCACGCCGTTGCGGCCGTGCCCGGTGGCGTACCATAACCCGCGCACTTCAGGATCAGGTCCGACGATCGGCCGCCCATCCGGCGTAAGGGGGCGCAGTCCCGCCCAGGTGCGCGTGGGCTTGGCTGGCAGGCCGGGCAGCAAACGCCGCGCCGCGGCGACGATCTCGCGCACGCCGGCATCCGTCACGCGGCCGTCGAAGCCGACTTGCTCCATCGTGCTCCCGAAGATTGCTTCGCCGCTGCGTGCCAGCACGTAGCCGTGGTCGTAGTACAGCACCGTCCGCGGCATGTCGGCAGGCCAGGGGGCCGCGGCCATCTGCCCGCGCACCGGCTCGATCGGGAGGTGGCGAGGCAGATGCTGGATCTGGGTTGACCAGGCGCCCGCGGCGATGATGACATGCTCCGCTTTGATCTTGCCCGCCGGAATTTCTACGCCTGTTACACGACCAAGAATCGTGTTGATACGGTTGACGCGCGTGCTGAACGTCCGCGCGCCCAGCCGTTTGGCATCCTCGCGGAGCGCGCGGGTGAGCGCCGGCGCATCCACCGCGCCGTCTTCCGGTGCGAACAGAGCGCCGAGACACGGGGCCGTCGCGGGGAAGCGCTCGGCGACCTCCGGCGGCTCCAGCCAATCGCACCGCAGCCCCGCTTGGCGCTGATGAGCGACGGCATCACGCAACCGCTCGGCTTCCGCTTCTTCGAACGCGAGCGATGCAATCCCCTCGCGCCACAGTCCGATGTCGATTCCGGTGGTTTCGAGGAGCGACGCCGCGAGGCCTTCGTAGCGGTCTCGTGCCCGCAAGCCGAATCGCCGGAGCATTTCGTCGGCGCGCTCGATCTGCGGGCCCAGGATGCCGGCGGACGCCGCGGACGCGGCGGCGGGGTCGGGGCCCGGCTCGCAGATCACGACTTTGAGGCCGCGGAGAGCGGCGGCGCGGGCGCAGGCTGCGCCGATGATGCCGCCGCCCGCGACTAAGACTTCACAGGTAGAAACTTTGTGCGACATTTAGGCGTACGCTGCACACGCACCGGGCAACCAGGAGGAAATCATGTTCCGGAGCCTTTTAGGGTTCGCAATTCTCGCCATCGTCGCCTGGCTCGCGCTCAAGTTCCTGTTTGGCATGCTGGGCTTCGTCGTCGGTATCGCCGGAACGGTGTTGTGGCTCGCCGCGTTCGGCTTCGTCGTGTACATCGTCCTGCGCCTCGTCAGCCCGCGGACTGCGGATCGCGTCCGTGACATGATCAAAGGCCGGCCCGCCGACGCTTCCTAGGGCTCCCAGGGAAGCGGCTGGCTCGAGTGCGCGTGTACGATCTTCCAGCCGCTCTCCCGTCGTTCACAGATAACCGTTGCCCGGCCGACTTCCGCACGCCGCTCGGCCGGGTTGACCCAACGATAATCCACTAAGACCCAGGCCACCCGGCCTTCCACCGTCGCATTCGCGGCGGTGATGGTGATGCGTCCGCCGGTGCCGCTCACGATGCCCGCAAACCGCGGCGCCGCCAGCCGCACGCGCGCATTGCCGATGATCATGGCGTCGGGTGCGTAGAGCGTGTCGGCCCGGGCGTCGCCGGCGGCGTCGAGCGCCAGCGCCAATCGCACGACCGCCTCGACGTCATCGGCTCCGCTCGGTATGGCCACCATATCGCGCGGTCCGCGCGGCGTGACTCGGCGCGTCGTGCAGGCGACCGCCATCGCAACCGCCAGCGCGATCGCTACCCTTCGAGTCGCGATAAGACCGCCCATGCAATCAGCGGCAACAGTATCTCGTGATGGCCCGTGAGCTGAATGCCGCGCCCGCCCGCCAGCGTCGGTCGCTCCACGACGTTCACCCGCGGGCGATAATGGCGCTGCATGTCGCAATCGCATGCCGTGAAATTCTTGGGCCGGCCTGCGTTGAGGTTACGCGCGACGGTCAACGCCTTCAGAAATACCTCCGGCATGACGACTGCGCTGCCGAGATTCAGGACGACCCCGCCGTCATCGAGGTCGGGAAGTGCGCCGGCCAGTCGCTTGAAGTCGCGGTGACTCGTCGCCCCCAGGACCGCGCCGTCCGCCGACGGGTGCTGGTGGATGATCTCGGCCCCGACGGCCGCGTGCACGGTGACCGGCACGCCCAGCTCGGCGCACGCGACGAGCACCGAGACGTCGCGGCCCGGCAAGTCCTTACGCGACCGGAGATACTCGGCGAGCGCTTGCCCCGCACCCTGCTGCGCCTGCGCGCCTTTGGCGAGCGCCGCGTTCATCTCGCGCCCCGTTTCTTCCGCCATTCCGAATGTCCCATCGCCGAGTCCGGCCGCGACGTCCTCGCTGGTGCCGCCGTATGCCGCGAGCTCGAAATCGTGGATCGCCGCGCTGCCGTTCATCGCCAGGACGGAGACCGCGCGCCGCTTGATCAGCGCGATCAGCAACGGACCGAGCCCGACCTTGATGACGTGGCCGCCGAGCATCGCGACGACCGCGCGCCGGCCGGTCGCGGCGACCAGCTGGTCGACGAGAAAGCGGAGATCCTGCACCGCGAGGATCGAGGGAAGCGCTGCGATGAAGTCTCGGAATGACGGAGTGCCGGCGCGGGGCGGCTGCGCGAGCAGTGAAGAATCGACTTTGTTGGGACGCTGGGCGATGGGGACGGTTTTGAGGCGGGAGAAGTCGGCTTCGCGATAGTCTGTCATGGCTCCACGTAGTCCTTGAGCTTCAGCGTCACTTGCCCGAAGGAAAAGTCGGACTGAATCGCGAGCACCAGCCGCTGCGCGTCATCCGACAGCCAGATCAGCGTCTCCGACTTCTCGGCAAAGATACCGCGGCCCTGGGGAATCTTGGGGCGTACCACGAGCGCGCGCCACTTCTTCCCGGCGACGCTCACCCGCTCGCGGCGGATGACCTCGACGATGACCGGGTTGCGATCGGGCCGGAAATACCGGGCGTACTCGTAGCGCTTGCCCACTTCGAGCGGCACCGTCCGGATCCAGTAGAGAAACGCAGCGTCGTCGAGGGGCTCGAGCACGGTGGCGAACGTCGTGTCGCGCCCTTCTTCGCGATAGAATCCCGAGTCGGGAAAGATCTCGTAGCGGTGCTCGCGATGCCGGTCGCGCTCATCTTGCACCGACGAGAACCGCCGCGAACGGAAATCGTAGCGCCCCACCCACGATTCGATCGTCTGGTCCAGATGGTACCAGAGCGCGCCGCCCGTAATACGAAAGCGGATGTGCACGGTCTCCATGCCGTGCACCGTATCGATTCCGACGACTTCCATCACCGCACTGCCGACGCTGAAGATGCCGTACTTCGCGCTGAAGGAGAGCCGTTCGCCGACGGGAAATGTGACCGCGGGGGCGGGCCGCAGCACCGGCGGCGGTGAGGTCGCCGGCGATGGCGCGGGTGGCAGCGCCGGCCGTGTGGTCGTCGTGGTGACGGGCTTGCCCGTGCACACCGTGTCTTGGGCGCTCAACCGGCTCACCGCGAAGATCCCGAGCAGTACGAGCGGCGCGACGCTTTTGCGCGCCGCGCTGACGAGGCCACGCGCCCGCCACGCCGAGAGCAGTTGTTGCCATGGCTTGGATCGGGAGGGCCGCTGCTTGAGGTCATAGCGCGCGGCGCTCGGCACGAGCTCGATGCGGCGTGCGTGCGCGCCGAGGCGCGCGAGAAGCTCGGCATTGGCGGACCAGCCGTCGGTGATCAGCAGCCGTGCCTCGCCGCCCCTGGTCGCCTGCTTGAGGACGATCAGGCGCAGGGCGACGAATCCCGAAAGCGAATCCTTTACGCCACCGCCGACGCGGAGCAGCCGCGGGGCCCACTGCCGCACCCATCGTTCCGCCCACGTCTGCGTGCCCCGCAGCTGCGCCTGTTCGGCGACCACGAGATCGGCCCCGGATTCCAGTCGCTTGACCATCTCCTCCATGGTCTCGGGTGCGTGCACGAAGTCGGCATGCAGGGTGATCGCGCAATCGCGCTTCGGGCGGTCGGTGCGCTGCAGCGCCGTGCGCAGCAGCTCCTCGAGGCTCTTCGCGTACCCCTGGCGCGTGCGATGCGTGATCACGGTCAGCGGCAGGACGCGGGCGTACGAGGTGAGGACGTCCGGCGTCCCGTCGGTGGAGGCGTCGTCGCACGCGATGATCTGGTACTCACGCTGGAAGGCCGTGAAGACTTGACGGACCTTCCAAAGCACGAGCCCGACGGTGCTCGCCTCGTTGTGGACCGGCACGCAGACGTAGATCATGGCCCTGCAATCTAGAAGAAGGCCCGATAGACGTCCAAGACTCCATGTGCCATGGCGTTAGCGCTGAAGCGGGAAGGGTAGGGGAGAACGACCGGCTGCCCCAGTGCCGCGACGACCTTCTGCGCGAGTGGCTCCGCCGCCCCCGGCGGCACGAGCGCGTCCGCAGGGAGGATTTCGGGGATACCGCCCGCGGCGGTCGCGACGACCGGGCGTGCGAGTGCCAGGGCGTGGAGAATCACGCTGCCCAGGCCTTCCTGCCGCGACGACAAGACGAACACGTCTCCCTCCGCGATCAGCGCGTCGATCCGATCCACGAAGCCGACGAGATGCACGCGGTCCTGCAAGGCGAGCCGGGTGATCTCATTTGCGATCTGCGACTCCAGCGGTCCATCGCCCGCGATGATCCAGTGGAGATCAGGGGCGACCGCGCGCGCGTGCCCGGCCGCGCGTACCAAGGTGCGGTGATCCTTCTCACCAGTCAGCGCGGCGGCGTTGACTGCGAGGGGGTGCCCCGCCGCGATGCGCAGTCGTCGCCGCATGTCGAGTGGCGGCGACTCGGCCGCGGCGCGCCGGACCGCCTCGACGTCGATACCGTCCGGCACGACCACGACGGCGTCGGCGGCAATGCCGTCGCTCACCAGCACGCGTTTCACCGCCTCCGAGACGGCGATGATGCGATCGGGCCGGCGCCACGCGCCGAATCGTCCGATGTGGAACTCGGCGCGGCGGGTCGCCACGACGTGACGTCCCATCGCGACCGTGGCGGCGAGCGTCAGCGAATGGCTGTCGTGGACGTGAATGATGTCGGGCTGAAACGACGCGATCGTGCGTCGCAGCTGCCACCAGGCGCGCGGGTCGAGCCCGATGTCCCAGGTCGTCGCCTGGACTTGCGCGCCGGCTGCGGCGACGCGGCGCGCCAGCTCGCTGTCTTGCTTCGTGACGAGGATTTGCTCGACGTCGGTCGCGCCCGTCAGCTCGCGGCAGAGCAGCCAGACCTGAGCCTGGCCGCCGCGCCACTCGCGGCCTGAATCCACCTGCAGGACGCGCACGCCGGCCCTACGCCGGGACTTTCACGACTCCGGCAAGGACGCGGCGCAGTGCATCGAGCTTGAAGGGCTTCTGAAGAAACGGCCGGCCCAACTCTTCGAGGAATTGCAGCGTGTCGCCGCGGACGGTGTCGCCGGTGGCAAAGATGATCCGGTCGGCGACGGAGGGGTGCATCCGCGCGAGTGTGTGAAACATCTCGCGCCCTCCGAGTCGCGGCATGCGGAGATCGCAGATGATGAGATCGAAGGGTTGCATCAGCGCGCGCTTCAACGCCTGGCTCCCATCGCGCGCGAGCACGACTTCGTGTCCCCAGCTTTCGAGGGTCGCCTGCATGTAGTGAAGAATGTGCGGTTCGTCATCTACCACGAGTACCCGCAGCCGCTCGGGCCGTTCGGGTGGGACGGGAGCCGGCGGCGCGGGCGCTGCCGGCGATCTCGCAGGCGCCTTCGTGACGGTCGGGGCGGCATCCGCATCCTGGCTGCGGGGGGCTAATTCCGCGTGCACGCCGGTCGGCAGCTCGACGATGAACGTCGCCCCACGCCCGCTTCCCGCGCCGCCCGGATCCACTCTGATGTCGCCGCCGTGCTCTTTCACGATACCGAGGCAGATCGAGAGGCCCAGCCCCGTGCCCTCGCCTTCGGACTTGGTACTGAAGAACGGCTCGAACACGCGCGGGACGACGTCTTCGGGGATGCCGGGCCCGTCGTCGGCAATATTGACCGACAGCCCGTCGGGCTCGCATTTCGTGGCGATCTCGATCCGACCGCCGCCCGTCCCGCTGCGGGCGCGCATCGCCGTGATCGCCTGGGCGGCGTTGTTGATGATGTTCACGAACACCTGCTTGATCTGATTCGCGTGCACCTCGACTTCGGGCAAGCCGGGCTCGAACGTGAGCGTCAGCTCGATGCGCGCGGCCAGCATCTGGTTCTTGAGCAGCTGATGCGTGGATTCGAGGATCGGGCGGATCGACTGGAGCTTGCGCTCACCTTCCTGGCGCCGCGCGAACGACAACAGGTTGCGCACGATTGCCGAGGCACGCTCGGCTTCCTGCCGGATGACTGCGAGCGGCTCGGCGAGCCGGGGCGGGATGTCGCCCGCTTCGCCGAGCAGGTCGCTGAACCCGACGACCGACGCGAGCGGGTTGTTGAGATCGTGGGCCACGCCCGCGATCAGCTGACCGATCGCGGACATCTTTTCAGACTGCAGGAGCTGATCCTGTAGCCGTCGCTTCTCGGTCTGGTCCTCGAACAGCAGCACCATCGCGCCCGGCTCGCCCGAGGGAATCGCACTCACCTGCAGCGTGCGGTCGCCGGCACGCACTTCGACGGGAGTGGAAGCGCCTTCGGGCGTGAGCAAACGCGCGACCGGATCCACCCACGACGGCGGCAGGAGGGTCAGCCACGGCCGGCCGGGGAGCGCGGTGACCGGCAGTTTGATCAGCTCGGCGAACACGCGATTGGCGCGGCGCACCGCACCCTGGGGATCGATGTAACAGATCGCCTGATTGAACGCATCGACCGTCTGCTCCCACTCCCGCTTACCGCTCGACAGGAGCTCGACGAGTCGAGCGTTCTCGAGCGCGATGCCCGCCTGCGCGAGGACCGCGCGCGCGAACATCAACGCGTCGTCGTCGAGCGCCCCTTTGCGGTCGCCTTCCATCGTCACGGCGCCGAGCGAGCGGGACACGACCATGATCGGAATGCCGAGCCAGCAGGCCGGCGTCGGGCCCTCGATCGTCACGTCCAGCTCCGCGGCGCGCTCGGCGACGCGCTCGGGAAAAACGAGCGGACCGCGGCGGAGCGCGAGCTGCAACATCGGATCGTCGGTGCTGGGCGGCCGGGGGCCGTTGTGGTAGGCGATGGTGAGCCGGTTGCTGTCCAGGTCGAGGAGCATCACCGACAAGCGCGCGGGAGCGAGCTGCTCGGTCAGCAGGCGGGTCACGATCTCGATGATCGTCGCCGGCCGGTACGCACCGGCGAGCTCCTGCGACAGCGTAATGAGCCGTGCCAGGACATTGCCGGTCGGCACGGTCACGCCCCCTCGCCGTCGTCCAGAAAGCGGGTGGGGACGCGTGTCGCCGCGTCGACCAGTGCTTCCGCGGACTTGATGAACCGCACCACGATCGGCAACGATCCGACGAGGGACACCTTCCGCTGCATGATCCCGGCGATGGGGCCGAGCTCCTTCTTGATGATCTGCTTCCAGTAGCGGTACTCGGCGGTGAGAATGAACGGCGCGTGCTGCGCCTCTTCCCGTTTCACGAACTTGGCCGATCGGCAAACGCCGCGATCGAGATCGAGCAGGATCGCGACGTCTTCGGGGATGCCGATCGCCGGGGCGGCCGGGAGCACCAACGCGACCGCGCCATGCGTCCACTCGGTGGAAGCGGCGCGGTACTCCGTGCTCGAGTTGATCTGGTCGCCGTACGCAGCGACCCACTCGGTCGACGGGAACGGATGCAGCGCGCTCACGCGACCGCCCGCGCGAAGCCGTCGAACAGCGCGCGCTCCGTCATGTCCTCGGGATGCCACTGCACGGCGACGATCCACGGCCCGCCCTGGTCCGCCGGCTCCGCGCCCTCGATAATGCCGTCCTCCGCCCAGGCAACCGCCTTGAGGCCCGGCGCGAGGTCGCGGATCGCCTGATGGTGCCGGCTGTTCACGCTCGCCGTGGGCGTGCCGAGCGTGCGACCGAGCCGCGAGCTCGTTTCGACGCGGATCGCGTGTCGACTTGTTTCATCGCTGTGCGGGATGTCGCTCGGCCGCTCGGTCGGCAGATCCTGATAGAGCGTTCCGCCGAGCGCCACGTTGAGGATCTGAATGCCGCGGCAGATCGCGAGAATCGGGAGCCCGCGCTCGCGCGCCGCCGCGATCAACGCGAGCTCGGCGGCATCGCGAATCGGATCGACGTCACCGAGCCGCGGGTGAGGGGCCTGGCCATAGCGGTCGGGTGCGACGTCCTCGCCGCCGGTGAGCACGAGCCCCCGCACGGCCGCGAGCGCCGCACCGGCGCGATCGGCGGCCAGCATCGTGGGGACCGCCAGCGGCACGAGGCCGGCGCCTTCGAGTGCTCGGACATAGGCGGTGTTCAGCGTGACGCGCTCGCGGCCCTCGACGAGCCGGCGCGGGGCCGTCACCGCGATCGCCGGAGCCTTCACGACGTCGAGGACGCGGGACCGCCGAACAACGGACAGCGCGGATTGCTGACGCTCGCCCAATCCACGCGCACGCCAAAGAGATTCAGCGCCGTGCTCCCGCCGATGATCGTCCCGATTGCCGGATGGTTCGCGGGGTCCTCTTGATCGAGAATCAGGACGCCCATGGCGCGCTGCGACGTGTCGTCGACGACGAGCAAGCCGTAGCCGCGGGCGGGGAATCCCGGGCCGCGATACTGCATGGAGATCTTGCCTTCGGCGTCGCGACCCACGAGGACGGCGGCAGGCTTTTGCTGAATGACCATCGCGGGCAGCGAGTCGGGCACACCGCGGGGCGGATCGGTGATGACCGCGCGTGCGTTGCTGAGCTGGGACGTGATGAGCGACGGACCGGCAAGCAGGGCGATGCCGCAGGTCGGCGAATTGCCGGCGCCGCGCGTGCATGCACCCAGCGCCATGACGCAGGAACACACCAGCCATTTCATGGCGTGCAATGTAATGCTAACGGCTCCAAACGGCCGTGAGCGACAGCGTTCGCACCGGCGCAAGCGTTTCGGGCACGAGGTTATAGATGTAGTTGAGCACGTTGGCCGCGAGCAGCCGGAGCTCGACCGGCCCACGCCGCCAGGACGCACGCAGGTCCAGCACCTTCACGGGCACGCGCCGGGAGTCGACAAACCCCTCCAGCTCGATGCGCTCGGGCCGGCTCGCATAGCGGAAATCGGCGCCGACGCCGACGCCCTCCCACAGCGAATAATCGCTGCCGAGTGTGACCATGTGCCGCGGCCGAAAGGCGAGCGGTCCTTCGGTGCTGTCGCCGGCGAGCTGCCGGCGCGTCGAGAGATACGTGTACCCAAGTGTCGCGACGAGCCGGTTCGGAATCGGCGCGGCGATGATGCTGGCGTCCACGCCGGCAATGCGGGCGCGCACGACGTTCTGCAGCTGGATCTCGACTGTATCGGGAGGGACGAGGATGGTGCGCGGCTCGATCAGGTCCCGGGCCTCGGTCCAGAACACGGCGGCATCCACGCGCAGGAAGCGCCACAGCGGCGCGCTCGTGTGGCCGATCTCGAACGACCAGCTGGTCTCGGGACGGAGATTGGGGTTGGGGACGACCTCGAATCCCAGGGCGACCGTGCGGACGAACCGCTCCGCCATCGTCGGCGCGCGGAAGCCGCGGCCGATGGACGCCCGCAAGACACCGCCGCCAGCCCCGTCCGGCAGTCGATCGGTCGGCACCGTGATGCCCACGCGCGGGCTCACGACCGCCGTCAGGGACCCGCCGTCGACCGCAAGGAAATCGAGGCGCGCTCCACCGCTCACGTGCAGCGACCCGACCCGCTGGTCGCTCTGGCCGTACGCGGCGAACTCGGATTGCGAGTGTACGCCGAAGATGTCGCTCGTCACGTTGGAGAGCGTCGCTTCGCCGCCGACCACGACGGTGCGCGTCGACTCGGGATGTGCCTCGATCCGCGCTTCTGCGCCGAACCGGTCGCCGATGCCGAACTCGTTCGCGCTGCGACGGACGTCGGTGAAGCGCGTGTGCATCCAGGACGCGCGCGCCACCCACGCGAGCTGCGGCGACACCGTCGTGCGCAACTGCGCATCGACGTACCCTTTGCGCGAGTCGGTGCGCGCGCCGAGCTCCGTCGTGTCCACCATGAACGGCTGAAAGACCTGACCGCGATCGTCGCACTCGCCGCGACTGCACCAGCTGAGCGGGACATCGTAGCGATCCACCGCCCAGGCGCCGGAGACGTCGACGCGCATGTTGGGCGCCGGCTGCCAGCGTCCCTTGGCAGCGAAATGCAGATGGTCGTCCTGATCCTGTTGCCGATACCCGTCCGAGTGGCGGTCGCCGGCGGAGATTCGTGCGCCGAGTCGATCGGTGCCGTAGGAGGCCGTCACGTCGGCGCCGCCGAGGAGACCGGGCGAATCGCGGAACCGCCAGACGCTGTGCGGTGGATCGGCGTACGCGCCGCCGACGAGCCGCACGCGCAAGTGCAGCTCGCTGGGCACATCGCGCGTCGTCACATTGACGACGCCGCCGAAGGCCGCCGAGCCGTACATCGAGGACCCGGCGCCCTTCAGAATCTCGACGCTCTGAACCTCGTCCACCGGGAGGATGTCCCAGTTGATCCCGCCGCGGTCGCCCTGGTTCATCGGGACGCCGTCCACGGTCATCAGGACGCGCGAGTTGAGTCCCTGCACGTAGCCGGTCGAGCCGCGGACGTTGATCTGCCCGTTGACGAACTGCACGCCGGGGACGTGGTCGATGGCCTCGTCGACGGTCGCGACCGCGCGCCGGTTCAGGTCTTGCTCGCTGACCTGCGCGACGCTGGTCGCCGGGCGATCGCCGAAGTGGGGCACCTTGTCGCTGACGACGTCGACGGGCGGTAGCGCGAGGGGCGCGAACGACGCCACGACCTCGAGCGTCGTCGTGTCGCCCGCCACGATCGTCACGCTCGTATCGACGGCGGCGAATCCGATCGCCGCGAGATGGACGCGCAGCGTGCCGGCGGGAACGGGCGCGAGGCGAAAGCGGCCGTCGGTGCCGGTGCGCGTCGAGAGCGTGGTGCCCGGAACGGCGACGACGGCGCCCCGCACGGGATCGCCGCTCGTCCGTTCGCGCATGCTACCGCGCAAGACTCCCCTCGCAGTGCCCTGCGCCGCGAGCGACGCGGCACAAGCGAACAAGAGCCCGAACGCTATTGCGCGGTGCAGGTGACGAAATCCGTGGCGGGACGGAGCGAGTCGAAATTGACGGCGAAGTCGACGTCGCCGATCGACGCGCCGAGCGGCACGGTGACGACGCCGGGTTGGGTCGAGTCGGCGGGACTGCGGTAGTAGCCGGCGACGCGCAGGATGGCGGTGTCCGCCGGAGACAACTTGAGCGCGCCGACTTTCTTCCAAACCGCCAGCACCCAGTGGTAGGTGTCGGGCGGAAGCTCCACGCTGTAGGCGGCGAGCGAATCGGTGTAGGGCACCGAGCCGGGGATGATGGGACGGCGGTTGTCGATGAGGTCGGTGCAGGTTTGCGGGAAGGTGGCGTAGGCGGCGATGAAGACGTTGTCGGTCGAGTCGGGAATTGTGCCGCGGAATCGCACCGTTCCGCAGACGCCGACCAGCGATTTTGCGCAGATTGGCTCCGGTTGCAGGCCGCCGCCGCACGCCAACCCGAGGCCAAGCACGATTACCGCGCCGAGACGCATTCCAGCAATCTGTGGACGGCGGCGAGTGCGTCAACTTGACCCGTGTTTTCAGCGGGAATACGTTGCGGCATGCCACTGTACGAGTATCGCTGCACGGCGTGCCAGGCCCGGTTCGCCCGCACCGAAAAGATGACCGAGCGTTCCAGCAAGGCGCGCCCCAAGTGTCCGAAGTGCGCGTCGAAGGCCGTCGAGCCCGTCTTTTCCGACTTCTTCGCGAAAACGATCCGCAAGAGCTGATCCTGTTCGAGCGCCTGCGGGATGCGTTCCGCGCCGCACTCGATGCGGCGTCCACCCCCGACCTGCGGTCGCTCACGCGCCAAATGCGGGAAGCGGTCGTCGACGCCAAGGTGGCCGTCCAGGAAATCCAGGAGGCCGTCACGCGGACCGAGCGTGAGCTCGCCGCCGAGCGCCAGCGGTTGGCGGATGCCGAGCGGCGCAGCCGGTTGGCGGGCGAAATCCAGGATCAAGAGACGGTCGCGGTGGCCGACCGCTTTGCCGGCAAGCATCGCGAGCGCGCCGCCGTGCTCGAGCGCAAGCTCGCCGCCGAGCGGGAGGAGCTGGCGCTTGCGCAGCGCGAGCTGGAGGACATGCAGGCGCAGCTCAAGGCCGCGGGGGGAGCGTCGGCGCAGTCGAGTACCGAGCGAGCCTGGCGCGACCTCGAAGAAGCGGGCGGCGCGCGCGAAGGAACGGACTTGCGCGACGAGCTGCTCAAGTCGGACATGGATCGCGCGGCGCGCGAAGCGGCCGCCGCGCGCCAACTGGAAGAGCTCAAAAAGAAAATGAGAAAGGACTAGCCCGTGCTGCTGCTCGCCTTCCTTCAAGTTCTCCAGCAACCTCCCCCGTCCGACTTTCTCAAGCGCGCCCACACCTACAGCATCGTCGCCTACGATTCGGCGACCGGCGACCTCGGCATCGCCGTGCAGTCGAAGTTTCCGAACGTCGGCGGCCTGGTGCCGTGGGCGAAGGCGGGCGTGGGCGCGGTGGCGACGCAATCGCTCAGCAACACCGACTATGGCGAGAAGGGACTCGAGCTCATCGCGCGCGGCGCGACGGCGCCGGAGGCGATGCGGATCATCATGCGCAGCGACACGCGGCCCTCGCAGCGGCAGGTCGGCATGGTCGACGCGCACGGCAACGCCGCGAGCTGGACCGGCGATTCGACGTTCGACTGGGCGGGCGGACGGACGGGCGGACGGGCGGACGGCCAGACGGGCGGCAAAGGCCAAATGATCGTGGGTCACGGCTACGCCGCGCAGGCGAACATCATGGTCTCCGACGCGACGGTGCGGAACATGGCGGAGACGTTCGAGCGGACGAAAGGCACGCTGGCTGATCGCTTGATCGCCGCACTGGTGGCGGGGCAGGCGGGAGGCGGCGACCGGCGCGGGATGCAATCGGCGGCGCTGCTCGTCGTCCGGGCCAACGCCGGCTATCTCGGCACCACCGATCGCTACATCGACATCCGCGTGTACGACGCCCCCGATCCGATCAAGGAGCTCGAGCGCCTGTACGCGCTGCACAAGCTGTATTTCTTCACGAGCGACTCGGCGGACCTGATTCCGATCACGCCGGCGCTGCAGAAGGAGCTGGAAGCCATTCTGCTCGTCGAGCCGGTGAACCAGCCGCAGAAGTGGCTCGACGCACCGCAGCCGACACTCAACCAGAAGTTTCTGACCGCGCTTGCCAACTTCATGTATTGGGAGAATTACGACGTGCGCGTGCGCATGGACGGGAAGATTGACCGGGTCGCGTTGGACGACATTCGCAAGAATCGCAGAGGCGTGCGCCGTGCGCCGTAAGCCGTGCGCCGGACGGAGGATCTCATGGATGTAAAGCGAGGCCGCATGGTATTCCTCGGCTATGGCAAGTACTGGCGCTCCGATCGCATCCTCGGGCTGATGCCGATCGAGGAGGGACGGGGGCCGGGGCAGCGGACCAACGTCTTCATCGAGGGGCAGGCCGAGCCGGTCGTGGCGTCGCGGACCGAGCAGAGTATCCTCGAGGACATGGGCGCGACCGACGACAGCTACCGCCTCGAGGCGCTGCGCGGCGCGACGCGTGAGCTGCTCGAGGCGTTTCACGAATTCTCGCCGGTGCTCCGGCGGGCGCTGCAGAACGAGCACCACTTCGACCTCGAGAAGTGGGAAGCGCGGCTCGGCACATTGCTGCGGCCATCGGAACATCCCGACGCCGCGCAGCAAGACGATCTCTTCGACCGATGAACGGCGAACGGACGTTTTTCGGCCACCCGCGCGGGCTCGCCACGCTGTTCTTCACCGAGATGTGGGAGCGCTTCAGCTATTACGGGATGCGCGCCTTTCTCATTCTGTACATGGTCCACGCGCTGGGATTCGACGACAGCCATGCCGGCCGCGTGTATGGGAACTACACCGCCGGCGTGTGGGCCGCGGCGATCCTCGGCGGCATTCTCGCCGACCGGTGGCTGGGACAGTACCGCAGCGTGCTCATCGGCGGGATCATCATTGCGTTGGGGCACTTTACGCTGGCGTTTCACGCGCTGCCGTTCTTCTACGTCGGCCTGTCGCTGATCGTGGTCGGTACCGGGCTGCTCAAGCCCAACGTCTCCGGCATCGTCGGCGCCCTGTACGATCCGGCGGATACTCGGCGCGACGCGGGCTTCTCGATCTTCTACATGGGCATCAACCTCGGCGCGTTCATCGGGCCCCTCATCGCCGGTTGGCTGGCGCAAAAAGTGGATTGGCATCTCGGTTTCGCCTGCGCGGGCGTCGGCATGTCGCTCGGACTGCTGCAGTACGTCCTCGGGCGGCGGAGCCTGCAGCCCGCCATCGAGCGGCTGGCTCAGCGGCCGAAGCCCGTTGCGAGCGCGACGGCGGGTGCCGCGCCATCGAGCGGATTCCTGGGATTCACGGCGACGGAATGGAAGCGCATCGGCGCGATGGGCGTCTTCTTCGTCTTTGCCGCGGTCTTCTGGGGCGCCTACGAGCAGGCAGGCTCGAGCCTCAACCTGTTCGGCGACCGCTACACGACGCTGCGCATCCTCGGCTTCAGCTTCCCGTCGAGCTGGTACGTCTCCGTTCAGGCGATCTTCGTGATTCTTCTCGCCCCCGCGTTCGCGTGGCTGTGGATCCGCCTCGGCAAGTACGAGCCCACGACGCCCACGAAGTTCGCCTTCGGCCTGTTCTTCGTCGGT
>DATJKA010000032.1:0-7968 GCA_035491815.1 Gemmatimonadales bacterium | reverse complement strand
GCGTGCGCAGGGCTACACTGGCGGAGGAAATCGCGGCGGCTTCGGCGGCGGCAACGGTGGCCGGCGAAATGGCGGTGGTAACGGTGGCGCGGGAAATGGCGGAGCTGCGAACGGCGGTCCGGGAGGTACCGGAAGCTCGGGTGCGCCGCCCGCGGGTCCCAGTGGAACCAGCGGCAGCGCCAATGGCGAAGTCGCGCCGTCACTGCTCGGTGTGTCGAGCACCGCCTTCCAGGGCGGGGGCGGCGGTTTTGGTGGACAAGGTGGGTTTGGCATGCAAGTGTCCGACGCCGACTGCAAGAAGGTCGACGACGTGCTCAAGGCGCATTTGAAAGAGAAAAAGCAGCTCGAGGACCTGCGGTCGAAGATGCAGGCACTTCGGCCTGCCGGCGGCTTCGGTGGCGGCGGAAATCGTAATCGTGGCGACTCGACTTTCGCGGGCCGTAATCGGGGCGGCGATTCGACGGGTCAGCGCCGGCGTGGCGGCGGATTCGGCGGCGGCGGCCAGACGGGTGCGGCAGGAGGTGGTGGCGGCGGTGGCGGATTCCGCGGCAGCCCGGAGATGCAGGCGCTGAACGAGCAGATTCGCGCGATTTACACCCAACTCAACCTCGACCCGCGTACCGCGGGCGCCTGCGCGCGCCGGCAACAGTCAGGCGCGCAGGCCACGGCCACGGCCCCCAGTCAGCGCACTGGCAACCGAGCGCAAGCCCAGGCCGGCCAGGGCGCGCTCACGCCGTCGCCCGAATTGATGACACGGCCGCAGCGCACGCGCATGGGGCTGGTCTTCGTTTCCGACAGCACCAAGACGCACTTCGAGCCGCGCGTCATCCAGACGGGTCAGAACAACCTCGACTACACCGAGGTGGTGAGCGGCCTCAAAGAAGGCGAACGGGTCGTGCTGCTCGGCGCGCTGGCATTGCAGGCGCAACGCCAGCAGCAGCAGGACCGGTTCCGACAGAACGCGACGCCTTTGGGACCGCAAGGACCCGGGCCGGGCGGCGGCGGCCCCCCGCGCGGCGGCGGCGGCGGTCGCGGAGGTTGATCGAATGCTCATTGGGGAAATCATAAGCGTTGCGCTCGGAGCGCTGCGCGCCAACAAGCTTCGTTCATTGCTCACGATGCTCGGCATCGTCATCGGCGTCGGCGCCGTGATCGCCGTGGTGGCCCTCGGCACCGGCGCGCAGCAAGCGGTCAAGAACCGCATCGCGGCGCTCGGCACGACGCTGCTCACGGTGAACCCCGGCCAGCAGCGTGGCATGGGCGTCGCCATCGCCGGCGGACAGCAGCGCCTCACGATCGAGGACGCCAAGGCGATCGACGAGCGGGCTCTGCGCCTGATCGCCGTGCAGCCGGAGATGCGGTCGCAGCAACAGATCGTGTACGGCAACAAGAACGCGAACACTCAGATCATCGGAACGAGCCCGAACTACCTCGAGGTTCGGAAATACCAACTCAAGACAGGCAAGATGTTCACGGCGGCCGACGACGAGGGCCGGCAGCGCGTGGCCGTTCTCGGATCCGCCGTCGTCGACAACCTCGGCATCACCACGCCCGAGGCGCTCGTCGGCGAGACGGTGCGTATCCGCGGGACGCAGTTCACGGTCATCGGCGTGCTCGCCTCCAAGGGTCAGGCGAACGCGTTCATGAATCCTGATGATCAGATCCTGATCCCCATCCAGACGGCCCGATTCCGGGTCAACGGGTCCGACCGGCTCCAGTCGATCAGCGCGCTCGCCGAGTCGGAGGACGCGATTCCCGACGCAATGGCCGAGATCCAGCGGGTCCTTCGGCGGCAGCACCGCATTCGCCAGGGAGCGCCGGATGACTTTCAGATTCGCAACCAGGCCGACATCCTGGCGACGACCCAGGAGACCACCGAGGTGATGACCTATCTGCTCTCCGGCATCGCCGCGGTTTCGCTCCTCGTCGGCGGCATCGGCATCATGAACATCATGCTCGTGTCGGTCACCGAGCGCACGCGCGAGATCGGCATCCGCAAGGCACTCGGCGCCACGAAGTCGAACATCCTGCTTCAGTTTCTGATCGAGGCCGTCGTGCTGTGCCTCCTGGGCGGAATACTCGGCATCGCGCTCGGGGCCGGCGGCGCCGCGGTGATGAGCAAGACGGCCGGCTGGTCGACGCAGGTCTCCTCGGGCGCGATCATCATGGCCTTCGCCTTTTCGGCGTTCGTCGGCGTGGCCTTTGGCGTTTGGCCCGCGCGACGCGCCGCGGTGCTCGACCCGATCATGGCATTGCGATACGAGTAGCGCGACCGGGGGGGGACGCCAATCAGCGCGGGGCCCGGATGTCTCCGGGCCCCGTTTTTTTTGCGATCAGCGGTTGGTGATGCGAAACTCGAACGGCATCTCGGCGAGAGCCGGGACGCGGCGCCCGCCCACCTCGGCGGGCTTGAAGCGAAATTCGCTCAGGGCGTCGCGCACGGCACGCGTGAAGAGCTCGTGCGTCGATGTCACCACACGGATGCTCACCGGGTCGACGAGCCCGGACGTATCGACCATGAAGCGAACGACCACGCGCCCATCGATGCCGCTCTGTCGGAGCACCGACGGGTATCGCGGCTTTGCGGAGCTCACGATGTGCATCAGCAGCTCGGAGACATGCCAGTCCGTGGAGCTCGAGCTCGATTCACCGTCGATCACGCTTCGCCCGCCCGTTGGACTCCCGCCACTGCCGGAAATCACGATGCTGTCGAACGACGCGCCCGACGACAAGTCTATTGGCGGCAGGCCCTTGGGGACGAAGTTGGGAACCTGGACCCGTTTGATCACCACGGACGAGAGCACGCTCGAGAGTCCATGCGACTGGTCCGTCACGATCGCGCGTGTGACGGGAGTGCGCACGGTGGGCCGGGAGAACTGCACGTGAACGATGGTCGGCTTCTCGTGCCTGGTTGGCGTGCCGTGGACGGTATTCGCGGCGATGGCGGCGATGATCGCGAGATGCGCCGCGACACTTAGCGCCGCGCCGCCCGAGCGCCGCGGCGCGCGGGCGCGTGACTCCAGGAGCACTCCTAGCATGTGACCCTCCTTGGTATGCGTTGCGACAGGACCGCTGTCCCGTTGCGCCACGATAGCACCAAGGCATTGCGCGCCGATTGCTCGGCGGTGAGCGCCAAATGATGGCTCGATGAGGGTTGTCGAACGGGCTGGTGAGCCGAGCATTGCCGCCGGATTAAAGATCCGTGAAGTGAAAAGAAGTGAAAACACGAACGGCGGCGAACCACGAGGTTCGCCGCCGTTCGTCGCGTTCGGTGACGCGTGTTAGAGGTCGCTGTCGGCGTCGACTTCCGCCTCACCGATGCGCCGCTGCGCCTTTCCCTTGAGCTCCTGCGCCTTGCCGCGAAGTTGCTCGCTGGTATCGCCGGTCAGGCCGCCGACGGAGTTCCGGATCTTGCCCTCGGCCTCCTTGCTAATGCCTTTGACCTGGTTGTCGATGCCGTCACGGTCCATGTCGTCGCGATCGATGTCGTCCGCCATCTGCAGCTCCTCCAAGTTGAGCCTGGTGTGTCGTTCCCGGACTGGAGGCGATTGCCTCCGAGCGACACGTAAAGCAACGGCTGTACCGGTCTTCATTGGCCGAGTTGGCCAAGGGGCCTCGGATCCAACCCCTTGCGCCGATATAACGTGCGATATATCGTTTAGCGAACCCGATATATCTTAGAGGACACGAACATGCGCACAGGACCAGGCTTCTTTGGATTTGGCTGCGACCAGCGGGGACGCTGGCGATGGGGCGGATTTGGCGATTGGGGGCCCCCTGGAGGCCACAAGCAGTGGCATGGCCGCGCCGCACGGTTCTTCGAGCAGGGAGACCTGAAATACGTCATCCTGCGCCTCCTCGAGGAGAAGCCGCGCCACGGCTACGAGATCATCAAGGAGCTGGAGAGCAAGTTCGGTGGCTCCTACGCCCCGAGTCCCGGGACGGTCTACCCAACGCTGACCATGCTCGAGGATCTGGGGTATGCCCGCGTCGTGCCCGAAGAGGGTGGCAAAAAGATTTACGAAATCACCGACGAGGGCAGAAAGTACCTGGCCGCGAACAGCTCGACCGTGGACGACATTTTCGACCGGATTGCCCGCTTCGTCGAGGGCTTTACTGACGCACCGATGATGGAGCTGAACCAGGCGTTTCAACAGCTCGCTCGCGCCACTTACAAGACAGCAACGATGCACATTCGCGAGCGGGAGACGATCGAACGGTTGCGCGACATCATCAGGCGGGCGGCTACCGAGATAGACGCAGTCACCTCCAAAGCCCCGTAACGCACGACGGTCTGGGCCGCTGGACTGCCGGCCAGCCGAAGCTAGATTGCAGGAGCGGGTCGCGGATTCTGTCCGCGACCCATTTTTGCGTACTGGCGGAACGGTCGTCCGCTGCAGGAACTCATGGCCACGAGGCGGGCGCTCCCCGCAGTGTTCAATACATGACAGCACATCCACGAGGGCGCAGCGACTCCGGGGACGAACCTCCACCCGGTAAGCCGCCGTCTGCTCCGACCGCGCAGGCCGGGGACGTCGTGCCGTCGACAACGCCTCCGAGCGAGGCACCATCGCCGGGACCGCCGGGACCGCCGGGACCGCCGCCGGCGCCGCCGCCAGGTCCCACGGCGAGCGCCACCCTGACCGGGTTCCATTCGACAGTCGTCGAGCGGCGTCATGTCGAACGGCACCCAACCGGAAAGCGCCTCGCCTTTTTGTCGCTGACGGCGCTGGGCATCGTCTACGGAGACATCGGCACGAGCCCGCTGTACGCGCTGCAGCAGTGTTTCACGTCGAAAGAGCACGTGATCGCGCCGACGACCGAGAATGTCTACGGCGTCCTGTCGCTCATCGTGTGGCTGTTGATCCTCGTCGTCGCCGTGAAGTACCTGATGTTCATCATGCGAGCCGACAACCGCGGCGAGGGCGGAATCCTGGCGCTTCTCGCGCTCGTGCTCCAGCAGGAGCGGCGGCGAACGGACTCCAAACGGCGCATTCTCCTGATCTCTGCGGGCTTGTTCGGCGCGGCGCTACTGTATGGCGACGGAATCATCACACCGGCGATCTCCGTGTTATCGGCGGTCGAGGGCCTGCACGTCGCAACCCCGGCGTTCGATCAACTGATCGTCTGGCTCTCGCTGCTGATTCTGTTCTGCCTGTTCGCGGTCCAGCGCTTGGGCACCGGGCGCGTGGGAACGGCCTTTGGGCCGATCATGGCGCTTTGGTTTCTCGCGATCGGCGTGTTGGGCATCGCGGAGATCGCGCGCGAGCCGCGCATTCTGCTCGCGCTCAACCCGTGGCATGGCCTTGAGTTCTTCGCCGCGAACGGGCGCATCGGGTTCCTGACACTTGGCGCCGTGGTGCTCGCCGTCACCGGCGCCGAGGCTTTGTACGCCGACATGGGACATTTCGGGAAACGCCCCATCCGGCTCGCCTGGTTCGGCCTCGTGCTTCCAGCCCTGCTGCTGAACTATTTCGGACAGGGAGCGCTGTTGCTCCGGCAGCCGAGCGCCGTCGCCAATCCATTCTATCTGCTCGCGCCGCGCGCGCTGACGCTCCCGCTGGTGGTGCTCGCGACCATGGCCGCCATCATCGCGTCACAGGCGCTGATCTCCGGCGCGTTCTCACTCACCCAGCAGGCCGTGCAACTCGGGTACTCGCCGCGTGTGACGATCATGCACACGTCGCGCAGCGAGGCTGGCCAGATTTACATTCCCGAGATCAACAAGGTGCTGGCGTTCGGCTGTCTGCTGCTCGTAGTGAGCTTCAAATCCTCGCAGAACCTCGGCGCCGCGTACGGCATCGCCGTCACGGGCACGATGGCGATCACGTCGCTCCTTTTCGGTGTGGTTGCGCGTGCTCGTTGGAACTGGCCGCTCAGCCACGTGCTTCCGCTCACGGCCGCGTTCCTCGCGATCGATGTCTCGCTGTTTCTCGCCAACGTCGTCAAGATCGCCTTCGGCGGCTGGGTGCCGATTGTGATCGCACTGTCCGTATTCACGTTGATGACGACGTGGAAGAAAGGGCGCGGCCTGCTCAATCAGGCGCTCCATGCCGGCGCGCTTCCACTCGATCTCTTCCTCAACGACGTCGCGCGCCGCAAGCCCCCGCGCGTCCCCGGCACCGCCGTCTTCATGACGTCGTCGAACAACGGCGTGCCGGTCGTCCTTCTGCACCATCTCAAGCACAATAAGGTCTTGCACGAGCAGGTCATCCTGATGTCCGTCATCACCCACGAGGTGCCGGAGATCAGCGCGGAGGAGCGCGTATCGGTCGAGAAATTCGAGCACGGCTTCTACCGGATCACGGCTGGCTATGGTTTCATGGAACAGCCGAATGTGCCGGAGATTCTGAACCGCGCGCGCGCATCGGGAATCAAGGCGCGGCCGAACGATACGACGTTCTATCTCGGACGCGAGCGGATCATCATCGCCGACGGCGAGCAGAAGCCGGGCACGCGGCGAGCGCCGGATGACGCCGTGCTTCCCAAAATGGCGCGCTGGCGCAAGAAACTGTTCGTGATCATGTCGCGGAACGCGCGTTCGGCAACGGAGTTCTTCGGCATTCCGCCCAACCGCGTCGTCGAACTCGGCGCACAGGTCGAGTTCTAGACCGGATGCGCGCCGGCAGGCCGGCGCGCATCCGATTCGAACTCTACCAGTCGACGCGGTTGCCGAAGCGCCCGAAGGCCCGGCCGGCGCCGATCAACGCCCCGCCGGTTACCACGCGCGCCCGCTCGAGCGCCCCTCGCACTTCGTCCCCGATCCGTGCGCCGTCGATGTCGATGCGCGCCATCGGGGGCAGCATCATGTTGTCACCGCCCATGATCGTGATCGAACGGCCGCTCCGCGGAAGATCGCTCGCCCGCGCCGCCTTGAGCGCGATGTTGCGATACTGGCCGTTGAAATAGACGCGCAGATTCACCTCGTCGCCCGGCTTGAGGCGCGACACCTCGCGTTCGAGTCTCGACACGCCAGGCGCTCGCATGAACACGTCGTCCTCGTCCCCCGATCGCCGGCCGCGCACGTCCACGCCGTTGATCGACGCGATGCGGCTCCCTTCCTCGATGCCCGCCTTTGCCGCGGGCCCGTCGTCGACGACCCCGATCACGAACACGCCGAGCGTGTCGCGCGAGCTCCCCGTGGACGCGAGCCTCAGGCCGAGCGTCGCGCGTTCGCTCATGCTGGGACGCACCGCCGTCTCGTACAGGTCGGCGGGCGCCACGGTCTTCACTTTCACGTTCTTGAACTGGCCGCCCGCGTAGACTCGAAGATCGACTTCATCGCCGGGTTTGAGCTTGTCGAGCTCGCGGGTGAGGCGGCGCGTCATCACCCCCGCCATCTCCGGATCTCCAACGTCGGCCGCTGAGAGGCGAAGGCTCACGCCGTTGATGGAAGCGATCCGGTTGCCCTCCTCGATACCGGCCTTCTCGGCCGGGCTGCCCGAGCGAACTTCGCCAACGAACACGCCGAGCGTATCGCGGCTGGACGCCGCGCTCGACGTCGAGATGCCAATGACGGCGCGTGGTGACCCGGCCAGCCGCATCTCCATCGGCGGCGCTCCCGGCATGACGCGCACTCGCGGGTTCTGCGCCGGTGCGGATGGGGCGAAAGCGCCCGTCGCGGCCACGGCGGCTAGTATTGCTGCCAATCGCATATGACCTCATGAATCGTTGGGGTGCGTACATGAGTCACAGCGGGGCTCGCCGAGGGTTTACCGGCCGAGCCGGATGGTGGCCGCAAGTCGCTCTACCGCCGTCGCGCGCCCAGCCTAGCTTTGGCGAATGCCGACTGCCCAGCAGCCAGATCTCGAGACGTTTCACCATCACTGGCAGGACGAAGCCGACGCCGCCTACCTCTACCGTCTGCTCGCGGCGGCGGAGCCGGATACCAAAAAGAGCGACCTTTATCGCCGGCTGGCGGAGGTCGAGGACCGGCATGTCGAGATCTGGGCGCGGCTGCTGCGCGAG
>DATJKA010000031.1:0-17161 GCA_035491815.1 Gemmatimonadales bacterium | reverse complement strand
ACCACGTGCCGTGGCCGCCCATCGAGAGTCCAGTGAGATACACCCGGCTCTGATCGACGTGGAATTCCCGCAGCGTCTGCTGCAGCGCCGCGACCGCCACGTCGGCCGGCGTGCCGACCCACTGTGAGTCGGGCGGGACCTGCGGAAAGACGACGATGGCGGGATAGCGCGAAGGGTTCTGCCGAATGGCGGGCGCGAGACCGACATTGGTTTGCAGCAGGCCGTCCGTGCCGCGCTCGCCCGCCCCGTGAAGAAAGAGGATTGCCGGCCAGCTCGGCTTCGTGGCGTAATCGGCGGGAACGTACACCTGATAGTGGTACGACTTCCCGGCCAGGCTGACGGTGCGGTCGAGAAACCCGGTTTGGGTCGGCGCCTGCACGACGGCGAGCACTCCGAGCATTATCGCGAGCATCAGGGCTCCGAATCAGGAGAGGGTGGCGCCGGCCTCCACGAGCAGCTCTCGCAGCAGCGAGCGGTGGCAGCGCGATTCGACTTCGCAATAACAGCCGACCGAAAAGTCCGTTTGCGCCGACAGCGCCGCAAGCAGGGCGATGAGGCGACTCGCTTCGGGCCGCCGCATCTCCGCCGCATAGCGCCGCGCAAAGGTGCGCCAGCGTGCTTCGGTGATTGGCCGCGATTTGATCCACGCGAACAGCGCGGCACTGGGCGCGAGGTCCGGGACCCACACGTCGTAGAAGTCGCGCTTCGCGAAGTCGCTTTTGCGGACACCGCGCGGCGGCCGGCGGACGGTGCCGAGGCGCAGCCCTTCGTTGGCGAGGCGCGGCGTGCCGAGCCGGACGACGTGCATCATCCGCCCGTCCGCGCGTCCGAGTTCGAGATGTTGATCATCAGCCGCCAGTCGCCGCCGGTGAAGATCCACACGCCGACGAACTTGCCCGCGTCGATGGCGTCCGGCTTCGCAGTGTCCAGCGCGAATCGGTATGACCCGCGCACGACGGCCAGATCTCCCGATTCCGCGATCGTGACCTCGTCCATACTGAGCGTCGGATCGAGCCGGGGATAGCGCTCGAGCAGTCCCCGATAGAACTCGCGGATGGCGTCTCGACCCACCAGCGCGGCCTCGCCGGGCAGCAGCTCGGTCGCGTCGGGCGCATAAATGGCCACCATGGCGTCGAGATCGTGACGGCGCGCCGCGGCGAGCCACGCCTCATCGAGCGCGCGGATCCGCTCGACGTGCCGGCCCGCGGTGAGCTGATCCATCAGCCGCGCTCAGCGCGGATCGTAGACGCCCCACGCGCCCCGGAACACGTCACTGATCTCCCCAATCGTCGCGCGGGCGCGCACGGCATCGAGAATCGGCTCCATAAGCGGAGCGGCCGTCTCGCGCGCCGCGGCCTCCAGCGCCGCGAGTGTCTGCTTCACCGTTCCCGCATCCCGCTTTGCGCGCAGCTCGGTGAGACGCCGCCGCTGCTGGCCGGCCAGCGTGGCATAGTCGGGGGACGGGATCGCCGGACTGGGGTCGCCCGTCACGTATTCGTTCACACCCACGACGACCTGCTCCCCCGCCTCGATGTCACGCTGCTGCGCGTAGGCGCTCCGCGCGATCGCTTCCTGGAAGTAGCCGCGCTCGATCGCCTTCACCGAACCTCCACCCGCCTCGACCGCCTCGACCAACTGCCGTGCTTCCGCCTCGAGCTTGTCCGTCAAACTCTCCACGTACCAGCTGCCGCCGAGGGGGTCGACGACTTCGGGGACGCCGGTCTCGTGCGCGAGCAGTTGTTGGGTCCGCAATGCGAGCGTCGCGCTGCGCTCGGTCGGCAGCGCCAGTGCTTCATCATACGAGTTCGTGTGCAAGGACTGCGTGCCGCCCAACACCGCCGCCATCGCCTGAATCGCGACGCGCACGACGTTGTTGAGCGGCTGTTGTGCCGTGAGCGTCGCGCCGCCCGTCTGGGTGTGAAAGCGGAGCCGCGCCGCGGCGTCCGAGGCGTTGAACTTCTGTTTCATCAGTCGGGCCCAGAGCCGCCGTGCCGCGCGGAACTTGGCGATCTCCTCGAAGAGATCGGTATAGGCCGCGAAGAAGAACGACATCCGTGGCGCGAACTCATCGAGCGCGAGGCCAGCGGCCAGCGCACGCCGCACGTACTCAATGCCGTTGGCGAACGTGAATCCCACCTCCTGAGCGGCGGTGGCGCCCGCCTCCCGCATGTGATACCCCGACACCGAGATGGGATTGAAGCGCATCTTGGCGCCGTCGATGAACCGGAAGATGTCGGCGACGAGGCGCAGCGACGGCTCGGGTGGATAGATGTACGTCCCGCGGGCGATGTACTCCTTGAGGATGTCGTTCTGCAGCGTGCCCTCGAGGTCGGCACGCGGCACCCCGTGCGCTTCGCCGACGGCGATGTACATCGCCAGCAGAATCGCCGCCGTCGCGTTGATCGTCATCGACGTCGACACGCCATCGAGCGGGATGCCGTGAAACAGCCGCCCCATATCGTCGACGCTGTCGATCGCAACCCCCGCACGCCCCACTTCCCCTGCGGCCATGGGATGATCGGAGTCGTAGCCCATCTGGGTCGGCAAATCGAAGGCGACCGAGAGTCCCGTCTGCCCGTGGTCGAGGAGATGCCGGAAGCGCGCATTGGTCTCCTCGGCCGTCCCGAAGCCCGCGTACTGCCGCATCGTCCACAGCTTGCCCCGATACATCGTGGGATAGACGCCGCGCGTGAACGGGGCTTCGCCCGGCGCGCCGAGATCGCGCGTGGGATCGCCGCGCCACTCTTGTGGCCCGAAATAGGCCGGCTGGGGATCCTTGCTCACTTGCCGGTGAGCACCGCGCGGGCGAACGCCACGTCGCTCCGCGAGCCGATGATGAGCGGCGTGCGCTGGTGGAGCTCCACCGGCTTGATGTCGAGGATGTCGGTCTCGCCGTCGATCGCTGCGCCGCCGGCCTGCTCCACCACGAACGCGAGCGGCGCGGCTTCGTAGAGCAGCCGCAGCTTTCCGTGCGGGGCGTTCGCGTCGGCGGGATAGAGGAAGACGCCCCCCGACATCAGGTTGCGGTGAATGTCGGCGACCAGCGAGCCGATATACCGCGCGTTCTTGGCTTCCACCCGGCCGTGATCGCCGTTCTTGAACGCGCCGACGACGCGCTGCACGCCGGGCGCCCACTTGTTCCAGTGACTCTCGTTGACGCTGTAGTACTGGCCGACTTCGGGACACCGAATGTCGGGATGCGAGAGCAGGAACTCGCCGATCGTCGGATCCAGCGTGAAGCCGTGCACGCCTTGCCCGGTCGTGTAGACGAGCATGGTGCTGGAGCCGTAAAGGATGTATCCGGCGGCCACTTGCGCGCGTCCCGGTTGCAGGCAGTCCCCCAGCTCGCCGGGGCCCTTCGTGCTGACGCGGCGGCGATGAATCGAAAAGATCGTGCCGATCGACACGTTCACCCCGATGTTGCTCGATCCGTCGAGCGGATCGTAGAGCAGCACGTATTTCCCGCTGCGGCGATCCTCGCGCACGTTTACCGGAATCGGGTGCTCTTCCTCCTCGGAGGCGACGATGCACACGCGACCGGTATGCTCAACACTGTTGCGGACCGTGTCGTGCGCAAAGAGGTCCAGCTTCTGCTGCACCTCGCCCTGCACGTTGATCGCTCCGACTTCGCCGAGGATGTCGGTGAGGCCGGCACGGCGGACCTGGCGCGAAATGAGTTTGGCGGCGAGGCAGAGATCATACAGCAGGTTCGACAGCTCCCCCGTCGCTTCCGGGTGCAGGCGTTCCTGCTCCATGATGAAGCGTTCAATCGTGATGACCGACGTCGGTGACTGCGAGCGTGCCATGGTTCGAGACCGTGAAGGTGATCGTGCCCCGTTCATCCGTTCGGAACACCGTGACGCCATGCGCGCGCAGCCGCCCGAGTGTGGCGGGCGCCGGGTGCCCGTAGCGATTCTTCGCGCCCACGCTGATCACGGCGTCCAACGGGTGCAGCTCGTCCAGCCAGCGGTCGGACGTCGCGCCGCGCGAGCCGTGATGACCCACCTTGAGCAACATCACCCGGCCGACTTGCCCGGCGAGGTGCGCCTCGGTCGGCATGCCGGCATCGCCCGCGAACAGCAACCGGCTCGACCCGTACGTGACCAGCAGGACGACCGACTCCTCATTGATGTCGGTCTGACTCGCCGCCCACGCGGAGTCGGGACTCAACACGTCGATCGACACGCCGTCCAGATCCAGCCGATCGCCGCGGCGCGCCGGACGCCACTCGGCGCCGTCGCTTTCGACCGCGCCGAGAAAGCCAAGATACCCCGGGTCCGGCACCGGTTCACCGGGCTCGAGCACGAACGCCGGATCGAAGGCATCGAGCACCGCGGGCAAGCCGCCATAGTGGTCGAGGTGCGCGTGCGTCGCCACGATCCCGGCGAGCTGAGTCGCGCCCTCGTGGCGCAAGAACGGCACCACGACCCTGCGTCCGGCATCGCCCTGGGGGCCGCGCGGGCCACCGTCGATCAACAACCAGCGCCCGGCGGGACTCCGGAGCGCGATCGCATCCCCCTGCCCGACGTCCAGGAAACTTACGGTCAAGCAGTAACAGTCTGAAAGGCGGGGAAAGGCGCGAACCAGCGCGGCGAGTGAACAGACAGCCGCGGCAAAGCTGAGTCGCGCGGCGATCAGCCAGCGGCGGCGCGGCGCGCTCCACAGCCACCACGCCGCGCCGAGCACACCGAGCCAGACGAGCGCGGCGCGCGGCCCCGCAATCATGGTGACGTGGCCGCCCGGCAGCGCCGCGGCTCCTTGCGCCACAAGATCGAGCAGCGCGAGGCACAGGCCGGCACCGGCGGCGAGCCATCTGGAGGATACGAGCAACGCCACCATCAGCCCGGGCACGGCCAATCCCGCCAGTGGAATCGCCAGGAGATTGGCGAGGACCCCAATCGGCGCGACCGTCCCGAAGGCGTAGGCCGTGATCGGCGCGCTGAGCAATGTCGCGGCGGCAGCCGGCGCGAGCACGCGCACGACCTTCGGCATTCGCTCCGTCGCGCGGCCGGCCCAGATGACCGCCGCGACCGCGGCGACGGACAGCCAGGCTCCGACCGACACAATCGCCCACGGATCAACGACGAGCACGCAAAGCGCCGCGAGCGCCACCAGTCCGCGCGGCGTCACGACACGCTGGCGCAGCGTGGCGATCTCCAGCAGCGCCAGCATCGCCGCCGAGCGGGTGGCAGGCGCAGGAAAACCGAGCAGCCACACGTACGCCAGCATCACCGCCGTGCCCGCAAGGAATCGCGGGACTCGGCGCAGGCGGAGCCGCGCGAGCAGCACGTTGAGCCAGGCGGCGAAGAATCCGACGTGCAGTCCCGAGATCGACAGGAGGTGCGCGAGACCGGAGCGCGTGTAACGCTCGCGCAACTCCGCATCGAGATCGGTGCGGCGCGCGATTACGAGCGCGTCCACCAGCGGCGCCCGCGAACCGAACAGCCTGCGGCTGCGCTCGGCGATGCGATCGCGCAATGCCCCGCGCCCCCGCGGCGTCGCATCGAGCTCGCGCACGCGCCGCGCGACGAGCACCCCTCGATCACCCTCGCCGAGAAATCGACCGGCAACGACCCACGTCGTGCCGCCGCGCGCGCCGTGACCGGTGGGCCAGCGGACCGTCACCGTGCCGCCGCAACGCCCGTCTTGTACGCTCGCGTCCACGACGCCGCCGGTGCCAACCACGGGATCGTTCAGGCGAACGACGGCGGCGCGGGTCACCGACGCGACAGACCACACTCCGGCGCATGACGCCCGCTGCTCGCGGCGCGCGGCCACACCCCAGACGGAACCTGCGACGAACATCAGGCCGAGGGCGGCGCTGAGCGGCGCCCGCCGGTGCACCACCAGGGCGCCGAGCAACACGGGCAGTCCCACGCACCACGTACCACGCACCAGGGGGTTCAGCGCCGCAACCAACCCGGCGCTGAAAGCGACCGTGAGATAGAGGATCGGCGGCCGCATGGCCGCCCTAGACTAGATCTGGGTCGGTTTTGCGCCGCAGCGCGGCGCGAGCGCGACCTTGCGGAAGCCCTCGAGCAGCGCGACGTCGAGCTTCGCCTTTTCCTGGTCGCTGCCGAGGGTAAGACCGGTGAGGATCTCGCCCTGCCGCGTGGAGACATAGTGCGGCGCGAGACGATTCAGGGCGTAGACCAGCACATCGCCCTGACAGGTGTCGCAGCCGCAAAACCGCGGAAGGCCGCCGCGCAAACTCTCGTATTCGCGCCGCACCACTTCGGCCGTCACGTTCGTTACCGCCACGCGGCGACCTCACCCCCTGACGGCGCGTTTTCCTCGACGGGCCAGGCGGTGAACGTCGAGCCGGTCGTCCCGGTGAACCGGACGCGACGGTACGTCCCGACCCAGTCGGCGGAGCCTTCGAGCAGCGCGATCTTGTTCGTCCGCGTGCGCGCTTGCAGCAAATCGCCGCGCTTTGCCGGCCCCTCGACCAGCACCTCGTGGGTCGTGCCGACGAGCGCGATGTTCTTGCGCTTGGCAACGCGCCGCACCAGCGCGATAAGTCGCCCGATCCGCTCGGTTTTGACTTCCTCGACGACGTGGTCCTTGATGCGTACCGCGGGCGTGTCCTCGCGGACCGAGTACTTGAACGTATAGGCGTCGTCGAACGCGACTTCCTCGACCAAGGACAGCGTCTCCTGGAACTCGTCCTCGGTCTCGCCGGGGAATCCGACGATGATGTCGGTGGACAGCGCGATCCCCGGCACCGCCTCACGCAGCGCCGCCACGACCTCGAGATAGCGCTCGCGATCGTAGCGGCGCAGCATCCGCTTGAGGACGCGTGAGCTGCCGCTCTGCACCGGCAGGTGCACGTGCTCACAGACGGTCGGGGTTTCCGCCATCGCCGCGAGGACGCGCGGCGTGAAGTCGGTCGGGTATGGTGACGTAAAGCGGACGCGCCGAATGCCGTCGACCTGACCGACCGCGCGCAGCAGGTCGGCGAAATCGTGCTCGCCGTCGTGATAGCTGTTGACTGTCTGCCCAAGCAGCGTGACCTCGGTCGTGCCGTCGCCGGCGAGGCGGGCGACCTCGCCCACCACGTCTGCCAACTTGCGACTCCGCTCGGGGCCGCGCGTCATCGGAACGACGCAGAAGGTGCACCGATAATCGCAGCCACGTTGCACCGTCACGAACGCCGAGATGGCGTTCGCACGCACCGGGGGGACGTCCTCGTAATGCTCCCAGCCCTTGAACTCGACGTCCGCCGCCCGTTCGCCGTCACGCGCGCGCGCGATCAACTCGGGCAGGCCGCGATAGCCGTCGGGCCCGATCACGAGATCCACCTGCGGCACGCGCTCGAGCAGCTTGGGCCCAAGGCGCTGGGCCATGCAGCCGACGACGCCGAGCACGTTCCCCGCGCGTTTGTGACGCTTGAGCTCGCCCATGCGGCCGAGCACGCGCTGCTCCGCGTGATCGCGGACCGCGCAGGTGTTGACGAGCAGGACGTCGGCCTCGCTCGGATCGTCCGTGCGCACGTAGCCCGCGCGGCCCAGGACGCCGAACATGAGCTCGGAATCCGAGACGTTCATCTGACAGCCGTAGGTCTCGATGTAGATGCGCGGCATCGCTAGTTGACGGTCACCTCGAAGCGGGACCGGCCGTCCCACCGGTCGCTATCAAGATAGACGCTCAAGTAATCCTCCGTCATCACCTCGACTTGCCCCTGACGATGGCCGCTCACCACGCCGTCGGCCGTCTGGCCGCTGCGCGAGGTGCGATACGCCGCGGCCTTCTCATCACCCAGCGCTCGCAGCTCGGCCGCGCGCGCGCGGATGACCTCGGGCCGCAGATCGTCACCCAGGCGCGCGGCCGGTGCATCGGGGCGCACCGAGAACGGAAAGACGTGGAGGTAGGTGAACGGCAGGGCGCGTATCAGCGCGAGCGAGGCGTCGTGATCGTCGTCGGTTTCGCCGGGGAAGCCGGCAATCACATCGGCGCCCAGGCCGAACACCGGCAGGCGCTCCGCCAACCACTCGATGCGCGCACGATACGTCTCCGCCGTGTACCAATGGCGACCCATGCGCTTGAGCACGCGGTTCGAGCCGGACTGCAGCGGCGCGTGCAGATGCACCGCAAGATGGCGCGGCGCTTCGATGAAGAGCCGGGCGAGCCTGTCGTCGACTTCGGTCGCTTCGACGCTCGAAAGCCGGAATCGAACGATCGGCACTGCGTCGATCAGCGCTTCGACCAGCTGTCCCAGCGAACGCACCACGCCCGACGCACCACGCACGTCCGTTCCATACGTCCCGATATGCACGCCCGTCAGCACGATCTCCGCGTGGTGCTCCGCCAGCGCCCGCGCTTCGTCCACGAGCTCGCCGACCGGCCGCGACCGGTTCGCGCCACGCGCCAATGTCGTCGCGCAGAACGTGCAATGCTCGTCGCAACCATCTTGGATCTTCAGCAGGCCGCGAGACCTCCCCCCCTGACCCCCTCTCCGCAACGGGGCGAGAGAGAACGCTATGCCGGCCGCGGCGAGTACCTGCTGGGGATCCGCGTTCGGAACGACCGCCTTCACACCGGGCAGTGCGGCAATCACGCCATCGTCCAACGCGGCGGCGCAACCCATCACGATCGTCTGCGCGTGGCCGCCCTTCGCGATATGGCGGACGACTCGGCGCAGTTTGACTTCGCTTTCGTGGGTGACGGTGCAGGAATTGATGACGGCGAGATCGGCGAGTGCGGGATCGTCCACCACGACGGCGCCACCGGCGTCGAACGCCTCGCGCACGCGCTCGGTGTCGTACTGGTTCGCCTTGCAGCCGAACGTGTGAAAGTAGACGTTCACGGCCGGACGGTGAGCCCGAGCAGCAGCGTCCACACCCGCTCGGTCAGGCCGGTCCCTTTGCGCTGGAGGCGCTCGAGGCCGATGTCGAGCCGGCCGCGGCCCTGCGAGAACGAGCGTCCGATGCCGGCCGAGTACCCGACTTCCGTCGGCGCCTTGCCCACGCCGAAGGGCAGCTGCCCGCCCCGCGCGCCGAACCGAATCGGCGACGTGGCGGGACCGAGCTCCGCGCCGGCCGACCAGTTGAAGGTGTCGTGCGCGCTCGGTCCTCCCGTCGAGTCGCCCGTCGCGGCCGTGCTCCAGCCGTGCCACGCGACCGAGCCGGCGAATACGGCCTGGCCGCCCGCGCGCCACAGGATCCCACCGCCATACGACACCGGCAAGTCGTTGTCGGCAACGGTACGGCCGCTCAAATCGGCGCGCAGACGCGAATCGGTGCGCCACCAGGTCGCGACGCGTAAATCCTGCGTCACCTCGAACAACGCGCTCAGCGAAACGCCCTTGCCACCATAGGCGACCTCGTCGCGCGACGAGGACGTCCGGTAATTGGCGCTGTCGGCGAAGGTGCGCGTGGCGACGATGCGCGAGGAGCCGGTGAGCAGGTGGATGCCCGCCCCGAGCGCGACCCAGCGGCGTGGCCGCATCGCTGCGGCAAAGCGAAGGTCGGTGACCGCCCCGTCGCTCGTCACGTCGTCGGTAATGGGTTGAGGCGTGCCGCGCAGGTCGATCGTGTCGTGGGTGACGATGCCGAACGTGCGGTCGAGGTAGGTCGTGAAGCCGCCGGCGATGACGATCTTGCCGACGAGGGGCCCGCCGATCGTGATTGCCGGAAAGCGTGTGCCACGCAGCGACGACTGCGTGCCGGAGGCGTCGACCGCGCGCCACGACGTTCCGCTCGTCACGCTCGCGCTGGTCCGCCGGATGTCCGCCAGAGCCGCGTCCATGAGCGGCGAGAACGGATCGAACGGGGCGAACCCCCCGCCGGCCGAACGCGCGCGCACGCTTTCCCACTTCCCCGGCGTCCCGAGACCGCGAATGCCGAACTGGGAGTCCTGGGCGGCCAGACGGCCTGACGGCCAGACGGCCAGGAGCGCTGCCGCGACGACAATGACGCCGGCCGTGCGGCCGTCCGACCGTCCGACCGTCATGGTTGTCCGAACGGGAAGCGCTTCACATAGGTGATGTGCAGCGACGGCGCGAATGCCGGGGTGCGAGAGGAGTAGAACCGGATTTCCGTGAACGAGGCGGCTTCGGGACTCTGGCCGAGAAACAGCCCCTTTGCCGAGACGGTATCCTGTGCCCACGCGCGCACGAGGTCCGTGATCTCCATGGTGACGGTGTCGGTGGTTCCGGGGTGCAGCGTGACATGGCCGAACAACCCGGTGGTGCCGCTGAGCGTCGACTTGCCGCCGAAGTCGGAGACGATCGGACGCGCCAGAATCTGCAACGAGTCGCTCGCCGCGCCCGCGAACGGCGCGACTGGTACGAGGTTCAGCGTCGCGCGCACGACGTCGAAGCTGTCACGCAAGAACGCGGGAATCGCGAAACGCAGCAGGCTGCGCTCCGAGGGCGCGCTGCCGACGGCGAGATTGGAGTCGAGCGCCGGCGTGGGTGGATCGAAGACGAAGCTGTCGAACCGGGGTGAGCGCGTCGTGCTGTCGTGCTTCACGGTCGCCGCGCTGTCGGGGACCGTGTAGTGATAGAACCATTTCAGCACCGGGCCGTTGCTCACCGATTCGTTGGCGCCGAGGCTCAGGCTCGCGTTCGAATCTGCGCTGATGCGCACGCCGAGCCCGAACTGTCCCGAGTCGGGCACGCTGAAGGGGACCTTCAGCGTATCGAGTGAGAAGTACACGAGGAGCACGGAGTCGGTGCCGGCGACGACGAGCACGTGTCCCGCCGAATCGGTCTGAATCGTATCGCCCCAGATGTGGATGGTCGCGGTGTCGGTGATCGGGGGCCTGCTCAGGAGATCGCTCACGTTCACGCTGTCGATCGCAGCTGCGTTGAAATAGGTATCGAGCGACGCGAAATCCGACGTGGAGTCGGAGGTCCGGGGAATCTGGTAGAGCTTCAGCTCGAGATTCGTCGCGCTGCGCTCCCGTCGCACGATCGCGAGCCGCAAGCGGGACGAGTCGACGCTGATCGGCACCGTCGTCGTGTCGGTCCCAATCGGCTTCAGGCGCGTCGGAATCGTCGGAAAGGTGAAGTAGGGCCGGCTGCGAACGCTGGGCAGCTCGGCGGCAGCCATCCCGCCGCCCTGGTAGCGGGGCGTGTACCCCGCAAACGCCGAGTCGCGCTCGATGATGGAAAGCACGGTATCGCGCACCTGGATGGACCCGCCGGGACAGAATTGCGGGCACACGCCCGGAGACGTGAACTCTTCCGTGCACGCGGCCATGACGAGCAGCACCGCCACTGCGAGCCAACGTTTCACCGGTCCAGCGTCTCCTTGGTAAAAGCGTCCGGCAAGAGCTGCGCGAGCGTCCAGCGGCGCTCGGTCGCCGGTCCCACCGCTACGACTTCCAAATCCATCCCAAATTCCGCCAAGAGCTGCCGGCACGCGCCGCATGGCGCCGCCGGCGGATCGACGTCGGTCGTGACGACGACGCGCTTCAGCTTGCGCGCGCCCCCGACGACGGCCGCGCCGAGCGCCATCCGCTCCGCGCAGATCGTGAGCCCGTAGGACGCGCTTTCGACGTTGCAGCCGACATACACGGCGCCATCCGCCGCTTCAATCGCGGCGCCCACGTGGAATTTGCTGTACGGCGCCCACGCGTGCCGCATCGCCGCGCGCGCCCGCTGCACCAGATCCGTCATGCCGTGACGAGGTCGTGCAGAAACGACGTACCCGCCGCGAGCGCCGGCAGCCCGAAGTACTCGCCCACCGTCTGCCCCATATCGGCGAACGACCGCCGCGTGCCGAGCGCCACGGGCTGCACCTCCGGCCCGACGACCAGCACCGGCACGATTTCGCGCGAGTGGTCGGTCGAGGGCGTCGTCGGGTCGTTGCCGTGATCGGCAGTCAGAATCACGAGATCGTCCGGCTTGAGCCGCGTCAGCAGGCGCGGGACCCACGCGTCCAGCTCCTTGAGCCCCTCGTGGAACCCCTGCACGTCGTTGCGGTGCCCCCACGTTTGATCGAACTCGATCACGTTCACGAAAATGAATCCCGTCTCGAGCGTTTCGAGCGCCTGCTCGATCAGGCGATACGCATCCCGGTTCGTCGGCGTGTGCGTGCTGCTGATATTCCGGCCCGCGAACAGATCGTCCACTTTCCCGATACCCACGCGCTCGATGCCGGCGTCCGCGAGCAGATCGAGCAACGTCGTGCCGATCGGTGCGATCGAAAAATCCTTGCGTCGGGGTGTCCGGCGGTAGTCCCCCGCTTTGCCTTCGAACGGCCGGGCGATCACTCGGCTGACCGCGTCTTCCCCCATGAGCAGCTCACGCGCGATCGCGCACGCGCGATAGAGCTCGTCCAGCGGGATCGTGTCCTCGTGCGCCGCAATCTGGAACACGGAGTCGGCCGACGTATAGACGATCCACTTGCCCGTGCGTTGATGCGCCGGACCGAGCTCGTCGATGATCGCCGTTCCCGACGCCGCCTTATTGCCGAGCCAGCCACGTCCGGTCCGGCTCGCAAACTTGTTCAGCAGATCTACGGGAAAACCGTCCGGATACGTGCGGAACGGCTTCTCGAGCAGCACACCGCAGATCTCCCAGTGACCGGTCGTACTGTCTTTTCCCGCGGATGCCGGTTGCGCGACGCCGTACGCCGCCGTCGGCGTCCCGTCCCTCGCAAGACCCGCAATGCCGCCGGGACGGCACCGTCCCAATCCGAGTCGCTCGAGATTCGGCAGCTGGAGACTGCCGCCGCCCGCTTCCACCGCTCGCGCCACGTTGCCGAGTGTGTCCGAACCCGCGTCGCCGTAGAGGCTGGTGTCGGGCGCCGGTCCGATGCCCAAACCGTCCAGCACAATGATGGCGGCGCGGCCCGCGCCGGGTCTCACTTGCGCACTCGGGGTAGTCGCGACCCGAGACCGGTCAGGAACTCGTGCTGGAGCTCGCCACTCCAGTCGGCGAACTCCTTCAGAGTGATGCGCTGCTTCGCGTCTTCGCCTACGATGGTCGCGATGTCGCCCACCTGCACTTCCAGCGTTCCGGTTTCGACCAGCGCCATATCCATCTGCACGAATCCGACGATTGGCCGCCGCTGGCCGCGCAGCAGCACCGCCGCTCCGCTTCCGTTCGACCCGAGCGTGCGGCGCAGCCCGTCGGCGTAGCCGCACCGCAACGTCGCAATCACCGTGTCGTGCGACGCCGTCCAGCTCGCGTTATAGCTCACGCTCTCCCCGCGCCGGATCCGGCGCACACTCAGCACGCGCGCCCGCACGCTCACCACGGCCCTCGGCTCCGCCAATCCCTCGGCGGCCACGCCGCCGTACAGAAAGATTCCGGGCCGCACCAGGTCGAGCGCGAACTGCTTGCCGCGCAGCGCCGCCGCGCTGTTTGCCACGTGCAAGAGCGTCGGTCGGCGCGGCAGACGCGCCACGGCGGTCCTGAACCGCTCGAGCTGCGTTTCCGCCGAGCCGTCCTGACGCTCGGCGGAATGGAAGTGCGTGTAACACCCCTCGAACGACGGCGTGTCGACTGCCTCACCCAGCTCGTCGACTTCGTCCCAGCGGACGCCGGAGCGCCCCATGCCCGTGTCGATTTCCACGTGGAAGGGGCGGTCGCCGCGCGTCGTCCATTCCAGAATGCTGCCGGCATCGCCGAGCGCCGGGGTCAGCTGCTCGCGGTCGTAATCGTCGAAGAATTGCGCGCGCGCCGGCATGAAGACGAGAATCGGTCGCGTGATTCCGGCGGCACGGAGCTCGGCGCCTTCTTCAATCGTTGCGACGCCGTAGCCCCAGGGATCGAGCGGCTCGAGGGCCTTACATACCAGGACGGCTCCAACCCCGTACGCGTTCGCTTTGACGACAGGGAGGAGCCGCGTGCCTGCTATCTTTGCTACGGTTCGGGCGTTGTCGACGAGGGCGTCCACGTCTACTTCGACCCAGGCTTTCGCGCTCGTTGACACGCTCACAGGCGCGGGTATGATACCCGCCCCGGAGGCTAAATGCAAGGCGATTCAGCGCTTGGACGTGCTCTCGGACTCGTGCGCGAGCTACGGCAGCGTTGCCCGTGGGATCGCGCGCAGACCCCCCAAACTCTTCGCCCCTATCTCGTCGAGGAGGTCCTGGAGCTCGATCACGCGATCGGGACCGACGACCCTGATGCGATGCGCGACGAGCTGGGCGACATGCTGCTCCACCTCGCGTTTCAAATCGTGATCGGCGAAGAGCGGTCGCAATTCAACGCCGAAGTCGTCACGCACACGCTCGAAGAGAAGATGTGGCGCCGCCATCCCAACTTGTTCGGCGAAGCGCGAACGAGCCAAGCCGATCATGCCGGCTGGGAGCTGGTGAAGCGGCGGGAGCCGCGGACCGGCGGTAAGCGCGGCACGCTCGCCGGCCTGCCGCCGACGTTGCCGCCGCTACTGATGGCCTTCCGACTGCAGGAGCGAGCGGCGGGAATCGGTTTCGATTGGCCGGATGCGGCGGGGCCGATGGCGAAAGTGAAAGAAGAAATCGGCGAGGTGGAGCGGGAAGCGGGAAGCGGGAAGCGATCGAGGACGAGATCGGCGATCTGCTGTTCGCCGTCGTCAACCTCGCGCGCAAGCTCGCGGTCGATCCGCGGGCCGCGTTGGAGCGGGCGAATGCGAAATTTCAGCGGCGATTCGAGGCGGTCGAGAAACTCGCCGATGAGCGCGGCCTGGAAATGGGCCGCGCGACGTTGGAAGAGCTCGACAAGTTGTGGGACGAGGTGAAGACCAAGACTCCCTAACGCGCCACGGTTCGCGGCACGTTCCACCCGCTCACCACCACCTGCGGCGACGCGCCACCGAGGTCGCGCACCGCGTAGCCGGCGGTGAGGACGCGGGTCTCTCCGGGCAGTAGCGACATGTAGTTGTCTTCCCACAGCACGGGCAACGCCTCCTGGCCACCCTTCCCCGTGACTTGAAGTCGCAGGAAGAACGCGACCGATCGGCTCGGATTGCGCAACGTCACGCGTGCCTCGCCCCGACCCGCACGATTGCTGAACGTCGCGGTCGCATTCACCGTGGCGCGCGGCATGTCGCGCAACGCCGTCAAATCCGCGTACGACTTGACCGGCGTCATGTACCACGTCGACGTGTCGGCCAAGACATCGCCCCGTGCCGAGAGCCAGTAGAAGTTGGTGCTGAGCGAACGACCGTCGCCGCTCTGCAGCCGCAAATCCACGAAATACGCCCCCCCTTCTCCTCCGGTGGCCGCTGTTTCCGGCAGAGCAAAGACGCGGGTGACGCTGTCCGCTGACAAATCGAGCGTGGTGTCGCGCGCCAAGAGTTGCGACCCGTCGAGGCCGAGGACACGAGCCTCGAGACGCACACCGCGGAGCGGCGTGCGGGCGCTCCCCCCGTTTACGACGGCGACTGAGCGGTCGTCGTACGAGAACAACACGTGAATCGGCTCGTTGGCCTTCTTCGCGCCGAAGTAGCCGCCGGCCGGCTGCAAGTACCAGTCGAACAGGTGCCAGTAGATCGACGGCCACGCGTTGTTCAGCATCCACTGGATCACGCCGGTCGAGGTGTAGGCGTTGCGACGATAGGCCTCGAACATCGCCCGCTCGCCTTCGTACGTCATGAGCTGCGCCTTCGCCGTGTAATCCTCGATGCTCTGCGGCGCGCCGTAGCGCGCCGAGAGCGCGGTGTCGAAGCGGTCGAGCAAATGCGCGAACTGGCCGCCGGCGGCATGAAACAGCCAGACGCTGTCCAGGGGCCATTTGATGTCCGCCGCCGGAATCATGCGCCGCATGCTTTCGATCGGCGGCACCGCGGCACCGGGACTCGTCTCCGTGTTGTACGCCCACGCGCCGCCGTGCGTGCTATCCTGGAGCCAGTACGACGGCGGCACCCAGTCGTACGGACCGGTCATCTTCACGCCGCTGGCTCCGCTCACGTCGGTCGGTTTGGCGCTGGCCGAGGAAATCGTCGGGTTGGGCCAACCCTCCTTCGCTTCGATCGCGAGATACGTCCGCTCGACGTCGGCTGGCGGGGGGCCGTCGCTCCCGTTGAGCCAGACAAAGACGCTGGGATGGCCGCGCAGCCGGCGGATCTGATCGACGAGTGACGCCGCCGCGACCGAATGCTGCTCCGGTCCCCACCGCGGCCACTGCTCCCAGGCGCTGCAGCATACCCACCCCGTCATCACGAGCAGACCAAGACTGTCGGTCTGGTGAAAGAACCGGTCGTCCTCGTAATTGCCTTCGAGCCGGATCGTGTTGAGGTGCATGTCCAGCGCATAACGGAGCTGCGCGTCCTGCCGCTCGGGCTGCGGGCGGAAGAACATGTCGGGCGCCCAGCCGCCGCCGCGAATCAGAATCCGGCGGCCGTTGACCCGGAAGAGACGCCCTCCCTGGGGCGTCGATTCCGACGTGATCTCACGGATCCCGAAGCGCATGACGTGCCGATTCGAAAGCTGCGCGCCCGTCTCGAATTCGAGCGAGAGGTCGTAGAGCTCGGGCGTGCCGAGCTCGGCGGGCCACCAGAGACGCGGGTTCGTGAAACGAAGCTGCGGGAAGCTATCCGGCGTGAACTGTACGAACGCGCTGTCGTGTGACGCGAGCGTGACGCTCCGACTGAACTCGACGTCTCCGATCCGGCCGCGGAGCGTTCCCGTGACCGCGTGTGGCGCGAAATTCCGGAGCTCCGCGGCAACCGTGAGATCCGCGCGTGGTCCAGCCGTATCGACGCGACTGGCGACTTCGGGATAGCGAATCACGACGTCGCCGCTCGCGGTCAGGTACACCGGTTGCCATAATCCCATGTCCTTGTCCGGCGGCGACGGGCTCCAATCGACCCAGGTCGTCTGCAAGTCGAGCGGCCTCGGCGCCCAGATCTCGACGGCGAGGACGTTTGCGCCCACGGCGTTTAGTCCGTCGGTGACGTCGAATTCGTATCGCCGGTACGTGCCGACGACGACGCTCGAATCCGCGAGCAGGCGGCCGTTCAGCCAGATATTCGCGCGATAGTTGATCCCGTCGAAATGCAGCTGCAGGCGCCGCCCGCGCATCGCACGCGGAACGCTGAAGCTCGTGCGATACCACCACGGCACCGCGTACGGGCTCAGCGAGTCCATGGCGATGCGCGCGAAGTTGCGCCCGATCGGGTACGTCATGCCGGGCAGCGCGCGCAAATTCATGCCGAAAAACGGATCGTGGTAGACGCCGGCTTCGACGAGCGCGCCCACCACCGTCGACGGCACGCTCGCGCGA
>DATJKA010000030.1:0-12729 GCA_035491815.1 Gemmatimonadales bacterium | reverse complement strand
GGCTGACCGGGCGATACCTCGATGACGGTGCTCTTCGTGATCTGGAACCGCTCGGCGGCGTTGACGGTGGCGGATGTCGGCCACGGGATGATCGACGGCTGATTCATTGCGGGCTTCTCGCTCGTGGCGGGCGCAGGCGCGGCAGCGGCCGCCGGCGGCGGCGCCTTTGGGTGCGCGCAGCCCGCGACGGCCGGTGAGGTCGCCAGCGCCATGACGACGAGCGCGCGCGAAGGGCTGAGCCAGGTCGAACCGATCATCTGCCGCATGCGATCCTCCGGAGGCACGCCCGCCGCCGGACGTGCGTCAGACAGCTTACACAAGTCCGCGTCCACTCGGCCCGGGACCAGCGCCCGCCCGGAATCGCGACGCCGTGATATTTCTTACGCTGAGTGAGCGACTCGATCACCGGACCCGACGGATTTCCACTCGAGGGCGGCGACCTGCTGCGCGTGACGCACGAGTCGCTCAACGGGTTTCTCGCCGCGGAAGCGGCCCGCGAGGCCTCACACGCACGGCCCGACGACACGCGGTGGAAGAAGCTACCGAAGCGGGCGGCGATCGATCATCTCGAGGCAATTTTGCGGCGGCTGGTGTGGCTGCGCTGCCATGACACGGAGCTCGCGCACGCCCATGTCGACCGGCTTCGCCTGATCCGACTCCTTCGTGTCCTCTACACGATGACGCTTCCTTGCACGGAGCGCGACCTCTGCACACTGCTCGACCTCACGGCACCATTGCTTCCGATCATGTCGCCCGAGGGGCCCGTGGAGTACGTGCTCGAGTACACCCGCTCGAAGGATCTGACGCCGGCGCTCGCCACGTCGCTTCACGGATTCGATGCCGCACTCCAGAACGAGAAGCTCGGACCGTCAGCCTCCCTGCAGTCGCTGCGGCAGACACTCCACGTGCTGCTCTGGCTCGACGAGTGGGAAGGGCTCGATCCGTCGCGTTGCTGGAGCGAGTGCGTCCGCCGCGACCTGCGCGCCATGACCGGCGAGCGGCAGGCCCGCTGGCGCCGGCTGCTCCATCACATCCGCGGCAACGCGCCGAAGCGGATGCCCGCCGGCTGGGCGCGGGACGCCGGGACGCTGCTCGCAGCCGTCGGCGGCGACGACTTCAAGGAACAATTCGCCCTGTGGTGGGCACCGTTCCGATCGGGACAGCCGCTGCCGCTGTCAGTCGCCGGCAGCCACGTCCTGAAAGGCTTGCTCTGGTACGCCTCGCTGACACGCGACAGCGAGACAAGGGAGATCGCCCTCTGGCTGCTCGACGTGACATGGAAGCAGAAACGAAATGTCGAGAAGTCGATGGTGGCACTCGAGGTGTTCGGCGTCACGCGCGACGAGCTCGAGGCGCGCCAGCTCGTGAAGCCCGACAACCCGCGGCCGGCGCGCGCGTTTCTCGAGAAGCTTCTGAGCGCCCGTGTCCTCTCGCCATTGAATCGCGTGGCCATCGCCGAGGGGGACGACCTGGTGATCGTCCAGGGTGAGCTGCACTATTACCGGCTGCACCGATCGACGGGCCGCATCGAGCGTGCGACCGACAACACGGCGCTGGAACTGGACTGGCACGCGCTACCCGACCAGATGCGACTGACGGTGCACGAGACGTGCGACTCGCCGCAACAACTGATGCTGCGCGCGCACCTCCTCATGCACGACGCTGTGTTCGGACGATATTTCAGGATCGTGCCCTGATGGCCGAACTGAAGTTCCGCCCTACGTACGGTGGGATTCCTCCCAGGCCGAGACTGAAGCGCTGACTTAGTTCGAGTCCTTCCGGTCAGGGAGGGCGAACGTCCTGAGGCTCGTCAGAAACGCGATAAGCGCCTCCTGATCGGCCGGCGCAAGCGCCTTGAACGCGTCGCGCGATTCCTGCGCCTCGCTCCGGCCCGGCTGCCCGGCCGCTGGCGGTGCGTCTTCGCCGTGCAGCAGCACCGCTTCCTTCAGCGTACCGGCGCGGTTGTCGTGGAGCCACGGTCCCGTGTTGCCGACCCCCCACAGCTCCGGCGTCAGGAACGTGTCGGCGGGGATCATCACCGGCTTGCCGCCCCACTTCAGCGGCGCGAGGTCCGACGTGATCGTGTCGCTCGGCCCGGCAGGATCGGCCAGCAGACGGCCCATCGCGTGTCGCTTGAGATCGCCGTACAGCCGGACGGTGGCGCCGCCCTTCGCGTCGGCCTCGAGTCGCGGCTCGAACGCATCGGTCAGCACGTCGAAGGCGAACGGCCGCTTCGGGTCGTAGTTCGGATCGTGCGCGGCAATGGTGTGGTCGTAGTAGTTGCCGTTGCCCCGCGCGGTCGGTTCCTCGTACTTCGTGTGTCCCAGGTGCATTTCCGGCGTGTGACACGTGGCGCAGCCGGCCGACATGAACGCCGCGCGCCCCTTCCCGACAATCGCCGTCTGCTCGGCAGTCGGCGCCTGAACATGGCCCAGCGCGGCGAGCCGCGAGAGCTCGATCGGCGTCTCGAGCGCTGCCATGTAGACAGTCATCGCCGTGACATCGCCCACCGACAGCTCGCGGACGACGCCATCGCCGTCGAGGTCGGGGTTCTTCGCGCTGGCCGGGACGCGCCACACCATTTCCTCCGGCTGCATCCCCATCGCGCGCATCGAGACGACCGCGCTGAACGTGCGGAGGTTGGTGACGTCGCCCTTCCAGTCCATGGGCCTGATGACCAGATCGGGATCCACGCCCTGTACCTTCGACACGTCGAACGTGACGGTGCCGTCTGCGGCAGCCGTGGCGGCGATCGATCCGAACTTCGTTTCGTTCGCCACCAGGTCGCGCATCACGGGCTTGCCCGGCGCCGCCTTCGCGGCCGCGGCCGCATCGTCGCGCAGGGCCTGCAGTGACTCGGTCATCTCCTCGGCAAGCATCTGGATGATGCCGTCCCCGTAGAGCGAGGTGGCCGAGCGCGCGTTGAAAGGCCCCTTGCCATCGGCCTCCGGATCACGCGACACGCTGCTGTGTGCGAGCCCGGCCGACGAGGGGAACGGCGAGTTGTGGCATTCACCGCATGTCTGCGCGGCCGGTCCGGTCGGCCCGATGGGAACGAAGCGGTTCACTTTCATCCCGCCTGGACCCACGGCCACGCCGACGCCGTCGAGACCGTTGAACGGCGTGTGAAACAGATCGCCGCCGAAGTCGATGAACTCTGCCGCCTTGTATTTGCCTGAGGCGATGTCGGCGGATTCGAGATGCGCCTTCAGAGGAAACGCGGGCTTCTCGCCCAACGCGATCGCCTGCAGCTTCTTCGCCGGTGCCGCGGCGGGCGCCGGCGCAGGGCCGGACGCGCCACGGCATCCGGCCAGTGCCAGCGCAGAACACAACATCAGACCTGCGGAGCCTGCCTGCCGTCGAAGCAAAGTGATCATTGTGGGAGCGGGCTGATTATGGCTCAAGCTGAGCCGGTGTCAACCAGTGATAGCATCCAAAGGTTGCCCACACGACGGTTCCCAGACGCGCTGACGCTGCTGCTGTCCTGCCTCGCGCTCGCGACCATCCTCACTTACGTTCTCCCCGCGGGCGAGTACGACCGACGTCAGGATCCCGCCACGGGCCGCACCGTCGTCGTTCCGGGGACGTACCACGTCGTCGCCAGCCAGCCCGTGGATCCGTTCGCGGCGCTCTCGGCCATCCCGCGCGGCATCTCGCAGGCGGCCAGCGTCATCGCGCTGGTGTTCCTCGTCGGCGCGGGCCTGACTGTGGTGGACCGCACAGGCGCGCTGCGCGAAGGCATCGACTGGCTGGTCGCGCACCTGCACGGCCGCGAAGCGCTCGCGCTGCCGATGGTGGCCATCGTTTTTGCCGCCGGCGGCGTCGTCGAGGGGATGTCGGAAGAGATCATTGCGCTCGTGCCCGCGCTGCTCCTGCTGACCACGCGGCTCGGGTACCCGCCGATCACGGCGGTCGCGATCAGCACGGGCGCGGCGTTCGTCGGCGGGGCCTACAGCCCGATGAACCCCTTCCAGGTCGGGATCGCCCAGAAGCTCGCGGGCGTGCCGCTTATCTCGGGATGGGGCTACCGCCTGGCGTTCCTCATACCGGCGCTCGCCGTCTGGATCGGCGTCACGCTGTGGCACGCGCGTCGCGAGCGGGTGGAGCCGGCGCTGCTCGCGACGATGGGCCCGCCGCGCATCGCGCCGCGCTCCGCCGCAGCGCTGGTGCTCATCGTCATCATCTACTCGGTCTACGTCTTCGGCGTGCTGAAGCTCGGATGGGAATTCGATCAGATGTCGGCCCTGTTCCTGATCCTCGGCATCGGAGCGGGCCTGCTCGGCGGGCTCGGCCTCACGGGCACCGCCGCGGCACTCGCCGACGGCTTCCGCTCGATGGCCTACGCCGGCATGCTCATCGGCTTCGCGCGTGGCATCTTCGTCGTGCTGAACGACGGCCGCGTGATCGACACGCTCGTCCACGGCCTGCTGTTGCCGGTGGAGCGGCTGCCGAACGTCCTCGCCGCGGCCGGCATGGTGATCGCGCAGGCGCTGATTCACGTCCCCGTGCCGAGCACGTCCGGGCAGGCCGTGCTGACGATGCCCGTGCTGGTGCCGCTCTCGGATCTGCTTGGCATCTCGCGGCAGGTCACCGTGCTCGCCTATCAGCTCGGCGGCGGCCTGTGCGAGCTCATCACGCCGACCAACGGCGCGCTGATGGCGGTGCTGGCCGCCTCGGGCGTCAGCTACGACAAGTGGATCAAATTCTGCGCGCCCATCTACCTCGCGCTGATGTTCCTGGCCTTTCTCGCCGTGGGCCTCGGCGCGGCAATCGGGCTGCGGTAGCCAACGAATCCGCTCTGCGAGGCGTCTAAGAACGAGGCAGCTGACGGCTGAGAGCGGGCAGCTAATAGCTGCTGACAGCCGCCCGCTGAGAGCTGCCAGCTTTATTTGATCCGGTATGCATGACCTTCTAAGCGATGCGCGCCTGGCCCTGCGCGGCTGGCGCCGCGCGCCCGGGTTCACGGCGATCGCCATCGCCTCCATCGCACTCGGCATCGGCGCCAACACGGCCATCTTCACCCTCGTCGATCAGGTCCTCCTTCGAGTACTGCCGGTAAAGGCGCCCCATCAGCTCGTCCAGGTGACGCTCGACGGCAACCACTACGGCAACAACTGGGGCGACCTCAGCGAGCTGTCCTATCCGTGGTACGCCGCGCTCGGCGACCAGCCGGTCTTCGACGGCGTCTTCGGCCGCTTCGGGTACAAAATCAACGTCGGCAGTGCCGGCCACACCGAGGAAGCGCGCGGCGAGATCGTCACCGGCACTTACTTCCCCGTGCTCGGCGTCAGGCCGGCGCTCGGCCGGCTCCTGTCCCCGGACGACGATCGACAGCGCCTCGGCCATCCCGTGGCCGTCCTGAGCCACGCCTACTGGACGTCGCGCTTCGGCGCCGATCCATCCGTCGTCAATCGATCGATCCTCGTGAACGGCCAGCCGTACACCGTCGTCGGCGTGGCGCAGCCCGGCTTCGAGGGCATCGAGCTCGGGCGTGCCACCGACATCTTCGTCCCCATCGCGATGAAGAAGCAGATCACGCCGGGCTGGGACGGACTGGACGAACGGCTGTGGCGGTGGGTGCGCGTGTTCGGGCGGCTGAAGCCGGGCGAGTCGATGGCGTCGGCGCAGGCGGGGCTTGCCGCCTGGACCGCCGCGCAGGTCACGACGGACCTGGCGACGACGGGTTTCGCCAACGCGGGCGCGAGCGTGCGCAAGGAGTACGAGAGGAATCGCGTCGTGCTCGAGCCGGCCGCGCAGGGCCACTCCAACTTCCGGCGCGAGCTGACCACGCCGCTGCTCGTGCTCATGAGCATCGCCGCGGGTGTGCTCGTGATCGCGTGCGCCAACGTGGCGAACCTGCTGCTGGCGCGCGCGCTGCGCCGCCGGCGCGAGATCGCGCTTCGACTTGCGCTCGGCGTCACGCGCGCGCGGCTCGCGTCGCAGTTGCTCACCGAGAGCCTGATTCTCGCCGTGGCGGGCGGCGTTGCCGGGCTGCTGATCGCGAACTGGGGCGGCGCCGTGCTGCGGGCTGTCGTGCTCGACAAGAGTGAAGCGCCGGCCGGGTTCCGCGATCCACGCACGATCCTGTTCGCGCTCGCCGCGGCGGTGGTCGTCGGCGTCATCACGGGACTCGCGCCCGTGCTCCAAGCCGGCCGCGTGGACCTCACCGCGGATCTCAAAGCGGGGGCCCGCGAAGGAACGGTGCACAGATCCAAGACCCGCATCGGGCTCCTCGTCTTCCAGGGCGCGCTCTCGGTCCTGCTGCTTGTCGGCGCCGGGCTGTTCGTGCGCAGCCTGCGCAACGTGAACGGCGTGCGCCTCGGCTACGACGTCGACCCCGTTCTGCTCGTCAACCTGAACATGCGCGGCGAGAAGCTCGACAGCGCAGCGACGATCGGCCTGCTGCAGCGGCTCGAGCAACGGGCAAAGACGACGCCCGGGGTGGAACACGTGAGCCGGCAGGTCGCGGTGCCATTCTGGAGCACGTGGAGCGTGGGCCTGTTCGTGCAGGGCATCGACACCGTCAGCCGACTGGGCCAGTTCAACCTGAACGCCGTCTCGCCGGACTACTTCGCCACGATGGGCACGCGCATCCTGCGCGGCCGGGGGTTCACCGACGCGGACGCGGCGAACGCGCCACGGGCGATGATCGTGAGCGAGGGCATGGGCAAGGTGCTGTGGCCGGGCAAGGATCCGATCGGGCAATGCATTCGCGTGAATGCCGACACGGTGCCGTGCACGTACGTCGTCGGCATCGCCGAGGACATCAAGCAGCAAAGCCTCGCCGCCGATACGGGATCGTTCTACTACTATCTGCCGTCGGCGCAGTTCAATCCGCAGAACGCCGGGCTGTTCGTTCGGGTGCGGGGCGATGCGGACGTCTTCCGCGAAGCGGTCCGCCGACAGCTCCAGCACGAGATGCCCGGCGCGAGCTACGTGACGCTCACGCCGCTCTCGGAGATCATCGGCGGTCAAACGCGGTCGTGGCACCTGGGCGCGACGATGTTCGTCGCGTTCGGCGCGCTGGCCCTGGTGCTCGCGGCGATCGGATTGTACAGCGTGATCGCCTACAATGTGGCGCAGCGGACGCACGAGCTCGGGGTGCGCGTGGCGGTCGGCGCGCAGTCGGGCGACTTGATCCGGCTCGTCGTGGTGGAAGGGCTTCGACTCTCCGTGGCCGCGGTGATGCTGGGCGTCGCCGTCGCGTGGGTCGCGGCGCGATGGCTCAAGCCGCTCCTGTTCGAGGAGTCACCGCGAGACCCAGCGGTGTTCGTGGTCGTGACGGCCACGCTGGTGGCGACCGCCTTGGCGGCGTGCTGGGTGCCGGCACGCCGGGCGAGCCGCGTCGACCCAATGGTAGCGCTCCGCGCGGAGTGAGGGTCGCGCGATGCATCGGGCGTGCGCAGCGGAATCCCGCTACGCGCGAAGACCGTCAATGCGGTGCGGCGGCGCCCGACACGTGAATGCTGCCGAACATTCCGAGCTCGTAGTGCAGCGGCGCACCCGCGCTATCAGAGAACCCACACAGGAACGCGTAATCGCGGCCGGGCAGCAGGTCGAACCGGAGTAGCCCGATGGGAGCTTTACCCCCGGACGAAGCAAGCACGCCGAGTGTCTGATCGACATACCGGCGAATCGGTTCGCTGCGCGGAAGCTTGAGCAACTGCTCCAGCGTCACGCTCGTTTTGAGCAAGCGGATATTCACCTCGTGACGCTGCGTGCCCTGGTTCACGAAGGCGAAGTAGTGCGTTCCCGGCGCGAGCGCACGTGCATAGCGGTACGCATAGTCGGCTGCGAAGATCGTGTCGACGACGATGGGTTCGGCAGCCGCTGGCTTGCCGGGGCCGACGTGGATCACGGTGTACATTCCCAACTCGTCGTGTTGCGGCGCGGTTCGGTTGTCGCGAAGGACGCAGTGAACGACGTAGAGCCGACCGGGAAGCAGTTCGGTAATCAGTGCCGACGGCGAGTGTTCCCCCGGACTGGCGAACAACACGCCGACCGACGCCTCGATTATGGACGCGAGGGGTTGCCTGGCGTTGATGACGGCGTTGAGCTCCTGTACCGTGGCACCCGGCTTCAGCAACGCGACATTGAACTCGTGCCGCATTTTGCCCTGGTTGACGAGTCGAAAGGAGGTCCGGCCCGGCGCGAGCTCCTGCGGGACCTTGAACGCGTAGTCGATGGCGACGATCTCCACGTCCTCGACTCGCGCGCTGGGCGTGGCCGCGGATGCCGCGGCGAACGCAATGACAGCGACTGCAACCTTCATCATCGGCCTCGCGTGGGAAGACCAATACTGCAGGTCACCGCCGCTCGACGCCAGGAACGACGAGGATGGCAATCACCGCGCGGGTTCGGCCGGCGTGGCTCTCACGGGCCCGACACCGCCGGTCGCCTCGCAGCGTCAAACCGCAGTCATTTCGCGTATCTGATCGGCGTGTCGCGCGGCGTGCGCGCCGACGAACATGAGCCACTCGTACCCGTTGAACGCGCCGAGCGCCGGGTGCGGCGCCGACACCTGGCCCAGCGCAAGGCCGTCGCCGCGCGCCACGACCTCACGCAGGGCGCGGCGCGCCGACAGCAGCTCGTCCCACACCCGTTCGGCATCCGCATCCACTGGCTCGGCCGTCGGGCCGGTTCTGAATCGGCTCGTGCGATCGACCACGCGCGTGATGACGCGATTGGGCAGCAGCGACGACGTCTCGGTCTCCGGCGGCAGCGCGCGCGCTTCCTCGATCAGTCCCGAGAGCCGCTGCACGATTCGCTGGTCGACGATCGCCAAATGCTGCACGATCTCGGCGGGCGACCAGCGCGCCGGATCGGAGCGCACGTTGCGCCGATCCGGCGGGACTGATTCGTACACGCCGCGCAGCTTCTCCGTTTCGCGATCGACGTACTCGAGCAGTTCGGCGAGCCGGGGATGCATCGGCTGATTCAGAAATCAGAGGACGAGTGGAACTGCGCGGCGCCTTCGCTGCTCAGCAGCACCCACAAACCGTACACGCCGACGATCGTTCCCAGCGGCCAGCGCAGGAGACTGAAGATCGACAGCACGATCGTCACGGTGCGAGCCCACGGCGCCCGCTGCAGCAGGCCCCATCCGGCGATGAGCCCGGGAATCGCGAACACCACGGCGATGATCGCCGCGAACGCACCGCCGAGGGTCGCGCCGACCATGCCGACCAGGCTGCCGGAAAACAGGCCGCCGAAGACCGAGCTGGCAAAGATCCCCAGTGCGGCGAGCAACCCGAAAACACCCATTGCAATGTGCAGCCACCCGAGGATCCTGATGTGCGTCGACATGCGGCCTCCGTGCGGTTAGGGAACGATGCGTTGCGGCGGTGACGTCGTGATCACGTGCGGCGTGCCGGTGAGCGCCTGGTTGATTTTGACAATTCTATTCTGAATGATTGAATCGAGCCGCGCCTGCGCCTCATCGGCCTCGGTCTTGAGCTCGCCCGCCCGCAACAGCTCGCCCGCGGTGGGCGGCATCATCGGACGGCTGACCATGCTCGAGACCGACTGCACCTCTTCGCGCAGTCGCGGATACTGCCGATAGCCGAGTCCCGGCAGCGGGCGAGCGAGCACGGAGTCGCGGAAGTGGCGAAGGTCGCCGATCGCCGAACCGATGTCGGCGAGGACCGACTGGGACTGCTGCACCACACCCTGCCCAGCCGCGCCGCGATTCGCCCGGCGCAACTGGTCCTGCAGCGACGTGAGCTGCTGGAGCAGATCATCGGTGTTCGACACGATCCGGCTCACGCGCGCGGCCAGGCCGTTCAACTCGGTCGCCGTCTCGAACTGCGCCGTGAGTTGCGCCGGGGTCATGTCCGAACGGGGATCGAGCGCGACCTGCACCGGCTTCGTGTACTGCTTGCCGCTCACCGACAGTGTGACGGTGTACGTGCCGGGGAGCGCCTCGAGTCCCGCGCCGCCACCGCGGCCGCCGAAGCCTTCCTCCGCTTGCGGCGGCTCGTCTTCCTGCTCGGCCGCCGCGCGGCGGGCACGCAACGCGGCGAGCGATGTGTCAGCGCCTGCGGACGGCGCGCCTGCTCCCGCTCCGCCGCCGCGGCCACCGCGACCGCCGCCGGCGAGTCCTGGCGGCGCGTCGTAGCGCAGGTCCCACGCGACGCGGTTGATCCCCGCGTCGTCGGAGACGCGGCGCATGCGCCGCACCATACGGCCGTCCTTGTCGGTGACCGTGATGTTCACCTCACCGGCCGGCTGTTCGCGCAGGTAATACGTGATGAGCGCGCCGTTCGGTGGATTCTCGCCCGTCCACTTTTTCTGGCCAAGGTTCCCGTCGCGACTCCACATCGACCAGCGCGTCGCGGGACGGATGTCGAACAAGGTGGCGTCGGTCGCCTGCGCGGTCGTGAGATTCTGCAACGCGCTCACGTCATCCAGGATGTACAGCCCGCGTCCGTGGGTCGCGAGCAGGAGATCATTGTCCCGCGGATGCACCTGGACGTCGCGCACCGGCACGACGGGCAGATCGCCCTTGAGCGACACCCAGTGCACGCCGCGATCCCACGACGCCCACACGCCCATCTCGCTGCCGAGATAGAGCAGGTTGTGGTTGCGTGGGTCTTCGCGCACCACGTGCACCCAGGCGGCGGAGATCGGCAGATCGCCGGTGATCCGCTTCCACGTCTTGCCGTAGTCGGACGTCATGTAGGCGTACGGCGTGTAGTCGTCGTCCTGGTGATGATCCGCCGCGACATATGCCGTGCCGGGATCGGCGTGTGAGGCATCGACCGTTGGTATCCACGCGTTCGGCTTGAGGCCCGGCACGTTGACGAACACGTTGCTCCACGTCTTGCCGCCGTCACGCGTCACCTGGACGTTGCCGTCGTCGGTGCCGACCCAGATCACGTTCGAGTCGAGTGGCGAAGGCGCGATGCTGATGATCGTGCAGTGGAACTCGGCCGCGGTGTTGTCGACGACGATCGGGCCGCCCGAGTTGCCGAGCTTTTTGGGATCGTTCGTGGTGAGATCGGGCGAGACGACCTGCCACGAGTGGCCGTAGTCCGTCGACTTGAACAGCACATTGCCGCCGAAGTACACCACCTGCGGGTTGATCGGCGACAGCGCGATCGGCGAGTTCCAGTTGAAGCGGTACTTGTGCGATAGCATCGCGTCGCCCACCGAGCCGACGCGGTTCGGATAGGGATAGATCTGCGCCTGCGTCCCCGTCCGCGTATCGGTCAAGTTGAGCATTCCGCCTTGTGCATCGGAATAGACCAGCCAGGGCTTGTCCATCACGGGCACCGTGAAAAAGCCGTCGCCGCCGGACACCGTGAACCAATCGGTCTTACGGTTGCCCTGGCCGGAAAGTGTCTGGCTGGGTCCGCACCAGTTCCCGTTGTCCTGCAGGCCGCCGCACGTCATGTACGGCTTCTGCATGTCGAAGTTGATGTGGTAGAACTGGGTGAACGGGAAGTTGTTCACGACCTCGAAGTTGCGGCCACCGTCGTAGCTCACCTGCCAGCCGCCGTCCGAACCGCTCAGGATGTATTTGGGGTTGGTCGGATCGATCCAGAGCGCCTGATGATCGCCGTGTACGTCGCGAGCGATCGTGCGGAAGGTCGTGCCGCCGTCCTCCGACATGTACAGCGAGCCGGAGAGCGAGAAGACGCGATTCGGATTCTGCGGGTCGACCCGGATGTCCGAGTAGTAGAACGGCCGGAAGTTGATGTTGGGGTCGCGATTGACGACGCGCCAATGATCGCCGCCGTCGTCCGAGCGCCAGAGCTCGCCTTCGGACTTGGTCTCGCTCACGACGTAGACGACGGCCGGATCGCTCGCCGCCACCGCGATGCCGATGCGGTCCATATCGCCCTTCGGAAGGCCCCGCTCGCGATCCTTGCCCGACAGCCGCTCCCACGTGGCGCCGCCATCCGTCGAGCGGTACACGGCCGTGTTGCCGCCGCCAGACTCGAGGTGCCACGCCCACCGCCGATACGTGTACATGCCGGCATAGAGGACGTTCGAGTTGCCTGGATCGGCCGCGATGTCGGAGCAGGCGGTCTGCGGATCGACGAAGAGGATCCGCTTCCAGCTCGTGCCGCCGTCCGTCGTCTTGAAGACGCCGCGCTCGTCGTTCGGCCCCCACTCCCGCCCGAGTCCGCACGCGTACACGATGTCCGGGTTCCGCGAATCGACCACGATGCGGGCGATGCGCTCGCTCCGATCGAGCCCGATGTGCGTCCAGTGCTCGCCGGCGTCGACGGACTTGTACATGCCGTTTCCGATCGACGCGTTGTTGCGCGGGTTCTCTTCGCCCGTGCCAACGTAGATGATGTTCGGGTCACTGGGCGCGATGGCGATCGCGCCGATGGACCCGACAGGCTGCTTGTCGAAGATCGGCCTGAAGGTGGTGCCGCCGTTCGTGGTCTTGATGATGCCGCCGTTCGCGCCGGCGACATAGTAGACGTCGCGGTTGCCGGGCACGCCCGCCACGACCGAGACGCGGCCGGCGTTGTTCGCCGGACCGACGGAGCGCCAGCGCAGGTGACGGAGCAACGAGGGCTCCGCCGTCGTGTCCGCAGGGCGCGCGACGGGCGTTCCTGCTTGCGCGACTCCGCGTTGGGGGCTTGGGGAACGTTGAGCGTGCAGGCTCGAGACGGCGGCTACGGTGAGCGCCGCGGCGAGCGCCGGGAGACGAGAGATCATTCTGGCGATCCTTGAAGGCGAGTCGCGGGGAATTTGCGCCTCGTGCGTCAG
>DATJKA010000029.1:0-4344 GCA_035491815.1 Gemmatimonadales bacterium | reverse complement strand
ACGGCGCGATCCGCCTCACGAATCGAATTGCGGTGATCCATCGCGCCGGCCAGATCGGTGTTCGCGAACGCAATGCGACCGTGGGCGGCATTGCGCAGCACGTCGCGCGGAGCCGGCTGCCCGCCCGTGCCGAAGAAGAATCCCGGCTGCGGGTTGACGTACGCGTGGCCCCAGCGGTTGAGAATAATGCCCGCGATATCGCGGCGCGGGTCGAATCCGCCCGGCGCGAACATGTCGCCGAGCTGGGCACGAAACGCGCGCTCGTAATCCGCGAACGACGCGCTCAGGAGCTCGGCGCGACCCATGACGCCTTGCTGCTCGACCGGCAGGCCGGGTTTCGCGAAAAGCACCTTGATGGTCAACACCGTCGGGGAGTCTGGCGTCAGCGTCGGTCGCATGCCGCCGAGGGTCGCCTGTTTGCGCACGGAGAGGTAGTTGCCCAGCCCCTCGAACCACCGGCAGCCGGACATGCCCATCTTATAGAGGAAGCGCCAATTCCGTACCGCGATGTTGGCCATCAAGCACGGCGAGCGGTAGAACTGCGCGTAGGCCGCGCGGTGCGCGTCGGGCAAGTCGCCGACGATGTGTTTGGTCGTCCAACTGCCGCCCGCCATCACCACCGCGCGCGCCTTCACGGTGAAGAGGCGATTGCCTCGCACGTACGTGATCACCACGTGCGGTGCGTTCGCGGGATCACCCGCATGCGCGACCCGGAGCACCGTCGCGTTCAGGCGCAGGCGGGTCGGCTGGCCGACTCGGTCCAGCGCGGCAAAGCGGACCGGGTTCTGCCAGACGGCGGTCACGCTGCGCGGACCGGCGAACGCGTCCGGGATGAGCGTCTTCACCATCAGCCGGGCGAAGCCCGAGTTGCCGTCGGGAAACATCTGGTCGCCGAGCGTCTCGTCGCCGTCGCCGGGAAACTGCGTCTCGATCGCATAGTTGCAGTAGGCCGACAGCGCGTCGGGGCCGAGGCCGTAGCCGCCACCTTCGACGGGCGAGAGAAACGTGCGGACGGTTTCGCGACTGATGCGATGACGCGCCATCAAATGCTCTTCCAGCGTGATGCTGTCGAGCTGGCGGGAGATTGCGTCGCCTTCGGTCTGCGGCGCCGGCGGGGGGGGCGGGGAGGCAGCGTCGGTCGTTCGCGAGCGCAGCAGATCGGCTTTCACGTCCGCCGCGAGCGGCGCGCCCTCCAGATTGCGGCCCCACGGATCGAGCACCCAGATGCCGGGGCGCTGGCCGAACTGCGGCCCGAAATAAAAGCCGTAGTTCTGCGGGTCGGCATACGGGCTATGCTCGAGCGGCATCTCGGCGCACGTCTGATAATCGAAAGCCGCGCGATCCATGCCGATCAGGTTGTAGAACGCTTCGGTGTAGCCGCCCTTCTGCGGCACGAGGAAAATCGCCGAGCCCTGGTGGGCGACGAGCCGCTGGCCGTCGACGAGAAACTCGTTGCGCTTGGCCTCGCCGCCGAAGATCGCGTGGTTGTCCAGCACGAGGCATTTCCCACCGCGATGCTTCTGGAAGAACACAGCTGCTGCGAGCCCGCTGATGCCGCCGCCGACCGCGACGAGGTCGTACGTCTCACCGGTAGCGGTCGCGGCGGCGATCCGCCGCTCGAACTCGCCGTCGCGCATGCGGTGCGCCGTCATCATGACGTCGTACATGTTGCCGTGGGCGCGCGCGTACTCGCCGACGCCGCCGTAGCCGTCCCACGCGTCAGCGGGTGAGACCGTGGGCACCTGACTCAAGCCGCCGGCGAGCAGCATGCCGTTCAGGAAATCGCGGCGCGAGATCGGTGCGTGCAGGCCCAGCCGATCGTCCGGTAATGTCATCACCAATCTCTGAGCGTTACGGCATTCCCGAGTTGCTGACGAACGCGAGCCGTTTTCCGTCCGGCGACCACGACGGCACGTTGATCGTTCCCTGCCCGCCGTAGGCGTACGCGATGACGCGCGGCGTTCCCCCGCCGATCGGCATCAGCCGCAGCAGCACGTGCTTGTAGAAGGGGTGATCGTTTGCAGCGACGTCCGGCCCGAACGAAATGAACGCGATCCACTTTCCGTCGGGCGAGATGTGCGGAAACCAATTATGGAATCCGTCATTCGTGATCTGCTCCGGCGCGCTCCCATCGGGCCGCATGCGCCAGATCTGCATGCGGCCGCTACGCACCGAGCTGAAATAGATGTAGCGGCCGTCGGGGCTGTATTCCGGGCCGTCGTCGAGCCCGGGTGTGGTCGTGAGTCGAGTCTCCGCGCCGCCGCCCGCGGGGATCTTGTAGATGTCGAACTCGTCGTTGCGCTCCCCGACGTACACCAGCCAGCGGCCGTCCGGGGACCAGCCGTGCAAGTACGACGGCCCCTTCGCGGTGATACGCTGCGGCGTCCCGCCGGTCGCCGGCACGGTGTAGACGATCGATGCCCCGCCGCTGTCGTCGGGCAGATGATTGCTGATGGCGAGCATCTTGCCGTCGAACGACAACACGTGATCGTTGTTGTTGCGCGTCGCAAAGCCGGTATTGATCGCCTCGGCCGACCGTGATGCGAGATCGAAGCGATACAGCCGCCCTTCCTGCACATAGATCAGCGCCTTGCCGTCGTGCGTCCAATTGGGCGCCTGAAACGATCCGCGATACTGCTCGACGATCGTCGCATTACCGCTCGCGACGTCCAGGATCTCGAGATTGCTGCCGAGGTAGTCGCGGTAGGGGACGAGCGTGGGCCCTGCCGGAATCGTGATGCGCACGTTGCTGAAGGCGGCGCGCTCGACGACGGTATCGTTGTGGGCGCAGACGAAGAGCCCGACGTACACGGTATCGGGCAGCGACACGCCGCTGAGCGTCTCGGTTGCGAGGGTATCGCCGAACCGGGCCACGGACATGATGTAGACGCTGTCGCGCCGCTCGAGCTGGATCACCGCATCCGCGTCGGGCAAGCTGTCCGCCGACTTCAGCTCTTCGGTCGTCCCGCCCACCGTGCGGCGATACTGCAGCGACATCAGGCCGTTGCCGTGCAGCGCGGCCGACACGTGGACGCCGTTCGAGTCCAGCGTCGGGCGAATCGTCCAGCCGATCTTGCGATGCTCCTCCACGCCGGCGCCGAGGAAGCGCGCGCGGGTCGAGAGAATGAAGTTGCCGGTGAGGCGCTTCCAGACGAAATGGAAGGCGTCGCGCTCGCCCCACATGTTCTCGCCCGAGCCGCTGATCGTGTACTGCTGCGTCGCCGAGTCGTACGTGACCGCGCCGGGCTGCCGCACGCGGCCGACGTCGGCGTGTGCGTCGAAGACGCCGAGCGGGCGCTGCGCGAGCGCAACCGCGGTGCAGGTCGCGCTCAGCAGGAGGGCCGGCAGGAGACGCTTCATGTTATCGCCACAGCGTCACGATGAGTGATATCACCAGCAGCTTCACCAGCCAGTCGCCCGCGTGAATCGCCGCCACTTTCCAGGGCATGTTTTCCCACAGCACGGAGCCGACGAGAATCACGACCGGGAACCCGACCCAGTACAGCAACCCGAAGTGGATCGCGCCTCGCCAGGTGTAGACGCCGAGGTGTGACAGGAACAGGGAGATCGCGAACGCGAGGACGATGCATCGGACGAGCTCCACGAGCAGTTTGCCACCGGGCATCTTCGCGCCGGCCATGGCGGCCTCGGGATCCAGCCCGCGGAGCCGCATCCACGGCTTGAAGAACAGCAGCGGACTGTACCACAGCCAGCCGAGAATGAAAACCGCGAGGGCGGCGACGAAGACCGCGAGATAGTTCACGTTCGCCATGGCTCACCTTTCAAAAATGGATCGCGTGCGACTCAAGTGGCTCGTTCCGATGAGCGCGACGCCCTGCAGCCCCAGCCAGCGATATACTACAGCGTTTACCGGCGCGTGGTGGACGCGGATCGGGACAGCCCGCGCCGCCGCGGAGTCGTGAGCGGCCGCGAGAATCTGTTGCGCCTCCAGGGGCACCGTCCCCTTCCCCGACCACTTCAGCGATTTCCCGTAATCGAGACTCACGAATCCCACCGGAGCGCCGCCGGTCGGCGCTCCCAGCCCGCGGTGGTCGAGCGCGAGCTGCACCCGGAGATAGTCGGGCCACGTGTGCTCGTCCCATCTCGGCCACCAACCGACGAGCGTGACCCGCACGGCCGAACGGAACAGATCGTCGAACTGTCGCAGCTGCTCGACGAGATACCGAAACGCCGTCGAGTCGGCCTCCTTGAGCTCGATGTTGAGATAGAACGGCGTCGAATCCGCCAGGATGTAGCCGCAGCTTCGGCGGCGCGCCTGGAGTGGCGCGAGGTACAGGCTCCGCAAGGTCCGTGACAACCTCAGGTCCGATCGATCATGCGCGA
>DATJKA010000028.1:0-3171 GCA_035491815.1 Gemmatimonadales bacterium | reverse complement strand
CACCGCGGTCGGCGCGAACGTGCAGGTGCCGGCCAATGCCAAGGTGATCGATGCGACGGGGCTGATGGTCTATCCGGGAATGATCGAGACGGGATCGAGCGTCGGGCTCTCGGAGATCGGCCAGGGCGCGGTCTCGACGGTCGACATCTCGGAAGTGGGCTCGTTCAACCCGAACGCGCAGGCCTTCTTCGGCATTGATCCGCACAGTGCGCACATCGGCGTGGCACGGGTCGTTGGCATCACGACGGTCGTTTCGCGGCCGACGGGTGGCATCATGTCGGGCCAGGCCGCGCTCATGAACCTGGCCGGCGACACGCCTCCCAAGATGGCCGTGGTGCCGCGCGTGGCGCTGGTGATCGAGCTGCCGCGCTCCGGATTCGGCGGGCGGGGCTTCGCGCGCGCCGCCGCATTGCAGCAGGGCTCACCGGCCGACGCGAACCGTGTTCGCCAGGCGCAAATGGATTCGCTGCGCGCGATGCTCCGCGACGCCGAGGCGTACGGCAAGGCGCAGGCGGCATACGCCAAGGACAAATCGATCCCGCGGCCGGAGCACGACGTCGTCCTCGCGTCGATGCTCCCGGCGCTCGATGGCCAGATGCCGGTGATCTTTCCGGCCGATCGGGCGAACGACATTCGCGACGCCGTGAACTTCGCCGAGGAGATGCACCTCAAGCCGATCATCATGGGCGGTCAGGAAGCGCCGGCGGTCGCCGCGTTGCTCAAGCAGCACAATGTGCCGGTGATCGTCACGGCGGTGATGCAGCTTCCGTCGCGCGAGGATGATCCGTACGACGTGAACTTCACGATTCCGGCAAAGCTCGCCGCGGCCGGCGTGACGTTCGCGATCTCGACCGGCGATCGCGGCTCGGAGATTCGGACGCTGCCGTACACCGCCGGGATGGCCGCCGCGCACGGGCTGTCGAAGACCGACGCGCTCAAGGCGGTGACGCTCTGGCCGGCGCAGATCTTTGGCGTAGGCGACAAGATGGGGTCGATCGACGTCGGCAAGATGGCGAACATCGTGGTGACGACGGGCGATCTGCTCGAGGCGAAGACCGATACGAAGTACCTGTTCATCGACGGCCGACAGGTGCCGCTGGAGAACAAGCACACGGAACTGAACGCATTGTTCAAGGATCGGCCGTAGGCGGGCGGCGGGCGGCGGGCGGCGGGCGGCGGGCGGCGGGCGGCGGGCGGCGGGCGGCGGGCGGCGGGCGGCGGGCGGCGGGCGGCGGGCGGCGGGGCGAACATGACGGCGCAATGACGCCCGTCAAGTACTGTCGCGCATGCGCAGGCTCAATCCCGACGACTCCGCCGGGGTGCGATCCTATCGCGATCTCGACGTGTGGCAGCTCGCGATGGAGACCGTCGTCGCCGCCTATCGGGTGACTCGCGCCTTTCCGGCCGACGAACGGTTCGGGCTGACGGCGCAGGTCCGCCGCGCCGTCGTGTCGATCCCGGCCAACATCGCGGAGGGACGCAGCCGGCTTGGACGTGGCGAATTCCGCCATGGCGTCTCCATGGCGCGCGGCTCCGTGGCCGAGGTCGAGACGGATCTCGCGATCGCCATGGCGCTCGAGTTCATCGAAGCTCGCGTCTTGACCGAGCTCACCACACAGCTCGATCGCCTGAGCAAGATGCTGTTCGGTCTATACCGAAAGCTTGACGCCTAATTCGCCGTCGCCCGCCGCCCGCCGCCCAAGCAGCCGCCCGTTCAGTTCCCCGTTTGCCGCCCCGGGCTCCCGTTGCCGCCGTCCACCACGAACTTCCACGTGCCGTTCGGCTGGCGCTTCCAAACCGTGAGGTACTTGCCAAATCTCTGAACCGCCGCACCGGTTGGGCCTCGGCCCGTGCTCGTGTACTCGCCGATCGTGTAACCGAGATCGCGCGATCCCGCGACGGCCGCGAACACCGGGTGCCACGTGAGTGACGACTCCGCGCCGCGCCCGGACAAAAAATCCTCGATCGCGCGCGGCCCGATCACGAGCTGCGGGTTTCCGAACACCACGCCGTCGGCCGCCACCGTATTCGAGAACGCATATGCACTCCCCATGCGATAGCCAAGATCGGCGAACGCGCTGTCGGCGGCCCACACGTTGGCACGCGCTTCGGCAATCGGTTTGGGAGCTTGCGGCTCGGGCGGTGGCGGCGATTCGGGAATGACGGTCGGCTCGGGAGCAACCGGCCCGTTGACCTCGGCGTAGGCCGCGATGCGCCACGGCTCGCCCTTGTTCCGCGACCAGAATGCGATGTACCGCTCGAAGCGAATCGGACTGCTCGCCGCCGCGCGCGCGGTCACGCCGAACGTGTAGGCCGAGCGCAGATCATCGGAGATCCCGCCGCCGAGTGGCTGCCACGAGACCTTGGTGCCGGGCGAATCCGGTGAGGCTCTGAGAAGCGAACGGATCGCGTCGATGCCGTAGGCGGCCGGCACGCCGGCGCGAAGATAGGCCGCGTCCGGCCTGAGGAGCGCCAGCATCACATCCGTCGATCCGTGCAGTGCGGCGCTGTCGGCGCGCGCCTGATCCTGCTGAAAGACGGTGTCCCGGGCTGGGTCGCGTATGACTGCCGGAACCGGCGCGGTGTGCGAGCGGCAGGCTGTAGTGAGAGCGAGCGTGACGATAAGCGGGCGCATCCGCATGGTTCCACGCTAGCCCGGCCCGATCCCTCACGCCAGGGTCGTGCTCGGCCCGTGGGAGACTATCGCTCGTCCGCCGTGCGCGGATGAATCATCCAGCAGAGCAGGCCCGAGCGGTTCGGCCCCGCCTCCGGCACGAACCCGACCGTCGCCCACACCTCCACCGGGACGTCACCGTTGCGCCGCAGCTCGAGGCGCCATTCGCGCGGACGATCTTCCGTCATCATGGCAAGCTGCACTCTGAACTTGTCGCGCGACGGCGTCGCGGCCAGCGCGGCGAGAGGTTTGCGGTACAGATAGCGCGCCTCGCGCCGAAGCAGTTGCTCGGCCGCCACGTTGGCGTCGTGAATCGAGCCGTAGCGGTCCGTGAGAATGACGGGTAGCGGCGCCCGCTGGAAGATCTGCCGGTAGTGTCGAACCGCGTCGTCGATCACCGATTGACGATTCGCCAGCTGGTCAGCCTGCTCGCGAAGCTCCTCTTCGGCCACCTTGAGCTCCTCGAGCGAGGTCATGAGAAGCGCGGCGACGCCGGG
>DATJKA010000027.1:0-2908 GCA_035491815.1 Gemmatimonadales bacterium | reverse complement strand
GAACGGCCGGTTCAAGGTGTCGTCTTGGCACGCCGCGACGGCCAGCAGGAGACCGAGGAGCGCGGCTTTCGAGCGAAGATTCCGAATCATGCGTCGCTAATCCTCAGAAGGTGTAGGCCGCCCCGATCCCGAACAGATGGGCCGAGAACTGGTAGAGACCGGTGTTGCCCGCGGCGAGGTTCACCGTGCCGCGGCGGTCGTTCTGTCGGATGTACTGGTACGCGAGATCGGCGCGCAGCTTCGGGGTCAAGTCGATCCCGGCGCCCACCGTGAACTCGTTGCGCGCGCCTTCGGGCAACAGCGGCGTGACGAACTGCGCCGGCGACGCGCCGGAATGGTGCAGGTAGCCGCCACGCAGCTTGACCTTGCTGTTGTACTGATACTCGGTGCCGAACCGGAACCCGTGCGTATCCTTGTTGCTCGGCGACAGCGGCAGGTCGGGCGTCGTCGGGTTCTTGAAGTCGATCACGATGTCGCTGAACCAGCCCCACACGACGTACTGGTAATCGCCCATCACGGTCCAGTTGTCGGTCGCCTTGTACGCGAAGCCGAGCGTGCCCTGCGGCGGCATGATGATCGACGTCGCGACGGCGCCGTTCGACAGCGGACCGCCGCTGCCGAACTCCGGGGTCAGCAACGCATCCACGGGTGTTCCTGCGGGCAGAGGACCGACGGCGGTCGGCAGCACGAGGCCGGTCAGGATCTGCGTGAAGGTCGCGTCGCCGTCGTACTTGATCTGCTTGCGGGTGAGCCAGTGCCCGCCGATGCTCAGGCGGTCGTTCACCTTGAGAATGCCGCCGAAATTGACCGCGAAGCCGCTGCCCGTTGCGGATAGCGACGCGTCGGCGAAGTCGGTCCCGGTTTCGACGCCGAGCTGGCCGAACGTCGTCCCGGCGGGCAAACCCGCGGGCACGGCGAGCGCCGCGGGCACGACCTGCGTCGAAAGATCGGCGCGCTGGCGCAGCTTCAGCCGGCTCGTGATGTAGGCGACGCCGATCCCGACCTTGAGGCTCGGGCTGACCTGGTAGCCGATCGTGGGCTGGATATAGATGGAACGGATGTCGGTGTTGTAGCCGAGGAAGCGTCCCTGGAAGCCGGCCACGGGCCACTTCGTCTCGAGTCCGTACGGCGCGTAGAGACCGATGCCGGCGGTGAGCTTATCGTTGATTTGGTGTGTGAAGTAGGCGTTCGGAACGGGGATGACGGGGTTATTGAGATCGGTGCGAGTGCCGGAGAAGTCATCGGTGAAGCCGCCCTGCGCGGCGATCGCGGTGACGCCGATGCTCAGGTGATTGCCGGTGAGACCCGCCAGGCCGGCCGGGCTGAAGTAGATGCCCGAGCCGTCGGGGCACGGCATCGCCGCGGCAACACCGGCGCGCCCCATCGTGCATGTGTTGTGCTCGTAGACGCCGAATCCCTGCGCCGCCAGACGACCGGCGAGCAAAAGGGAAGGTCCGGCGACGAGCAGCACCGCAAACCGCCGCATACGTGTTCTCCGAAAGCCGATTGGGGTAGATGGTGAATCGCGCCGCGATACGGTAGCATTGGCCCGGACCCTTGTCAAACTCATGCCACGACCCGCGATAGACCTCTTTCGCAAAACATTTGGGACAACACCTAGGTCCGTCGCGTCCGCGCCGGGTCGCGTGAACCTGATCGGCGAACACACCGACTACAACGGCGGTCCCGTTTTGCCGATCGCGATCGCGGAACGCACGAGCGCCGCGGTCGGACCGGGTGCGAGCGGCGACGAGAACGTGCTCGAGGTGATTTCGAGCGAGTACCCGTCGGTCGTGCGAATCAAATGGCAGGAGGAGCTGCCGAAGAGCTGGTCGGCGTACGTCGCCGGCGTGATGCGCGAGCTCTGGGCGCTCGAGGTGATGGTGCCGCGCGGGTCGGCGCGCGTCGCGGTGGCGTCCGACGTGCCGATCGGCGCCGGCCTCTCGTCATCGGCGGCGCTCACCGTGTCCGTCGCGCGCGCGCTCAGCCAGCTCGCCGCGAACGAGAAGCCGTTGACGCCGCGCCAGCTCGCCGGCGTCGCCTATCGCGCCGAGCATGACCAGGTCGGCGTGGGCTGCGGCACGATGGATCAGACGATCGCCGCGCTCGGCCAGAAGGATCACGCACTGCTGTTCGAGTGCGCGTCGCTCGAGACGCAACAGATCCCGTTTCGCGCGCGACTCCTGCTGGTCGATTCCGGCACGCGGCACGACCTGCGCTCGAGCGAGCTCGCCAAGCGCCGCGCCGAGTGTGATGAAGTCGTCCGCCGGCTCAAGGTCGAGTTGCCGGAGCTCGTGTGGCTCGCGAGCTGGCCGGTCGAATGGCTGCCGCGGCTCAAGCGCGCGCTGCCCGAGCCGCTCCGCTCGCGCGCGGTGCACGTCGTGGGCGAGACCGCACGGGCGCGCTTTGCGGCACAACTGCTCAAGCAACGAAAACTGAAGCAATTCGGCCAACTGTTGTACGAGTCCCACGAGTCGTGCCGGCGACTGTACGAGTGCAGCTCACCCGAGCTCGACACGATCGTCGCAGCGGCGAAACGGGCCGGTGCGTTAGGCGCGCGACTGACCGGTGCGGGTTGGGGCGGGGCGGCGATCGTGCTCGTCAACAAGACCGACCGCAGGACGATCCCGGCGATCGAACGTGCGTTTCAGCGGGCCTACGGCCGCACGCCGGCGATCAGCGAAGTGCACGCGTCGGCGGGAGTGCGCACGGAGCGGCTATAGTCGGTCATTGGACATTCAGCATTGATCATTGGACATTCCGAAGGCCGCTCGGGTGGCGAAATTGGTAAACGCAAGGGACTTAAAATCCCTCGGGGGCAACCCCTTGCAGGTTCGATTCCTGCCCCGAGCACTGCACGCGCCGAAGCGGAGGCGTCCACGATGTATCACCACACGCAGACTGGTAC
>DATJKA010000026.1:0-36694 GCA_035491815.1 Gemmatimonadales bacterium | reverse complement strand
ACCGTGGTCGGCGTCGTGAACATCGTGCTGCTCTACCGGCGGATCACGTCGATCGCGGCAATCACCGTGACGCTGTGGGTCGGCACGATCGTCACGGTCGTCGTGGTCATCCTCACCGGGGCGACGCACTTCGATCCGAAGCTCGCGTTCGATTTTCCGGCCGGCGCGTTCCATTTTTCGCGGCAGTTTCTGTTCGGACTCGGCGCGGCGTCCGCCTTCGGGGTCTACGATTACCTCGGGTATTACGATGTCTGCTACATCGGGGATGAAGTGCAAAATCCCGGCCGCGTGATTCCGCGCTCGATCCTGATCAGCACAGTCCTCGTCGCGCTGATCTACATCGCGATCAACTTTTCGATCATCGGTGTCCTCCCGTGGCGCGATTTCGTGCCGGTGAACACCCATCCACAATCGGACTTCGTCGTATCGCTCCTGATGGAGCGGATCTACGGTTCGGGAGTCGCGACGCTGGTCACGGTCATGATCCTGTGGACGGCGTTCGGCTCCGTGTTCGCGCTCCTGTTGGGGTACTCCCGCGTGCCGTACGCCGCGGCGAAGGATGGGTATTTCTTCCGGATCTTTGCGCGACTGCATCCGACCGGTGGCTTCCCCTCTGTCTCGCTCGTCGTGCTCGGCGTCTTTTCGATTCTCGCCGGGTTCGTGGCGCTCGACGTCGTCATCGCTGCTCTGCTCACGATGCGTATCCTGGTGCAGTTCATCGGTCAGATCGGCGCGGTCACGCTGCTCAGACGTCGCGCGCCGGACATGCCGCGGCCATATCGGATGTGGCTGTACCCGCTCCCGAGCGTGATTGCGCTCGCCGGTTGGATCTTCATCTTTGCAACGGCGGGGACAGCGATTGTGTACGCGATGGGCGCGTTGATGTTGGGGTTGGTGAGCTTCGCGATCTGGTCCTGGAAGGGGGGCACGTGGCCATTCCCAAAGCCGGTCTCGCCGCAATCGTCGTGATCGCCCTCGTCGGTGGCTGCTCGAAGCCGAATCCCGAGCGCGCGAAGCTCGATCGCGGGATGGCGTTTGCGCGGCGGCAACTCGGCGAGGCGAGCCGCAATCCCATGGCGAATATGGCGCTCGGCAACACCGCGGAGCTGGGCGGCGGGTTCGCCACCTACCTGGCGGCCAATATGCCGGACAACGCCAACCTCCCCCGCTACCAGGACAATGCGCCGAGCGGTCCGTGGTCCATCGCGCTGGTTGCCTACGGCGACGACAAGGTGATCATCGACGGCTACGGCGACTCGCTCGACGCGCCGATCGTGGCGGAAACGGTTTCGGTGCGCTTCACGCCTCGGAGGGCTCCATGACACTCGATCTCGATCGCCGGGAGTTTCTCACGACCAGCGCCGCGCTGCTCGCGGCGAGCGCGGCGCCCGAGTTGCTGCACTCGCAGCCGCGGGAAGTCGCGCCGCAGGTGATCCTGTTTCAGGGTGATTCCATTACTGATGCCGGCCGCAACCGCGACTCCAAGGACGCGAACTCGGCCGGCGCGCTCGGCTCAGGCTATCCATTGCTCGTGACGGCTGCGGTGCTCGCCGCACGGCCGGACCAACAGCTGCAGTTCTTCAATCGTGGGATCAGCGGCAACAAGGTGCCCGACTTGCAGGCGCGTTGGCAGACGGACTGTCTCGACTTGAAGCCGAACGTACTGAGCATTTTGATCGGCGTGAACGATTTCTGGCACACGCTGACGCACGGCTATACCGGGACGGTGCAGGAGTACGAGCAGCAGTACACGGCGCTGCTCGATCAGACGAAGGCGGCGTTGCCGAGCGTGCGGTTGATCGTCTTCGAGCCGTTCGTGCTCAAGACCGGCGCAGTGGACGATCGCTGGTTCCCTGAGTTCGATCGCCGGCGCGCTGCCGCAGCGCGGGTCGCGGCGCATGCGCGCGCCGCCTTCGTGCCGCTGCAAGCGATCTTCGACAAGAAGGTGCGGAGCGCGCCGCCGGCGTATTGGGCTGCGGACGGCGTGCATCCCACCCCGGCCGGTCACGCGGTGATCGCCGCCGAATGGCGACGCGCCGCGCGACTGTAAGCGAGGCGCTGGCACATGCCGAACTGGTTTTTTTATATTAGGAGCCATGTTCTTTTGGAATTGCGAAGCTCGGTCGCCCGTCGATTACCTCGTGCTCACCGTCGCGGCCAGCGCGTGGGTCTATGCCGTTTGGTGCCTCATTCAAATGCGTTACGAACGTCGCACGCCGCTCACCTGGTGGGAGCCTGTGCCGTTCAGCAACAGCGAGCTGACTCCCGCCGGCCGTGAATATCACCGCCGTTTTTTCATCGCGGTCCTCGCCGGCGCGTGCGGGTTCATGCTCGCGGTCGCGCTCTGCGCTGGTCGCTAGTCTCCTCAGCGCGATACTGGCGTGCGCGTCCGGGAGCGGAGGCGTCGCCTCTCCTCCACCACCGCCGCCGCCCCCGCCGCCCCCTCCACCGCCCACGTGGTCGCTCGTGTGGAGCGACGAGTTCAACGATTCTGCGGGCGCGCGCATCGATACGACGCGCTGGCGCTATGACACGGGTGACGGCTGCTCGCAGGGCAATTGCGGCTGGGGCAACAGCGAGAGGGAATACTACCGGTCCGACACCGCGAACATCGTGCAGAACGGGCTCGGACAGCTCGTCATCACCGCGCGCGTCGCGGACGCGGGGTTGAGCTGCTATTACGGCGCGTGCCGCTACACGTCCGCGAAGATCACGACGCGCGGCAAGGTCTCGGTCTCACCGGGCCGAGTGGAGGCGCGGATCAAGCTGGCGGCGGGGCAGGGACTGTGGCCCGCGTTCTGGCTGCTCGGCGACAACATCGGGACGGTCGGGTGGCCCACTTCGGGCGAGATGGACATCATGGAGAACAAAGGCAGCCAGCCGACGATCACCAGCTCGGCGGTGCACGGCCCGGGCTATTCGGGCAACACGCCGTTCGCGAACATCACGTCCACCACGGCAACCGAGTTCCATGTGTACGCCGTCGAGTGGGATGCGCAGTCGATTCGCTTTTTCGTTGACGGGCGCGTGCACTACGGCGTGTCGCGCTCGTCAGTGGAGCGCTACGGCAACTGGGTGTTCGATCAAACGTTCTTTATCATCCTGAATCAGGCTGTGGGAGGCCATTTTGACGGCGATCCGCAGTCGGACGCGATTTTCCCCGCCCAAATGCTCGTGGACTACGTCCGCGTCTACCGGCTCACTCACTGAAGCGGCCGGTAGTTGACGTCGAGGGCTCCGAGCCTCGCCAAGTGTTTCGTAAGACGGTGTGTGAAGTCCTGAAAGTCTCTCTCTGCCATCGGCGTCCACGCCACCTCCGCGAGCGCCACGAGCCGCGGAAATACCATGTACTCCACGTTCTTGGGATTCCGTTGGTACTCGGTCCAGATTTGCCCCTGGGTGCCGAGCACGTGGGTTGCTTGCGCCGAGTCGAGCGCGGGCGGAACCGGCTCGAACGCGTAGACCGTCTCGAGCGGGAGAAATCCGCCGATCGCGAGCGGCTCGTGCACCTGATCGCGCGACTGGTAGTAATCGAAATAGGTATTTGACGTCGGCGTCATGACGACGTCGTGACCGGCCTTGGCGGCGGCGACGCCGCCGTCGATCCCGCGCCACGACATCACGACGGCGTTGGGCGACAGACCTTCCGTCCCGCCCTCGAGAATCTCATCCCAGCCGATGAGCGCGCGGCCACGCGCCGCGAGCCACTGGCTCATCTGCGCCGTCATCCAGCTCTGCAGGGCGTTCTCGCTGCTCAGGCCGAGGTCCTTGATGCGCTGCTGCGCGAGCGGGCTGGCCTGCCATTGCACTTTCACCGCTTCGTCGCCGCCCGTGTGAACCCAGTGGCTCGGAAAGAGCGCGAGGACTTCGGTCAGCACGTCCTGCATGAAGTGGATCGCCGAATCCGACGGGTTGAGGATGTTGGCGTCCACGCCCCAATGGTTCAGCACCTCGAGCTGCGCGCCGGTGTTGCCGAGCCACGGGTAGGCGGCGATCGCGGCCTGCGCGTGGCCGGGCATCTCGATCTCGGGGACGACAGTGATGAAGCGCGCCTTGGCGTAGGCGACGATCTCGCGGACGTCGTCCTGCGTGTAAAAGCCGCCGTGCGGGACGTTGTCGAACACCCACTGAGAGGTATCGGCGTACGCATGCTGCACGCCGACGAGCGAGTTGCGCCGCCACGCGCCGACCTGCGTGAGCAGCGGATACTTCTTGATCTCGATGCGCCAGCCCTGGTCGTCGGTGAGGTGCCAGTGAAAGCGGTTCAGCTTATGGAGCGCGAGGAGGTCGATGTATTTCTTGACGAACTCCTTCGGCATGAACGAGCGCGACACGTCGAGATGGGCGCCGCGCCAGGAGAAGCGCGGCACGTCTTCGATATCCACGGCCGGCGCCGTCCATGCGACTCCCGCGACCGGCGCCGAGCGGAAGATGTCGGGCGGTAACAGCTGGCGCAGCGTTTCGACGCCGTAGAACACGCCGGCCGGCTTGTACGCGCGAATGGTGATGCGGGTCGGCGTGACGGTCAGCCGGTAGCCCTCGTCGCCAAGGGTCGAAAGGGTAGAGTCGATTCGCAGCGAGATGACGTGGGTCGCCGCGCCGCCCACACCTGACACCTGAAACCGAAAACCCGTGGCTGGCTGCAACCAATCCGCCAACTGATAGCCGACGTCACGCGTCGCGCGATCGGTGACGATCGCGGTGGCCGCGGTGAGGGTGAACGCGCCGGTGCCGCGCGTCATGTGTACGGGGCGGGGAATGACGGCGAGCGTCGTGTCCTGCGCGGCGAGCGCCAGCGTGACGAGCGATACGAGTGCGATCATGGCGTCAACGATATCGCTCGCTGGGATCTTCGGCGACCGGTAAATTGTCGCCACCTACTCCATGATGAACCGGCGGGACTTTCTCCTCGGCGCGGCGAGCGCCGTCGCTCTTCCCGGCGCGAGCGGCGACCTCTACACGCTTGCCCATCCCACGCTTCTCGCAGTGCTCGGGACCGATGCGGTGCACGCGATCGGCCAGGCGTACCGCGCGCGCGTTCCCACCGAGCGCGAGCGTGGGCGACTCGCGGCGCTGGTGCGCGCCGGGCACGTGCAGAGCGACTTTGTCGCCGGACGCACTGTCGTCATCCATGGCTGGGTGCTGTCGGTCACCGAGGCGCGGCAATGCGCGCTGTTCTCACTGGCGAACGTGGCCTGATGCACATCGACGCGCGCACGCTCCCAAATGGGACGGTGCTCGAAGGTGATCTGTGCATCGTCGGCGCCGGAGCTGCCGGGATCACGATCGCCCGGGAATGGATCGGCGCGAAACAGACGGTGCTGCTGCTCGAAGGCGGCGGGCTCACCTACGAGGCCGCGATGCAGGATCTCTATCGCGGCGAGATCGTCGGTCTTCCGTATTTCCCGCTCGAGGCGGCACGGCTGCACTACTTCGGCGGGACGACCGGACACTGGGCCGGCTTTTGCTCGACGTTCGATGCGATCGATTTCGAGGTGCGCGACTGGGTGCCGGACAGCGGCTGGCCGCTCACGCGCGCGGACCTCGACCCCTTTTATCGCCGCGCACAGCCCGTGCTGCAGCTCGGCCCATACGACTATGCGGCGGAGTCCTGGCACCGACGCGATCCCGCCATGATTGCGCTGCCGCTCGACGCCCGCGCGGTCTGGACCAAGATGTGGCAGTTCAGTCCACCGGCCCGCTTTGGCACGCTGTACCGCGATGAAATCTTCGCGGCGCCAAACGTGCGGCTCTACACGCACGCGAACGTCTGCGAGATCGAGGCGAACGACAGCCTCGCTGCCGTGCAGGGTCTGCGGGTACGCCAGCTCGATGGCAAAGAGCTGCAGGTGCGGGCGCGCCACTACGTTCTCGCCTGCTGCAGCATTCAGAATGCGCGGCTGCTGCTCGCGTCGAATGCCCGCGCGCCGGCCGGACTCGGAAACGGGCACGACCTCGTGGGACGCTATTTCATGGAGCATCTCGAGATACCGAGCGGCCGGGTGGCGCTCGCGCCCGCGGCGGCACGACGCGGCATGGCGATGTACGAGTGGACGCAGGGTGTCACGAAGGCCCGCGCGGAATTGGCGCTCGCCCCGGCGGTGCAACGCGCCCGGCGCATCCTCAATGCGACGGTCTCACTCGAGCCGGGAGCCCCCGACTCCGTCGCCCAAAGCACGTTTCAAGCGATCACCCCCGACGTGCTCGCCGCCGAGCGCGACTCGGCAGCCCAAGGGCGGAGCGCACCAGCCGTGACCGCCGCGCCGCCGGCTGCGGAGCGGTTCTTCAACGCGATGACGCGCCAGGAACAGGCGCCCAATCCGCGCTCCCGGATCAGCCTCGGCGCCGAGCGCGACGCGCTGGGAATGCCGCGCGTCCGCCTCGACTGGCAGCTCACCGATCTCGACCGGCGATCGTTTGCGCAATTCTACGACGCGCTCGGCCGCGAGTTCGGCCGCAGCGGCGTTGGTCGCGTGCAGGTGCTCGATTGGGTGCGGAGCGCGAATCCCGGATGGCCCAAAACGCTGAGCGGCGGCTGGCATCACATGGGCACGACCCGGATGCACGGCGATCCACGTCGCGGCGTGGTCGATCCGGATTGCCGCGTCCATGGGCTCGCCAACTTGTCGATCGCGGGTGCGTCGGTCTTTCCCACTGCGGGCGCCGTCAACCCCACCTTGACGCTGGTCGCGCTCAGCCTCCGCCTCTCGGACGAGTTGAAACGTCGCCTCGTCTAGCCGCCCCTCGTGCGGCCGGTAGATTACGCCCCATGAAACGACGCGCCTTCATTCAGACCCTGGGTGCGGCCGCTGCCGGCAGCGTGTTTATCCCCGCGCCCCCATTTACGTCCACCAAAAAACTCGACCGCATCGGACTCGAGCTGTACGCCGTACGGCGCGCGATGGCGAAAGATCCGGACGCCACGCTCGCCGCGGTGCGCGCCGCGGGCTACACCGACGTCGAGCTGCTCTGGTCGTTCGGCAACTTCGGCCGCTCGACCGCGCAGGTCGTCGCCGCGCTGAAGCAGAACGGGCTGCGCGCGCCGTCGGCGCACATCTCGCCGATCCTGCTGTTCATCGGCTGGCAACGCAGTCTCGATACGGCCAAGGAGATCGGGCAGGACTATCTGATCGTGCCCGACTTCGGCGACAGCGTGAAGACGCTCGACGACTGGAAGGAATGGGCCGACCACTTCAACACCGCCGGCGCGGCCGCGCGGAAGTCCGGCCTCTGGCTCGCCTTCCATAACGAAGCCGACCATATGAAGCCGCTCGATGCGTCGGGGCAGATACCCTACGACGTCTTCGTCGAGCGGCTCGATCCCACCGTCACACGGCTGCAGCTCGACGTCGGCAACATGGTGATCGGCGGCGGCGATCCGATGCAGTACCTCACGAAGTACAAGGACCGCTACTGGAGCTTCCATCTCAAAGACGTCGTCCCCGACCGCTCGTCCGATACGCGGCTCGGCAAGGGGATCTTCGACTTCAAGAAGTTCCTGGCCGCGGTGCCGAACCTCGAGCAGAAGCCGTGCTACGTCGAGGACGAAAGTCCGGCGGACGAGATGGCGGCGGCGCGCAGCAACTGCCAGTACTTGCAGACGCTCGAGTTCTGATGACAGGCCGGATCGCACTGATTTGGTTGGCAGTGTCGGGTGTCGGGTGGCAGGCGTCGGCTCAACAGCACCGCGCGCCGGCGAAGCGGCACTTCACGTATCTGATCGTACACGGCGCCTGGGGCGGGGGGTGGGATTGGCGCGCGGTGGATTCGCTGCTCACGAGGGACGGTAACAAGGTCCAGCGCGTCACGCTCACCGGCCTCGGTGAGCGGCACCACCTGGTCTCGCCGGACATCGGGCTGTACACGCACATCGAGGACGTCGTCAACACGATCCTGTGGGAGAACCTGCACGACGTCGTGCTGGTGGGTCACAGCTACGGCGGCATGATCATCACCGGCGTCGCCGACCGGGTTCCCGATCGCATCAAGCGGCTCGTCTACGTCGACGCGCTGCTGCCGGACTCCGGGGAGTCGGTGGTCACGATGCAGGGTGCCGACACGGGGCGCTCGAACTTCCTGGCGCAGCTGAAGCGCGGCGACTACCTCGTGCCGGTCTGGGTGCAGGACACCACGGTCATTCCGCGCGACGTGCCGCAACCGCTGCGGACATTCACCGACACCCTGCGGCTCGTGAATCCGGCCCGGAAGAACGTCGCCGCGACGTACATCCTGACGTACGAGCCGCAGATCAATCCCGATCCGTTCCAACGGTACGCCGATCGCGCGGCGGCGCGCGGCTGGCCGGTGCTCAAGATGATTTCCGATCACGTCGTCGAGCGCACGCATCGCGCCGAGCTGGTCAAGCTGTTGGAGGGGCTGCCATGACGCCGCTGTTGCTCCTCGCCGCCCTCGTCGTGCAGCGTCCCGCTGCCAAGCCGGAGCTGCTCGTTCGCATCGACGACATCGGCATGAACCATTCGGTGAACATGGCGCTCGCGCGGCTCGCCGACACCAAGATGCCGCTCTCCGCGTCCGTCATGTTCGCCTGCCCGTGGTATCAAGAAGCCGTCGACATCCTGAAGAAGAATCCGCAGATCTCCGTCGGCGTGCACCTCGTTCTCAACTCCGAGTGGAAGTATTACCGGTGGGGACCCGTGCTCGGCGCGAGCGCGGTGCCGTCGCTGGTCGACAGCGTCGGCTATTTCTTGCCGTCGAGCGACGCGTTTTTGGCGAGCCACTACGACCTGAGCGAAGTCGAGCGCGAGCTGACCGCCCAGGTCCAGCGCGCCGAGCGGTCCGGATTGAAGATCGATTACGTGGACTACCACATGGGCACCGCCGTCTCGACCCCCGAGCTGCGGGCCGTAGTCGAGCGCGTGGCCGAGAAATTCGGCGTCGGGATTTCGCGCTATTTCGGCGAGAGCTACGCCACGATGTTCGATACGCCGATCGCACAGAAGGAAGTCGCGTTCCACGCCCATCTCGACAGCCTAGCCGCCGATCGCGTGAACCTCATGGTCGTCCACGTCGCCGAGGCGACCCCGGAGATTCGCGTGCTGGTGGACATGAACAACGCCGACCAGAACACCACGGGCGGTGAGCCGCTCATGGCGCTCCACCGGGCGGCGGAGCTGGACATGCTGCTCAAGTTCGCGCGCGGTCCTGATGCGCGCCGAGTCACACTCACGAACTATGGCGCGCTCATGGCGCGCATGGGGCGCGCCGGAATGAAACGCCCCGCCTCCGAGCAATAATAAGGAAGGGACCGTGACCGTACTCCGAATCAAGCAGGGGCAGGAGCCGCTCGCCGACCTCTCCATCACCTACGACGCCGTCGTCGTCGGATCGGGCGCCGCGGGCGGCATGGCCGCCCACGTCCTCACCGCCAAGGGCATGAAAGTTCTGCTGCTCGAGGCGGGGAAGAAGATCGACATCAACGCCGAGCTGCGGTCGATGGAGTGGCCGTACGATCACCCGCGCCGCGGCGATGCGCCGCCCGGATATCACGCGATCAACTTCAACGAGTACACCGTGCGAACGCCGCCCTACGGCAAGGGCTCGGCGTTCAAGCACGTGTTCTCGTACGTGGGCGGCTGGGGCGGCTCGGACTACGTGAAGAACATCCTCGTGGACGAGAAGGACAATCCGTACACCGGCACGCACTACGCCTGGGTGCGCGCGCGCTTGCTCGGCGGCAAGACGAACATTTGGGGCCGCCTCGCGCTCCGGCTCAGTGACTACGACTTCAAGGGCAAGTCGCACGACGGCTACGGCGAGGACTGGCCGATCTCGTACGCCGACATCCAGCCCTACTACGACAAAGTCGACCGGTACCTCGGCATCTCCGGCCATCCGGAGAACCTGCCGCATTTGCCCGACTCGATTTTCCAGCGGCCCAACAAGCTGACGGCGGCGGAGGCGCGGTTCCGCCAGTCGCTGAAGGGAATGAACCGCACGCTCACGCCGTATCGCGCGGGCGTCACGACCGACGGCGTGCAGAACAAGTATCGCAGCAAATGCTTCGGGCGCGGCGCGTGCAGCCGCCGGCCGGGTGGCTGCGACATCCACGCCGCCTTCGACTCGCCGACCGGGCTGATCTATCCGGCGATGGACACCGGCAACTTGACGCTGCGCACCAACGCGACCGCGCACGAGGTGCTGGTCGATCCCAACACCGGCAAGGCGCGCGGCGTGTCGTTCGTGGACTCGCAGACTCACAAGACCTATGAGGCGAAGGCCAAGGTCGTCATCCTCGCCGCCTCGACGTTGGAAAGCGCGCGCCTGCTGCTGCTCTCGCAGTCGCGGCAATACCCCAACGGCATCGGCAACTCGAGCGGCCACGTCGGCCACAACTTCTGCGAGCACGTGATGGGACCGGGCGCCACCGGCCTCGTGAAAGAGCTGGTCGGCCGCGAGACCACGCTCGACGACGGCAAGCCGGGCAACTTTTACATCCCGCGCTTCCGCAATCTCGAGGACAAGCAGCCGGGCTTCATCCGCGGTTACGGCTTCGAGGGCGGGAGCGGCTTCGGGATCTTCCCCGACGGCACCTGGGACACGCCGGGCTTCGGCGGCGCGTTCAAGAAATCGGTGCGCGACCACGCCGGCGCGTTCATCGGCATGGGCGGCTTCGGTGAGGTGCTGGCGCGCTACGAGAACTACGTGGACCTGGATCCGGCGGTGAAGGATCGCTGGGGCATTCCGGCGCTGCGCTTCCATTACAACTTCGCCGATAACGAAAAGAAGATGTGCGAGGATATGGCGACCACGGCGCGCGAGATGTTCGAGGCGGCGAACATCGAAGTCATCGGCGTGGACAAGACCATCCTCACCGAAGGTTGGTCGATTCACGAGCTCGGCACCGCGCGCATGGGCAACGATCCCAAGACCAGCGTGCTGAACCAGTTCCAGCAGTCGCACGACGTGAAGAATCTCTTCGTGGTCGACGGCTCGAGTCACGTGAGCGCGTCGTGCCAGAACCCCACGTGGACGATCATGGCGCTGTGCTGGCGCTCCTGCGACCATCTCGCCGACGAATTCGGCAAGGGGAACCTATGACGATCTCCCGCAGAGACATGCTGAAGACGGCGGCGGCGGCGGCCGCGGCCTCGGCGCTGCCGGTCAAGCTGCCGTCGCAGCAATACGCGCCGAAGTTCTTCACGGCGAGCGAATACGCGCTGGTGGACGAGATGAGCGACATGATCATTCCGACCGACGAGCAGTCGGGTGGCGCGCGCGCGGCCGGCGTCGCGGCGTTCATCGACGCACGGCTCGCCGAGTCGTTCGAGAAGGAGCCGCCGCAGCGCTGGCGCGCGGGGATCAAAGCGATCGAGGCGCTGTCGCAGCAGACGAACGGCAAGACGTTCATGGCGTCGACGCCGGAGCAGCGGCTCGCGTTGCTCACGAAGATCGCGGCGGCAGAGAAGGATCCGAAGACCGATGCCGAGAAGTTCTTCCGCGAGATCAAGGGCATGACGATTCGCGGATACTACACGTCAAAGATCGGCATCCACGACGACCAGAAGTACAAGGGCAACGTCTACCAGACGGGCGACTACGCCGGCTACGACGCCACTTGATACGGCGCGGCTCGAGCTCCGCGCCGCGACGCCCGACGAGCTGCTCGGCCTGATCGACGGGGGCGCTCCCGGCTACGAGGACGTCCGCGCGTTCTTCGTGTCGGACGACGTGCAGCCGGAGTGGGTCGCGGCGCTACGCGCCGCCGCCGGAGGCGGCCCCGATCCCTGGCGTCACGGCTTCTTCGTGCTCGAGCGCGGCTCTCCCGCGGTCGTCGGGTTCGCGTCGTTCAAGGGGCAGCCCGATGCCGCCGGCACGGTGGAGATCGCGTACGGAATCGTGCCGCGCTGCCGGTCCCGGGGATATGCGACCGAGGCTGCTGCGGCGCTGGTACGTTTTGCATCGGCCGATCCACGCGTGACGCTCGTGCGCGCGCACACGCTGGCCGAGGAGAACGCGTCCACGAAGGTGCTGACGAAGTGCGGGTTCTCGCACGTCGGGGGCGTGATGGAGCCGGACGACGGGCCGGTCTGGCGGTGGGAGCGAAGCCCGCAACATATTGGAGCCCGATGACACCAGGACAAGCCGTCTTCGTTCCCGGCGAGTGGCGCTCGCTGGCGAATTGTCTCGGACTGTCACCGCGTGAGTGCGGCATCGTGCGCGCGGTGTTCGACGGCGAGTCGGAGCGGTCGGCGGCCGAGCGGCTCGGGTTGTCGCCGCACACGGTGCACACCTATCTGTGGCGCATCTATCGCAAGCTGCAGGTGCAGAGTCGCGAGGAATTGTTGGTCCGCGTCTTCGCGGAATTCCGGACGTTACCGAAACGCTCGCCGAGCGCGCGCAAGCCGCGGCTCGCGCCGCGTGATGTAGCCTGATCGGGTGACCCGGACTGGGGGTCTTGTTGTTCTCCAACGTAGGGAAAGATTTGCGGTTGTGACACGTTCGAGACGCTTCGTTTACACGGAGCACGATGCCATGCACGCGCCGATGCGCGTTGTCCACAATTGGCGGTATCGCTCGGAGTATCACTCGTAGGGGAGTGTCGCCGTTCCATCGTCATTCGATGTGAACGGCGTTGTTGTTTTCGTGGCGCAGCGCTCTAGCCGCGCACGGGTCTCAAATCCATGCGGACGTCCCTGTCCAGAGGGCGCCGGAGGGTTCAATGCAAAGGGTCAACCGTGTAGTCGGGATCGCATTCCTCTTTCTCGTGACGGTGTGCGGCGTTGCCCTGGGCCAGGGCGCGCAGGTCACCGGCACGGTCACATCCACCACCACCGGCGAGAAGCTCTGGGGTGTGACGGTACGGGTGAAGGGCACGCAGACCCAGACCGTCACCGATCAGCAGGGCCGCTACGCGATGGTCGTACCGGCCGACGCGGTGCTGACGTTTGCCCAGATCGGCTATCGCGGCAAAGAGCAGCCCGTGAACGGTCAGACGACCGTTGACGTCGCGCTGGAGCAGTCGCCCACGATGCTCGAGGAGGTCGTGGTGACCGGCTACAGCACGCAGCGTCGCCAGGACATCACCGGCGCCGTGTCGTCGGTCAACCTCGAGCCCACCGAGCAGCAGACGTCGGCGAGCGTGCTGCAGCGCCTCGACGGCCGCGTGCCCGGTGTGACGGTGAACTCGAGCGGCTCGCCCGGCTCGCGGTCCACGATCCGCATCCGCGGCGTCAGCTCGTTCCACGACAACGATCCGCTCTACGTCATCGACGGCACGCCCGTGACGGATTCGTACTTGAACTTCCTGAATCCGAGCGACGTGGCGCAAATCCAGGTGCTGAAGGACGCGTCCTCGTCGTCGATCTACGGATCGCGCGCGTCGAACGGCGTCGTGATCATCGAAACGAAGAAGGGGCGTCCCGGCGGCCGTTCGGCGACGTTGAACGTGAGCACCGGCGTGGCCTCGCCGACGCGCGGTTACAACGACTTTTTGATGACGAACTCGTTGCAGTACTACGAGGTGCTCAAGCGGTCGTATCACAACGCGGGCCGCGCGATTCCCGGTGACGTCAAGGGACTGTACGGCGACACGCTGAACCCCTCGATCCCGCGCTACACCTACATCGGCAACGGCGTCACGATCGATTCGGTCGACCAATACGGCCGCGCCGTCGTGATCGATACGGGCGCGTACTCGTATCCGAACACCCTGATCATGCCCGCCAGCGCCGGCACGGACTGGTGGAAAGCCGTGTTCGGCACCGGCCAATACAGCAACTTCAACCTGGCCGTATCGGGCGGCTCGTCGGACAACTCGTACAACGTCTCGTTCAACTACCTGAAGCAGAACGGCGCGGCGGCCTACAGCCAGCTGCAGCGTGGCGGCGTGCGGGTCAACACGGCGTTCAACATCAATAAGCTGACGGTCGGCGAGAACATCGCGCTCTCCCGCGAGCAGGGGTACGGCGGCCGCGGCGACGGCGAGGGTGAAGACGGCATTGTCGGCAAGAACATCCTCATGCAGCCGATCGTGCCGATTTACGACATCGCCGGGAATTTCGCCTCCGGCAAGGGCGCGGGACTCGGCAACAACACCAACCCGCTCAAGTACGCCTTTGCGCGGCGGTTCGACCGCAACACCAACGACCGCGCGATCGGCAACGTGTTCGGCACGATGTCGGTCCTGCCGGCCCTGGCGGTGCGCAGCCAGTTCTCGTTCGACCTGACGCAGGGACAGTTCACGGGCTTCAACCCGACCACGTTCGAGAACGCCGAAGCCAACGCGACGAACTCGATCAACCAGAATGACAGCCGCGGCACATCGTGGACCTGGACGAACACGATGAACTACGCCCGCGTCACGGGCCGGCACAATCTGGCGCTGCTGCTCGGGCAAGAGGCCAACTCCAGCACCGGTCGCTTCCTGTCGGGCGGCATCTCCGGCCTGCTCAACGAGAGCGTGGCCGACCGCTACATCGACGACGCGCTCGGCGTGTCGTCGACGAAGACGGTGAGCAGCTCCGGCTATTTCGACCGCTTGCTCTCGTTCTTCGGCAAGGCCGACTACAACTTCGGCGAGAAGTATTACGCCAGCGCCACGCTGCGGCGTGACGGCTCGTCCAAGTTCGGCGCCGGTCACCAGTGGGGTACGTTCCCCGCGTTCAACGTGGGCTGGCGCGCCTCGCGCGAATCGTTCTTCCCGCAGGACGGGTTCATCTCGAACCTGATGGTGCGGTTCGGCTACGGCATCACCGGTAACCAGAACATCCCCGGCGGCCGCATCGTCGCGAAGTTCGGCGGTGGCACGGGCGACACGTTCTACGACATCGGTGGCACGCAGACGAGCATCGAACCCGGCTTCCGCCAGACGGCGCTCGGTAACCCGAACCTCAAGTGGGAAGAGCAGAAGTCCACCAACGCCGGGCTCGATGTCGAGTTCTCGCATGGACACGGGAACCTCACGATCGACGTCTACAACCGCCTCACCGACAACCTGCTGTTCGACCCGCGGACGCCGGCCACGGCAGGTCAGGCCGACCCCGCGATTCAAAACGTCGGCGAGATGCGGAACCGCGGCATCGACTTCTCGCTCGCCTATGGCGGCACGTTCTCGGGCAACAAGGTGTGGAGCGTCGCCTTCAACGGTAGCCATTACAAGAACAAGATCATCCGGATCGACGGACAGATCAGCCAGTTCCCCGGCCCGGGTGGCCCGCAAGTCACGCGTATCGGCAACCCGGTCATGAACATGGTCGGCCAGCCGATCGGCACGTTCTACGGCAAGGTCATGGCCGGCTACTTCGCGACCGACTCCGCCGCGCAAGCGGCGCTGCCCGACTCGCTCGGGAACTGCGCGGCCGCGGTGTGTCAGGCCAACGCCGTCGGCGGCGGCATCCGCTTCGCGGATATCAATAATGACGGCAAGATCGACGCCAACGACCGCACGGTGATCGGCAGCCCGCATCCCGATTTCACCGCGGGCCTCGACCTCGGCTTCCGCATGGGCGCGTGGGATTTCAGCGCGACCGTGTTCGGCTCGTTCGGCGGACAGATCTACGACGCGCAGAAAGACTTCTACGTCTTCCGCGACTTCGAGACCAACGTGGTCAAGGACCGGCTCACGAACTCGTTCTGCCTCGCCGGCGACGAAGGCTGCACCAACCCCGGCGACCAGAGCGCGAAGTATCCGCGCATCAACATCAACGATCTGGGCAGTGGTGACATCAGCAGCTTCTACGTGGAAAGCGCGACCTACGTCCGGCTCCGCACGCTGCAGGTCGGCTGGACGATCCCGGCGAATCTGATTCACTGGCTGCCGTCCGGACGCGTGTACGTGCAGGCCGAGAACCTGTTCACCCTCACTGGATACAACGGTCTCGATCCCTCGCTGCCGGCAGCGGACTTCACCGGCGCGTCGGGCGACATCCGGGATCAGTTCCGCAACATCGACAGAGGCGTGTATCCGACGAACCGGACGTTCACCATTGGGATCAGCACCTCTTTCTAGGGGCTCGAGATGAAAACATTGCTAAGATCGAAACTGGTGCTCGGCGCGACGCTGGTCGCGTCGGTCGCGGGGATTGTGTTCGCGTGCGCCAACTTCCTCGATACCCCCGCCCAAGGCACGCTGGACGAGAACGCCTTGTCCACGCGGGCAGGGGTCGAAGGATCGCTGATCGCCGCCTACCGGTCGCTCGACTGTAACAACTCGACCAACGGCAACTGGGGTTGCGCCGCGAGCAACTGGGCGTTCGGCAGCATCACCGGCGAAGACGCGTATAAAGGCTCGACCTTCGCCGATCAGTACCAGGCGCAGCAGATCGAGCTGTACGCCTGGAACAACGACCAGGCCCAGGACTACCTGCAGGACAAGTGGGCCTCGATGTACGAGGGCATCAATCGCGCCAACGCCACCATCCGGCTGCTGCAGAAAGTGGCCGCCATCCCGGGTGAGATTACCCACGCCGACTCGGTGGGAATTCTGGGCGAGGCGATCTTCCTCCGCGCGCACTACCATTTCGAGCTGTGGCGCATGTGGGGGAACGTCCCGTACTACTACGAAACCGATGCGGACTACCGGAAGGCGAACGCCACCAACGCGCAGCAGGGCGCCGACTCCGTAGCCCAAAAGATCCTGGCCGATCTCAATACGGCCATCGGTCTGCTCGGACCGAGCCCGCGCAACGGCGACAAGGGCCGGGCCAGCGCGTGGACGGCGCGCGCCTACAAGGGCCGCCTGCTCACGTACATGCATCAGTACGCCGCCGCGGTCGCGGTGTTCGACAGCGTGATTGCCAGCGGCGTGTATGGGCTGCAGCCGAGCTACGATCAGGTGTGGACCGGGTTCAAGCAGTACTCCGACGGCCCCGAGACGATTCTAGCGTATCAGGCCTCGGTGAACGACGGCGAGCCGGACGGGAACAACGCGAATTACGGCGAGCGGCTCAACCTGCCGTACGCCGGCAGCCCGTTCAAGTGCTGCGGCTTCCACCAGCCCTCGCAGAACCTGGCCAACGCGTTCCGCGTGGACCCGGTGCGCGGTCTGCCGCTCATGTTCACGGATTCGGCGAACTGGAACAACCGCGACTCCACGTATGTCGGGAGGGGCGCGGACACGCTCGATCCCCGGATCGATTGGACGATCGGCCGCGACTCCGTGCCCTATAAGGACTGGGGCATGCACGACACGACGTGGGTCCGCCTGATCAGCAACGGCGGCCGCTACAGTGCCAAGAAGAACGCGCAGGAAAAGGCGAGCGGCGCGGTCAGCAAGGTGGGGTGGCAGCCGGAACAGGAAAACGCGGTTCACATCCACATCTTCCGCTACGCCGATCTGCTGCTGATGGACGCGGAAGCCAAGGTGGAGACGAGCGACCTCGTGGGCGCGCTTGCACTCGTCAACCAAGTGCGGGCACGGGCGGGAGTCACGGCCCAAGGTTGCGGCGCCGGTTCGACCGACGCGGCGCTGGCCGCCAAGTGGCCGGGCTGTGCGGGCGACGATCGGCTGGCGGTACCCATCAACGATCCAAGCATCGGCTGGGCGAAGTACAAGGTCGGACAATACGTGATCGGCGACTGGCCGACGCAGGCCCGCGCCCGCGATGCCGTACGCATCGAGCGGCGGCTCGAGCTGGCGATGGAAGGCCAGCGGTTCTTCGACCTGCGCCGCTATGGCGACGCGTATGCCAAAGCGGCCATGGACGCGTTCCTCCTGAAGGAAAAGATCCGCCGGCCCTACAAGACGGCGCAGCTGCCGTACGTCCCGGGCCTCAACACGTTCTATCCGATTCCGACGGCGGAGATCGATTTGAGCGTCGTCGGCGGGCAGCAGCGGTTGACGCAGAACCCCGGCTGGTAGCGGGAAAAGCAGAGCTCGGCGCGTTCAGCGCCGCTTGATGACGAACGCCTGCAGGGAATCGCCGTTGTTCAACGTGAGCACGGCGACCCCTGCAGGCGTTGTCACATGCGCGAGCCCCGTCACGTCGCGCGCCGCGAGGAAGCCGCTCGCGCGCGCCGGCACCGCATCGAAGTGCCCGCGGCCGTCGCCGCGCAGCCACAGCCCCATGGCGCCGTCGGCCGGCGCCGTATTCGGCGCGGTGTCGAACAGATTGCCCGCCACCACCAGGTCGAGATTGCCGTCGCCATCGACGTCGAGCGGCACGATGCCGCGCACCGGGCCGGCCTGCGCGGCGTTCGGCAGCGGCCGCGCGACGAAGTGACCGGTGCCGTCGTTCTGGAGATACATGCTCGCGAACGTGTCGACCTGATAGTGCAGCGCGCCGCGCGCGGCCGCGGCGTCGAGCACCGCCGTCATGTCGGCCCGCGCAAAGGCGCCGTAGCTCGTGAACTTGATGCCGAGCGTGTAGATCGCGCCGCCGAGCGTCGCCAGCCCGAAGAAGGGGTATTCCTTGCCGCCCCCCCCCGGCTGAGTCGTGATCAGCACGTCGGTGTGGCCGCCCGCCGTGAAATCGCCCGCGTACACGCCGAGGCGGCCGGACGGCGACGTGGTGAAGGTGTGATTCAGGCCGAAGTTTCCCGCCACGATGTCCGGCTTGCCGTCGTGATTGAAGTCGCCGACCGCCAGGCTCGACCACCAGCCGACGAGCGGCGGCAATCCCATCTGCGCCGTTACGTTGCGCAGGTGCGTGCCGTCGTTCTTGAAGAACTCGAGGCCCATCCATTCACCGGCGATCACGAGATCGAGCTTCCCGTCGCCGTCGAAATCGAGCCAGGCGGCCGCCGTCACCATGCCGAAGGGACGCGCCAGCTCGGGCGCGACGGAGTCCGTGACGTCGCGAACGTGTCCGCGTCCATCGCCCCTGAGCACGTAGCTCCGCGCCGGATAGGGATACTGTCTCGGCACCAGCCGGCCGCCGACGAACAAGAGGTTGCCGCCGGCCGCGACCGCGGCCGTCGCCGTGAGCATCGGCGGCAACGCGCTCGAGTCGAGCGTGAACCGCCCGCCGCCCTGATTCAGGTACAGCCGGTCCTGCAGCAATCGCGAGATCGGCGAGAGATGATAGCCGCCGTGCGCGACGTAGAGGTCGGGCCGGCCGTCGCCGTTCGCGTCGAAGAACAGCGCGCCCCAAGTGTCGGAGCGCGCATCGGTCGCCCACGGCTCGCCGGACTGCGGCAGAAAGCGACCGCCGGGACTCTGTAGAAAGAGCTGATCGGGAGCCTCCGCGCTCCCACCCACGAACAGATCCTCGCGGCCGTCGCCATTCACGTCGGCCACGGCGACGACCGGGCCGTGTTGCGAGATGGCATAGGGCAAGAGCGGCTGAATGCTGAAGTCGTCCAGCAAGCTCGCGTGGTGCGCGTACGGCGGCACGAGGCTCGGCGCCGCGGCGAATGGCGGACGAGCGATGGCGCGGCGCTCGGGCCTCGGTCGCTCGGCGTCGGCCTGCTTCAGCGTCACCACACGATCGACCGCGACGTCCGTGAGTACCTGGACGCGTCCGTCGGGCCAGGTGACGATCAGGGTATCACCGCGAAGCGCGCGGCCGAGGCCGAAGTGCTCGCGGTCGTCCATAGAGGATGCATAGCCGTGGTAAGGCGTGTGATAGAGGAATTGCCGGCTGCCGCCCGCGACGAGCTCCAGTGTGGCGCCGAGGCCGCGCGTGTTCGGCGCGTCGCCGGCGAGGGCGATGTCGAGATAATGGGATGAGTCCGGCGTGTTTTCGTAGATCGCCGCCGACGCGTCGATCCGGTTGACGACGAGATCGAGAGTGCCGTCGCCGTTCAGGTCTGCCAACGCCGCGCCATACCCGAAGCCGGGTTGATCGAGGCCCCATTCGGCTGCGCGGTTCGTGAACGTGAGATCGCCGTTGTTGTGGAACAGATAGCTCGCGGCGGCTAGGCTCGGCAGATTGCGCAGGATCTCGAGCTGGCGCGGTGAGATCTGCTTGCCCTCCGAGCGCCGCAGCCGGAACATCGTCGTCTGGTAGTCGTAGTCGGTCACCGCTTTGGGATAGCCGTTCGTGACCAGCAGGTCTTTATAGCCGTCGTTGTCGACGTCGCCGAACAGCGCGGTCCAGCTCCAGCTCGTGTACGCGACGCCCGCCAGCCGCGCGATTTCGCTGAACACGACCGCGCCGCTGTCCGTCGGCAGCGGGGAAGGGCCCCCGTTCAACTGCAGCGTGTTCTGCGTGAAGCCGCCCTGGTAGCGATAGCGCCGCCGATCGACGTTGCCCCCCCCATTGTCCGCGATGACGCCGCTCGTCACTTTCCGTGCGGCCACCGCCTCCGGCATCATGTCGGTCTGCATCACGTCGGGCCAACCGTCGTTGTTGAAGTCGGCGGCGTCGATCCCCATGCCCGCGAAGCTCGTGTGCTTCAGCCAGTCGTGCGTCCGGTCGGTGAACGTCCCGTTGCCGTTGTTGATGTACAGCACGTCCTCGGCCACGTCATCGTCGGAGACGTAGAGGTCGGGCCGGCCGTCGCGGTTGAAATCGCTCACGACCACGCCCAGCCCGAATTGCGCGTCGGGCTTGATGCCGGCCTCCGCCGACACGTTCGTGAACGTGCCGTCGCCGTTGTTGCGGTACAGCTTGTCCTCACCCTCGGCGCCGTGCGTGTGCAGTCCAGCCGGGTGCAGCTCCATCTGGCTGCGCGAGAAGTCGCGCGGCGAGTTGCCGAGCAGAAAGAGGTCGAGATCGCCGTCACCGTCGTAGTCGAAGAAGACGGCGTGCGCGGTGAAGCCCGAGTCGTCCAGGTGATAGCGCGCCGCCGCTTCGGTGAACGTGCCGTCGCGATTGTTGATGAACAGCAGATTCTTGCGCTGCTCCGGCGTGGACCACGGCGGGCCCGAGCACGAGACGTAGATGTCGAGCCAGCCGTCGGCGTTGATGTCCACCATGGTGACGCCCGTGGCCCAGCAATGCGTCGTGACGCCCGCCTTCGCCGTGATGTCCTCGAATCGGAAGTTGCCGGTGTTGCGGTACAGCCGGCTCGTCACCTGATTGCCCGCGAGGAAGACATCGGGCAGGCCGTCGTTGTCGATGTCGCCCACGCCCACGCCGCCGCCGTTGTAGACGTACGGGTCGGTCAGCACGTTCAGCGAGTCACTGGTGGTGATCGTGTTCGCGAACGTGACGCCGGTCTCGTGTTGCGACAGCAGCCTGAACCGCGCGGCCGGACCCGCGCGGCCGCAACCGATGACGAGGGCGGCGAGGGGTACGAAGGTTCCTGTCGAACGGAGCGCGTGTCGCAGCATGGGGTCAGAGAAACTAACTTTACGCCATGCAACTCGCCTGGCGAAAATCGATCGTCATGCTGCTCTTTGTCGCTGCGATCGCCGCGGTCGTCGTGCTCAACGCGCGCGCGGCCGGGAACGTGGCCGGCCCGGAGACGATTCATCTGCGCGAAGACGCGCGCGCGACCGGCATCGACTTCGTCCACCACGCCGCGACGCTCGACCCCAAGCTCGACCGCATCGCCGCCCACGTCGCCGCCCTCGGCGCCTGCGTTTCCGTCAGCGACGTCAACGACGACGGCTGGCCCGACCTGTATTTCACGAGTTCGCGCTTCGGCACGAACAACGCGCTCTACGTCAATCAGAAGGACGGCTCGTTCAAGGACGTCGCGGAGGGCGCCGGCGTCGCGGCGCTCAACCGGCCCGGTGAAGGCGTGTCGATGGGCGCGGTGTGGGGCGACTACGACAACGACGGCAACGAAGACCTCTTCGTCTACAAGTGGGGCTATCCGCAGCTGTTCCATAACCTCGGGAACGGCACGTTCGAGGACGTGACCGAGCGCGCGGGGCTCAGGCGCTGGATGAATTCCAACAGTGCGATCTGGATCGATTTCGATCGGGACGGTCTGCTCGATCTCTACGTCACCGGCTACTTCCGCTCCGACATCGACTTCTGGCATCTCAAGACGACGCGCATCATGCAGGAGAGCTGGGAGTTCGCGGCGAACGGCGGCAAGAATCTGCTCTTCAAAAACCTCGGCAACGGCCGGTTCCAGGACGTCACCGATTCGCTGGGTGTCGGCTCGACGCGCTGGACCCTCGCCGCCGCTTCGGCCGATTTCAACGACGACGGCTGGCCCGATCTCTACCTCGCGAACGACTACGGCCCCGAAGAGCTGTTCATCAATCACGAGGGCAAGCGCTTCGAGCGCGTGAGCGCCGGCCTCGGCGACGACTCCAAGAGCGGCATGGCCGTCGCGCTCGGCGACGTCTATAACCGCGGCCGCCACGACGTCTTCGTCACGAACATCTCCGAAAAGGGCTTTCTGTTTCAGGGCAACAACCTGCGCCTCAACTTTCTCAAAGAGCTCGGCCGCTTCGACGAGGTCGCGAAGGGCCCGGTCGCCGATGCGGGTTGGGCGTGGGGCGCGCAATTCGGCGACCTGAACAACGACGGCCAGCTCGACCTCGTTATCGCCAACGGTTTCATCTCCGGCGACTCGACGAAGAGCTATTGGTACGCGATGTCCAAGATCGCGGGTGCGCAGGGCAACATCTTCCAGGACGCGAAGAACTGGCCCGCGATCGGCACCGCGAGCCTGTCGGGCTACGAGCGCACGCGCGTGCTGCTCAATCGCGGCAACGGCGAATTCGAGGACGTCGCCGCGCAGGCGGGCGTGACGGATCGGCTGGACGGCCGGGCGGTGGTGATGGCGGATCTGTTCAATCGCGGGTTGTTGGACGTTGTGATCGCGAACGAGAAGGCGAGCCCCGTGCTGTATCGGAACACGTTCCCCCGCTCCCGAACGGAGAGGGCGTCAGGGGGCGGGGGAGAGGACGGCGGTCACTGGATTGAATTGAAGCTGGTTGGCACGCGCTCCAACCGCAGCGCCATCGGCGCCGAAGTCACGGCCGATTTCGGGCCCAACCATCAGCGCCAAGTCGTAGACGGCGGCAGTGGTTTCTGCAGCCAGAACGACCGGCGGCTCCATTTCGGCCTAGGGGGTCAGCCGCTCGCGCGGATCACAATCCGCTGGCCGTCCGGGGCCGAGCAGGTCCTCGCGGGAGCGGACCTCGCGGTCGATCGGCTCCATGTCATCACGGAGCCCGCCCGCTGAAGCGCTTTCTCACCGATCCCAAGTATCTGATCGTCCTGCTCATCACGTTGGTGCTCGCGGTGGGCGAAGCGCGCTATCACATCCTCGGCGGCTACGATCGCCTGGCGACGACGCTCGGCGTCTGTATGGCGACCGAGGCTTTGCTCTCGTGGTGGCTCCGCGGCAAGGTCGCGAATCTGGCGAGCGCGTACATCACCGGCATCAGCCTCGCGCTCCTCACCAAGCCGGCGGCCAACATCCTCTGGCCGTTCGCGCTCGGCGCCTTTCTGGCGATTGCCTCCAAGTACGTCCTCACGTATCGCGGAAGACATCTCTGGAATCCCTCGAACTTTGCGATCGCGCTCATGGTCCTTGTCGCGCCGGGGAGCGTGTCGATTCTGAGCCATCAGTGGGGCAACGACATCCGGATCAATCTCGTGATCTGGTTCTTCGGCCTCCTCATCGCCTCGCGTGCCAAGGTGCTGCACGTGACGCTCACCTATGTGGCGTGCTTCGTCGTCCTCGCGGCGTTGCGCAACCTCATCGTCGGTGGACCGCTGCTGGCCGAGCTCGCGCCGATCACGGGGCCGATGTATCAGCTGTTTGTCTTCTTCATGGTGACCGATCCGCGGACCACGGTGAGTACGAAGCGCGGTCGCATCATCGTCGTGGCGATCGTTGCGCTCGTCGAGGCGCTCATGCGCCTGGGCGGCGATTTTCAGATCGCGTTGCTCAGGCCGTTCTTCGTCTCGCCGCCGATTCTTGCGCTGGCGATTGTGGGGCCGATTGCCATGCTGCTCGACTTGTGGCGAACGGCCGGTCGCACGGTCGCACAGCCGGACAGCGTGCGTTTTTCTGGTACGGGGATCCAGCCGCTCCCGCCCGCAGCTTAAGCGCGATCGGTTAGGCAGCGCAATCGAGCTCTAGGAGAGCCCATATGGCAAGTCGCGCTCGCCGCAATCTCTTCGTCAATGCAACGCTGATGAGCTTCTTGCTCGCCGGGGCCGTTAAGATCAAGAATGGCGTCCACTGGTTTTGGGCCGACCAGCCGATTGTCGGTGTGCTCCTGATGAGTCTTGGGGTCCTGTTCGCCGTGATGTGGGCGCGCGCGCAGAGGAATTTGCAGCCACCTTCGATTTGATTGGTGCGCTGCCTAACGAGCGCCTGAAGCTGGCGGTCGCCATCTATTCTCGCCATCTATTGTAGAATTGCGTTTGTGATCATTCACGCTCGGCGCCGCAGGTTAGGCGCGTCTTCTTGGGCCGCCCTTTCAGGAGTCTATCAATGTCGCGTGAGGCGCTCGGAGCTCTCTGCGGACTCGTTTTCGGACTCCTCGCCGTCGGCAGTATGATTCCCCTCTCGTTCCCTGATAAGCGCGCCGCACTAAGTGCGGCGTTCATTGATCGATTCGCGATCGGGCTCGTAATCGGTGTGGCTGGCCTTACGTGGCCGGGGTGGCTCCTTGGTTTGTTCTTCGGTCTTCTGCTCAGCGCCCCCTCAGCCATTATCACGAAGGCTTGGGCGCCCATACTTGGAATGGGGGCAGTGGGTGGTGCACTGATCGGGTTCATCGTGCAGCACTTCGGGACCGTTTCGCCGGCGGCCTAACAAGCGACTGGAGCTGGCGCGGCCCGTCGTAGTAGAATTGCATTTGCGAATTACAAAACCAGGCGGGGCAGCTTAGCCGCATTTCGTTAGGCAGCACTAGGAGAGTCATGGTGACAGTCCCTGTCCCTACCGGACGTGCCAGCATTGAGGAGGACGGGCTATCGCTCCGTGTGATCATCCCGGCCAGCCGCAACGTCTTCCTGACCCTGTTCCTTACCGTCTGGCTGGCCGGTTGGTTCTTTGGCGAGAGCTTCGCCTTGCGTGACTTGTTGGCGCCGAGCGGTGATATTCCTCGGGGGTTCCTCGGCGTTTGGTTGGCTGGGTGGACAGTCGGCGGCCTCTTTGCTGGCTTGACCCTTCTCTGGAGGGTGTTGGGTCGTGAGGTGCTCGAGCTCCGTCCTGATACGCTCGTGCATCGTCGGGTGATTCTCGGAGTTGGTCCCGCTCGGGCCTACGACCTTACAGCCGTGAAGGACTTTCGCGTTGGGCCTCCGGTGTTTCGAGTCGACCGATTGTCATTTAGCAGTCTCTTCGATCGGCAATCAACCAGGCCGGATTACAGCCGCATCGGTGACGCCTGGGGTCTGAGCGGCGGGCAGGTCGTATTCGACTACGGAGCCAAGACCGTTCGTTGCGGTGCTGGGCTCGACGAAGCTGAGGCGAAAATGATCGTTGCGCGTTTTCAGCAACGCAGCCCTCGCCTCCGTGCGGACAGTGGTGCCTAACATGCGCCTGAAGCTGGCGGCGCCGTCTGCTGTGGAGGCCATCGGTTTTGTGAAGACTGACACTGTGCGCCGCAGGTTAGGCGCGTCTTCTTAGGTGCCGGCATCGCCGTAGTCGCGCTCCCTCTGTCGCGGTGATCATGTTCGGTTACGCTTGGCTGGCGAGTGTGATCGTATTGGCGCTGCACGTAGCTGATGAGGCCGCGCACGATTTTCTCAGCTGGTATAATCCTCAAGCGCTGCGTATTCGCTCGGTCCTGGGCGGTTTGCCATTCCCGCCAACACTTACGTTCTGGCCCTGGCTGCTGGGTTTGGGCGCGGCCGTTGCCGGTCTAGCGGCACTTACGCCGTTAGCCTTCGCGGGGGCGCGCTGGTTGCTCGTCATGGGATACGTTATCGCCGCAATTCATGTGCTCAATGGGGTGCTGCACATATCGGGTTCGGTCTTGAGTCGCCGTGCCGTCCCGGGCGTGCTTTCAGCACCCATTTTGGTCGGCGCTGGCGTCTGGCTTTGGTACGCCGCTGGGCAGGTTCGTTGAGGGCCGCCGCCTCGTGCCGGGAGGACGGATGAAGGGAACTCTGTTGCCGCTTACGGCAGTCCTGTGTCTTGCGAGCTGTGTCCACGGTGGCCTAAACGTGACAACGGGACCCATCCAGCTCTACGACGGGTCGCCGTTGCCTGCAGAATCCGTGGCGATCATCCAGAATGACCCGAACATGTTCCTCGTCTCAGTCGATAGTCAGAGCATGCAGCGCTGGACAGCCACTCATGATGTGCTCAGGGTTCAGGTTCTGCCGGGCCGACACGTCGTCGTGGCTCAGCCCAGCGCACGCGGCGGGTTCGTCTCCATGCAAGCGGTGCGGATCAACTTTGTGGCACAAGCCGGTCATCGCTACGTGGCCTCGCGGCAGATCGGTGGGGGTACGGCGTCCACCACCTGGACTCCCGTGTTCACCGACGTCACAACGGGCAAGACAATTGGCCCTTAAACCCTCGGATCTGCGTGGCAGTGACTACCCGGCGGCCCCTGGCCGCTAGCGCGCGCAGGATGGCGTACGCGCTGTCTGAAATCGTCGATGCGTTCGCGTTCTAACCCCTTGCACGCGATCGACCCACCTGCTATATACTGAACCATATGGTTCAGTATCAGCCCGCCCGCCTCGATGCCTCGTTCGCCGCGCTCTCGGACGCCACCCGCCGCGGGGTGCTGGAACAGCTCGGACGCGACAACGCCTCGATCACAGCCCTCGCCGAGCGGTTCCACATGACGTTGACGGGGATGAAGAAGCACGTCGGCGTGCTGGAGCAGGCGGGTCTCGTGACGACCCAGAAGGTCGGCCGCGTGCGGACCTGTCGGCTCGGCCCGCGGCGGCTGGAGGACGAGACGGCGTGGATCGAGCGCTACCGCCGGCTCTGGGACGCGCGCTTCGATGAATTGGAGAAGGTGGTCGACAAACTGCAACGCAAGGAGAAAGGCAATGGAGACCATGCCCGCAAGTGAGCCCACACCCATGAAGAACCGCACGACTTCGGAGCGCAAGTCCGCGCGTGAGCTCGTCGTGACGCGAACGATCAACGGCCCGGCGCGGATCGTGTTCGAGGCGTGGACCAAGCCCGAGCTGTTCAAGCAGTGGTGGGTACCGAAGTCGCTCGGTTTGACGCTGCTGTCGTGCGACATGGACGTTCGTCCCGGGGGCAAGTACAAGCTCGTGTTCAAGCACGGAGCCTCGGAGCCGATGGCGTTCTACGGCCGGTACACGGAAGTGACGCCGCCTTCGCGGCTCGTGTGGACGAACGAAGAGGGCGGGGAAGACGGGCCGGTCACCACGGTGACCTTCAAGGAGGAAGGCGGCAAGACGATGGTGGTGCTGACCGAGCTTTACCCGTCGAAGGAAGCGCTCGATGCGGCGATCGCGTCGGGGAGCACCAGTGGCGACATGAATGAGACGTTTGAGCAGCTGGACGCGCTGGTCGTCACGTTGAAGTAACCATGCGCCTCAAACTGGCGGCGGCGTCTTGCTGTGGTAACGTTTCATTGGTGAGACCGTACAGCTCGCGCCGCAGCATGGGCGCAATCCGTTAGGCCGCGCGGGGTATGGGTCGAGCCACCACCATTCTCGTTGTTGGCCTTTTCATTGCCAACGTGTTTGCAGTTGCATGGCGTCCTACCCTTCACGGATGGCACGCCCTGTGGTTCCCGGTGCTGTCCGTGTTTATCGTGTGGCGCTCGATCCGCGGCGACCAACGAATCGCGGCTCTACGCGGCCCGGTTGCACACATCAAAGGACCCGGTCCGGGCCTTCGGATAAACTTGGTTCACTCCGCTCGGCGATCCGATGCGATGTCGCTTTCCGGTTTCGCGGGAGCGTTGGCGCTTTTGGTCGGAGTGGGCGCGGGCATTGCACTTTACGTTTTACTATTCGTTCGCATCGCCACGCCGCTCCACCTAGACTTTGAGGCCGCGTGGTGGATTGGTGCGGGCGGCCTGTCTTTGCTTATCGCATTGCTAGCAATGACTCCACTCATGGAGGATAGACGGACCTGGGTCCCGGTGCACGTCTATATCGCGCTGGTTGGGGTTGTCTCCCTCGGGTATGGACTGATCAAGCAGCACGAGATCCGGCAGGCAGAAGCTCGCTGTGCTCAAGCAGTGGCTGGCGTTGCTGCCGTTCAGGAGCGACTCCGAATCCGGGCAACTACCCCCAGCTGTCACGAAAGGTGAGTGCGTGAGCCGCGGCCTAACCTGCGCCTGAAGTTCATTCAGCTCGATGGTGATTCGGGAATTCGAGAAGGGCACTCTCACGCTGGTCACTAGCCGAGGTTACTCCCGGATGTATGGTGCTATAGAATTCCCTTGTGGATTCTTCAACCCTGCGCCGCAGTTTAGGCGCACTTCGTTAGGCGGATACTCGCACTGCTTTGGAGTCGCGACGAGCAAGGGCGGTCAGTAGCCGCACTTCAGCGCATGAGCGGGGAGGCGAAATGCCCCACGGCAAGATCTGTTACCTCGAAATCCCTGCGAAGACAGCGCAAGCCTCCGCAGACTTCTACAGCTCCATTTTTGGCTGGAAGGTCCGACGGCGCGGTGACGGCGAGCTGGCATTTGATGATCCCAATGGCGTGAGCGGGACCTGGGTGAAGGAGGCGGATCGAACGCCCGACGAGCGGACCAGAACCTATATCATGGTCGACGGCATTGCGGAAACGTTGAAGCGGATCGAGTCCGCCGGCGGCCGCGTCCTAACACCGCGCACCGACATCGCGCCCGGCATGGGCGCATTCGCGATCTTCGCCGACCCGGTCGGGAACGAGTTTGGCCTGTATGAGGAACCGCGGCGCTGAGGCGCATTATGAACGGCACAATTGTACGCGGGTCGGTTCGGGCAATCGTCGTCGGCGGCATGGCCGCGGTCGTGCTCTTCGACGCGCTCGGTGCGCTCGCCTCCAAGAAGCTCGGGTTTGCGTACGCACTGCTCATTCCCGGCTCGCTCCTGATTTACGGCAGCGTCGCCGCTCTCGTCGCGCGGCGGCGCGATCTGGTGTCGGGGTTGCTCGCCGCCACCGCTATGGCATTGACGGACCTGACCCTGGGCTGGGGCGTATCCTGGGTCATCGGCCCCGGCCGGCCGACAGGCGGCCTGACGGCGATGACGGTGGTGGGGGCGGCCATGACCGCGTTCGTGCTGGCTGGGCTCACGGGCGCAATCGGCGGCGTGATCGGGGTTCGTTGGTCGCGCCGCAGCCTGAGCGGCATCCGCTAGGCGCATCCTCGTCCCTGGGCGGGCCGCACACATCTCAAGGAGGCTCCTGTGGTTCGGCATCTGCGATTCCTCATCGCCGTAGTCGCGTGCGCACTCATGCCTGGTGGCGCCGGTGCGCAGCAGCCCGCCGCCCCCGCCGCCCCCGCCGCCCCCGCGGACTCGACGAACATCGCGTTGGCGCGTCAGCTGCTCAAGGACATGCACCAGGGCGAGGCGATCGTTGCCGGCATCGAATCGGCCATGGAAGGGCAGCGCCGCCAGAACTCGCAGCTCTCACCGGTCTTTTATGACAGCCTGGTCGCGCGGATGAAGCGAACCGTTCCCGAAGTATTGGATTCCCTCGCACCCGGCTATGCACGCCGCTTCAAACAGAGCGAGCTCCAGGAAATGATTCGATTCTACGAGTCGCCGGTCGGGCAGAGTCTCGCCCGCCAGCAAGCGGCCATTCAGCTCGACGCAGTGCAATTGGGCCAACGGTGGGGTGCGCGCGTGGCGATCGCGGTCATGAAGGATTTCACCGACGCAGGCATTGATTTTACGAAGCCGTGACAGGCTGTTCGACAGGCATAGATTCTTGGGCTGAAGCACGTGAGCCGGCTGGAGTTCGCCTCGGGGGCGGTGGCGATACGGTATGAGTCGAGAAAATAGCGATACGCGTTTCCTGCTTCCGCAGATTGGCGAGGTTCGCTTCGTGCACGAGCTTCCCCTGGTCGAGCTGTGCAACGGGCTGGTCGCCGGCGCGCTCGATCAAGGATTCGACCGGCTCGAAGTGCTCGCCCCGGAGTCGGGCGCCGTCACCGCCGAGATCCGGGCATATCTGGGGCAGCAGAGCACTGCGTACTTCGCATTACCGTCTTCGATGTACACACGCGTCATCCGGCGCCTGAAGGCCATGGCGAAGATGAGACGTAAGCGGCCCGCGGACACGCGCGGCATGATCCGGTTTACGCGCCGGCAATCCACGCCCGCCGACATCGGCGTCAACCTCCGGCCTCGTCCCGACGGCCAAGCCGACGTTATCATGATCCTGCGCAGCACGGAGAGTCCCGTTCACCGTTAGAGGAGAGTCATGGCCAAAGTCACTGGGATCGGTGGCGTGTTCTTCAAGAGCCGGGGCGACCACAAGGCGCTGCGGACGTGGTATCAGAAGCACCTGGGGATGCCGCTGGAGTCGTGGGGCGGCGCCATGCTGAAGTGGCCGGAGGACCGGGCCAAAGACGATGGCGTGACCGTATGGCAGGTTGCGGAGCGCGACACCAAGTGGTTCGCGCCCAGCGACGCGTCTTTCATGATCAACTATCGGGTCGATGACCTCGACGAGATGGTGGCGAGCCTGCGCGCCGCCGGCGTCCAGATCCTCAAAGGCCCCGATGCGGATGACACCGGCAAGTTCGCCTGGATCGCCGATCCGGACGGCAACAAGGTGGAGCTGTGGGAGCCGAAGGTCTGAGGTGATCCCACCCCAATCGTGATCACGCTGAACGCATTCCTTTTCATCGTTGCCGCGGGGCTGGTGATTCTCCTGCTCGTGCGCCGCGTGATTCTCGCGGACGAGCGCTCACCGGAGAACGATCGCATCGTGCCTCCCGGTGCCGATGCCAAGGACTTCGCCACTGCCGGTGATGACCTGTTTTCGGTCTTTGTGTCCGGGGATCCGGGAGTATTCAGTTTGGCCAAGGCGACGCTCGACGCCGCCGGCATTCGGTACATCACGGAAGGCGAGGGGGTTCAAGATCTCTTCGGCTTGGGACGCGTGATCAGCGGCTATAACACGATCACCGGCCCGCCACGGATCTGCGTACCGGCAGCGCACGTCGAGCGTGCACGCCAGCTCCTCGCCGACTTCGTCACTTGAGCCGTAGAATTCGGTCACCCCAACGTCGAGGTGTCGATGGGTAGACTCGCGTTCGTGGCAATACTCGCGGTTGTGATCGCCGGCCCGCTCCGCGCGCAGTCACTGCCGCCCGATTCGCTGTTTCACCGGCTCATCGGGCGGTGGGTCATGACCGGCACGATCGCCCGCCAGCCGGTCACGCACGACGTCGACTTCAAATGGATTCTCGGCCGCGAATACGTGCAGATGCACGAGGTCGCGCGCGAGAAAACGAGCAACGGGTCGCCGGCGTACGAGGCGGTCGTGCTGTTCGGCCGAGACTCCGCGTCCGGCGAGTACGCGGCCCTCTGGATGGACAACACGGGAGCCAACGCCTTCGACCCCGCAGGCATCGGTCGTGGGTCTGTCGCGGGCGACTCCGTGCCATTTCTGTGGCATTACACCGCCACCACGGGCTTTCACAACACGTTCGTTTATGATCGCGCGCACGACACGTGGCAATGGCACATGGACAACGACAGCGCCGGCGTGCGGCGGCCATTTGCTCGGCTGACGCTGGCGCGGACTTCTAGGTAGACTAGGACGCATGACTCCCAAAAAAGCCGTTCGGAAGAAAGCGAAAGGATTCACGGCCGAGGAACGCGCCGCGATGAAGGACCGCGTCAAGGAGATGAAAGGGGGCGGGGAGGGTGAGGGCGTCGTGCTCGCGAAGATCGCCGCCATGAAAGAGCCCGATCGCGCACTGGCCAAGCGCGTCCATGCGATCGTCATGGCCAGCGCGTCCGGCCTGGTCCCGAGGCTCTGGTACGGCATGCCGGCGTACGCGAAGGACGGGAAAACGGTCTGCTTCTTCCAGGACGCACACAAGTTCAAGTCGCGCTATGCGACGCTGGGCTTCAGCGACAAGGCGAGCCTCGACGAAGGCGCGATCTGGCCCGTCGCCTTCGCAGTGAAAGAGCTGACGCCCGAGGCCGAAGGCATCATCCGCGCGCTGCTCAAGAGAGCCCTCGGCCTATGAACTGATCCTACTTCGCCGCCTCGAACGTCGCCGTCAGCACACCGAACATGAAGCCGTCCCCCGTGGCCTCCGGATTCTTGAAGACGAAGTAGAGATCGTGCACTCCCGCGATCCGCTGGACCGGTACGTGGAGCTGTAGCGGCATCATGGCGGTAGTGGGGCGGATCGCCTCGCTCTGGCCAAGCAGCGCACCGTTCAGCGAGTCGGCATGCAGCTCGATTGTGCCCCCGCGCGCTTGATATTGCGACGGCGCGACGACGCTCACCGTGACCGCTCCCACGCCGGTCAAATCGATTTGCCGGAGCGCGACCGACGACGGAGAGCGATTGACGACCGTGATCGTCACCGGAATGCCTTCGGTGTTGTTCTTCGACACTCCCTCTGACATCTGGCCATCCGCCACGACGACCGTGGGCGAGCGCAGCACGACCGTCTTCTCACTCGTGATCGCCGGCACGCCGTTCGCTCCGCGATCCGTATACTCGGCGCGCAGCTCGACGACGCCTTGCGGCGCGTCGCCCGAGCCCGTTGCGGGCGTATAGGCGCCCCGCACCGGCAGTGACGGGGGGGCCGCGTGCGTCGTCTTGTCGGCGAGACTCATGATGTAGGCGAGCATCGCGGACGCCTGGTCGTCGGTCAGCGCCGGATGCGCGGCCATCGCCACCGGTCCCCACACGCCCGATCCACCTTCGCGAATCTTGCGGATGAGCCGCGCGGTCGCCGTCGTGTCGGCCGCATACTTGCGCGCCACGGCGGTGTACGCCGGTCCGATCGACTTGCGGTTGAGCTGGTGGCACGACAGGCAGTCGCTGCCTTCGATCAACGCGCGCCCGCGCGCGATGGGGTTGGTGCTCGCTGCGCCGCCTGCCGCAGGCCCATCCTTCAGGTACCGCGCGGTCACATCCACGCGCCGCGCCGGGATTTTTCCTGAGGCGAGCGTGCCATCCTCGCGATCGCTCACGCGCACCGCGTAACGGACCGGCACACCGGGGAAGAAGAACGTCTGGTTGCCGGCGACGACGTTGATGTCGACCGTCGGCGGTTGATTCCCGGCGACGATCTCGAGCGGCGTGGCGCTCGTCGCTGCGCCATGCGCGTCGGTCACCGTGAGTGCCGCGGTGTATGTCCCCGGTCGCGTGAACGTGAACGTCGGATTGGGATCAGTCAGCTGCCGCAGCACGCGGCCGTCTTTGCGGGCAATCGTCCATGCGTAGCTCAGCGAGTCCTCGTCATAGTCCATGGTGCCCGCCGAGGAGAGCGCGACGCGCAGCGGCAGCGCGCCCTTGGGACGATCGACCGCCGCTGCCACGATCGGCTTGCGATTGCCGGCGTTGTACTCGATGCGCACGAGCCGAGCGTCGTCGTTCCCCTGGAACCAGAGCGTGCCGTACTCGAGCACGTACAGGTCGCCCGAGGGCGCGAATTCCATTTCGATCGGCGCGCTGAACTTCGAGTTCGGCATGAACTGCTCGATGGACGCGAGGTCGCCGTTCTTCTCCATCGTCACGGCCATGATCCAGTGCCGCATGAACTCATAGATGAACAGCTTGCCGTCGTAATACTGTGGGAAGGGCCGGGCGGCGTTCTGGAAGTCTTCGCGGTAGTAGACCGGACCGGCCGCGGCGGCACGTCCACCGCTGCCGACGATCGGGAAGTCCGGCGAGGGCGCGTAGGGATACCAGATGAAGGCACCGCGCGCGGGCGGCAGGTCCGTCATGCCTGTGTTGTTGGGCGAGTGATTCACCGGGTGCGCCGGATCGAATTGCGGCCCGCCCTCGGTGTGCGCGGAGTCGATGACGGTCGTCTTGTAGTACGCCTGATTGTTGCCCACGAAGTACGGCCAGCCGAAGTTGCCGGGACTGCGGGCCTGATTGATCTCGTCGTAGCCGCGCGGGCCGCGCCCGACGGAATCCACGTCGGCGTCGGGACCGACGTCACCCCAGTACACGAAGCCGGTATGCTGATCCACCGAGATGCGATAGGGATTGCGGTGTCCCATCGTGTAGATCTCGGGCCGCGTCTTTGGCGTGCCGGGGGCAAAGAGATTGCCCGCCGGGACGGTGTAGCTGCCGTCCGGCTCGGGGTGGATGCGCAGAATCTTGCCGCGCAGATCGTTCGTGTTCGCCGAGGACTTTTGCGCATCCCACGGCATCCGGCCGGGGCGCTCGTCGATCGGCGCGTAGCCGCTCGCAAACGGGTTGGAGTTGTCGCCGGTCGAGACATACAGGTTGCCCTGGCGATCGAATGCGATCGAGCCGCCGGTGTGACAGCACGCGAGCCGCTGCGTCGCGACCTCGAGCAGAATCTTCTTCGACGAGAGATCGATCGAGTCGCCGTTCATCGTGAAGCGGGCGAGCACGTTCTTCGACTCGGTTCCCGCGGGCGAGTAGTACATGTAGACCCAGCCGTTCGTCGCGAAGTGTGGGTCCGCGGCGACGCCGAGCAACCCGTCTTCGGCCTGACTCGAGTCGGCGTACTTGGTGCTGACGGGGATCGTCGCGATGCGATGCACCTGCTTATCCGTCGGCGTGTACAGGTTGATGTACCCGTGGCGCTCGACGAACAGCACGCGGTCGCCCGGCAACACCGCGAGCTCGACCGGCTCATCGAGCTTCTCGGCCAGCACCACGCGGGTGAAGCGATTCTCTTCCGGCCGCGACCGGTTGAAGTCGATCGTGCCGTTGCCGATCGCGTACTTGAGGCCGCCGAGCAGATGCTGCAGAAAGAGGGGCTCGGTGTACGTCGCCTCGGTGTGGCCCATGTTGGTGTACCACGCGCGCCCGCCATCGAAGTCGTGGTACCAGCTCATGGGGTGGTGCTCGCCGTTGGTGCCGCCCTGGTAGCTCGTCTCGTCGATTTCGACGAGCACGTGGATGGTCGGATCGATCGACTTGAAGTTGTAGAACTCGTCGTCGCGCTCGAAGCGCGCGGGCATGCCTTTCGTCGACACGTGCGTCGAATCGATGACGCGATAGGCGGCGTGGCGCACGTTGGGATTCTGGGGATGACCGTTGAAGTACGCGCCCGCCAGCCGGCCGTACCACGGCCAGTCGTATTCGGTATCGGTGGCGGAGTGCACGCCGACGTATCCGCCGCCCGCCTGGATGTAGCGCTCGAAGTCGTCCTGCTGCGCGGCATCCAACACGTCGCCCGTCGTGCTCATGAAGACGACGGCGGCGTAGCGCGCCAGGTTCTTTTGCGTGAAGGCCGTCGCATCTTCGGTCGCATCGACGGCGAATCCATTTTGCAGGCCGAGCTGCTTGATGGCGGCGATGCCGTTGGGTATCGAGCTGTGACGGTAGGCGGCGGTCTTGGAGAAGACGAGCACCCGGGGTTGCTGCGCGGATGCGGTGGCGAGGGACAGCGACGTCAGGAGCGCGAGGGCGCCAAGGGGTCGGTGCATGGCGCCAATCTACCCCATCCTGCGCAGCCTCTCCATCTCCACGGCGAACGCGAGTGCTGGTCTCGGGAGCCGGCAAGCTCTAGAATCGACCTATGCGCGACATCCGTGTGGCCACAGTCCAATTCCAGCCCGCCGCCGGTGACAAGACGCACAACCTCGACCGCGTCCGACATTTCGTTGCTGCGGCGGCGCGCGCGCGTGTCGAATTGATCGCCTTTCCGGAGATGTGCCTTACCGGCTACTGGCATGTGCGCAAACTGTCGGGGGCGGCGTTTGCGGCGCTCGCCGAGCCCGTTCCCGATGGCCAATGCACCCAGGCGCTGATGCGACTGTCCAGCGATCACGGCATGACGATCGGTGCGGGGCTGCTCGAGCGCGCACCGGACGGCCGCATCTACAACGCCTATGTGGTCGCGATGCCGGATGGGACGTGGGCCGTCCATCGGAAGCTGCACGTGTTCGAGCACGCCAACATCTCCGCCGGCGATCGCTACACCGTTTTCGACACGCCACACGGCTGCCGTGTCGGAGTGCTGATCTGCTACGACAACAACATCGTGGAAAACGCGCGCGCGACGGCGCTGCTCGGCGCCGAGATTTTGCTGGCGCCGCATCAGACCGGCGGCTGTAATTCCGTCAGCCCCCGCGGGATGAAGCCGATCGATCCAGCGGTCTGGGCGCGGCGCAACGAGGATCCCGCGGCGTGCGCGGTGGAGCTGGGTGGGCCGAAAGGGCGGGGCTGGTTGATGCGTTGGCTGCCGAGCCGAGCGCACGACAACGGGATGTTCCTGCTCTTCAGTAACGGTATCGGGCCCGACGACGACGAGATCCGGACGGGCAACGCGATGGTACTCGATCCGTACGGCGCAGTGATCGCCGAGACGCGCTCGTTCGGTGACGATTTGGTCGTTGCGGATCTCGATGCGTCGCTACTTGCCACGTCGTCCGGCAGGCGTTGGCTGCGGGCACGCCGGCCGGAGTTGTACGACGTGCTGGCGCGCCCGACGGGGCAGGAAATCGAGACGCGGCGCGTACGGTTCGGCGAATGACCGGGTTGGTGCTCGTGATCGCGCTCATGCAACCGCCGAGCGTTCAAGACTCCTGCAAGACAGCCACGCTTCTGCCGGCGTACGCCCACAACGACTACCGCAACCAGCACCCGCTGCGCGATGCGCTCGCACTCGGGTATCGCGGTGTGGAGGCCGATGTCTTTCGCGTCGGAAACGAATTGGTCCTCGCGCATGATCGATCGGACCTGAGGTTGTCACGGACCTTGCGGAGCCTGTACCTCGCGCCACTCCAGGCGCGCCGCCGAAGCTGCGGCTACATCCTGGCGGATTCGACGCCGTTCTATCTCAACATCGAGCTCAAGGAGG
>DATJKA010000025.1:0-67516 GCA_035491815.1 Gemmatimonadales bacterium | reverse complement strand
GTGGTCGATACCGCGGTGCGTTTGCCGCCATTCATTTCCTGCAGGTAGAGCCAGCCTTTGCCCGCCTGGAACTCCATGTACGCGAAGTGGCGGCCGTCGGACGACCAGGCCGGAGACATCGCCTGGCGGTCGGTGGACGAGACGAGTTTCTGATCGATCCCATCTTGATCGATTTGATAGACCTTGCCGTCCTTGACGAATAGGATGCGCGTGGCCGCGATTCCCGGCGCGCCGAGTGCGGCCTGCAGCGCCTGATCGGCGAGCCGATGGACCGCCAGGCGAAATTCGGGATCGCCGGGCCGCGGCAGTAGTGCGCGCACGGTGCGCCGCACACTCGCGGCCGCGATGTCGTGCAGCGTGGCAACCGTCGTGTCGCCGGCCGCCGTGATGTCGAGCGCGAAGTCCGCGCCGAGCGCCTGGTACAGCGGATAGTTGAGCGTAGCGCTGGCCTGCGCGCCGCCCCCGCCTGTGGAACTCGTTCCCGTCCCGCGTCTCGTGCCGGTGCCCGCCCCCGTCCTGCCCGCAGGCTGGGACGCGGTCGGCGACGCGAGTCGAATCGAATCGCCGCCCGGCAGCGTGATGACCTCGAAGCGATCACTGTAATCGAGATCGCGGCCGATGATGGCGCGGACTGAGTCGAGACCCATGCCTTTGCGCGGCAACATGACAAGGCCCGGGCGCACACCGGGCCGATACACAATGCCGATCCGGACGCCGCGGTCGATGGTGGAGGTGTCCTGGGCCGTTAAGCGGTCAAGCGGTTGAGCGGTTAGCAGCACCGCACAGCCACAAACCGCCCAACCGCTTAACCGCCTAACCGTCATTGCCGCTGCCCCGAGAAATAGAACCGCACGAACAGCACGTCCGACTGCCAGCCGTCCGGCAGCGTGCCAAAGGCCTTGAACCGTCCCGCTTCTTCGACGGCGCCCTGTGCTTCCAGGTCGAACGCGAAATTGCCCGAGCGGTGGATGAACTGCAGATCCGTGACGGAGCCGTCGCGGTGCACAAAGAACGAGACCTCCGCTTCGAGCGGCGTGCTCTGCGCGGGCCGCTGCCAGCGCCGCAACACCTGCGACACGATGTTCTGCAGGTACTCGGGGAATGGGAACGCGACGCCCTCGGTGCTCACCGTGGCGACATCGTTGCCGGTGGACGGCTTCTCGCCGGGCAGCGGCTGATTTGGCGACGTCGTGCGCGGCGCGGCCTCGCGATGGGTCTGATCGCGCGTCGGCGGCGGCGTCGCGCGCGACACCGTGCTCTGCGGCCGCCGCGCGGCGGGGGCCGGCGCCGGCCTTTCCTCAGCCGGCCGGTCGAATGCCTCCGGGGCTTTGCGACTCTCCATGTCGGCGGCGGGCGCGGCGACGAGGTGAACGCGGTAGGTCGGCGGCAGACGCTTGGGCCCGCCCGGCGCGGCGAATAGCGCGATGACCGCCATGCCGTGCACGACCAGCGTTCCCGTCAGCGCCATTCCCACCGGCGCCGGATTGCCGCGTCCTCTCATCGGTTGATCGTCTCCGGTTCGGCCACGAGTCCCACGTCCTGCACGCCGGCGCCGCGGATCACGGCAAGGACCTGCACGACGCGGGCGTAGGCAACGCGCCCATCGGCCCGCAGATACACCCCGGTCGGCCGTTTCGTTCGCACAAAGGCGGGAAACGTGGCCTCGAAGTCGTCATAGGACAGCGCGGATTGATCGAGATAGATCTTGCCGTCGGCATCCACGGTGACGACGAGACCCTGCTTGGGCTCGATGGCGCGCACCTGCGCACGCGGCAGCCGCACGTCGACGCCGCCCTGCATGATCGGCGCCGTGATCATGAAAATGATGAGGAGCACGAACGCGACGTCCACGAGCGACGTGACGTTGATATCGGCGTTGAGCGGCAGCTCACCGTGCCCGCGCAGCCCGCCGCCGCCACCCAGGAGTCCGGCCATCAGATCCGTCCTTCCCGCGCGAGCGTGCCGACGATCTCCTGGGCGAAGCCCTCGAGCTCACCGGCAAACAGTCCCAGGCGGCTGACAAAAATGTTGTACGCCATCACCGCGGGCACCGCGACCGCGAGCCCACCGACCGTCGTGACGAGCGCCTCGGCTACGCCCGGCGCGATGGCGGTAATGTTGCCCGACCCGCCGACGGCAATCCCGATGAACGCGTCCATGACGCCGAGCACCGTGCCGAGCAGGCCGAGCAGCGGGCTGACCGAGCCGAACGTCGCGAGCCAGGGAATCCAGCGCGCGGCGGTGTCGCGCTCGGCTGCGACCTCTTTCGCGAGCACCATCCGCAGTGCCTCGAGCTGCGTGCCCGTCAATGCCGTCGGCGCCGTGGCCAGAGCAACGTCGGGGGCGGACGCGCGGGCTTTGAGACTGCCGGGTTTCAGCTCGGAGAAGAAATGCACGCCTTCACGCAGCAAGCGATTGTACGGAGACGGCGGCAGCCGCATCGCGGCGTGATAGGCGTCCTCGAGCCGCGGCGCTTTCTCCACTTCCGCAAGAAAGCGGTCGCCGAGCTGCCGCATCCGCCGGAACTGCCACCATTTCAGAACGATCAAGTACCACGAGACGAGCGAGAACACGGCCAGCACGCCCAGCACGAACTGCGTTTCGCGACTGGACGTGAGCACCAGCTCCCACGGCGTCGTGGGGATCGCTCCGCGAACCTGTAGTAGCACCTAACCTCCTCGGTAGCCCTGCGGGTGCGCACGATGCCAGCGCCACGCGCTGTCCAGAATTCCCTCGAGGTCCGAGTGCGATGCGCGCCAGTCGAGCACTTCGGCGGCGCGCCGCACCGCGGCGACCAGGACGGGCGGATCGCCGGGACGGCGCGGCTGCTCGCGCACGGGAATCGTCTTGCCGGTCACGCGCCGCGCGGCGTCGATCACCTGCCGCACGGACTGCCCCGATCCGGTCCCGAGATTCACCGCGATCGGCGTGCCGCGCGTCACGCTCACATCGAGCGCGCGCACATGCGCGTCGGCAATGTCGGTCACGTGCACGTAATCGCGCACCGCACTGCCGTCCGGCGTCGGATAGTCGGTCCCGAACACCTCCACCGCGGGACGAGCGCCCAGCGCCGCCGCCAGGACGTTGGGGATCAGATGCGTCTCGGGATCGTGATCCTCACCCCGCGCCTTGGTGGCGCCCGATGCATTGAAATACCGCAAGCTCACGACTTCCAGCCCCGCGCGCGGTGCGAGCTCGGCCAGCAATCGCTCGAAATCGCGTTTCGTCTCGCCGTACGGGTTGACGGGAGCCTGGGGCGTGTCCTCCGTGATCGGCACGGTCGCCGGATGGCCGTATACCGCACAGGACGACGAGAACACGAACCGTCGCACACCCGCCGCTGCAGCCGCCTCCAACAGTACACGGCCCGCCGTGACATTGTTGGTCACATACATACCCGGCTGCGCAACCGATTCCGCGACCAGCGCATAGGCGGCCAGGTGGACGATCGCCTCGATCCGCTCGCGCTCGAGCAGCGCGGTCAGCAGCTCGCGATTCCCGACTCCGCCCTGCACGAACGCGGCACGGCGCGCGACCGCGTCGCGATGCCCGCGGCTCAAGTCGTCCAGGACGACGACGTGCAGCCCACGCTCGAGCAGCTGATCGACGACGACACTCCCGATGTACCCTGCGCCCCCTGTGACCAGCACACGGCGGAATTCCGTCACGCCGGTGGCTCCAATCCGAACAGCCGCCGCAGGGCTTCGAGCAGCCCGTAGCCGCGGCCTTCTTCAGCCGCTGCCTTCAGGGTGATGGTGGGCTGATGCAGAAACTTGTTGAGGAGCGCCTCGCTGAACTGTTCGACCTGCGCGCGGTCGGCCGGGCTGAGATGGGAGAGATGGCGGAGCGCCCGCTCGAGCTCCGCCGCGCGCAACGCCTCCATCCGAGTGCGCAGCTCCTTGATCGTCGGCACGACGCCCAGACCGCCGTACCACGACCAGAAGAGATCCGTTTCTTCCTCGACGATCCGCTCGGCCGCGGGGACTTCGTCGCGTCGCCGGGCGGTCGCCTGAGCGGCGACGGTCTGCAAATCGTCGACGTCGTACAAGAATACGTTCTCGAGCTGCGCGATCGCGGGATCGACGTCGCGGGGCACCGCGAGATCGAGAATGCAGAGCGGCTTGCCGCGCCGCGTGCCGATCACAGCGCCGACGCGCTCCCACGTCACGACGGCGTGGGGCGCGGCGGTCGAGCAGAGCGCGATGTCCACCGTCCCGAAATGCGGCCACGCCTCTTCGAGCGACAGGGCCCGGCCGCCGAGACGCTCCGCGATCGCGCGCGCGCGCTCGTGCGTGCGATTGGCGACGAGCGTCACCTGCACGCCTTCGTCGGACAGACATTTCGCCGCGAGCTCCGCCATGTCGCCGGCTCCGAGGATCAGCGCCGTGCGACCCGCGAGATCCCCGAAAATCTTACCGGCCACCGCGACGCCGGCAGACGCCGCCGACGCCGTGCCCATGCCCAGGCTCGTCTCCGTGCGCACGCGCGAGCCGACGTGCAGCGCGCTCTGAAACAGCCGGTGCAGCACGGGACCGGCCTGGGCGCGCGACGCCTCCCACGCATCGCGGACCTGCCCCTGGATCTGCGATTCGCCGAGGATCATGGAATCGAGGCCCGACGAGACGCGGTAGAGATGGCGGACGGCGGCGCGGTCGCGCTCGATGTAGCCGTACTCGCGCGCCCCGCCCGGCGGCACGGCCGGGAGTCGCTCCGCCAGGAGCGACCACACGACCTCGAGCGACGGCTCGTCGTCGGCGACGAGATAGAACTCGGTGCGGTTGCAGGTCGACAGCAGGACACCGCCGCTCGCGCCCGCTGCCATGACGCGCGCCAGCGCGGTCGGGACCTCGTGGGCGCCGTGCGCAAAACGTTCCCGCACATCGAGGGGAGCGGTCCGATGATTGACGCCCAGTACTTTGATTCCCATCTGGGTCGTCACAGGAATCGTTCAGCGCCGGGCTGGACCAGCTTCAGCGCGACGTAGACGAGCAGCACCGCGGAAAAGCCCGCGATGCTCGCGACCGCGGCGCGCCGGCCGGCCCAATGCCGCACGACGCGGACCCACACGGCCCACCCCAGCACGACCCAGGTAAAGATGCCCCACACGACCTGCGCCTTGGCGACGTGCAAGCCGCCCGAGAACCGCGCGCCATATCCGAGCGCGAGCAGGACGCCGAGCGTCAGCGCGGGAAATCCGGCGACGAGCGCGAAGCGGTTGAGCTGATCGAGCCGCTCGAGCGGGGGAAAATACTGGAACACCTGGCCGAAGCGGCGCGCCTTGAGCTCGCGGAATTGCAGCAGGTACAGCGCCGCCGCGATGAACGCGAGCGCCATCAACGCGACGCCGAGCACGCTCAGCGCGACGTGCAGGACGAACCACATGTTCCGGCCGGCCGCGATCTGCGGATCGCCGCCCGCTCCCGGTGTCAGGCCGCTGAGAATCGCCAGTCCGACGAGGCCCGTCGCGAGCGGCCCCGCGAAGAATGCGACCGCCGAGCCCCGGAGCAGGCGTTCGCTGGCGAGCTGCAGCAGGACGAGGCACAGCGCCAGCATCGAGAGCGCCGGGCCGAGGCCAACCAGAGTGAGCTGCGAGACGGCGACGACGTGCACCGCCGCGCCCGCGCAGGGAATCGCGATCATCAACGCGCGGGGCGGCGGTCGCAGACCGGTGAACCGCGCCAGCGCCAGCGCGGTAGCCAGACCGTACAGCGCGAGCGTTATGAGATGGAGAGTGACGATCACGGCCGAGACCGGCCGGACCCGCCGCGAACGCGGTGGGCCCAGCCGCCTGTCAGGAGGGCATCTTCTTGACGAGCCGTACCGGGAGACCCCGATCGAGGGCGGGATTCATGAGCTGCAGCAAGAGGCCGGTGGATGACCGCTCACGCGTGTGCACGATCATCATGACGGCGCGGACTTCTTCCGAGGCCGCGCCGGCGTAGGCTCCTGCGGGCTTGTACACCTCGAAGATATCGCCGAGCGTCACGCCGTCGCGTTTGCCCTTGTCGATGAAGAAGAACTGCTGCGCGCCGGCGATCGGATGGGGATCGCGGCCCTCGAGCAGCTTGCCGGTGAGTCCCTTTTCGACGGGCGTCGGCCGAACCTGGCCGGGGTCGCGGAACGGCTCGAGCGGCATCGCGAGATGCCCTTCGTGAATCCGCGCATACTGCGCGACGACTTCCGCGAGGACCTGCTGCTCTTCGACCTTCGTCACGCGCGCAATCCCGATCGGGATCACCACGTCGCCCCACTGTCCGTACTGCAGGCCGCGATCGACGCGCGCGAGCAGCAGCGAGTCGCCGACGTGATACGACGCGTTGCGCGGCGGCGCGATCGCGACCTCCTCGAACGTCGTGGCCGACGTACGCTCCGACAACCGGTGGATCGCGGGTGTCGCGGTCGCGCCGATCACCTTCGCCCACGGCAACCGCTCCGTCTCGCTCAGGAATCCCGACGCATAGAACTCGCCGGCGCGGAGCGGATGGTAGGGCTGATGCGTGTAGGCGCGCAGCACGTCCTGCACGGCCTGCTGCGTCGTCGGCCGGCGGTCGAACATCGTTTCATACGTCTCGGCAACGGTCGGCGGCGGCGGCTCCGGTGAGAGCTGTGACGTGTCGGCCGGGATCGTATCGATCGGTGCCGTCGTGGTATCGAGCGGCACGACTGCGGCAACCGTGTCGCCCGCGGGATTCGGCGCGGCGCGCACCGTGTCGGCCGCGGCGGCGGTCGTGTCCTGCGGCACGGTGACGACGGTGTCGCCGCCCTGGGCGACGACCTGTACTTCAGAGAGGTTCAATACCTCGCCCGGATAAATCCAGTGCGGATCTTCGACAACGGCGGTATTGAGGCGGTAGATCTCGGGCCAGAGCAGCGGATCGTTGAAATACATCTGCGCGATGGACCAGAGGGTCTCACCGCGCGCTACCGTATGGCTGCTGGGAACCTGGCCCTGGAAGCCGCCGACGGACTGCGCGGAATCCACGATCTGCGTCGTTGTATCCCGGTGTTGCGTAGTGTCCCGGTGCTGCGTGCTGTCCTGCGCCGGCGACACTCGCCACAAGAGCGGCAATGCCGCCAGGGCCAGTACGACAGCGCGCTCAGAACGGCAGATCGTCGTCCTCCTCATCCAGCGCCTCCGGGAACGCGTCGAGCGATTCGGGAGCTTTGCCGCCGGCTTCAGCGGCGCCACCCGCCCGTGCAGCCCCTGCTCCGACCGGGGCTGCTCCCCCTCTCGAACCCAGCATGATCAGCTCGCGCGCGATGATTTCCGTGACGTAGCGCGTCTGCTTGTTGTTGTCTTCCCACGTGCGGTACTCGATCCGGCCTTCGATGTAGACTTTGTCGCCCTTCTTCAGGTACTTCTCGCACACATCGGCCAGACCGGAGCCTTCCTTGCTGTTATTCCAGCAGATCACACGATGCCAATCCGTCTTTTCCTGCTTCTCCCCACCCTTCCCGGTCCACTGCCGACTGGTCGCCACGGAGAGGGTGGCTACCCGCGAACCGTTGTTCGTGCTGCGCACCTCGGGATCGGCACCCAAGTTCCCGATCAACGTGACCTTATTGAGACTGCGGCTCACAACAACCTCCGGCGATTATGCGGGTTTGGGTCCAAGGGTGCCCAACACTATATAAATCGCAAGTCGTTCTGTCAATCAAAGATACGCCACCTGTATCAAAGTTATGCATCACGTCGGAGGACGATGGCATCCTCCACCGGGCGGCGGTAATACGCCCGCCGCCGACCGACCTCCTGGAAGCCATGGGCGGCATAGAGGGCGCGGGCCGCGGCGTTCGACTCGCGGACCTCGAGATAGACGTGGGCAACGCCACGCGCGACGAGTTCCTCGAGTGCGCTCTCGACCAGCTCCCGTCCCAGGCCGCTACGCCGCTCGGACGGGATAACGGCCAGGTTCAGAATGTCGCCCTCATCCGCCGCGCTCAGCGCTACCACGTAGCCCGCGACGGCGTCACCCTTGTCCGCGACGAGAAAGAGCGCACCGCGCGTAATGCAATCGCGGAAGTCCTGGGTCGACCACGGATCGGAAAAAACCGCCTGCTCGATCGCGTGGACGTGGGGCACATCCCCGAGCTCAGCGGGACGTATGCGGTAAGGGACGGCCGTGGCTCGCCTCCCATTTGACCTGCGCTTCGGCGGGACGACCGTAAACCGGCTCAGCTGTCGCTCCGTCACCGATGGCGCGACGGGCGCCGTCGTACGCAAACAGCGCGAGCAGCGACACCGCGAGTGGCGGCAGCGCTTCAAGGCCCACCGGCGCCCTTCCCGTCCACTTGCGGACCGCATCGCCGTAGCGCTCTGCGCCGTCCCCAACCGCAAGCAGCACCGCGTGTGGGGACTGAGACGCCAGCTCGGCGATCGTGAGGACGGCGGGCGCGACGAGCGTCTTCACCTCATCATCACCGAAGCGGTAGACCGCACCGTAGACTTGTCCCCGCAGCGCGTCGTAACAGGCCGCGACCGTTTCCACTCCCGCCGCGTGCGCCGCGGCGAGCAGCGAGGGAATCGCGATCAACGGGACCGGACGCTGCTGGATGATCCCCTTCGCCGCTGCCCAACCAATCCGCAGACCCGTAAAGCTGCCCGGTCCGTCGCCGACGATGATCCCGGCGAGCTGCTCGAGCCGCACGCCGGACGACCGCAGCACCTCATCGAGGAGCGGTACGATTTGCGCCGCGTGCTGACGCGCGCCGCGCACCGACCGAGCCGCTGTCCCCGTCGGCGTGCTGACCGCGACGCTCGCGACGTCGGTCGCGGTATCGATCGCGAGCCAGTATGGATTCATCGGACCGCACGCTCTTCAATGACGCGGCGTGACGGATCGGAGTCGTACGACAGCTGGAAATGTGTATCGAGCGGCGGCGCCCAGGGGCCCGCGCGCTCCGGCCATTCAATGAGCACGATCGCCCTCTCGCGGATCATGTCGTCGAAGCCGAGATCGCGCGCGTCCTCCGGACGGCGAAGGCGGTAGCAGTCGACATGATAGACCGGCGTCGCAGCGGCGTCGTAATGGTGCACGAGCGCGTAGGTGGGGCTCGTAGCGCGCGCGGTGGCGCCGAGGCCACGGCAGATCGCCTGCACGAGGGTCGTCTTCCCGGTGCCCAGCTCGCCCGACAACCCGATGACGGCCGGGGCGGTCAGGCGACGGCCGAGCTCCTCACCGAACCGGTTGAGGTCGGTCGCGGAGAGCGGCTGGGGCATCGGCCTTGAGCTCGAGGAGCTGATCGCGCAGCACCGCCGCCAGCTCGAAATCGAGCTCCTCGGCGGCCGCCTGCATCTGCTGCTCGAGCATCTTGATGAGCGTCTCGCGCTCGGCGGCATCGGCCGGGCGACGCAACGCGGCGGTTCCCGGCTTGGCAACACGCGCATCGGCGACACGGGTGACGAAACGGATGTCGCCGACCGATTTGACGATCGAGCGTGGCGTGATGTTGTGCTCGGCGTTATAGGCGATCTGCGTCTCGCGCCGCCGATTCATCTCCTGCAACGCGCGGTCCATCGAGCCGGTGACGTGGTCGGCGTAGAGAATCGCCCTGCCGTTGAGATGCCGCGCCGCCCGGCCGACCGTCTGAATGAGCGAGCGATCCGACCGCAAAAATCCCTCTTGATCGGCATCGAGCACCGCGACGAGCGACACCTCGGGAAGATCCAACCCTTCGCGGAGCAGGTTGATCCCCACCAGCACGTCGAACTCGCCGAGCCGTAAGCCCCGAATGATCTCGACGCGCTCGATCGCGTCGATTTCCGAGTGCAGGTAGCGGACGCGCACGCCGTGCTGTTGCAGGTAGTCGGTGAGATCTTCCGCCATGCGCTTGGTCAGCGTCGTCACGAGCACGCGCTCGTTCTTCTTCTCGCGCAGCCGGATCTCGCCGAGCAGATCGTCCACCTGGCCGGCCACGGGACGGATCTCGACCTCCGGATCCACGAGCCCGGTCGGGCGGATGATCTGCTCGACGATGACGCCGCCGGACAGCCGCAGCTCGTCTTGGCCGGGCGTCGCGGACACGAACACCATGCGCGGCACGAGCTGGAAGAACTCGTCGAAGCGCAGCGGCCGGTTGTCGAGCGCCGAGGGCAGCCGGAAGCCGTAGTCCACCAGCGTCTGCTTGCGCGAGCGGTCGCCCTCGTACATGGCGCCGAGCTGCGGCAGCGTCTGGTGCGATTCGTCGATGATGCAGAGATAGTCGTCGGGGAAATAATCGAGCAGAAACGCGGGCCGCTCGCCGGCCTGGCGGCCGCCGAAATGCCGCGAGTAGTTCTCGATGCCGGCACAGCGCCCGACTTCCATCAGCATGTCGATGTCGAAGTGCGTGCGCGACTCGAGCCGCTGCGCCTCGAGCAGCTTGTTCTGCGCCCGCAGCTCGGCGAGCCGCTCCGCGAGCTCAGCGCGAATGCGCGTCACGGCGCGCTCGATCGTGGCGCGCTGCGTCACGAAGTGCGTCGCGGGATAGATGGCGGACTTCTCCATCTGCTTGATGACGTTGCCGGTCAGCGGATCGATCTTGGCGATGCGCTCGATCTCATCGCCCCAGAATTCGATGCGCACGGCCTGCTCGTCATAGGCGGGATAGACCTCGACCGTATCGCCGCGCACCCGGAACGTCCCGCGCTCGAAGCCGACATCGTTGCGCTGGTACTGGACCGCGACCAAATCGGCGAGCAGCTCGTCGCGGCCGCGCCGCTCCCCCTGCTTGGCGGTGACGAGCAGCTCGCGGTACAGCTCGGGATCGCCGAGGCCGTAGATCGCCGACACGCTGGCGACGATGACCACGTCGTCGCGCTCCATGAGGCTCGAGGTGGCCCGGAGCCGCAGCCGCTCGATGTCGTCGTTGATCGAGGAGTCTTTGGCGATGTACGTGTCGGTGGACGGCACGTACGCCTCGGGCTGGTAGTAGTCGTAATACGAGATGAAGAACTCGACGGCGCTCGATGGGAACAGCGCCTTGAGCTCGCCGTACAGCTGGGCCGCGAGGGTCTTATTGTGCGAGAGCACCAGGGTCGGCTTGCCGAAGTTCGCGATGGCGTGCGCCATCGTCATCGTCTTCCCCGAGCCCGTCACACCCAGCAGCGTCTGGTACTTGTCGCCGCGGGCGAGGCCGGCGGTCAGCTCGCGGATGGCGCGCGGCTGATCCCCCGCGGGCGGCGGTGCGTTGCCAAGCTCGAACGGCATAGGAAGGAAAGCTAACCGACGACGACTTCGGCGGGACCGCTCGAGTCGCGCCGGGCGATCTCGGTCACGCCTTTCACCTTGCGGACGGCCCGCAGGACCTTGTGGAGATGGCTGTGGTTCTCGACCTCGACCAGAACGGAGCCGAACACCACGCCGTCCTTGGACGCGAGCTCGGCACTCCGGATGTTGGTGCCGGTGCCGCTGATCGCCTCGCAGATGTCGGCGTACAGGCCGCGCCGGTCCTCACCGCTCACGGCGAGGCGGACGACGAACGTCTCTCCTTCCACCTCGCGCCAGTCGATCTCGACGCGCCGTTCTTCGTCTCCCGACAGCGTCAGCAGGTTGGGGCAGTCGTTGCGGTGGATCGAGATGCCACGGCCCTGCGTGACATAGCCGACCACGGGATCGCCGGGCACGGGCTGGCAGCACTGCGCATAGCGCACCATCAGCCCCTCGACGCCGTGAATCTTGATCCCGCGTCCCAACCGCAGCCGTTCGATGACCCGACCGAACGCGGTCGGCTTGGGCGTCTGCTGCTCGTCGGGCGGGGCCGGCAGGTCGGGATAGAGCGCATTGATGACCTGACTGATCTGCACGTCGCCGCGACCAATCGCCGCTTCGACCTGCTCGGCTTCCGCGAGCGAGAGGGATTCGGCGGCCTGCGCGAGTTGCTCGGGCGTCGGCGGGTCGAGCCGGCGCTTACGCACCTCGCGCGCCAGGATCTCCCGGCCCAACGTGACGCTGCGCTCCTGCTCTTCCTGCTTGATCCATTGCCGGATCTTCTGGCGGGCGCGGCCCGTCTGGACGTGCGCCAGCCAGTCGCGGGAGGGCTTGGCCTGCGGGCTCGTCAGCACCTCGATCGTGTCGCCGTTGCGCAGCGGCCGGTGCAACGGCGAGATGCGGCCGTTCACGCGCGCGCCGTTGCAATGCTGCCCGACCTCTGTGTGCACCATGAACGCGAAGTCGAGCGGCGTCGCCCCTTTCGGCAACCGTTTCACGTCGCCCTTCGGCGTGAAGACGAATATCTCGTCCTGATACAAGTCGATCTTCAGGAACTCGAGGAACTCCTCGGGGCTGTGCGCGTCTTGCTGCAGCTCGATGAGCTGCCGGAACCACGACAGGTGGTGATCCAGCTCGTCGGGACTCTTCCCGTTTTCCTTGTACAGCCAGTGCGCCGCGATACCGTACTCCGCCGTGCGATGCATGTCGCGCGTCCGGATCTGGATTTCGTACAGCTGGCCGCCGGGTCCGAATACCGTGGTGTGCAGCGACTGATAGCCGTTGGATTTCGGACTCGCGATATAGTCCTTGATGCGCTCCTGCAGCGGCGTCCACGTGTGATGGATGATGCCGAGGACGTGATAGCAGTCGGTAATGGAGTTGACGAGCACGCGGACCGCGAGGAGATCGTAGATCTCGTCGAACGGCTTGCCGCGCTTCTTCATCTTTTTGAAGATCGACCAGAGGTTCTTCGGCCGGCCCACGATCTCCCAGCCCACGATGCCGGCGCGCCGCAGCTCGTCGGCGAGCGGCGCGCGCATCCGCTCGATCGTGCGGTCGCGCTCGACCTTGCGTGATTTCACGTGGCGCGAGAGCTGCTTGTAGTCGTCGGGCTCGAGGTACTTGAACGCGAGATCCTCGAGCTCGGCCTTCACGCCGGCCATGCCGAAGCGATGCGCGAGGGGGGCATAGAGCTCACGCGTCTCCTGCGCGATCCGCCGCCGCTTCTCGGCGGGGAGCGGGTCCAGGGTGCGCATGTTGTGCAGCCGGTCGGCCAGCTTGATGATGATGACGCGCGCGTCACGCGCGACCGACATCAGGAGCTTGCGGTAGTTCTCCGCCTGCTCCTCGGCGGTCGAGCGGAAGGTCAGCGCCTTGATCTTGGTCAGGCCGTCGACCAGATCGGCGACTTCGTTGCCGAAGTCTTTGCGCAGGTGATCGAGCGTCACGTTCGAATCTTCGACGACGTCGTGCAGCAGCGCGGCGGCGATCGTCGTGGTGTCCATCTGCTGCTCGGCGAGAATCGTGGCGACGGCGACGCTGTGGGAGACGAAGTCGTCGCCCGACAGGCGCTTTTGCCCGTGATGCGCCTGGGCGCTGATCTGGTAGGCGCGCGACAGGACGCCGAGGTCGAGACGGTCGTGCTGCGCCGCCACCGCCTTGGCCAGCTCCGGCGCGAGCATCGGTGCGCCCGCCGTGCTCGTCACAACAGCCCTGCCTCCGCGAAGCTCACGTACCGCTCTCCTCCGCCCCCGCCAATGATCACGTGGTCATAGACCGGCAGATCGAGCAGGCGGCCGGCATCGACCAATTGACGGGTGACCGCACGATCGTCCGCCGACGGCGTGGGGTCGCCGCTCGGATGATTGTGCACCACGATGATGCCCGCCGCCGCCTCGGCGATCGCCGCTCGAAACACCTCCCGCGGGTGCACGAGCGAGCTGTTCAGAATCCCCCGCGTGATCAGCAAGTCCGCCAGGATTTGGCTCTGGCTGCCGAGCGCCAGCACGTGGAATTCCTCCACCGCGAGGTCCCGCAGCCGCCCGCCGTAAAACCGCTGGACGTCGCCGGGCCCACGAATGCGCTCGACCGGCGGCTCGGCCTCCGCCGTCGCGCGGCGGCCCAGCTCCAGCGCCGCCGCCACCCGCGCGGCCTTTGCCCGTCCGACCCCCGAGATCTGCGCCAGTTCCGCCCATGGCCTCGTCGCGAGACGCCGCAGCGAGCCGTCGGCACGGGCCAGAATCGCTCCGGCAACCGCCAGTGCGTCGTGGCCCCGGGTGCCCGTTCCTAGGAGAATGGCCAGGAGCTCTTGCCCCGTCAACGCGCTCGGCCCGACGGCCCAGAAACGCTCGCGCGGGCGGTCCCGCTCCAGGTGCTCAGAAAGGCGCAGCGGCATTGCGGCAAGCTACGGTGGGACCGTCGAATATCTGTACCCAAAACGTGCGGCGTGTAGCGTGCGACGTTGACCCTGGGCTAGGCCCCAGCCCTGCTACGACACACGCCGAACGCCGTTACGTCGTTGCGCCGTGGCACTTCTTGAACTTCTTGCCGCTGCCGCAGGGACACGGGTCATTCCGGCCCACGCCGGCATAAGGATTCGCGACGAACGCCGGTTCGGTCATGCCACCGCCCCTGCCGCGCTGGACGGACGGCGGGGGCGGCTCGTTGCCTGTGACGAGACCGTCGGCGGCCGGCTTCGATGCCACCATCGCGGCGGGGGGAGCCGAGCGCCGCGTCGCTCCCGGCAACCCGCCGGCGGGCCCGGTCACGCCGCGGCTGGGCGGCCGTTGGCCGCCGCTCCCCGGCGGTGGGCCGATTTCGATCTGGAGCTTGAACCAGCGCTCGGCGAAGGTGGCCTGTAAGTCGTCCATGAGGCCGACGAACATGTTGTACGCTTCTTCTTTGTACTCGACCAGCGGGTCTTTCTGACCCCATGCGCGATAGTAGATGCCTTCGCGCAGCTGGTCGAGATCGTACAAGTGGTCGCGCCACTTGTCGTCGACGACGGTGATCGTGATCTGCGCCAACGCCTGCTCGCCGAGTTTCGCCGCTCCGACTTTCCGTTCGACGTCCTGGAGGTAGTCGAGCTTCGCCTGGAACGCGGCCCGGCCGGCCGTCTGCGCGGCGCGCAGCAGCTCGTCGCGCGACCTGATCTTCGTGGGATCGCCGAGGTCCAGCACCGAAAGCATGAACTTTTGCATGAGCTCGGTCTGGATCAGCGCGCGGTCCCATTGACCGGGGTCGTCGTACTCGGCGAGCGAGCTGTCGACCTGGTGCGCGACGGCCGCGTCGATCATCCGCTGGGCTTCGGCCTTGAGCTCTTCCCCGCCCTCGAGCGCGTAGAGCCGCTGTGAGTAGATCACCTCGCGCTGCTTGTTCATGACGTCGTCGAACTGCAGCAGCCGCTTGCGCTGCTGGAAGTTCTGGAGCTCGACGCGCTTTTGCGCCTGGCCGATCGCCGCCGTCACCCACGGATGGGTGATGACCTCACCCTCTTCGGCGCCGGTGCGGTCCATGATGCGCGCGATCCGGTCGGACCCGAACAAGCGCATCAAGTCGTCTTCGAGCGAGAGATAGAAAATGCTCTCGCCGGGATCGCCCTGGCGTCCCGAGCGGCCGCGCAGCTGGCGATCGATGCGCCGCGCCTCGTGCCGCTCCGTGCCGATGATGACGAGCCCGCACGGCGGGTCCTCGTTGCACTTGAGCTCTTTGATTTGCTCAGGGCTGAGGTCGGGCGGCTCGATCTTCTGGCCGAACGGCGCCTCGCGCGACTTGATGCCGCAGACCTGACACTTCTTGACCCCGGGGCCGAGTTTGATGTCGGTGCCGCGGCCCGCCATGTTCGTCGCGATCGTGATCGCGCCGGACTGGCCCGCCTGCGCCACGATCTCGGCTTCACGCTGGTGGTACTTGGCGTTCAGCACTTCGTGCTTCAGGCCGCGGCGCTTGAGGAGCCGCGCCAGCGTCTCCGACACTTCGACGTTCGTCGTGCCGACGAGGATCGGGAGGCCGCGCTTATGCTGCCGCTCGACCTCCTCCATGATCGCGTCGTACTTCTCTTTGCGGGTCTTGTAGACGAGATCGTGCTTGTCCACGCGCCGCACCGGCCGGTTCGTGGGAATGACCACGACCTCGAGCTTGTAGATCTCGTGAAACTCGCGCTCTTCCGTCTCGGCGGTGCCCGTCATGCCGGCGAGCTTCTCGTACATGCGGAAGTAGTTCTGGATCGTGATGGTCGCGAGCGTCTGTGATTCCTCGCGCACCGCCACGCCCTCTTTCGCTTCCACGGCCTGGTGCAGGCCGTCAGACCAGCGCCGGCCGGGCATCAGACGACCGGTGAACTCGTCGACGATGAACACCTGGCCTTCCTGCACGACGTACTCGACGTCCTTCTCGTACAGCGCATGGGCCTGCAGCAGCTTGTGGATGATGTGCAGCGTCTCGCTCTTGGTGGCGTACTCCGCCTCGACCGCGCGGCGGCGCTCGATCTTCTCGGCCGGCGACAGCTCGGGGTCGTGCTCGAGCTCGTGGACGGCATGCGAGATGTCCGGCACCAGGAAGAGCGTGGGATCCTCGGGGGACATCGCCTCGACGCCCTTGTCCGTGAGGTGCACCGAGCGGCCGCGCTCGTCCATCACGAAGTAGAGATCGTCTTCGATGTCGCGCATCTTCTGGTCGCGGGCCGGCTGCTTGCGATCGGCCAGGCGATCCAGCTCGACCCGTTGCACAAGCTGCTTCACGCCCGTCTCGTTGAGCAGCTTGAGCAGGCGCTTGTTCTTCGGCATGCCGAGCTGCGCCTTGTACAGCAGCGTGGCGCCCTCGTAGCTCGTGTCCGGGCTCGCGAGCAGCGGCTCGCCCTTCGCCACCAGATCGTTCGCCACGGCGGTCTGTTTGCGGACAAGCTGCACGACCTGCGCATTGTACAGCGCGTACTTCTCGTCCGACTCCGCGCCCACGGCGCCGGAAATGATCAGCGGCGTGCGCGCCTCGTCGATCAGGATCGAGTCGACCTCGTCGATGATCGCGAAGATGTGGCCGCGCTGCACGCGCTGCTCCAGGCTTCCCACCATGTTGTCGCGCAGGTAGTCGAAGCCGAACTCGTTGTTCGTGCCGTAGGTGATGTCGCAGAGATACGCCGCGCGGCGCTCGGGGCTGCCGGGTTGCGTGTCGTCGATGCATCCGACCGTGAGGCCGAGCCACGTGAACAAGTGGCCCATCCACTGCGAGTCGCGGCGCGCGAGATAGTTGTTGACCGTGACGAGATGCGTGCCGCGGCTGGCGAGCGCATTGAGGTAGAGCGGCAGTGTGGCGACCAGGGTCTTGCCCTCACCCGTCGCCATCTCCGCGATCTTCCCCTGGTGGAGCACGATGCCGCCGATGAGCTGCACGTCGTACGGCACCATGTCCCACTTGAGCGTGTGCCCCGTGACGACGACGTCACTGCCGACCAGGCGTCGCGCCGTTTCGCGGACCGTCGCGAACGCTTCAGGCAGAATGTCGTCCAGCGTGCGCTGCAGCTCGGTCGTGTACGCCTGCTCGGCCTTGCGAAGCTGATCGGTGATGTTGGCGCGTTCGGTCGGATCGGGACAGTCGTGCTTTGCCTGCTTCAGCCGCTCGACGTCCGCGTGCAGCGTTCCCGTACGCTCGGCGATCACCGCGCGGAACTTTGCGGTCTGCGCCTGCAGTCCCGTGTTGTCGACGTCCTTCAGGCGCGCTTCGTGCTCGTGAATCGCATCCACGACGGGCTGGATGCGTTTCAGTTCGCGATCGAAGCGCGTGCCGAAGATTTTCGTGAACCACTTATTCGCCATTACACCCTTACCGATAGAGCCCGTGAGCGTCGATGTACTCGCGTACCGCGTCGGGCACTAAATATCGAATGGAACGGCCCTGTGTGACGCGCTCCCGTATCTGGGTCGCCGACACGTCGATGCTGGGTACCGGGATGACGCGGCTGATCAGGGGATGCTTGGGGACGCCCCCCCCCGCGCCCGGCCGCGCGAACACGACGATGTCGGCAAGTCCAGGAAGGGCTTCAACTTCCCACCAGGAGGCCAAGTCCTGCGCGGCATCCGCCCCCAACAATAACGTGAATCGGTTCCCTCGCTGGCCCTGCCGCTCGGCCAACGCCCGGAGTGTCCGCACGGTATACGACGGCGTGGGCAGGCTCAGCTCGATCCGCTCGACGCCGAGCCGTGGATTGCCGGCGACGGCGAGGTCGAGCATGGCCGCGCGCTGGTCGGGCGTGGCCACGTGCGCGGAGCGCTTGAAGGGCTGCTCGCGCGCCGGAAGAAAATGGACGCGGGCATCCGGGCCGAGCGCTTCGGCCGCCGCCTCCGCCACGATGAGATGTGCCACATGCACGGGGTCGAACGAGCCCCCGAACAGCGCGTTCACGCCGCTCAGAGCGATGGGGTCGACGGCGTGGCCGTGCCGGACTGGACTGCCGCAGGACAGGTGCGGTCGAGCTTCGGCGCCGTCGGGTAGAAGCGCCGCAGATGCTCGCACGTCTCCTGCAGCTCCTGCGTGTACCCGATCGCCCGATAGCTGTCTACCAGCCGGAGCAACGCGTCGGGCGCGCGCGCGGCGTTCGGCCAGTTGGCGATCACATCCTTGAAATAGATGATCGCCGAGTCGAACGCTTTGCGTCGCAGATAAAACATTCCGACCTTGTACGTTTTCTCCGCGAACTGATTCTCGAGCCGGCGGACGTGCGGGCGCGCACGCGCGGCGGCGTCGCTGTCGGGGTAGCGGCCGGCCAGCTCCTGATAAATCGCGAGCGCCGTTTCGCCGTACGCGGGATCCAGCTCCGGCCCGTGCCACAGGCGCAGGTTGGCGTCGCCGGCGCGCAGCAACGCGAGGGGCGCGTACGCCGTCGTCGAGAACTCGTCCGCCACTTTGCGGAAATCGGCGGCCGCCTGCACTTCATCGCCGAGCTGGAACCAGCTCTCGGCGAGGTAGTAGCGAACCTGCGCGAGCTCGGGCGCGCTCGGCCCGAGCTCGAACGTGAGGCGCTGCAGCGCGATCTGCGCCTTGCGGAAATCGCCGTGCCGGAACAGTCGCATGGCGCGCTCGAGCTCGACGTCGGTGGGCACGACCGGCGGTGGGGCCTTCGGGGTCCGCGCTCCGTGATGCAGGAAACATCCCGTGCTCGCCCCCATCATGAGCGCGAGCACCAACGAGTGCAGTCCCCGACGTATCGACCCCAGCATCATTGCGGTGAAGCCTTTCCCAACGAGTTGAGCTTTTCCTGTGCCCGCTGCGAGATCGTGTCGCCGGGTGTCCCACCGGCGAGCGCCTGCTGGTAGCTCTCCATCGCCCCGGCCACGTCGCCCTGCGCCAGCCGCACGTCGCCGAGCCCGAGGAACGCCCCGCGCACGACGTCAGGGGACGCACCGGGAGCGGTCGCGCGCCGGAACCACGTTTCTGCGTCGGCGGGATGGCCCGCCTGTAGGGCGAGCTCCCCTTGCAACAGCGCGCACAGCCCCAGGCCTTCGCGCGCGGATTCGACGACGTTGGGCGCGCGCTGCCGCCGGATCACGCCTTCAAAGACGCGTACCGCCGTTGAACAGTCGCGCGACTTCACCATCGTCATCCCGTACACGAACAGTAACGAGTCCGCGCGTGCCGCGTCGACCGCCGAGGCCGCGGCGACCGGCAACAGCGCGGCCGCTTCGGCCGTGTCGCCGCGGTCCACGGCGTCGAGCGCCGCGAGGACGACGTAGCGGCCGAGCGGCCGTCGCGGCGCCACGTCACGCAATCCGGTCAACGCGCTGGCGAGCGCGGTGCGATCGTTGGCGCCGAGCGCCGCGCGTGCCACCCGGTCCAGCCCATCCGCAGCCTCGTCGGCGCGCGAGCGGTCACGCCGGCCGAGCGTTCGATAGGCGTCGGCCGCGACATCGTAGTCTTCGGCATGCAGCGCCGCCGCGCCGATCTTCGCGAGCAGCGTGGCGCTGCCCGAGCTCCCGCGGCGGTCGAGCTGATATTCCGCGAGGGCATCCGCATAGGACCCCGCCGCATAGGCGCGGTCACCGAGCTCCTCGTGATTGGCGGCCGAACGGCCACAGGCGCCCCCCCCGCCGCCCGCCAGCAGAGTGAGCAGCAAAACGGAAATGCCGCGGCTCACTTCTTTTTCTTCTTCCGCGACGGCGCGGCCGGTGGGGGGGGGGGGGTCGGCTCGTCGCCCGCCGACTCCCGATTCGTGGCAGCGGAAACGGGCACCACGTCGGAGCGCCCCAACAAGGCGAGATACGCTTCGACGCGTGGGTCCTCGGGGCGGCGGGCGTGCAACTCCTCCCAGACGGCGCGTGCCGCCAGGCCGTCGCCGGCGAGATACGAAGCGAGACCAAGCATCGCGGCGGCATCGAGGAACGACGGGCGTTCCCGTACGATCGTTTGGAAGTGCTCGTGCGCGTCGAGCGCGCGGCCCGCCTCGAGCAGCAGGCGGCCGAGCTTGTAGCGGAGATCGTGAAACGACGGGCCGAGCTGCAGGGCCGCCTCGTATTGCGCGATGGCCTCGTTCAGACCGCCCGCCTCGAGGTACGCCTCCCCGAGCGCGGCGTGCTGGTTCGCGAGCTTGGCCGCGACGTGGCTGTGGAATCCCGAGCGCCGCTCCGACGTCACCTGGCGGGCTCGGCGCAACACGGCGTTCGCTTCCTCCTCGCGTCCGAGCTCGTTGAGCACGAGGGCGCGATGGATCAGCGCTTCGATGTAGTTGGGATTCAGCGCGAGCGCGCGATCGAGCTGTTCGAGCGCCTTCTCCGATTGCCCCGCGAGCGAATACGAGAGGCCGAGCAGATGGTGAGCATCGGCGAACGCACGACCGGTCGCCACCACCTCTTCGAGCAGATGGATGGCGCCGTAATAGTCCTGCAGCTGGAACCGTTCGTTAGCCTGCTCGACCAGACGCTCGGGACTGACGTCCATGAACCTCCTCGTACCAGTCGACGAATTGGCGGATGCCTTGCTCGATGCCGACGCGCGGACGAAAACCGAGCACGCGCCCCGCGTGGGCGAGATCGGCGTCCGTCAGCCGCACATCGCCCGGCTGATCGGGATGGCGCTCGATCCGCACCTCTTGCCCCAACGCTCCGGCGATGAGCGCAATCAGGCGATCCAGCCGCACCCGCTCCCCGCCGCCCAGGTTCACCGTCTCGACCGTTCCCGGGGCCGCCTTCGCGGTCCAGTCCAGGCCGGCCAGGACCCCATCGAGGCAGTCGGTAATATAGGTGTAGTCGCGCTCGCTCGACCCATCCCCGTGCATGCGCACCGGCCGTCCGCGGGCGATCAGGTCGGTGAACTTGTGGATCGCGAGATCGGGGCGCTGGCGCGGGCCGTAAACCGTGAAGAAGCGCAGGCACATGATCCTGAGCGGATACAGGTGCGCGAAAGCGTGGGCGAGCAGCTCCCCCGCCCGCTTGCTCGCGGCATACGGCGAGATCGGCTCGACCGCGGGCTGATTCTCTGCGAACGGCGCGGGCGTGGCATTGCCGTACACGGACGAGGACGATCCGAAGACGATCCGGTTCACGCCCACCCGCCGCGCCGCGTCCAGGAGTTTGGCGGTCGCCGTGACGTTCGCCTCCATGTACGCGCCCGGATCCTCGAGCGACGGCCGCACACCCGGCTTCGCAGCGAGGTGAATGACCGCCTCCATCCCGTCGACCGGCATGGTGTCGCGCGCCACGTCCGCTTCGACGAAATGAAATGCCGGCAGCGTACGGAGCTTCGTGAGATTGCGCTCTTTGACCTCGCGCGCATAGAACGCGTCGAAGTTGTCGACGCCGGTCACGTCGGCGCCGCGCGCAATGAGCGCCTCGCTGAGGTGCGACCCAATGAAACCCGCCGCGCCGGTGACCAGATAGCGCGGCGCCGGTGCGCGACTCACGGGACCGGGGCGCCCTCGCGCGCCACGACGCTGCGGAAGTACTCGATCGTTCGCCGCAGGCCGTCCTCCAGCGCGATTTTCGGCTCCCACCCCAGCGTTTCGCGCGCCCGCGTGATGTCGGGCTGGCGCACTTGCGGGTCGTCGATCGGCAACGGCCGCTGGACGACCTTGCTCTTGCTCTGCGTGAGCGCCAGCACGCGGTCGGCGAGCTGCCGGACCGTGAACTCGTGCGGATTGCCGATATTCGTGGGGTCGGGTGTCCCGCGCTCGAAGAGGCGGAAGATCCCTTCGATCAAATCGTCCACGTAGCAGAACGAGCGCGTCTGCGAGCCGTCGCCGTAGACCGTCAACGACTCCCCGCGCAGCGCCTGCACGATGAAGTTCGACACGACGCGCCCATCGCGCGGCCGCATGCGTGGGCCGTACGTGTTGAAGATCCGGACGATGCGCGTGTCGAGATGATGGTAGCGGTGGTAGGCCATCGTCAGCGCTTCGGCGAAGCGCTTCGCTTCGTCGTACACGCCGCGCGGTCCGACCGGATTGACGTTGCCCCAGTAGCTCTCGGGCTGCGGATGCACGAGCGGATCGCCGTACACTTCGGACGTGGACGCGAGCAGGAAGCGCGACTGCTTGGCGAGGGCGAGGCCGAGGGCTTTGTGCGTTCCCAGGGCGCCGACCTTGAGCGTCTGGATCGGCAGCTCGAGATAATCAACGGGGCTCGCCGGGCTCGCGAAGTGGAGCACGCCGTCGACCGGTCCGTCGACCTCGATGTAGCGCGTGACGTCCTGATTGACGAAGCGGAACTTCGGATTATTGGCGAGGTGCGCGAGGTTCGCGGGGTTGCCGGTGATGTGGTTGTCCATCCCCAGCACGTCGTATCCCTGTGCCAGGAACTTGTCGACGAGATGCGAACCGAGAAAACCTGCTGCGCCCGTTACGAGGACGCGCATCCGAGCCGGCGGCCGATGCTGTCGTAGGTGAAGCCGAGGCGGCCGAGTTTCACGGGATCATAGAGATTCCGTCCATCCACGATCAGCGGCCGGCTCAGCAGCTGTTTGATCTTGGCAAAATCGGGATTGCGGTACTCCAGCCATTCGGTGACGATGGCAAGGGCGTCGGCACCCGGCAGCGCGTCGTACGCCGTATTCGCGTAGCGGACGCGGCCGCCGAGCTGGCGGGAGGCCGATTTCATCGCCGCGGGGTCGTGCACGACGACCTTCGCGCCCGCGCACAGCAGCTCCTCCGCCAGCACCAGCGCCGGGCTTTCCCGCACGTCGTCGGTCTCGGCCTTGAAGGCCAGGCCCCAGATTGCGACCGTGCGCTGGTTCAAATCCCCGATGTGCCGTTGCAGCTTCTCGAACAGCACTTTCTTCTGCCGGTCGTTCGCGTTCTCGACCGCGTCGAGGATGTCGAGCTCCACGCGATTCTCCTGCGCCGTGCGACGGAGCGCCTTCACGTCCTTCGGGAAGCAGGAGCCGCCGTAGCCCGGTCCGGGAAACAGGAACGCCTGGCCGATGCGGCGGTCGCTGCCGATGCCGCGACGCACGTGCGTCACGTTCGCACCCACCGCCTCGCACAACCGGGCGATCTGGTTCATGAACGAGATGCGCGTCGCCAGCATCGCGTTCGCCGCGTACTTCGTCATCTCGGCCGACGGGATGTCCATGACGATGAGCGGGTTGCCGGTCCGCACGAACGGCGCGTACAGCTCCTCGATCACTCTCGCCGCGTCGTCGGAATCGACGCCCACCACGACGCGATCGGGCTTCATGAAGTCCTCAACCGCCGCGCCTTCCTTCAAGAACTCGGGGTTCGAGCAGACGTGGAACGGCGTCTTGGTCCGCTTGGCGATCTCGGCGCGGACCTTCTCGGCCGTGCCGACGGGCACGGTGCTCTTGGTGACGACGAGCTTCGTACCGTTCATGTGATCGCCGATCGTGCGGGCGACGTCGAGCACGTGCTGCAGATCGGCCGAGCCGTCCTCGTCCGGCGGCGTGCCGACCGCGATGAAGATCACCTCGGAGCGCTCGACGGCGTCCGGGACGTCGGTCGTGAACGTCAGCCGGCCGTCGCGCTGATTCCGCACGACCATGGGCTCGAGACCGGGTTCGTAGATGGGGAGCTTGTTCTGCTTCAGCGATCCGATTTTGGCGGCGTCCACGTCGGCACACACGACGTCGTTGCCGGTTTCCGCGAGGCACGCGCCGACGACGAGGCCGACGTAGCCCGTGCCGACGACGGCTACCTTCACTCGCGGCCTCCGGAACGACGATCTCCGCGCGGCAGCACGTGCCGCGTGTCGACGGTGGCCCGCGCGCTGCGGGTCACCAGCTGATAATCGACGTCACTGTGGTCGGTGATGATCATGACGCAATCGGCGCTCCGCAGCGTGTCGGCGCTGAGCGGGACCGAGTTCAGGGTGATCCCGTCCTCTTTCAGCACGGGGACATGCGGGTCGTGGTAGCTGACCTGCGCGCCGCGGAGATGGAGCAGCCGGATGACGTCGAGCGCCGGGCTCTCGCGGATGTCGTCGATGTTCTTCTTATAGGCGACGCCCAGCAGCAGCACGCGGCTGCCGCGGACCGCCTTGCCTTGCTCGTTCAGCGTATCGACGACTTTGCCCACCCAGTACTCGGGCATCTCGGCGTTCAGCTCGCCGGCGAGCTCGATGAAGCGCGTCTTGTAGTTGAGCGTCCGCATCTTCCACGCGAGATAGTGCGGGTCGAGCGGAATGCAGTGACCGCCGACGCCGGGGCCCGGCGTGAATTTCATGAACCCGAACGGCTTCGTCGCGGCCGCCTCGATCACTTCCCAGACGTCGACGCCGAGCTTGTCGCACACGATCGCCATTTCATTGACGAGCCCGATGTTCACGCTGCGGAAGGTGTTCTCGAGAATCTTCACGAGCTCCGCGGCCTCGGGCGACGACACGGGAATCAGCGTGTCGATCGCGCCTTGATACAGCGCAATCGCCACCTTCTGGCAGTTCGGCGTAATGCCCCCGATGACCTTGGGGGTGTTGCGCGTGTTGAAGCGCTCGTTGCCGGGGTCGACGCGCTCGGGGGAAAACGCGAGGAAGAAATCCTCGCCGACCTTGAGACCGGTGGACTCGAGCGCGGGCAGCATGAGCTCACGGGTCGTGCCGGGATAGGTCGTGGATTCGAGCACGACGAGCTGACCCTTGCGGAGCGCTTTCTTGATGGACTCCGTCGCCGCCAGCACGTAGCTGACGTCCGGATCTTTCGTCTTCGACAGGGGCGTCGGGACGCTGATCGAAATAACGTCCGGCTCGCGCAAGCGGCTCAGGTCGGCGGTCGCCGAGAATTTCTTCGCCTGCACCGCGTCGGCGACGGTCGACGCCGCGACGTCCTGGATGTGCGAGCGCCCGCCGTTCAACGCATCGACGACGCGCGAATTGACGTCGAACCCGATGACGCGGTAGCCGGCGCGCACGATTTCCATCGCGAGCGGCAGCCCGACGTAGCCGAGACCGACGACGCCGAAGATGGCAGTCCGATCTTTTGCTTTCGCGAGCAGCGTATCGACAACAGTGGGTACGGTCATAGTCGCAGTCATGGAATCTCCGGGGCACCGCCCTTGGTCAGCGATCGCGAGGCGGCATCTAATACACGCACGACGCGAACTCCATCGTCCGCGCCGGCGCGGGGCGCCTCACGGCCCTGCGCGGCACGAACGAAATGCGCCAGCTCGGCCGCCAAGGGCTCGACGGCCGGAATACGAGGAATGAAAATGTCGCCTTCGCGGATTGCCAGGCTCTCGCCGAACGACCCGTACTCGGGCGGCCGATCCACACCCTTATCGTAAATCCGCAGCTTCTCGCGCGGCTCCATGTCGTCAAACACCACCATTTTCTTGGCGCCGACCACGGTGAGCTTCCGTTCCTTGTGGGGATCGAGCCAGGACATCTGGACGTGCGCAAGCACCCCGCTCGCAAACTCCATCGTCAAAAACACGACGTCTTCGATTGCGGGCTGCAGGTAGCTCTTGCCGGACGCAGAGACCCGAACTGGTTGCTCACCAAGCAAGTACAATGCCACCGACACATCGTGCGGTCCGAAGCTCCAGAGGGCGTTTTCGTCCTTCCGCACCTGCCCCAGGTTGACGCGAAGTCCATACAGGTAGAACACTTTTCCCAACTCGCCCCGCTGGACCATCTCCCGAAGGCGTTCGACCGCCGGATGATAGACCAGCAGGTGCCCCGCCAGCACCGGCACCCCCCGCTCTGCCGCGCTCTTCGCGACGGCTTCGGCATCCCGGACGTTCAGGGCGAACGGCTTCTCGACCAGGACGGGCTTGCCGGCCGCGATCGCCTGCTGCGCCACCGCCGCGTGTGTGGCGGCCGGAGACGCCACGACCACGGCATCCACCGCCTTGAGCAATGCGGCGACGTCGCCCGTCACCAGGGTCCCGGGATACTGCCGCGCGACCCGCTCCCGCACCTTGGGGTCGGTATCGCAGACGGCCGCCAGCTCGGCGTCGGCCAGGCCGGCAACGGTGCGCACGTGATTTCGTCCCCACGCGCCGGCACCGATGACCCCGACTTTGAGCCGCCCCCCCGGCGACGTCACCGATAAAATCCGCGAATCGTCTCGACCACCCGGTCGAGCTGCGCCCGGGTCAGCTCCGGATAAATCGGCAGCGAGATCGCCTCGCGCGCGGCGCGCTCGGCTTCCGGCAGGCTTCCTTCCTTATATCCCAGGTGCGCGAAGCACGGTTGCCGGTGCAGCGGGATAGGATAGTAGACGGCGTGTCCGATCCCTTCCTTCTTGAGGTGCGCCTGCAGCTCGTCGCGCCGCTCGGCGCGCAGCGTGTACTGGTGGAAGATGTGCTCGTTCGCCGGATCCACGACGGGAGACTTCACCTCCGGGACGTCCGCCAGGGCCTTCGTGTAATAGGCCGCGTGCTCGCGCCGCTTGGCCGACCACTGGGCGAGATGCGGCAGTTTCGCCAGGAGCACCGCAGCCTGTAGCGTGTCGAGGCGCGAGTTGGTGCCGACCTCTTCGTGATGGTACTGCTTGGCGCCGCCGTGCAGGCGGAGCTTCTTGAGCCGGTCCGCCGCTGCGTCGTCCGAGGTGACCATCATGCCGCCGTCGCCCCAGGCGCCGAGATTCTTGCTCGGGAAGAACGAATAACCGGTGACCCATCCCAGCTCACCCGCCACGCGCCACTCGCCGTCGATCTTGCGGCGCGCGCCGATCGCCTGAGCGGCGTCTTCGATGACCTTGATTCCTCGCGCGCGCGCGATCGACATCAGCTCCAGCATGTCGGCCATTTGGCCGTAGAGATGGACCGGCATGATGGCGCGGGTGCGCGCCGTGATCGCGCGTTTCACCGCGGCGGGATCGATGTTGAACGTGTCGGGCTGAATGTCGACGAAGACCGGCGTGCCGCCGGCGTTGTGAATCGTGCCCGCCGTCGCGAAGAACGTGAACGGCGTCGTGACGATCTCGTCGCCGGGCTTCAGGTTCAACGCCTTGAGGGGCAAGAGCAGCGCGTCGGTGCCGCTCGCGCAGCCGATGCCGTGCTTGGCATGCGACAGCCGCGCGATCTCGGTCTCGAGCTGCGGGATCGCAGGACCCATGATGAACTGCTGCGTCTCGACGACTTTCATCATCGCGGGTACAACGTCGTCCTTTATCGTCTGGTACTGCGCGACGAGATCCAGCATGGGGACGTTCATGACGCGCGCACCTTCGAAGGTTTGGTCACCCGGAGCGCACCGCCCGATTCCTCGTAGGTGGCCCCACATACGCCGCACGCCGCACGCCCCGCGCTGGTATGGAGGCGCTCACCGCACTGGCACATCCAGCCGACGCGGCGCGCGGGCACGCCCACCATGAGGCCGTAGGCCGGCACGTCCGCCGTGACGACCGCGCCCGCGCCGATGAACGCGTACTCACCGAGCGTGACGCCGCAAATGATGGTCGCGTTGGCGCCGATCGAGCTCCCGCGCTTCACGAGCGTCTTCCGGTATTCGTGTTTGCGCGAGACGTGGCTGCGGGGATTCAGCACGTTGGTGAAGACGCAGGACGGGCCGCAGAACACGTCGTCCTCGAGCTCCACGCCCTCATAGATCGAGACGTTGTTCTGGACCTTGACGTTGTTCCCCAGCTTGGTCCCCGGCATCACGACGACGTTCTGGCCGAGGTTGCAGCGCTCGCCGATCACCGCACCGGGCATCACGTGGGAGAAATGCCAGATCTTCGTGCCGGCGCCGATCACCGCCCCCTCGTCGACGTAGCTGGACTCGTGAGCGAAATAGTTCAATTGCCGATGATCTTGCACTCGAGCTCCAGCGTGACGCCGGTCTTCTTGGCGACGGTCTTGCGGACGTGTTCGATGACCTTGAGCACGTCGCTCGCGGTGGCCGTCCCCTTGTTGATGATGTAGTTGGCGTGCAGCGTGGATACCTGCGCTCCGCCCAGCTGGAAGCCTTTGAGCCCGCACTCGTCGATGAGCGTGCCCGCGGTCTTGGTGCTGCCGCTCGGATTCGTGAACGTCGAGCCGCAGCACGGCTGATCGAACGGCGTGCCGGCCTTGCGCCAGCGGAACAGCTTCCCTTGCAGCTCCTTCAGCTTGGCCGGCGACTCCTCGCCGAGGCCCAGCTTCGCTTCGAGGACGATGCCCTCGATGTTGCTCGAGCGATACTTGAATGAGATCTGCTTGCGCGAGAGCTGCTTCACTTTGCCCTTGGCGTCCATCACCGTGACTTCGGTGACGATCTCGGCGAATTCCGCGCCGTGGCAGCCGGCGTTCATGAAAATGCCGCCGCCCACCGTGCCGGGAATTCCGACGAAGCGCTCGACTCCGACGAACCCCGCCTCCGCCGTCCGGCGCGCCAGAATCGGCGTCGGCATGCCGGCCCCGACGATCGCGGTCGCGCCCTTCATCTCGAAGCGGTCGAGTCCCTTGCCCATGCGGATGACGATGCCGGGAAAACCGCCGTCCTTGACCAGTACGTTCGATCCGAGGCCCAGCACGACCCAGGGGAGGCCGCGATCACGCGCCAGCTCCAACGCGCGGACCACGTCCTCACTGTCGGCGGGCAGGGCGAGATAGCGGGCGGGACCGCCGATGCGCCACGTGGTGTAGCGCGCCAACGGCTCGTTCTCGAGCAGCTTGCCGCGAAACTTGATCTTGGGCGGAGCCGGGGGAGTCGCCGGCGGCGCTGCCTTGGCTACGCCCTTGCCGGCGCGCGCGGGCCCGTGCGATCCCCGAGGGCTCCGGGCATCGCTCTTCCGCCGCTCGTTCTTTCGCCGTTCGCTCTTTCGTGCCATTCCTGTAAGCTCCTGACGCTCCCGGTTCGGCTGCGGAGCGCAATGATCGCATCACACGCGGCGCTCGCCGCGGACATGGTCGTCGTGTACGGCACCCGGTGCACCAGCGCGGCGCGCCGGATGGCATAGTCGTCCACCTGCGTGAACTTCCCGAGGGGCGTGTTGATCAACAGCTGCACCTCGCCCGAAACGATGAGGTCGATCGCGTTCGGGCGCCCCTCGTGCACCTTCAGCACGCGCTCCGCCGGTACGCCGCGGCCGCGCAGATAGCGCTGCGTTCCCTCGGTCGCCAGGATCCGGAATCCCAGCTCGTGGAAGCGCCGCGCAATCGGCAGCACGGTCGGCTTATCGTGGTCGTTCACCGTCACGAAGATCGTGCCCTCGAGGGGCAGGCTGCCTTCCGCCGCGATCTGCGCCTTGGCGAACGCCATCCCGAAGCTGTCGGCGAAGCCCATGGCCTCCCCGGTGGAGCGCATCTCGGGACCCAACACTGTATCCACGCCGGGCAGTTTGGTGAAGGGGAAGACGGCCTCTTTCACGGCCACGCCGGCGACGGGAAGCTCATCGGGAAGGCCCAAATCGTCCAGGGTCCGGCCGGCGATGACCGCCGCCGCGAGCTTGGCGAGCGGGATTCCGGTCGCCTTGCTGACAAAGGGCACGGTCCGCGAGGCCCGGGGGTTCACCTCGAGCACGTATACCACCCCGTTCTTGATGGCATACTGCACGTTGATCAACCCGATGACGCCCAAGGCCTTGGCAAAAGCCTGGGTATGCCGCCGCATCTCCTCCACCTGCCGGTCGCCGATCAGATACGGCGGCAGCACGCAGGCCGAGTCGCCCGAATGCACCCCCGCGTCCTCGATGTGCTGCATCACGCCGCCGATGACGCAGCGCGTGCCGTCGGCGATGGCATCCACATCCGCCTCGAAGGCATCCTCGAGGAAATGGTCGATCAGCACCGGGTGCTCGGGCGCGACCCGTGCGGCCTTCACGAAGTACTCCCGCAGCGAGCCGTCGTCGTACACGATTTCCATCGCCCGGCCGCCGAGCACGTACGACGGGCGCACCAGGATCGGATAGCCGATGCGCTGCGCGACCGCCACGGCCTCGTCCACCGAGCGCGCGATGCCGTTGGGCGGCTGCGTGACGCCGAGCCGGTCGGCCAGCTCTTCAAATCGCTCACGGTCCTCGGCGATGTCGATCGCGTCGGGCGACGTGCCCAGAATCGGAACGCCGGCCGCCTCGAGCGGCTTGGTGAGCTGGAGCGGCGTCTGGCCGCCGAATTGCACGACCACACCCTTCGGCTTCTCCCAGCGGGTGATCTCCAACACGTCTTCGAGGGTGAGCGGCTCGAAGTAGAGTTTGTCCGAGATGTCGAAGTCGGTGGACACCGTCTCGGGATTCGAATTGATCATGATCGTCTTGAACCCGAGCTCGCGGAAGGCGAGGCCGGCGCGCACGCAGCAGTAATCGAACTCGACGCCCTGGCCGATGCGGTTGGGACCGCTCCCGAGAATCACGATGCCTTGCGCGCCGAACGGGTCGGACTCGTTCTCTTCGTCGTAGGACGAGTAAAGATACGGCGTCGACGACGGGAACTCGCCGGCGCACGTGTCCACGGTCTTGTAGGCGGGGTGAATCCCGAGCGCCCAACGCTGCTCGCGAATCGCCTGCTCCGTGGTGTTGCGGAGCGCGGCGAGCTGCCGGTCGGAGAATCCGAGCCGCTTCATACGTTTGAGCTCGGGTGCGGCGACGGCCGCGAGCGCGCCGAACCAGCGCTCCGCCTCGACGAGCTCGGCGAGCTGATACAGGAACCACGGGTCGATGCCCGACGCTTGCGCGATTTCGTCGACCGTCATGCCCGCCTGCAGCGCGTGCTTGACCTGGAAGATCCGCTCGGGCGTCGGCGTGCGGAGCGCGACGCGCAGATCGTCGGGCGACGCGCTGGTCAGCCGGTCGTCCGCCAGCGTGGCGCCGACCACCCAGCCCGGCCGGCCGATCTCGAGCGCGCGCAGGCCTTTTTGGAACGCCTCCTTGAACGTGCGCCCGATCGCCATGGCCTCCCCCACCGACTTCATTTGCGTGGTGAGGCGGAAGTCGGCGCGCGGGAATTTCTCGAACGCGAAGCGCGGGACCTTCACGACGACGTAGTCGAGCACCGGCTCGAACGACGCGGGGGTCGTCTTCGTGATGTCGTTGGGCAGCTCGTCGAGCGTATATCCCACCGCGAGCTTCGTCCCGATGCGCGCGATGGGGAAACCGGTCGCCTTGGACGCCAGCGCGGACGAGCGCGACACGCGCGGGTTCATCTCGATTACCAACATCTCGCCGTCCGCCGGATTCACGGCGAACTGGATGTTGCACCCGCCCGCTTCGACGCCGATCTCGCGGATGATGGCGATCGCCGCATCGCGCATCCGCTGGTATTCGCGATCGGTCAGCGTCATCGCCGGCGCCACGGTGATCGAGTCGCCGGTGTGCACCCCCATTGGATCGAGGTTCTCGATCGAGCACACGATCACCACGTTGTCGCGGCGGTCGCGCATCACCTCGAGCTCGAACTCCTTCCAGCCGAGCACGCTGCGCTCGATCAGCGTCGAATGAACGGGCGACAGCTCCAGGGCCCGCTCGACCAGCTCTTCGAACTCCGCGCGATTGTAGGCGACACCGCCGCCCGTGCCGCCGAGCGTGAAGGAAGGCCGGATGATCGCCGGAAACCCGAGGTCCTGGACCGCTTCGAGCGCGGCCGGCACCGACGTCACGGTGTGGCCGGCCGGGGTCGCCAGGCCGATCCGCTGCATTGCCGCGCTGAACTCCGCGCGATCCTCGGCCATGCGAATCGCGCGCTCGTTCGCGCCGATCAACTCGACCTGGTGTTGCTTGAGCGTGCCGTCGTTGGCGAGCGCCATGGCCACGTTCAGCGCCGTTTGCCCGCCCATGGTGGGCAGCAGGGCGTCGGGCTTCTCGCGCTCGATCACCTTGCGCACCCACTCCGGCGTGACCGGCTCGATGTACGTCCGGTCCGCCAGCTCGGGGTCCGTCATGATCGTGGCCGGGTTCGAGTTCACGAGGATGACGGTATAGCCCTCTTCTTTCAGGGCCTTCACCGCCTGGGTCCCCGAGTAGTCGAACTCCGCCGCCTGGCCGATGACGATCGGCCCGGACCCGAGCAGGAGGATGCGGTGGAGGTCAGTGCGCTTGGGCATCGATCACGTCCCGCAGCATATCGTCGAGCGACCGGCGCGGGCCCCAGCCCGTCGCCGCTCGCAACTTACTCGCGTCGCCGACCAGGTAGGGCCGCGCCTCGCGCCGCACCTGGCTGGCGTCCACTTCGCGCTTGGGCGAGATCCCGATGAGCCGCTCGAGGCGGCTATGGATCTCGTCCAGCGTCACAGGCTGGCCGGAGGCGATGTTGTACACCTCACCCGGCGTTCCGCGCTCGAGGAGTAATGCATAAGCGTCCGCCACATCGTCCACATGCAGGTAATCCCGCACCGCCGTCAAGTCACCCACCGGAACCGCGGCCCAAGCCTGGCGCTTCGCCTCGACGAGCAACCGGCAACGGCCCGGAATCCAGAAGCTCTCTTCCTGACCCGGACCGGAATGCGGAAACGGCCGCACGATGATGGTTTTGAGATCGCCGGCTGCCGCCCCCACCCGCACCGCCAGCTCGGCGCCGAGCTTGCTCGCGCTGTAGGCGGTCGATGGCTGTACGCAGTCGTCTTCCTTAATAGGACGCGTCTGCCATGCGTAGACGTCGGCGGTCGACGCCAGGAGGAAGAGCGGTTGCTGCTTGCCGCCGCGCGCCGCAAGCGCCGCGATGAGCTTGCCCGTCCCCGCCGCATTGACCGACCACGCCTGCGCGGGGTCACGGTCGGCGGCGCGCGTGAGCGCGATGGCCGCCAGATGGATGACCGCGTCAATCTCTCCCCCGACCGCCGCGTGCACCGAGAGATCGCTCGAGAGGTCGAGCGACACGGTGCTGACGTTTCGAGTCGTCGGCGTGGCGCCGGGCCCCACGGCCGCAACCACGCTGTGTCCGCCCGCGAGCAGCCGATCCACGACGCGGCGCCCCACGAACCCGTTCGCGCCGGTCACCAGAACCTTCACGCCATGCGCTCCAGGTCGGCGTCAACCATCATGTGCACGAGCTGCTCGAACGTCACCTTCGGCGTCCAACCGAGCTCCGTGCGCGCGCGGCTCGCGTCGGCGAGCAGGACGTCCACCTCCGCGGGGCGCACGAACTGGGGATCGGTCTTCACGTATTTCTGCCAGTCGAGGCCGACGTGCGAGAACGCGACCGCGCAGAGGTCGCGCACGGTGTGCTTCTGTCCCGTGCCGACGACGTAGTCCTTGGGCTGGCGCTGCTGCAGCATGCGCCACATCGCCTCGACGTAATCGCCCGCAAATCCCCAGTCCCGTGCGGAATCGATGTTGCCGAGGCGCAGCTCCTTCGCCTTGCCGAGCTTGATGCGCGCGACGGCGTCGGTGACCTTGCGGGTCACGAACTCGAGGCCGCGGCGCGGGGATTCATGATTGAAGAGAATCCCACTCACGGCGTACATCTTGTACGACTCGCGATAGTTCACCGTGATCCAATGACCGTAGACTTTGGCGACGCCGTACGGCGAGCGCGGGTAAAACGGCGTCGTCTCGCGCTGCGGCGTCTCCATCGCCTTGCCGAACATCTCGGATGAGCTCGCCTGATAGAACCGCGCCTCGGGATGCGCGAGCCGGATCGCTTCCAAGAGCCGCGTGACGCCGAGCGCAGTGAACTCGCCCGTGAGCACCGGCTGGTTCCACGACGTCGGCACGAAGCTCTGCGCGGCGAGATTGTAGACCTCGTCCGGCTTGGCGTCGCGGATCACGGTGGTCAGCGAGTGCTGGTCGAGCAGGTCGGCGGCGACGACGTGCACCTTGTCGAGCAGGTGGCCGATGCGCTCGTAGGAGTCGTGCGACGTGCGCCGCACGACGCCGATGACCTCGTATCCCTTGGCGAGCAGCAGCTCCGCGAGGTAGGATCCGTCCTGGCCCGTCACTCCGGTGATGACGGCGGTCTTGCGGGGTTGCTGCTTCCCGGTGTCCTGTTTAGGTTTAGGCCTCTTTGCGGCGCCCTGTTTACTCATTTTTTGTCGGACGGCCTATGGCTCGAGTGTGTGAAATCTGTGGCAAGGGTCCCATCACGGGACACAACGTCAGCCACGCAAACAATAAGACGCCCCGCCGCTGGTACCCCAACCTACAGCGCGCCCGCGTCGTCGTGAACGGCGCCGTACGCCGCATCCGGGTGTGCACGCAGTGCATCAAATCCAATCGGGTGGCGAAAGCGTCCTAAGCAGCGGCTGCTCAAGAAAAAAGGGACCCTTCCGGGTCCCTTTTTCATTTCCGGCACTCCGCCCCGGTCACTCAGCGAGCAGCTCGATCCGAGCCACGTCGGCGCCGTCGCCGACGCGATGGCCCAGTTTCACGATCCGCGTATAGCCGCCCGGCCGCGCGGCGAAGCGCTTGCCGATCTCGGCGAACAGCTTCGTCGTCACCGCACGGTCCTTGATCCGCCGCTCGACCAGCCGGCGCGCGTGCAAGTCCCCGCGCCGCGCGAGGGTGATGAGCCGCTCGGCGAACGGCCGCAGCTCCTTGGCCTTCGCCTCGGTCGTTTGAATGCCGCCGTGCATGAACAGGCTCGTCGCCATGTTGTTCAGCGTCGCCTTCTTGTGGCTCGACGTGCGGGAGAGCTGGCGGCCTTTCGCGCGGTGACGCATTACTCTTCCTCGGCTCCCGTGAGCTGCGCCTGCGGCGCAACGCCGGGGTCGACGATCCGCAGCTCGCCGCCGGGCGACTCCTCGAGCTGCATCCCGAAGTTCAGCCCCTCACGCCGCAACAGCTCCGCGATCTCGCCCAGCGCCTTCTCACCCACGTTCTTCACCTTGAGCAGATCGTCTTCTTTGTAGCGGACGAGATCGCCGAGGGTGCGGATGTTGGAGTTCTTGAGCGAATTCACGGACCGGACCGACAGGCCGGCGTCGTCGATCGCGCGGTTCAGCACGTCGCGCAACCGGCCGCCCTCGCTGCCGCCGTTCGTGGCCCCGCTCGTTTCGCCGGACACGATCGGCACCTTGCCGAAGTCGACGAAGAAACGGAAGTGCTCCTGCGCGAGCGCCGCGGCGTAGGCAACGGCGTCCTCGGGGGAGATCGTGCCGTTCGTCTCGACGGTGAGCGTCAGCCGGTCATAGTCGGTGCGCTGGCCGACGCGCGTTTCCGCCACCGTGAAGTTCGCGCGACGGACCGGATTGTAGATCGAGTCCACGCGCACGACGTCGACGGCCAGCGTCCGGTCGACCGGATGCTGCTCGGCCTCGACGTAGCCGCGACCCTTGTTCACGTACAGCTCGCCCGAGATGTCGCGGTCGTCCTGCACCGTGAAGAGGAGCTGGTCGGAGTTCACGATCGTCACGGACCCGTGCTGCTCGAGGTCGCGCGCGTACACGGGACCAGCCTTCTCCACCTTGAGGCGGAGGACGGCCTCGTCGACTTCCGGCGCCAGCACCAGCGTCAGCTGCTTCAGGCGCTGGATGATCTGGTGCACGTCTTCGACGACACCCGGAATGGTCTGGTGCTCGTGCACCACGCCGTCGATCCGGAACGCCCATACCGCGGCGCCGCGCAGCGAGGACAGCAGCAGCCGGCGAAGCGAGTTGCCCAACGTGTAGCCGTAGCCCCGCTCCAGCGGCTGGAGGCGGAACTCGGCGGAATTCGGGTTGTCCTCGCGCTTGGTCATCTCGACCAGGTGCGGCCGGACCAACCCCGTCAAATCAAGAGTGGTAATCACTTGGAATAGAGCTCGACGATTAACTGTTCTTGTGCCGCGAGCGGGATGGCGTCGCGGGTCGGCCGCTCCGTCATCTTGCCCAGCACTTTGTCAGTGTCCACCTGGATCCACGAAACCGGTTGTCCGCGCCCGAACTGCTCGAGCGCGACCTTCACCTGCACGAGCTCCTTGCTCGCGTCGGCGACCTTCACCTCTTCCCCGATGCGGACGCGGTAGGACGGAATGTCCAGCACACGGCCGTTCACGAGGATGTGGCGATGGCGCACGAGCTGGCGCGCCTGTTTGCGCGAGGTCGCAAACCCCATCCGGTACACCAGATTGTCCAGCCGGCTCTCGAGGGCCACGAGCAGCGCTTCGCCCGTCACACCCGGCTCCTTGATCGCCCGCTCGAACAGGTTGCGGAATTGGCGCTCGGACAGGCCATAGATCCGCTTCACCTTCTGCTTTTCGCGCAGCTGCTTGGCGTACTCCGACGCCTTGCGGCGCCGTCCGGTGGATTGCCCATGCTGGCCGGGCGCGTACGCGCGGCGCTCGACGGCGCACTTTTCCGTCAGGCAGCGCGTGCCCTTGAGGAATAGCTTGGTGCCCTCGCGGCGGCACAGCCGGCACACGGGTCCTGTATAGCGCGCCATGCTAGACCCGCCGTTTCTTGGGCGGCCGGCACCCATTGTGCGGAATCGGCGTCACGTCGCGGATCGAGCGGATCTGCAGGCCCGCGCTCGCGAGCGCCTGAATCGCGGACTCGCGACCCGAGCCGGGACCCTGGACGCGCACGTGGACGCGCTTCACGCCGAGGTTCAACGCTTCGCGCGCCGCTTGTTCCGCCGCAACGGTCGCGGCGAACGGCGTCGACTTCTTGGAGCCTTTGAAGCCGGCCTTACCCGAGCTGCCCCACGTGATCGCATTGCCCTGCAGGTCGCTGATCGTGATGAGCGTGTTGTTGAAGGTCGCCGTGATGTGCGCGACGCCCTCGGCCTCGACGACTTTCTTCGCGCGTTTCGCACTCGGGGCGCGGACGGGCGTCGGCTTCGCGTCGGGTTTCGCGTCTGGCTTCGCGTCGGGTTTCGCTTCGTCAGCCATGAGCCTCTACTTTTTCAGGACGGGCTTCTTCTTGCCCGCGATGGCGCGCCGCGGTCCCTTCTTGGTGCGCGCGTTCGTGTGCGTGCGCTGGCCGCGCACCGGCAGATTCTTGCGATGACGGCCGCCGCGATACGTGCCGATGTCCATCAAGCGCTTGATGTTCATCGCCGTCTCGGTGCGGAGCGCGCCTTCGACTTTGTAATCTCGTTCGATCACCTGCCGCAGTCGTGCCACCTCGGCGTCCCGCAAATCGCGCACGCGCGCGTCAGGACTGATACCCGTCTCCGCGAGAATGCGAATCGAATTGCTGGGACCGATGCCGAAGATGTACGGAAGTGCGAACTGAATCTTTTTATCGCGCGGCAAATCCACGCCTGCAATACGAGCCATGCCTCTCCCTAACCCTGCCGCTGTTTATGCTTGGGGTTGCGCTTGCAGATCACGCGAATCACGCCCCGCCGCGTCACAACCTTGCAGTGCTCGCAGATGGGGCGCACGCTCGAACGAACCTTCAACGGGCAGCTCCGGAAAAGTGCAAAAAGTTCCTGTTGAGCCGTGAACAATAGACGGGGGACAGACTTCACGCAAGGGGCGGACCTACAAGGGATTACGGCGCACTCCGAAGTTCTACCAGGCGCCATTCGTTGCCAATTTTCCGGTAGCCGAGATAGAGGGTTTCATGGCGCAATTCCGTCGTGCCGCGCACGACATACCGCCGCACCACCTCCACGAACCCCTTCCCCGGCTCGACTTCCCGAATCGTGGCGATGTCGAGGCCGCGCTCTTCGGACGGTTGAAAGTAGCGACGGACTAGCTCCACCGCCTGCGCGCGACCGAGCGCCGCTGACGGGTCGGCGCCTGGAAGCTGCAACACCAACGTCGACGCCTGCCCGACCAGCTGTTGGGCGTCGTGCGCCAACCATGCCTGCTTGGCGCGATCCGCGGCCTCCGGCAGCGTCGTCTGAGCCGCCAAGATGCGGCCGGCGAGCAGCAGTGCGCAGAGCAACGTCTTCAATCGAGCGCCTCGAGCAGGCGCTGGTACGCCGCTACCGGATCCCGTGCGCCGGTGATCGGCCGACCGACCACCAGATGCGTTGCACCGCGCCGGACCGCCGCGGCCGGCTCGATGGTTCGCACCTGATCGCCGGCATCGTCGCCGGGAGCCCGAATCCCCGGCACCACGATCCATGCCTCGGGGCCGAGCGCCTCGCGCAGCAATCCGAGCTCGCGGCCCGACGTCACCACGCCGCGCAGTCCGCACTGTAACGCAGAGCGCGCCAATCGCTCGGCTTCGAAGCCCACGTCGGGGACGCCGCGTCCCAGGATACCCTCGAGCTCCCCAGCGTCATGCGATGTGAGCACCGTGACTCCCACGAGCGCGAGCTCCGTCCCCGCGGTATTCGCCGCGGCCGCCGCCGCGGTCAGCATCGTCTTGCCGCCGAGCGCGTGCACCGTTGCCATGGAGACCCCGAGCTCGCGTGCCGCGGTCACGGCGCCCGCGACGACGTTCGGAATGTCGTGCCATTTGAGGTCGAGGAAGACGCGGATGCCGCGCTGCGTGAACTCTTGCAGCAGCGCAGGGCCGGCACGACCGAAGAGCACCGGCCCGATTTTCGCCCACTTGAGGCCCGGCAGTCGCTGCGCGAGCGCGAGCGCGTCACGGCCGCTCGGCAGGTCGAACGCGACGATGAGCTCAGCCATGCGATAACTCCTTCGCAATGCGCGCCGGCAGGCGAGGATCGGCGAGCGCGGCGGTCCCGATCGCCACGAGCGATGCGCCGGCGGAAAGATACTCACGCGCGTCGGCCGCCGTGCGAACGCCGCCGACGCCGATCACCGGCATCCCTAGTCGCTCGCGCACACGGCGCGTGGCGAGGACGCCGACCGGCAGGAGCGCCGGGCCACTCAGACCGCCGCTGCCGTTGCCAAGCCGCTTGTCGAGCAGACCCGGCATCGTGTTCACGAGACTGACCGCCTCGGCGCCTTCGTCGCGGGCGACCTTCGCCATTGCGGGAATGTCAGGCAACACCGGCGAGAGTTTCACCGTCAACGGCTTCGTCGACGCGCGGCGACACGCGCTCACCAGCTCGGCGAGCCCGCCGGGATCGGAGCCGAACTCGAGTCCGCCGGCCTTCGTGTTCGGACAAGACGCGTTGACTTCAAACGCCGTGATCACCGCGGTGGACGTCAACCGCTCGATCACGCGCACATAATCCGCTACGGTCGCACCGGCCACGTTGACCAGCACCCGCGCCCGCTGCAGTCGCCGGCCGAGCCACGGCAGCTCGTCGGTGGCAACGTGCTCGACGCCGGGATTGGCGAGTCCGACCGAATTGAGCATTCCGCCGCGAAACTCGGCGACCCGCAGCGCGGAATTGCCCTGGCGGGGCTCGGGCGTGACGGCCTTCGTCACGATGCCGCCGAGGACGTCGAGATCGATAACGTGATCGAGCTCCCGGCCGAACCCGGCAGTCCCGGCAGCGAGCAGAATCGGATTTTGGAAGGTGGTGCCGAAGAGACTGACCGGAGCGCTGGTCACGGATGCTCGCGCTGCGCCGGCCGCTCGCGCGGATTGGCCGGCGGAGCGTTGGGACGCGCGCCGGGCCTGGCCGGGCGGCCGCGCAACGGATTCTCTCCCGGCGCGATGTGGTCATCGAGCAGCGGCCCCCGCGGCCCCGGCAGCGGAAGGTCCACGTGTGCCACCACCGGTGCCGGCGCGGGGGCGACGGCGACGCCGAGCTCGCGCGCCAACGAATCTTCGGCCGCCGCGTACGCGACGCTGACGTCGCCGTGGAAGGCGCGGGTGTACGGCGAAGTCGCGTAGCGGCTGTCCAAGAGCCGTGCGATCGAATCGCGCCGGTCCGGCAAGAGCGGTAGCGCCGCGAGCAACGCTTTCGGGGCGTACAGCGACCCCGTGTCCGCCGCGGCGACGTCGAGGAACACCTGCCCCGCGAGCAGCGGCGCGTTCAGCGAGTCGCGGGCAATCTCGGCCGCGCGCAGGCGCGCGCCGGGAGTCTCCGGGATCGCGATCGCCAGGCGAATGAGATCGAGCAGGCGCTTTGCCTGGGCTGCGGCGATGTCGTTCCCGAGCCGCGTGAGCGCGGTGACCACCGGTGCCAGCTCATCTCGCGTTGCGGCTCGACTGACGCGGACCTGCTCGAGCCCAACCTGTGCCACGCCGGCCTCCAGCGTGCCGACGGGCGCCGCCAGCATCGCTTGCCGAAAGCGCGACGCAGCGAGGTCGTACGCGCCGTGCGCCAGCAGGCGGTTGGCGTCCGCGACCAACAGACGTGCCTGCTCCGTGGCGGACAAACGTCCGCGCGCGAGTGCCCTGTCGAGCGCACGTGACGCTGTCTCGGGACCCCCGACGCTCGCGAGCTGCGCGAGGAGATCGGCGCGCTCGACTTCGAATGCGGCGGTCGGCGGCAGGACGTCGATGACGGCAGCCGCTTCCTGCGACTGGCCGGCGTCCAGGAGCGCGCGCGCGTGCGCGGCGATCGCCACCGGGTCGTGCGAGCGCGCGAAATGGATCGCCGCCGCCGCATAGTCGAGCTGCAACGCCGCGCTCGTGCCGGCGAGATATTCGGCGCGCGAGCGCCGGCCCGCGTCTCGGGACTGCAGGGGGAGTGCGAGGGCCCGGTCCGCTTCGAGCGGATGCGCCGCCGCGACGGCACATTCCGCGGCAGCGAGCTCAACGCGCTCACGCAACACCGCATCCGTCACGTTCGCGCGGAGTCGGCCGATCGGGTCCGCGGCTTCGTCACACGCCCCAGAGCGCGCGAGCCCCTCCGCCTCGAGCGCAAGCGCGTCGTCGGCCCAACGGCTGCGCGGATGACGCAACGCAACGTTGCCGGCTTTTTCGGCGGCCAAGGCCCAGGCGGAGCGCGCGTCCGACAACTGGCCGCGCTGCTCGAACGACCGAGCGTCCTTGGCATGCTGCTCCGCACTCCACATCGCGTTGTAGTAGACGCACCCGCCGAGGCCCACGCTGAGTGCGATCACGCTCACCGCGACGCGCCTCACCGCGACGGTCCTCCACCCGTCCCGATCGCCAGCTTGCGCTCGAACTCGAGCAGGTAGGCGACAATGCCGTCGGCGATCGCGGTCGCGATCTTGTGTTGCCCTTGCGCCGATGCGAGGAACGCGCCGTCGGTGCGATTGGTGGCGAATCCGGTTTCGACGAGAATCGCAGGACGACGCGCGGCCGCAAGCACGAGGAATGGCCCCTGCTGCACCCCCCGGTCTTCGCCCGGATGAATGGACGCCACCTTCCCCTGCACCAGCTCGGCGAGCCGCGCCGACTCCCGGAGATACTCGTTCAGCTGCAGATCGTGCAGAATGTAGCCGAGCGGACCATCGAGCACCGGCGTCGCATCGAAGCGCAGGGCGTCGTTTTCCATTTGCGCCACGCGCTTCTGGTCTTCCGTCTTCGCGTCGGAGACGAAATAGGTCTCGACGCCGTTCACTTGGGTCTGCCGGCGTCCCGCCGGCATCGAGTTGACGTGAATGCTGACGAAGAGATCGCATTCCGTATGACAGTACGTGGGGCGGCTGGCGAGATCGATGAGCGTGTCGCTCGACCGCGTCAGCACCACCGTCAGCCCCCGCCGCAGCAGCTCGGCACGCAGCAACTTGCCGATGCTTAGCGTGATGTCCTTCTCGGTAATCCCGCGCGGCATATTGAGACCGGGATTGCCGGGATCGAGTCCGCCGTGACCCGGATCCACGACGATCGTATGCGGCAGCCTGAGTCCCGTGACCGGATTCGGCGCAGGCGGCTGCGAAACCGTTGGCGGCGGGGGCGGCGGCAGTTGCGTGTGGCTGGGCGATGATGACGACGTCGCAGCGGCAGGTGCTGGGACGGGGCGCGTAGCAACGCCCGGCGGCACCGCGATCTCATCCAATCGCGCGAGCCAAGGATCCCAGCGATATCGCCCGGCCAGGAGCCGTGGCACGCAGTCGCTCAACCACTGCAGCGGCAAGAAGACCGTGTCTCTGGCAACGTAGGGCTCACTGGCCAGCGGATACGCGTTCCCGTCGAAGCGCATGAACGAAGAGCCGAGGTTGAACTCGAAGTCGCGCGCCCCGAGCGACACGCGCACGGCCGACCCTTCGAGCGAGAGGGCCAACCCGAGTGGCTGGTTGAGCAGGACGGCAGCCACGGCCGCCGATCCGTGATCGGTCGCCACGGGAACGTTGACCTGTCCCCGCGGGGTGACAATCACCACCTGTTGTGGGACGAGCGTGGACAGCAGCAAGAGAGCCGGCCGCATCATGACCGCCTGCCCTTCACAACCCGTGCCATCTCGCGCTCCGCCACCCGCCGCTTGAGATCTTCGCGCTTGTCGTGGGCCTTCTTCGCCTTCGCGAGCGCGATCGCGACCTTGGCCAACCCATCTTTGAAGTAGACCTCGAGCGGGACCACGGTGAGGCCCTTCTGCGTTGTGGCACCCAGAATCTTGCGGATCTCGCGCTTGTGGAGCAGCAGTTTGCGGGAGCGGGCGGTCGGCGGATTGTTGTAGCTGCCGGGTGCGTAATGCGAGATCGTCATGCCCTCGAGCCAGACTTCGCCTCGCTGGACGTGCGCATACGCTTCGTTCAGGCTGGCGCGCCGCTCGCGCAGCGATTTGACCTCGGTGCCGGTGAGGACGAGTCCCGCCTCCCACGTTTCGAGGAGGTGGTAATCGTGCCGAGCCCGGGGGTTCCTGGCGATGGAGACTTTTTCCACGATGACGCTGGCAAGATACGCATTGACTTGGGGTTATACAACAATCTAGATTGCCGTTCCTCAAAAAAACCGCCGAAGTGGTGGAACTGGTAGACGCGCTGGCTTCAGGAGCCAGTGGGCGCAAGCCCGTGTGGGTTCGAGTCCCACCTTCGGCACTCAGTAGCGCGGGACTTCTGCGTCCACCTCGCGCGACCACGCATCAATTCCCCCCGCCAGACTCCGCACATTGGTAAAGCCCGCCCCGCGCAGAATCTCGCGAGCCTTGAGCGAGCGCTGGCCGTGATGGCACACCGTGACGATCTCGCCGTGACCGGGCAGCTCCCCTAACCGCCGCGGCAACTCGCCTAGCGGGATGAGTCGCGCACCGGCGATCTGTGCAATCTCTGCCTCCCGCACCTCGCGCACATCGAGCAGCACGAGATCCGGCTTGCGCGTGCGCTCGCGTTGCAACTCGCGGGCGGAAATCTCCACCCCAGCTCCCGGGGCCCGACTCCGTGCCCCTACGCCACAGAACGCCTCGTAATCGATCAGCTTCGTAACGGTCGGATGCGTGCCGCAGGCGGGGCACGCGGGATCCTTCACGAGGGTGAGCTCGCGGAACTGCATGCGCCGGCCGTCGAACAGCAGGAGCCGGCCGACGAGCGATTCGCCGAATCCCACGATGCGCTTGATCGCCTCGAGCGCCTGCAAGGAACCGATGATGCCGGGCACGACACCGAGCACCCCGCCCTCCGCGCACGACGGCACGAGATCGGGTGGCGGGGGCTCCGCATACAGGCAGCGGTAGCATGGGCCGGTGCGCGCATCGAACACCGATACCTGCCCATCGAACCGGAACACCGCGCCGTACACGTTGGGCTTGCCCAAGAGCACACACGCGTCGTTGACGAGATAGCGCGTCGGAAAATTGTCCGAGCCGTCGATGACGACGTCGAAGCCGGCGAGGATCTTCAGCGCGTTCGCCGAGGTCAGCTGCTCGGCAAACGTCTCAACGCGAACGTGCGGGTTGATGTCGTTGAGCCGCGCGCACGCAGACTCGGTCTTCAACGTTCCGATGCCCGCCGTGCCGTGCAGGATCTGGCGCTGGAGATTGGAGCGATCGACGACGTCGAAGTCCACGAGGCCGAGCGTGCCGACGCCGGCCGCGGCGAGATAGAGCGCGGCCGGCGAGCCGAGCCCGCCCGCGCCCACGAGAAGGACGCGCGCGTCACGCAGTTGCTGTTGTCCGTGGAGACCGACATCGGGAAGGGTGAGGTGCCGCGAATACCGCAGCAGCTCTTCATGCGACAGCGCGCCGCTCAATTGCCTGACGCTACCCCGGCGATCTGATAGATCTGCGGCTCGGCACGCAGCAGGTCGGCGAGGCTGACGCCGTCGAGCACTTCGTTGATGCGCCGCTCCAGCAAGCGCCACACGGGACGAATACTGCAGGCGGTCGCCGGATCGCAGCGCTCATCGTCCACGCGGTGCAGGTCGCAGTTCACCTCGAACGTCACGTGCTCCGAGGCCTCGATCACGTCTTTCACGCTCACCTCGCGCGGATCATGAGCCAGGAGATACCCGCCCTTGGCACCGCGGACCGACTCGACGAGCCCCGCGCGCCTGAGGCGCAGCAAAATCTGCTCGACGTAATCGTGCGGCAACCGTTCCTGCTCGGAGAGCTCGCGGGCAGCCACCGGGCCTTGCCCGGAGCGCCTGGCCAGATGGATCGAGACGATTAAGCCGTATTCCGCCCAGGTGGTAACGCGCATGGAGGGAATATGCGAGAGCCTCTATCGGGATTCAAGTTTGGGACTCACGCTCACGCCGGTCTGGAGCAGGAAGACGTTCTGACCCCCATTGCGCTGCAGCCAGAGCACGCGGCTGTTGAGGTTCACCATCAGGCCACCGCTGCTCACGATGTCGGCGCCGAGGCCGCCATGCGCGCCCTGCGCCATGCCGCGGTCTTCCCCGCGCGACGGGACGCCCATCAACAGTAGGCCGAGATCGAGGTAGAGGCGTCCCCAGCCGGTGCGAAGGGACGGCTCGTACCCGGGCGCAAACAGAATGGCATTTGGTGCGCAGTCGCTGGAGCAGCCGGCGACGCGCAGCTGCGCGTAGTCGATCTGCAATCCGAGGGTGCTCGAGCTCTTCTTGGTATCGCGGCGGAAACGAACGCCGAAGGCGGGCGCGCGCGGCTGCAACGGACCCGACAGCGTGGATACGAGCGAGACGGCGGGTCCGAGTGTGCCGCTGAGCAGCTCCGTCTTGGGAGGATTACCGAGCGCGAGAGAAACATTGGCGCGCGCTTCGAGCGCCTGGATCGCGCTGTTCGGAACCTGGAAGAACCGACCCTCGACGAGTGCCGCGGCTTGGCCGCCGAGATTGAGCCGCACACCCAAACCGAATCCGAGCGCAATTTCGTTCGTCGCCTGCGCGCCGGTGTCGCAGCCGAGCAGCGACACGACCGGATGCTGGTCGAGCACGTGCGCGAGGCCGAGTGACGTGGACGCGTAGGGCGCGATGCCCTTGGCGCCGACGGGATAATAGTTGGACTCGAGCCCGAGAAACGTCATCTGTCGCGTGCAGCTCGTATTCGACAGATCGCCGTAGCGCGACACGGCGACGCCGATTTCGCCGTCGTCGCCGGAGAGAAATGCGAGCGTGCCGCCGAACGAACGAAACGATTGACTGCCGGAGCCGTCGTCGATCGCGATGCTCGAGACGGTCGGACCGAGGCGAACGCGGCGCTGGGCGAAGGCGCTGCGAGGCGCGGCAACCGCGAGCGCGAGAAGTATCAGAGTCAGGGTACGCATACGGAGACTTCTACGCTCGCGCGCTCGCGGCTGCCGTGACTCAAGTCACCGCATCATCCATCCGACCACGAGACCGGCGGCGTTCAGGCGAATAAGCCACGCCCAACACGTCGCCATGTTGAGCGGGCGCACACGCAGGTACCAGACGCTGCTCCCCACCATTGCGAACAGGATCGGCAGCCAGAGCACGGTCGCCCATTCCATGCCGGCCAGCGGGCCGCCTTGCTGCACCCAGAGTGCGCCGCGGAAGCGTCCGTAGAGCCAGGCGAGCAGGAGACCGAAGACCAGCGACAGCACCGCGGATTTCGCCATCGCCGGCCCCATGAACTTCTTCATCTCTTCGGGCGACAGCGGCGAGACGTACGCATCCATGCCGGTCGTGAAGACCTTGCTCCACAGCACCCAATCCACCAGGTATGCGACGACCCCTGCGACCAGCCCCGCGATCCAATTCATACGTGGGTCTCCGATGTGAGGGTCACTTTCGCTTCCCTTGCTCCTTCCGCTCTCCAGGCACGCCGAGCTCGGTCATGGCCCGAAGATCCAACACCTCCTCCAGCTCCTTTCCCTTGAGCAGCCCTTTCTCCACCACCAGCTGGCGGACGGTGACGTTCTTGGCGACCGCTTCCTTCGCGAGCTTCGCGGCTTCGGCGTAGCCGATCTTCGGCGCGAGTGCCGTGACGAGCGCGGGACTGCGCTCCAGCCAGTGCGCACACTGGTCCGCATCGGCCTCGATACCCTCCACGCACCGCTCGGCCAGCACGCGCGATGCGGTCGTGATGATCATCATCGCGAAGAACAGATTATGCGCGATCACGGGCATCATGACGTTCAGCTCGAGCTGTCCCGCCTCCGCAGCCGTCGTGATTGCGACGTCGTTACCGATGACCTGGAAGCAGACTTGATTCACCATTTCCGCGATCGACGGATTGACCTTGCCCGGCATGATGCTCGAGCCCGGCTGCACCGGCGGCAGCAGAATCTCCGCGAACCCGGTCCGTGGCCCCGACGCGAGCAGCCGCAAATCGGACGCGATCTTGCCGAGATCGACGGCGTACGTGCGCACCGCCCCCGAGAACGCGGCGGCGTCCCCCATGGATTGCATCAGCTGCACGCGGTCCTTGCCCTCGCGCAGCTCGACGCCGGTGATGTCACGGAGATACTTCACCATCAGTCGTGGATACTCGGGCTCGGCGTTCAGGCCCGTACCCACGGCGGTGCCGCCGATGCCTAGCTCGCGCAGATCGTCGGCGGCGCGCGCGATACGATCGCGATTGCGCTCGACGCTGTGGCCGAACGCCGCGAACTCCTGGCCGAGCCGCACCGGCGTCGCGTCCTGCAGATGCGTGCGCCCCGACTTCACGATGCCGTCGAACGCCTTGCCCTTCTCGTGGAACGCGCGCGCGAGGCGCGTCAACGCCTCCGCCAGCGCGGCGAGCAGGTTGAGCGCGCCGACGCGCACGGCGGTTGGAATCACGTCGTTCGTCGACTGCGCCATGTTGACGTGATCGTTCGGATGCACCGGCTTGTACTCACCGCGCTTCGCGCCGAGCAGCTCGTTGGCGCGGTTGGCGAGCACCTCGTTGCAATTCATGTTGTGCGACGTGCCGGCGCCCGCCTGGTAGGGATCGACCACGAACTGATCGCGATGACCACCCGCCAGAACCTCATCGGCGGCGCGAACGATCGCGTCGGCCAGCTTTGCGTCGAGACGACCGGTGGCCTTATTGCTGAGCGCCGCGGCTTTCTTGATCTGGATGACGGCGTCGACGAACGCAGGGAGTGGCCGCAGGTGGGAAATCGGAAAATTCTGCCGAGCCCGCTCGGTTTGGATGCCCCAGAGCGCCTCGACGGGCACGGGCATCTCGCCCAGGGGATCACGCTCGATGCGCGTCTGACCCACTGCACCTCCCTCAGTTCGCCTGCCGTCCGTTTCCAGCCAGGAATCGCCCATCAATCTAGCGTCGCTTGAACCACCCGACAGTGAACAGCTCCTTCGCGGCCGCCGCGCCGTGCGTCCGCACGAGCAGGTAGACCCCCAGAATCGTCAGCAAGATGGTCGTATAGAATCGCCACAACAGCAGCATCGTCAGCTGATGACCGACGCCGAAATCTCCGGCGAATCCCGACAGAAACGCGACCTCGATGCCGCCGCCGCCCGAAGGCAGCGGCACGACGAGCGGCGCATGAATCAGCGCGAGCGACCCGAAGAACATCACGGCGAACGAGGGAGCGCCGGGATGTCCCCACACGAGCGCCGGCAAGATCAAGGCGCGGGCAGCGAGACTCACGACCGTCGTCAGGGCGCCGACGAACAGCACCCACCACGGCGCGCGCCGCACGTGCGCGAGCGCAACGCGCCATTGCCGCCGCACGCGATGCCGGATCGCACCCGGTCGAACGAGTCGCTGGAGTCCCCAGATGACGATCAGAATGACGAGCGCGATCAGCTCGACGCCCAGCAGGTCGCGCGCGAGACTGTGTGTGAGAAAGCGGTCCGCGGCCTGACTCCAATCAGGCACGTAAAAGGCGACGAGGGCGACCGCGATGATGCCGAAGACCGGCCATTCGGCCGTCACTTCGAGGCCGAGCGCCACCAGCGCCTGCACGACGCGCAGCCCCGACCACGTCATGCCGAGAAACCGCGCCGGCTCGCCGCCCAAGCGGTTGGGCGTCAGCGTCGAGGCCGCTTCCCCATACAGGTTGAGTCGCAATGCGTCCGCAAAGGACAGGCGACCGCCGGCTGCCCACGACGCCAGCTGGATGCGCCAGGCGCGCGCCGTGCAATCGAGCGCCAGCAGCAGAATCGCGAGCAGGTGATTCAATCCGAGCAGTCCCCGAGTGGGTAGATGAACCCGCAATTGGGACACGGGTTCTTGCAGCCCCACGGCTTGGGCCGGACTTCAGCCCCGCAGCGCATGCAGCGCGGCGGCGGCTTAGCGGGTTTGGATTGGCCGGACGGGGGGGGCGCCGGTGAGGAAGGGATTCCCGCGGCGCTCCCTTCCGATGGTCGTTTCGGGTCCATGACCGCTGTACACGATGGTGTCGTCGGAAAGCGGGAGCAACTCGCGCTCGATGCTCGCGATGAGCGTGTCGAAGTCGCCGCCCGGAAGATCAGTGCGGCCGATCGAGCCTGCGAACAACACGTCGCCGGTGAAGACTGCGCCGGGGCCGATGAGACAGACGCTTCCGGGCGAGTGCCCCGGCGCGTGACGGACCGTGAAACGCAGCGTCCCCACGGTCAGCGCGGCGCCCGGCACCATGTCGTGGTCAGGTGCGGGCAAGCGACCCGGCATCGCCAAGCCGAACCAGGCGGCCTGCTCGGGCACCGCGTCGTAGAGCGGCCGGTCCGCCGGGTGCAGCCACACCGCCGCCCCCGTCTCGGTCGCCACCGTCCGCACGCCGATGACGTGATCGATGTGGGCGTGCGTCAACCAGATGGCCACCGGCTTCGTGCCGCTAGCGCGCACCTTGTGAAGGATCAGTCCCGCTTCTTCACCGGGATCGACGATCGCACACTCCCCCGCCTGCTCGTCGATGACGAGGTAACTGTTCTCGGCGAACGTGCCGTTCGGGATCGGCACGATTTTCACGCGCGCACCTTCCCGTCGGTCTCGCGGAGCGATTTGAGATACTTCTCGACCGCAATGGCTGCCGTCGTGGCGTCGCCCACCGCGGTCGTGATCTGCCGCGTCACCTGGCTCCGCACGTCCCCCGCGGCGAACAGGCCGGCCATCGACGTCATCATCTTGCTGTCGGTGATCAAGTAACCGCCGGCATCGTGGTCCACGTGGCCCTCGACCAGCTGCGTGTTCGGCTTGAACCCCGCAAAGATGAACACGCCGCCGACCGGGAGGTCGGAGCGCCGGCCGGTGGTGCTGTCCTCGAGCACCGCGTGCGTCACGCCCTTCTCGTTGCCAGCGATCTCGGGCACGATGGTGTTGCGAATGACGCTGATCTTCGGATTCTCGAACGCCCGCTCCTGAAGCAGTTTGGACGCCCGGAACTCGTCGCGGCGATGAATGAGCGTGACTTTGGAGGCGTAGCGCGTCAGATAGTCGGCTTCCTCGACCGCCGCGTCGCCGCCGCCGACGACCGCCAGGTGCTCGCCCTTGAAGAACGCGCCGTCGCAGACCGCGCAGTAGGAAACGCCGCGGCCCGCGTATTCCCTCTCGCCCGGGACGCCGAGTTTCACGGGCGTCCCGCCGGCAGTGAGAATGACGGCCTGGCTGCGGTACGTCTCGCCGCGCGCGGTCTCGACGTCGAACCAGCCGTCCGCGCTCCTGCGGATCCGTTCGACGGTGTCCGTCACGATCTCGGCGCCGAACTTCTTGGCGTGCTCGGTCATCTTCTGCGCGAGCTCCCAACCCTTGATGCTCTCGAAGCCGGGATAGTCCTCGATGAGGTCGGTATTCAGCAGCTCGCCACCGGGAGCACCGCGCTCGATCGTGATGGACTTGAGCAAGCCGCGCCCCGCGTACATCGCGGCACAGAGCCCCGCCGGCCCCGCGCCGACGATAATGACGTCGTATTGGTGTTTGTCGTTGACCGTCATGGCGTCCTGAATTCCAGGCGCGGAGGATCTCCCTCCCCCGCCAGGGCGCGCGCCAGCTGTGCGCGAAATTGCACCGTGTCGAATTCGATGTCCGGCGACTGTGGGCCCGCGAGCTTCGCGAGCGCCGCTGCTCCAACCACGACCGTGCCGTGGCGGTTCCCGCGCGCCCGATGCAGCAGGGCGGCCGCGGCCTGAATGATGCCCTGCCAGACCCGCGCTTCGTCTTCCTTAATAATAGAACGCCAAACTGTTTCCAACGCCTCGTGCGCTGACCAGAACTCCCCTGAATTGAACAGTTCGCGAGCGTGCTCCAGGTAGCGGCGGCGGTCCTCCGGATTCACGTGCGTCGTACGTCGTGCGTCGCGCGTGGTCCCACTCGCAACAGATTCAGCGCGCCATGACAACTCGAAATCGTCCCGATGAGCACCTCCGCCTCCCGGTGGGCACCGGCCGCTGCGACGAGCCGATCGCCGGCGCGAACCGACTCGGCCGAAAACATGCCGACGCCGAACACCTGGTGTTTGCAGACGAACAGCGCAGGTCCGCTCGCACCGATGCGTGCGGCAAGGTCGTGCACGGTGTCCGTCATTTCCCACGTCCGTGGCGCGCCGATCGCGGGGCACAGCGCGGGCTCGATGCAGTGCGTCGGACAAATCCAATCTGCCCAGGAGACGTAGCGGGTCGCGTCCGCGGCTCCGCTCGGGCGATCGTACGGCGTCGGCACCGTACCAGGAACGGGTGCGACGGACACCGCGCGCCGAGGCCAGCGCTCGCGGGCCCGTTTGAGAACCCAATCGAACATCACATGCGGCATGTGCGGGGATGGGACGATCTGGTCTTCCTGTGCGTCGTGGGTCGTACGCTGTGCGTCGGAGAGAAACGTGTCGAAGAAATTGCTCCAATCCGAGATGACGAACCGGCGATCGGCCGCTTCGCCCAGCTCGCGCCTGGCCTGACAGTCGGCGTTGCGATCGACCACGATGACGGTGCGGTAGTCGGTCTTGCCGCGCGACTTGGCTTTGGCGAGCTGCGAGGCGTAAAACGTCCCATAGCATCCGCCGCCGACGATGACGACGTCTCTCAGCGGATCAGTCTCCCGCCATCCACGACCACGATCGTACCGGTGACGAAGTCCGTACCCGCCAGCAGGAAACGCACGGCGGCGACGACGTCGGCGGGGTCGCCGTTGCGTTGCAGCGGCGTGGTCTCGCGGATGTGTTTCGCCGACTGCTCGTCCCACCCCTCCGGCAGGAGGACGGTCCCGGGCGCGATCGCGTTCACGGCGATATCGGGCGCCAACGCGCGCGCCAGTGCTTTCGTCAACATCACGACGCCCGCCTTGCTGACGCTGTGCGGAACGTACGCCGGCCACGGCTCGAGTCCGCCGACGTCCGTGAGATTGACGATCTTGCCTTTGGCGCGGCGGAGGTGTGGGATCGCGCCCTGCGAGACGAAGAACAGCGCGCGGAGATTCAGATTCAGCGTCGCATCCCAGCTCTCGGCGGTCACCTCTTCGACCGGCTGGCGCACCATGATCGCCGCCGAGTTGATGACGACGTCGAGCCGGCCGAATGCGCGCGCCGCCTGATCGGGAAGGGCGCGCGCGGCCTTCGCATCACCCAGATCGGCGCGGAACAGCTCGGCGCGCCGGCCCGCGCCTTTGACGGCGCGGGCCGTATCTTCCGCTCCCCGCGCCGAGCCGTGGTAATGCACGGCGACATCACAACCCGACTCCGCCAAGCCGATCGCGATCGCCTGGCCGACGCGAGTCCCCGCCCCCGTGACCAGCGCCGTCGTGCCGGCCAGTTGCATCAGTACGCTTTCCCGGTAATCGGCACGATCTGCCCGGTGATCGCGCTCGCCTCCCCGCTCGCGAGAAACAGCACGGTATTGACGACCTGCTCCAGCTCGACCAGCGGGCCGGCGTCTCCCATCTGCGCGACATTGTCGGCCGTCCGCACCGTGGCCGGCGCGACGGCGTTGACGCGAATGTTCGCATCGCGGTACTCGCGCGCGAGCTCGCGCGTCAGGCCTGCCACTGCCGACTTGGCGGCCGTGTACGCGGACATGTGCATGAGCGCGCGCGTGACCGCGATCGACGCAAAGTTCACGATCGCCCCGCCGCCGCGCGTGAGCAGCAACGGAATCGCCGCCTGGCACATGAAGAAGGCGGTCTTGAAGTTCACGGAGAGCTCGCGATCGAGAATGTCCGGCTTCACCTCGGTGAACGGACCGTAACTGAAGAACCCGCCCGCCACGTTCACGACGAGGTCGAGCCCACCGAACTGCGCCCGCGCCGCCGCGACGGCGGCGCGCGCCACCTCGGGCTGCGTGAGATCCCCGGCCGATGCCTTCGCCGCGATGCTCTCCGCAGCGAATTCCTTGACGCGATCGGCGAGGCCGACGGCGTTCACATCCGCGAGCAGGAGCTTCGCGCCGGCGCGACCCAACCCCCGCGCGACCGCGTGGCCGATCTGTCCGACGCGCCCGACGCCGGTGACGAGCGCGACCTTGCCGCGCAGATCAACCGGCACGGACGATCTCGTCCACCGGCGGCGCCCCGCGCTGCGCGAACCGCACCGTGCCGTCTCGGCCGATCACGTACACGGTTCGCTGGATCCCCTTGCCGTCGTCCTTGAGCACGTGGTAGGCCCCGGCGATCGCGCGGTCCGGGTCGGACAGCAGCGGAAAGTTGAAATTGAACTTCTCCACGTAGCTCCGATGGCTCTCGATGCTCGCCGGGTTGACGCCGAGCGGCTGCATGTGAGCTGCGGTGAACTTTGTGATCTCGTCGCGCACGGCGGAGAGTTGGCGGTTTCAGCCGGGCGTGTTGTTGCCGGGATAGAACACCAGCGCGACCGGACCCTGCTTCAACAGATCGGCCAGCGCGTACGTCTTGCCGTCCGACGCCGCTGCCTTGAATGATGGGGCTTTGGTGCCGACTGCGAGCGGCTCAGTCATGGCGTAGGACTCCGTTTCCGTGTGGTCAGCTCGAGCCGCCGCTCGAGCGGTTCCAGCCAAGTATCGGGGACGCGCATGCCGCCGAGCGGTGCATGACTCTCGCCGTACTCACTCTCCCCGTGCCAATCCGAGCCACCGCTGATCCCCATCCCCAGCCGCTCGGCGATGCGGGTGAGACGCTGTTCGATTGCGGGCGCGTGACTCGGGTGCCGGACCTCGACCGCGTCGAGCCCTTCGTCCTGAAAGATGCGAATCTGCGCCTCCGTCCCATGATCGCCCAAATGCGCCGCGACCGTGAGGCCACCGACGTCGTGCACCAGCGTCGTCACCTCCTTGAGGCGCGGCAGCGGTTTCTCCACATAGGCGGCGCGCCCCCGGCCCAGATAGCGGCGGAACGCGTCGTGGATGGTGTCGCAGGCGCCGCAATCGACGAGCGCGCGCGCGACGTGCGGGCGTCCGAGCGCGCCGCCGTCACCGCCGCCGAGCTGCGCCTGCACGTCCTCGAGCTCGATCGCGATACCGAGGCCCTGGAGTTTGGCGACCATCTGCTCGCCGCGGTGCCGGCGCGCGGCGCGGGTACCACGCAGGAAGTCCTGCAGCCGTTCGTTCGCATGCGGCAGGAACAAGGCCAGCACGTGCAGCTCACCCCACGGCGCCCGGACGCTGAACTCGCACCCGGGGATGACGCGCACCCCGAGCTTCGCGGCTTCTTGCGCCGCGTCACCGACACCGTCGGTGGTGTCGTGATCGGTCAGCGCGATGGCCGTGAGATCGGCCGCTCGGGCGCGACGCGCGACCTCCGCCGGCTCGCATTCGCCGTCGGACGCGGTCGAGTGGCAGTGCAAATCAATGTGCGGCGTAATCGGCCTCGGGGGCGGTCCATGCCGGCTGCGACTGGCGGAACAACTCGAGCAGCTCGCGCTCGGTGAGCTCCTGGAACGCGCGATCGGGCGAGCGCGGCCCCACGGGCGAGAAACGCGTGACACGACGCCGGCGCTGCGGGCCGGCTCCCTGTTCGAAGATGAGCCCGAACTGATCGCGGCCGTAGACGCTCACGCGGCCGGAGGGAGAGACCTCCCAACGCTCGCTGTCGACGTTGAGGATGCGGCGCGGCATCGTCAGGCTTCCGAGGTGGCGGCGACGGGGACTTCGCTCCAGAGCTCCCACGCGTCGGGCGCGTAGGTCGCGAGCGCCTGGAGCCGGCGCTCCAGCTTGATCTCTTCGGGCAAGCGTGAGGCCTGGGCGCGGTGCGACATCTCGGTGTTGCTCTCCGAAAACTCGATGAACAACCGCGGATCCTTGGCGTTGCGGAACAGCCAGATCCGCTGGCCGCGCGCTTCGGCGAACTGGCGCAGCTCGCGCAGCGTGTTCACGTAGTCGGTCTCGTTCTGGGGAGGCACGCGCACGCGCGCCGCGGTCAGGACTTTCGGCATCGTCACACCGCTCCTTCGGGAAACTCCTGTAACAGCTTTTTCACGTCGGCGAGAAATTTGTCGGCATCGGCGCCGTCCACGACGCGATGATCGTACGACATCGTCAGCATGCCCATCGTGCGAATAGCGATCGACTCGGTGCCGTCCGCCGTCACGACCTTGGGCCGCTTCTCGATCGCCCCGACGCCGAGGATCGCGACTTGCGGCTGGTTGATGATCGGAATGCCGGCGTACGGCCCGAAGCCACCGGGATTCGTGATCGTGAACGTGCCGCGCTGAATATCATCGGGCAACAGCTTCTTGGTCCGGGCGCGCTCGCCGAGGTCGTTGATGGCGCGCGCGATCCCGATCAGGGATAGCTCGTCCGCATGCTTGATGACGGGGACGATGAGACCCCAGTCGAGCGCCACGGCGATCCCGATGTTCACGTCGGCACGATAGATCGTGCTGTCGCCCGAGACCGCGGCATTGACGATGGGATGCTTGCGCAGATTCTCCGCGCAGGCCTTGGCGATGAAGGCGAGGAACGTGAGATTCACGCCCCGTTCCGAGTAGCTCGACTTCGCCTTCCCGCGCAGCTGCGCGACGCGCGTGAAGTCCACTTCGAAGAAACTGGCGACGTGCGCCGATACGCGGCGCGACATCACCATGTGGTCGGCCGTGATCTTGCGGATCTTGGACCAGGGCTCGACGCGATCCCCCGGCCAGGGCTCGACGGCCGGATGCTCGATCGCTCCAGCCGCCTGCGCCGTACGCGGCGCGCCGGGCGGCGGGGCGGCAGCGGGAGCCCTCTCGATGTAGCCGAGGATGTCCTGCTTGGTCACGCGTCCGGCGTAGCCGCTGCCGGGGATGCGCGAGATGTCCACGCTGTGCTCGGCGGCGATTTTGCGAACGAGCGGCGTGGACTTCGTGCGCAGGCGCTGCTCGGCGGTCAGCACGCCACCGTCTCCGTCGGGCGGACGGGCAGATGGGCGAATGGGTGGCTCGGCGGCCGCGGGCTTAGGGGCCGGACTCGGTGCGGGTTTCGGCGGCTCCGGCTTCGGCGCTGCGGCCGCGGGTGCCGGAGCAGGTGCCGACGCGGCTGGCTTCGACGCGACCGCGCCCGCCTCGGTCTCCAGCACCGCGACGAGTGTCTGCACCGGCACGGTCTGTCCCTCCTGCACCTTGATCTCGGCGAGCACACCGGCGGAGGGCGCGGGAATCTCGGCATCGACCTTGTCGGTCGAGATCTCGAACAGGGGCTCGTCGCGCTTCACCGCATCGCCGACCTTCTTGAGCCACTTGCTCAGGGTGCCTTCGGCGATGGACTCGCCCATCTGGGGCATGAGAACGTCTACACGTGCCATGTGATCTCCGTCAGTACGCCGCGAGCCAGCGCGCGGCCTTCACTATGTCGTCGGTCTGGGGCAAGACGAAGTCCTCGAGTGTCGGCGCGTACGGGAGCGGCACGTCGTGCGCCGTCACGCGCATGATCGGCCCATCGAGCCACTCGAACGCCTTCTCGTTGATCCGCGCTGCGATCTCACCCGCGATGCCGCCGGTGCGCGTGTCCTCGTGGACGATGAGGACCTTGTTCGTCTTCTTGACCGTCGCGACGATCGCGTCGTCGTCGAGCGGGAGCAGCGTGCGCAAGTCGAGCACCTCGACCGACACGCCGTCGTCTTTTTCGAGCTTGTCGGCCGCCTCGAGCGATTTCCAGAGCGTCGCGCCGTAACTGATGATCGACAGGTGCTTCCCTTCCCGCGCCAGCCGCGCCTTGCCGATCGGCGTCAGAATCTCCTCGCCCTCCGGCAGCTGCTCCTTGATGCGCCGGTACAGCCACTTGTGCTCGAGATACAGGACGGGGTCTTCGTCGCGGATCGACGCCTTGATCAGTCCCTTGGCGTCTCGCACCGTCGCCGGATACACGATCTTCAATCCCGGCGTGTGCAAGAACGCGGCTTCCGGGTTTTGCGAATGGAACGGACCGCCCCGCACGTAGCCGCCGCAGGGACCGCGCACCACGATCGGCGTCGCGAGCCCGGCGCGATACCGCGCGGTCGCGACGTAGTTGGTCAGCATGTCGTACGCGCAGGAGATGAAGTCGATGAACTGCATCTCCGCAACCGGCCGCAGCCCCATGTGCGCCGCGCCGGCCGCGGCGCCGACGATCGCCGCTTCGGAAATCGGCGTGTCGATGACGCGCGACTCCCCGAATCGCGTGCTGAATCCGTCGGTGACCTTGAACGCGCCGCCGTACAGGCCGACATCCTCGCCGAGGATGAAGACGCGCTCGTCGCGCTCCATCTCTTCCCACAGGCCCTGGCGCAGCGCTTCGAGAAACGTGACTTCGGCACCGGCCATCAGACGCTCTTAAACCAGAGTTTATCGGCGGCCGGCGGATCCACATAGACGCCCGGCAACGCGGTCTCCGCCTCGGGCAACGACTCATTCACGCACGCGTCGGTCGCTTGATCGACTTCGGTCCGCACGCGATCGTCGATGTCCTTGAGATCGACTTCGCCGACCATGTCGGCGGACAAGATCCGCTGCATATAGCGATCGACCGGGTCGTTCTGACTCGACCACTGCTCGAGCTCATCCTTCGGCACATAATGCTGATCGTCGTGCTCGGCGTGGCCCTTGCGGCGATAGGTCTTCACTTCGATGAAGTGCACACCCTTGCCGCGCCGCGCGCGCTCGACTGCGAAGCGCGTGGCCTCGTAGACCGCGAAGACGTCGTTGCCGTCCACCGTCACCGCGGGAATACCGTACCCTTTCGCCTTGTCGGCCAGGTCTCGAACGGCGAACTGTTTTTCGGGCGGCGTGGAATAGGCCCAATGGTTGTATTCGCCGATCACGACCATCGGCAGGCGCTGCACCGCCGCGAAGTTCAAGCCCTCATGAAACGTGCCGGTGGAGGTGCCGCCGTCGCCGATGTAGACGAGCCCGACGCGCGGCTCGCGTCGCAGCTTGAACGTCAGCGCAATGCCGGCCATGACCGGAATCATGTCGCCCAGGTGCGAGATCTGGCCGAGATAACCCTTTTCGAGATCGTTGAAATGGACGTTCAGCTCGCGGCCGCGCGTGGGGCTGTCGGCCTTGGCCATGTACTGCCGCAGGATCTCGATCGGCTGGGCACCCATCACCAGCATCGACCCCAGGTTCCGAATGAGCGGTGACAGGATGTCCTTGTTCCGGCCGCGCTCCAGCGCGTATGCCGAGGCGACCGACTCGCCCTCCTGGCCGAGGGAGCGGAAGAGGCCGCCGATGACCTTGGTCTGACGGTACAGGGCGACGAGACGCTCTTCCAGCGTGCGTGTAAGCCGCAGGTAGTAATAGATCTCCAGGAGCTGCTCGCTCGAGAGCGCAGCTCCGGCGGGAATCGCGGCGGTCGGCCGGGTGGCAGGAAGAGCCATGGCCCTAAATTATAGTTGGGAGGGAAGAGCCATGGCGAACGTCAAACTGCGTGTCACTGGAATGACCTGCGGCCACTGTCAAGCCAAGGTCGAGAAGGCCCTGAAGGGTGTGAACGGCGTCTACTCAGCCGTGATCGATTTGCCCAACGGCGAGGCCGAAGTGGATTTCAACGATGATGCCGTGACGACCGATCAGCTCGTCGGCGCCGTCGGCAAAGCGGGATACTCGGCGAAACTCGTCGGCTAGTAGGCCCCGCGCAGCACGTGCGCGGGCTCGACCAGCTGGTGCACGTGCGCCAGGAATCGCTTCGCGAGCTTGTCGAGCTCCGATTCGCCCACCTGATCGGTACCGACGTCGACGAAGGTGTAATGCCCGCCCTCGGGACGCGCTGTAATCGTGATGCGGCCGAGTGTGCCCTGATACGCGCGGCGGCGCGGCGTCTCCTCTGCCGGGGCGAGCCGCCCGCCGAAGAAGCTCTTCGCCACGTCGAGCACCGCCTCGGGGCTCGCGCTAGTTCTGTGGAAGTATCGCATGACTCGCCAATCCTGAGGGTTGGAATCTCCGGAGCAACAGACTGTTGAGCACCACCGACAGGCTGGACCACGCCATCGCCGCGCTCGCGAGCACGGGCGACAAAAGCCAGCCCGTCACCGGATACAACACGCCCGCCGCCACGGGAATCAGCACGATATTGTACCCGAACGCCCAGATCAAATTCCAGCGAATCGTCCGCATCGTGCGCCGCGCCAGCTCGATCGCGGTGTACACCGCGCGCAGGTCGCCGCGGATCAGTGTGACGTCGGAGGCTTCCATTGCAATGTCGGTGCCGGTGCCGATGGCGATGCCGACGTCCGCCTGCGCGAGCGCCGGCGCGTCGTTGATGCCGTCGCCGACCATCACGATGCCCCCCCCGCCCTGGCGCTGCAACTTCTTCACGAGGTCGGCCTTCTGCGAGGGCAAGACTTCCGCGATGACCTCGTCGATGACCACCTCGTTCGCCACCGCTTGCGCGCCTTTCTTCGAGTCGCCGGATACCATGATGACGCCAATGCCGCGCTTCTTGAGCAGCTCGATCGCGGTCTTGGACGTCGGCTTGATGGGATCGGAGATCGCAATCACGGCATAGACGGTGTTGTTGACGACGCAAATCACCGGCGAGCGGCCCTGCGCCGCCAGGCGGTCGGCGTCACCGCCGAGCGAGCCGAGCTCGAGACTGCGCTCGCGGGCGTGCCGGAGTGAGATGACCTCGATGATGCGGCGATCCACCGTGCCACGGACGCCGCGGCCTTCCATCGCCGCGAACTTTTCGACCGGGAGGAGCGAGACCTGCTTGTCCTGCGCCGCCCGGAGAATCGCGGCGGCCAGCGGATGCTCCGAGCGCTGCTCGACCGATGCGGCCCACTTGAGCACGTCGGCGGGACTGATCGGCGTGCCGTCCGGCTTTTTGGCGGTCACAATGTGCGTGACCGTCGGCTTTCCTTCCGTGATCGTCCCCGTCTTGTCGAGCAACACGGTCTTCACTTTCGCCAGGCGCTCGAGGGCCTCGCCGCTCCGGACCAGGATGCCGTACTCCGCTGCCTTCCCGGTGCCGACGAGAATCGCGGTCGGTGTCGCGAGCCCCAGCGCGCACGGACACGCGATGATGAGGACCGTGACGAACGCAACGACGGCGAACACGACGGCGCGAGCTTCGGGACTCGGCCCCAAGTCGAACCAGGCGACGAAGGCGGCGATCGAGATCGCGATGACCATGGGCACGAAGACGCCGGCCACGCGATCGGCGAGCTTCTGGATCGGCGCCTTGGTCGCCTGCGCGTCTTCGACGAGCTGCACGATCTGTCCCAGCGCCGTCTCTTTGCCGACGCGCGTCGCGCGGAACGTGATGCTCCCCGTCGTGTTGAGCGTGCCGCCGATGACTTCATCGCCGGGCCTCTTGCCGACCGGGATCGGCTCGCCGGTGAGCATGGACTCGTTGACCGCCGACGCGCCCTCGGTGACGATGCCGTCGACCGGCACCTTCTCGCCGGGCTTGACGATGAGGAGATCCCCGACGACGACCGCTTCGACGGCGATCTCCGTCTCCTTGCCGTCGCGCAGGACGTGCGCCGTTTTCGCCCGCAGCGTCGCGAGTCGGCGGATCGCTTCGGAGGTGCGGCCTTTGGCGCGCGCTTCCAGCAGTCGGCCCAGCAGCACCAGCGCGATGATCGCGGCGACGGCCTCGTAGTAAACATCGGCCGGCAGTCCCGCCCGCAAGAACAGATTCGGCGCGGCGGTCGCGACGAGCGAGTACAGATACGCCGCCGCGGTGCCGACACCAATGAGCGTATTCATGTCCGCCGTGCGGTGCCGGAAGCCGCTCCAGGTGCCTTTATAGAACTGCTGGCCGGACCAGATGACGACCGGCAGCGTGATGATGGCCAGACCCCACTTCACCCAGTCCAGCTCGATTGCCCAGCCCTGCCCGGCAACCCAGTCGCGCAGACTGATCGCGAGCGGCATGAGCAGCCGGCCCAGCAGATCGACCTGCTTCATCGTGCCGTTTTCGCCCATCGGCCGATCGGCCATGAGCAACATGGAGCCGAGCATGGCGATCACCGCCACGACCGCCGCGACGACGAACTTCCATGTCAGCGTGCGGATTTCCCGCGAGCGAGCGATCCGCTCGCGCTCGAGCGGATCCTCTGCCGCAATCGGCGCGGCCACCTCGAATCCGGCGGCGCTCACGGCGTTCTCGAGGTCTTCGGCGCCGACGACGCCGGGGATATAGTCGACCGTGGCGGTCTCGGTCGCCTGGTTGGCGACGGCGCGAATCACGCCGTTCACCCGCGACAGCGACTTCTCGAGCGGCGCGACGCTCGGCGCATAGTGCAGGTCGACGATGCCGAACGTGACGCTCGCCTTGCCGCAGTTGTAGCCGGCTTCCCGCACGGTCTTGATGAGCTGCGCGACGTTCGTCTGTGCGCTGTCGTACTCGATGGCCGCCTTGTTGGTCGCGAAGTTGACGCCCGCGGTCGCCACGCCCGTCGCGCCGGCCAACGCCTCTTGCACCGTCGCGGCGCAGCTCGCGCAGGTCATCCCTTCGATCGGCAGGACGATGCGGGCCTTACTCATGGTGGCCATGGAACTTGTGCGGCGACGATGCGGCGCGCCGCTCGCCGGGCGGCTCCACGACCAGCAGCCCCTTCAGCATGTTCATGCCGCAACGGAACGGATACTCGCCGGGCTGGTCGGGCGTGAACTCGATCGCGGTGGTCTGGAAGGGGGGCAGCGCTTCATCGATGCCGAAGCGCTCGAAGACGACGCGCTCGGAGCAGTCGGCCGTCTCGTCGCGGTAGAACTGCAGCCGCACCGGCTTGCCGGCCTGCACGACGATCGTGTCCGGCGTGTAACCGCCCTTGACCACGACACGGACTTCCTGCACGCCGCCGGCGTTCGCGGCCGCGGATACCGCTCGGCCGCGCGCGTAGAGGAAATACCACAGCACCCAGACGATGGCGACGGCGCCGAGCGCCGTGACGATGATCTGGGTGGTGGTCACGGATGTCTCGTTAGCGTGGCGCTCCCGCCGGGGAGGGGGCCTTCACCGCGTGCTCGATGCGCATCGCGTAGAAGGAGCGCCAGACGAACACGAGCGCGACGACCAGGAAGGCAGCGGCCAGAATCAGACTCAGTCGCGACCCGCGCTCGGCCGTCAATGAGACCGCCAGCTCGACCGCCAGCAGGCCGAAGAGCGTTGTGAATTTGATGATCGGATTCATTGCGACCGACGACGTGTCCTTGAACGGATCGCCGACCGTATCGCCGACGACCGTGGCATCGTGCAGCGGGGTTCCCTTCTGCTTGAGCTCGGTTTCCACAATCTTCTTCGCATTGTCCCAGGCGCCGCCCGCGTTCGCCATGAAGATCGCCTGATACAGGCCGAACAGTGCGATCGAGATCAGATAGCCGATGAAGAAGTACGGCTCGAAGAACGCGAACGCGAGGGTCGCGAAGAAGACCGTCAGGAAGATGTTGAACATGCCGCGCTGCGCGTACTGCGTGCAAATCGCCACCACCTTCTTGCTGTCGGACACCGACGCCTTGGTCGTGCCCTCGAGGCGAATGTTCGCCTTGATGAACTCGACGGCGCGATAGGCGCCCGTCGTCACTGCCTGCGTGGACGCGCCGGTGAACCAGTAGATCACCGCGCCGCCGGTGATCAGGCCGAGCAGGAACGGCGGATGCAGGATCGACAAGTTCGAGAGCAGCTCCGGCTGTAGCCCGTGGGTGAGGGCCACGATAATCGAGAAAATCATCGTCGTGGCGCCGACCACCGCTGTGCCGATGAGCACAGGCTTCGCGGTCGCCTTGAAGGTGTTCCCCGCCCCGTCGTTCTCCTCCAGGTTCTCCTTGGCGCGCGCGAAGTTCGGGTCGAACCCGAACTCCTGCTTGATCTCGCCGCGCACGTTCGGCACCTGCTCGATCAGCGACAACTCGTAGACCGACTGCGCGTTATCGGTGACCGGTCCGTACGAATCGACCGCGATGGTCACCGGGCCCATGCCGAGGAATCCGAACGCGACCAGGCCGAATGCGAAGACCGCCGGCGCCAGCATCAGCGCGCCCAGGCCCGTCGTGCTGACGCCGAAGGCGATCGCCATCAGCGTCATCATCGTCATCCCTAACCAGAACGCGCTGAAGTTCCCGGCGACGAACCCGGACAGGATATTGAGCGACGCGCCGCCTTCGCGGGACGACGTCACGACCTCACGGACGTGCCGCGAGCCGACCGACGTGAAGACCTTCACGAACTCGGGAATGATTGCGCCGGCGAGCGTGCCGCAGGTGATCACGAGCGAGAGCTTCCACCACAGGGTGGGATCGCCGCCGATGTTCGGAATCACGAGCTTCGATACCAGGAACGTGAGCGCGACCGACACGAGCGACGTGAGCCACACCAGCGTAGTCAGTGGGGCTTCGTAGTCCATATGATCGGCGGTGCGATACTTCGCCTTCGTGAAGGCCGCGTTCAGGAAGTACGATCCCGCCGACGAAATGATCATGACCACGCGCATGACGAAAATCCACACAAGCAGCTGCACCTTCACCAGCGGCTCGTGCACGCCGAGCAGGATGAACGAGATCAGCGCGACGCCGGTCACGCCGTACGTCTCGAACCCGTCGGCGCTCGGCCCCACGGAGTCGCCGGCGTTGTCGCCCGTGCAGTCGGCGATCACGCCGGGGTTGCGCGCGTCGTCTTCCTTGATCTTGAACACGATCTTCATCAGATCGGCGCCGATGTCGGCGATCTTGGTGAAGATGCCGCCCGCCACACGCAGTGCCGCCGCGCCGAGCGACTCGCCAATCGCGAAGCCGATGAAACAGGGACCCGCGTAGTCAGCCGGAACGAATAGCAGGATGACGAGCATCAGCACGAGCTCGACCGAGATCAGCAGCATGCCGATGCTCATCCCGGCCTTGAGCGGGATCGCGTGATTGGAGTACGGCTTGCCGGTGAGGCTGCCGAACGCGGTCCGTGAGTTCGCAAAGGTGTTGACGCGGATGCCGAACCAGGCGACGCCGTAGCTGCCGGCGATGCCGATCAGGCTGAAGAGCAGAATGATGAACACCTTGCTCGCCGGGAAGCCGCGGACGACCGCGCCGGCCGCGTTCGTGGTCTCCGCCAAGGTCCCGAAGTAGATGGCGACGATCGCGCCGATGAAGATCCACAGAATAAGAAGGAAGCGGCCCTGCGTGAGGAGATACGTCTTGCACGTCTCGTAGATCAGCTCGGAGATCTCCCGCATCGCGCGGTGGACCGGCAGGTTCTTGAGCTGAGTGTATGTCATGAGACCAAAGAGGAGGCCGAGCGCGCAAACCACGAGGCCCCAGAGCAGCAGCCCACGGCCTCCGATCCCGCCGAGAAACGTTGCGCTATTGAGGTCCGGCAGAACCAGCGCGGCTTCGCCGCCGGCGGCGTGTTGTGCAGCGGGGGCGCTGGCTGGGTTCTGAAGCAACGCCAGCAAGGGCATCAGACTCATCATGCGCAACGATCTCCTGGGGTCATGCGAAACCTCGGGGGACGCGGGGGGGGGCCACCGCGACGCTTGGCCGGGAGAAGCTAATAGGGGGGATGGCCGTCGCAAAGGCGGGCGCGACGCTGGCGCCGAACTGTTCGGCACGATATACCAATGCATATGAAAATCCCCCTGGGTTTCACCCTTTTCTTCGCGGCTCTGCTAGCACCCCTCGCCGCGCAGGAAACCTTCGGCGACTACAGCTACACGCCTCCGGCAGGGTGGACGAGCACGCCGGCCGGGAATGGACTCTGGGTGGCGTCCCCCCCATTCGAAAACGGCGAGCGTTGCACCATTGGCCTCTGGCCCATGGGGCGGGCCAGCGGCAACCTGTTCGCCGATGCGCAACAGGCGTTCGTGCAGGTGTTCCAGGGTTTCGCGCCTCGTCCGGAAGGTCCGCTCAACAAGACCATTCTCGCGCGCGGCGTGGCGCCGCAGGGGTGGGAGTACGCCATCATCCGGCGCGGCATCGTGTGGCCGGCCAATCCGGACGCGCTGCTCGGCGGGATGATCATGGTGGCGAAACTGGGCGATCGCGTCGCCATCGTGTCCTTCCTCTCGAAGGATCACGACCTCAGCGCGTGCTACCTCTACGGCTACGCATTTCATCCGGAGGTGTGGCCGCGCTTCTTCGCCAGTCTGCAGTTCCGCAACTGGACGGCGCCGTCCACCACCGGACTGGCGCAACAGCTTCAGGGCGGTTGGGAGTCGTTCGGAACGAGCACCGGAGGCGGCGCCGCGCTGCAGTACGCGTTCACGCCCGCGGGCCGTTATGCGTTTTTTGGCGTGGGCCAGCGCTACATGGCGCTATCGCGGTTCGAGGCCGCCGTGTGGACGAGCACGACGTTCGGCGACGGCGGCTACACGCTGCGGGGCGGCCAGCTGACGCTCCGGCCGGATCACGGCGCTCCCGACGTCTACTTCGTGCGCCTGGAGCAGGTCAGCGAGGACGGCGGCAGAACCTGGACGGAAAAATTCTTCATGATGCAACCGACCAGGACGACCACGCTCGACGGATCCGTCACGCGGGACAACGAGGTCGCGTTCGAGCGCCGCAATCCCTAATCGCGATTACTTCTCGGCGTACTCGTAGTACTCGACGCCGAGATGCGTGATCTGCTCTTCGCCCATCATCCAGCGCAGGGTGTTCTTGAACTTGGTCTGCTGAATGAAGAGATCATTCTCAGCGTACAGGCCCGGCGCGGTGTGCGGGCTCTTGAAGTAGAACGACAGCCACTCCTGGATCCCGGACAGCCCCGCCCGGGCGGCCAAGTCGAAGAACAGGGCGAGATCGAGCACGAGGGGGGCGGCGAGGATCGAATCGCGGCACAGGAAATCGACCTTGATCTGCATCGGATAGCCGAGCCATCCGAAGATGTCGATGTTGTCCCACCCCTCCTTGTTGTCGCCGCGGGGCGGGTAGTAGTTGATCCGGACCTTGTGGTAGACCTTGCCGTAGAGCTCGGGATACAGCTCCGGCTGCAGGATCTGCTCGAGCAGGCCGAGCTTCGACTCTTCTTTCGTCTTGAAGGACTCGGGGTCGTCCAGCACTTCGCCGTCGCGATTACCGAGGATGTTCGTCGAGTACCATCCCGACAGGCCCAGCATGCGGGCCTTGAACGCCGGCGCGAGCACGCTCTTCATCATCGTCTGGCCCGTCTTGAAGTCCTTGCCCCCGATCGGCACGCGGCGCTCTTCCGCTAGGCGCTCCATTACGGGAACGTCGACGGTGAGATTCGGCGCGCCGTTCGCGAACGGCACGTTCTCCATCAGCGCGGCATAGGCGTACAGCATCGACGGGGCGATCGACTGATCGTTCTGCTCCATCGCCTTCTCGAACGCCGCGAGCGATTGATGCGCCGGTCCCGGCGTCATGAAGACTTCCGTCGAGGCGCACCACACGATGACAAGCCGGTCGAGCCCCTGGCTCTTCTTGAAATTCCGCATGTCCTCGCGCAGCTGCTCGGCGAGCTCCCGCTTGTTCTTGCCGCGCTTGACGTTCGTCCCCTGCAGCCGCTTCACGTAGTACTGGTCGAAGACGGCCGGCATCGGCTTGATGTTCTGCAGGAAATCCTTGATCGGCTCGAGGTGGTCGTGCCGGTCGAGCACGCCCGCTTTCACGGCCGCGGTGTACGCGTCATCGGGAATTGGATCCCACGCGGTGAAGACGAGATCGTTGAGATCGGCGAGCGGCACGAACTCTTTGATTTTCGGCGCGCGCTTTTCCGTCCGCTTGCCGAGCCGGATCGTCGCCATCTGACTGAGGGAGCCGATCGGCAAGGCGCGGCCTCGCCGGACATTCTCGACGCCCGCAATGAACGTGGTGGAGACGGCGCCGAGGCCGACCAGCATGACCCCCAGCTTTCCCGTCGCGGGCGCGATCTCCCGCGGCTCGCTGCCACCTGTCGCAACTGCTGTTTGCTGCCGTGCCATCACGATCCTTTGCGGCGAATCGCCGCGACTCCAGGCATCGTCTCACGTTTGGGAACTGGTGAGGGCGGTGGAGCGCCGCGCGCGACGCGCGCGACGTGCACGACCCGCTGGATCACCGTGATCGCGGAGACGATCGCGAGCACGGTTACGATCCAAAATAGCACGACACCCGGCCGGCCCGGCCCGTCTCCCAGCACCATGGCAGGAAGGCCGAGCAGCAGGATGCGCTCGGCGCGCGCGGCGATGCCGACCTTGTTCTCCACCCCGAGCGATTCGGCGCGGGCGCGCGTGTACGACACCAGGAACGATGCCACGAGCGCGACGAGGCACGCCGCGATGGCGCGTGGCTTCATGTCGCCCGCGAGCGGACCGTTCAAGAAAAAGAAGATCAGCCCGGTGAAGACGGCGCCTTCGCCTACGCGGTCGAGCGTCGAGTCGTAGAACGCGCCGAACGTCGTCATCTTGCTTCCCTGGCGCGCCACTTGCCCATCCAGGATGTCGAACACGCCGCTAAACAGGAGCAGGACGCCCGCCAACCGGATCTCGCCGAGACCGAAGGCGACCCCGGACCCGATCACGACCAGCGTACCTAACGTCGTGATGGTATTGGGTTGCACGCCTCCCCGGATCAAGGCGCGCGCGAGCGGACCCGTCAACTTGACGAATCCGTCCTTCACACGCTGGGGAATGACATTCATGCCGGGGGGAAGCTAATCGCCCGCGGCACCGGCGGTAGGGTTAAGAGGGTTTGTCGCGATCGGTCAGCGCCGCGCGTTCCCGGGCCTGGGCCAAAACCCGCTCGGCAAAGTCCATGCGCTCCTGCAGCTCGGTCAGTTGCCGCTGCGCGTCCTCCAGCGCCGCGGCATGGTCGTCCAATTGCTGCTGGACATCGGCGAGCTCACCGCTTTGCAACGCTTGAGGCCGGCGCCACGCGACGAACCCAAACAGGAACGCGAGCGACGCGTGCGCCATCGCATGCAGGAATTCGCCGGACGCCAACGCGAACGCCGCGCCCGCCACATTGAGCGCGCTGAGCACCCCGGCGATCCGGCGCCACCGCGCGCCGCTCATGCCCGCACGCCCTTCGCCAGGAGCCATAGGGTCAACGATCCCTCACCGAGCAGCGCGAGAGGAATGACGAACGGCGCGAGCAACACGGTGACGCCCAAATAGACGGCGCCGCCGAGTAGATTGGCCGCGAAGTCCACGCGCGGTGCACTCAGACGGACCAGGTGGCCCGCCATGCTCACGACGATGACCACGAGCCATAACGCGCCCGCCAGCCTTCCTTTATTGGCAGTCATGCGGAGGCCCCGCGCGGCTCCGCCACCCCTTTGACGAGAAACCACACCGCGACCGTCAGCTCGAATATGGCG
>DATJKA010000024.1:0-18879 GCA_035491815.1 Gemmatimonadales bacterium | reverse complement strand
GGTGCTGAAGGCGGTGTCGCCCGAACTGGTGCACAAGACCGACGCCGGCGGCGTCAGGGTCGGCCTCACTACGGCGGCGCAGGTCCGCGCCGCGGGCGCCGAGATGGCGATCGCGCTCACGCGCGCGTTGCCGCGGGCGCGTTTGGCGGGTCTGTTGGTACAGCGGATGGTGCCGGGCGGCCGCGAGACCATCGTGGGCATGAGCCGCGACCCCGCGTTCGGGCCGCTGGTGATGTTTGGGCTCGGCGGCATCTACGTGGAAGCGCTCAAGGATGTAGTGTTCCGCGTGGCGCCGCTCAAGCCGCTCGACGCGAGCGAAATGGTGCGCGCCATTCGCGGCGTCGCGCTGCTCGACGGCATTCGCGGCGCGCCGCCGGTGGCGTTTGAGGCGATCGCGGACGTGCTGATGCGGGTGTCACAACTCGCGATCGATCATCCCGAGATTCGGGAGGTCGACATCAATCCGTTGCTCGCGTTTCCCGACGGCGTGCGCGCGGTGGACGCGCGTGTCCTGCTGTCGCTGGCCTAGTGCTTCTTCTTCATGTAATCGATGCCGGGCGCCACGGTGTCGCGCCAGGCGGCCTCGACCGCGGGTGAGCACTCGGGGTCGAACTGCTTGACGGTGGCGATGAGCGCGTCGATGAACGGGGCGTAGAGCCCGGGAGCGACGTCGAGGTCACGCCGGCTGTGACGCTCGGCGAGTCGCGTGAGCAGAGTCGGCTCGGCCGCGGGGTGATTCGGGAAGATGAGCAGCAGGCCGATCGCATGCCGCAGCAACTTGGTCTGCTGCTCGAAGTTCGTGCGCGCGAACATCGGCTTCGCTTCGGGACACGCGGCCAGGAAGTTCGTGTAGAACGTTTTGAGGAACTCCGGCGCCTTACAGCAGCGGTCGTAGCTTTCCTTGGCGATGCCCGTGGTCGATTTGAACACCATGGGCCACAAAGGTAGCCGCCTTCCGTTCGGCGCGCGCGCCCGCCATGAGTCCTGAAATCGTCGTCACCACGATCGCCAGATACATGAAGAATCCGTACACGCACGCCGGGTAGCCCAGGATCGTTCCCGGTGCTCCGGGCGACGGGCATTTCGCCGCGCCAGCGAACACTTCGCGATAGGTGAGCGTGCCCGAGAACACGAGGCCCGCGAGCGACAGCACGAGGATGACCTGCAACGCCTTCTTCATGGCGACGTTCCTTCCTTTATAACAATGGGAACGGGCTGCGCAGCGTGCAGCGCACGCTCGAGCTCGAGGTCCCAGCCGTATGGGTCAGCCGCGAACGCGACAAGGCCGGAGTCCGTAACCCAGGCGGTCCAGTAGCTCAAGTAGACCGGAATCGCTTGCGGCAGGCGTACCCAGCGTTCGCCGCCGTGCGACATGGCGGTCCGGATCGAGTCGGGCGGCCAGTCCGGCAGCAGCCGGCCGACCAGCTCAGCGGCATGCTCGATGCGGACGCATCCGTGGCTGAAGGTGCGCAGGCGCTTCTCGAAGAGGGGCGGGGTGGGCGTGTCGTGGATGTACACGCTGAACGGATTCCAGAACACGAGCTTCACGCCGCCCAGCGGGTTGTCGCCGCCGGACTCCTGCACGAGCTGGTAGGTGAACGTGCTCTCGGTGAGCGCGGTCCAGGCGATCGAGTGCGGATCGAGCTCCTTGCCACCGCGCGCTGAATCGCTGAACACCCGGAACCGCTCGCGCGCGAGAAACGCGGTATCGCGTTGGATCGACGGCAGCAGCTCTCGTGCGGCGATGACACGCGGCACCTTCCACCTCGGACGAAACAGCAGGTGGGTCGCGCGGCCGCTCACGAGCGGCGTCGGCCAATCGGTCCGGCCCGTGATCGCCCGCGTGGTCCATACGACGCTGTCGTCCTCAACGAGCGTGAGGGTGAAGGCGGCGCTGTTCACCATCAGGTAGCGTGCGCCAAGCTGTCGCGGCAGCCAGCGCCAGCGCTCCAGGTTCAATGCGATCTGGTTGGCGCGAACCGTGGCGGGCACGGCGAGTGCCGCAGCCGTTACCGGGCCAACGACGCCGTCGGGGGTCAGGCCGTGCAGCGTCTGAAATGCCCGTACCGCGCTGTCCACGCCCGCCGTGGTGTCGTACCCCTCGGCCGCGAGCCGGCGGGCGAATCCCGCAGGCCAGTCTCCACCCCGCGCGATCTCACGATAGCGCGCGAGCGCGGCGCGGAGCGCGTCGTAGCCCGGCTGCGGCGGCGGGAGGCTCCGCAGCAGCGTTCGCACCGTGCCGCGATCGAGCACGCGCTCGAGACGAGCAACGAGATCCCCCGCCTGGCGCGCTTCGGTCCATTGTGTGTCGACGCTCGCCGGATCCACGCGGCCGCGCGAGACATCCCGCGCGTAGCAGAAGAACAGGTGCGTCAGCAGGGAATCGAGGCGCCACGCATCCGCCGCTGCCAGGTGCTGGTGCAGCAGCGTGTCGAGCGTGGGTGTGAGATACAGACTCGCGTCCAGGCCCTCGCGCGCGGCGTCGCCAAGAGCAGTCACCAGGCTGGCGGCATCGGGGGACAGCGCGTTCGAGCGCACCCATGCGGGTTGCTGCCAGCGCCCGTCGTAGAACCGCGCCACGGCCGAGTCGACCGGCTCCTGTGCGGCCGCCGTGGCGACCAGAGCGGCCAGGATCAGCGCAGCGAGGCAGGTCCTCATGAAGCGGATTCTGCATCTGGCGACCTGAAGTCATTGTGAGAGCGGATTCACCGTCACTTCATGGCCACTCTCGCATTCTCACGTGGGAGGATGTCGCCATGAAACGCCTTCTCATCGTTGTCACGGCACTCGCTGCGCAATCGCTCGCGGCGCAGTCGGACCCGCGCGCCAAGCTTCTCACCAACCTCGGCTGCTCGGACTGTCACGCGGTCGTCGCGCTGCACGTGAAGAGCAAGGCCGACGTGGGTCCCGATCTGTCGGCGGCGTACGTGGACGTGCCGTTCCGGTACGGGATGACGCTGGAGCGGTTCTTCGACCAGCCGGCGAGCGTCATGCGGCTCGTCCTGGGCGGCCGGCCGAAGCTTCGGCGCGCCGAGCAGGATTCGCTGATCGCGCTGTTTCGGAACCTCTACAACGAGCATCTCGCCAGGTCGGACAGTGCGCAGCACCGTCTCCGTGTGGCGGACGGCGGCCACGTGACGCTCTTCAAGGAGGACTGATGCGGGGACAACCCGTTATTGCCGGCGTCGACGGCTCGGACGAGTCACTCAGAGCGGCGGCGCTTGCCTGCCGGATCGCGCGCGCGGCCGACGCGGAGTGCGTGCTGGTGTACGCGGTGCCGGAGGTGTGGTCGCCCGACGGCTTGGCGCCGCTCGTCAACTCAGGCCAAGTCTTCGATCAGCTCGTCGCGGAGCTGCGGCACGAGATCAGCCGCAAGTGGAGTGCCGAGATTTCGGCCGCCGTGCGCGAGTCGCTCGTGGCGCGGGCCGGGCGACCGGGTGTGGTGATCGACGCGGTGGTGTGCGAGCGCGGCGCCGGGCTCGTCGTGGTCGGCGGGAGGCACCACGGCGCGTTGGTGCGCGGCCTGGGCGGAAGCACGGCGCATCATCTCGTGCGCACCTCACCCGCGCCGATTCTCGTCGTGCAAGGGTCGGAGCGAATGCCTCGGCGCGTGCTCGTGGCGACGGATCTGTTCGGCGCGGCCGGGCCCACGCTGGCAACGGCGCGCCGCTACGCCGAGCTGTGTGCGGCGGAGCTGCGCGTGCTCCACGTCGTCGAGCCCGCGAAATTCCCGACCGTCGTGCCGCTCTCGATCGACCCCGGCGTCTTCGAGGCGCAGTCGCGCGAGGCGTTCACACGGCTCGTGGAGAGCGAGCTGTCGGACGTTCCGCCGGACGAGCGCATCGTACGTCACGGTCGTGTCGACGAGGAAATCGCCGAAGAGGCCGTCGCCTGGCGGGCGGACCTGGTCGTCGTCGGCTCTCACGGCAGAGGGTGGATCGACCGCATGCTGATCGGGAGTACCACGGAGCGTTTGCTCAACCGGTTGCCCACGTCGCTGCTCATCGTGCCGATCGGCCGACCGGCGCGGCGCCAGCGCAAACCAGTACGGCGGGCAAAGGCGCGTCCCGCCGGGAGCGTGATCCTATGAAAGTCGCCGAGCTGATGCGGACCGACGTCAAGACCGTCGACATCGACGCGACGGTCGAGGATGCGATTGCGACCCTGGCCGATGTGCACGTCTCGGCGCTGCCCGTGACCGACGCGCACGGCCGGATTCTCGGCGTGGTGTCCACGACCGACATTCTCGCCTCGCTCGCGGAAACTACGGAGCCGGACGCGCGAGAGCGCTTGTTGGATGAAACGTCCGTCCGCGACATCATGACGCCGCGGTCGCGCGTGATCGCACCCGACGCGGACGTGCTGGAGGCGGCGCGCGAAATGCTGCACCTCGATGTCCATCGGCTGTTTGTCGAGGATAAGGAGCGGCTGGTGGGAGTCATCTCACAAACGGACATCGTCGCCGCGGTCGCCCGCCAGGCTCTAGGGGCGGGCTGAGTCCCACTCCGCCGGCAGCGTGAAGGGTTCTTTCGCTCGACTCTCAAGATTCCTTCATCTAAATCCGGCCAGCTTGGGGACAAACCCTCACGGGAGTCGGGCATGTCTTGGGGACCGGTGCTCGTCGGTGTGGACAACTCGGCCGCGGCGGTTGGCGCCGCTGCTATGGGTGAGCGTCTCGCGCGGATGGCCGGCTCACGGTGTGAGCTGGTGCACGCAGTGCGCGACGCGTGGGCGCCGCTGGTGGCGGTGAACCCCGATCCGACAGTCGGCGAAATGCAGGCGCTCCAGCTCGCGGTTGCCCGCGAAACGATCGGTCGGGCGCTCAAGGACACCGTTTCGCCGCGTGCCCTCGCTGAAATCACGGTGCGGTTCGGGCCGGCCGCGGTCGTGCTGCAGGACGTGAGTCGCGAGCGGCAGCCGGGGTTGATCGTGCTCGGCGGCAAGCATCACAGCGTGTTGGAGCGCTGGTTGGGCGGCAGCACGAGCCTGCACGTCGTGCGCTCGTCGGATGTGCCGGTTCTCATTACGGCGGGTGTGCCGAACGGCGGATCGCTCCGTCGCATCCTCGTGGCCGCGGATCTGTCGCGCGCCGCAGCGCCGACGGTCGCGCTCGCCGAGCGGTTCGCGCGACTCGTGGGCGCGGAGCTGCGCGTGCTGACGGTATTCGAGCCGCTGCCGGATTTGCCGGGCATTCCGCCGACCGATCCTACGGAGTACTACGCGCTCGCGCAGGAGACTCTCGAGCGGGACGTGTGGCCGCTGGTCACCAAGGCGAGCGTCGAGCGGCTCGTGCGCCACGGCCTGGTGGTGGACACGCTGCTCCGCGAGGCGGCGGATTGGAAGGCCGACTGCCTGGTGGTCGGCTCGCACGGCAAAGGATGGGCGCAGCGGATGCTGCTCGGGAGCGTCACGGAACGGTTGATCAATCACCTGCCAACATCGTTGCTCGTCGCGCCCGTCGGTGTCACGGCGGCCGCTCCGGCACCGCGGCGGCCGCAGTTCGCCGCGGCAGAATAAGAAAGGAGACAGCCATGATCACGCATCCGATCGTCGTGGGAGTGGACGGGTCGTCGGAGAGTGGATCGGCCGCTGCCATCGGCTGGATGCTGGCGCGGGCGGCGGGAGTGCGGTGTCAGCTCGTTCACGCCACGCACGACGCGAGCGCGTCGTTCGAGCTCGCGGGCTCGGGCGCGGTGACGGAATCGCTGCAGCTCGCGCTCCTCGCGCAGGCACGCGCCGAGGTCGGCAGCACGCTCGGGGAGACCGTCCCCGCGGCGGTCGTCGACGGCATGGTGGTGAGCACGGGAGGCGCGCAGCACGTGCTCGACGCGGTCATCGCGGAGATGGACGCATCGATACTGGTTCTCGGCGGAAAGCATCATTCGCGGCTCGGACGGTGGCTCGGCGGCAGCACCGTGCAGAACATGGTCCGGCGCGTGAACGTGCCGTTGCTCGTTACGGCCGGTGAGCTACGCGCCCGGCCGCGCGTGCTCGTGGCGGTCGATCAGTCGTATGCCGCGGCGCCGACCGTGCGTCAAGCCGTGGCGTTCGCGCAATTGCTGGGGAGCCCGCTGCGCGCACTGCACGTCATCGATCCGGCGCCCGCGATCGCGGAGCTGCCGCGGGACTGGTCCCGTGAAATCGTCGAGCGCGACATCTGGCCGATCATCCCCCTGGTCGATGAGGCGAAGGTGATGCGCGAGGGCGTGCCGTTCGACACGATCGTGAGCGAAGCGACGGCGTGGAAGGCGGACGTCATCGTCGTCGGATCACACGGCAAGGGTTGGGTGGACCGGTTGTTGATCGGCAGTGTGACGGAGGACTTGCTCAACAATCTGCCGTGCGCCGTGCTGGTCGTGCCCGTGCGCCAGCACGCGGAGGCGGCGGTCGAGGTCGAGACCGTTACGGCTCCGGCAACAGGCTGAGAGATGTGACCACTCCCTTCGGGACAAGGGACACGAGATATGGGACGGCGGCGATGAAACAAATATTGATCGTCTATGGGACGACGGATGGGCATACGCGGAAGATCGCGCAGGTGCTGGCGGAGAATCTGCGGGCCGAGCTCTGCAGCGTGGATGTGCTCGACGCGGCGGGCTCGCTGCGGCGGTTGAGTCCCGAGGGCTATGACGGTGTAATCGTTGCGGCGTCGGTGCACGTCGGCGCCTATCAACCGTTGGTGGCACGCTGGGTGCGTCAGCACGCCGCCGTCCTCAACGCCATGCCGACCGCGTTTCTGTCCGTGTGTCTCGCGATGCTGGAGCAGCGCCCCGAGCCGCGGCAGGAGATCGAGAAGATCATGCAGCGCTTCTTCAAGCAGTGCGGTTGGCACCCGGCGATGACGCGGCTCGTGGCGGGAGCGGTCCGCTACACCCAATACCCGTGGCTCAAGAAGTGGATGATGAAACGGATCGTGGGCAAGGCGGGTGGTGGTATCGATACGACTCGCGACTACGAGTATACTGACTGGAACGATCTGCGGAATTTCGCGCGCGAGTTCGCCGCGCAGCTCGAGCCCAGCGAAGCCTTGGCGGGAGGGGAAGGCGTCATATGATTCGGAAGGTCCTGCTGTTCGCCGTGCTGGCCGTGGCGGCGGTGATCGTCATCAAGGTCGCGTTTGCGCTGCTCGGCATGCTGATCGGCCTGGTCGTGACCGTGCTGGTGCTGGCCGCGCTGGGCTACTTCTTCTATCTCCTGCTGCGCGTGGTCAGCCCGAAGACGGCCGACCGCGTTCAGCAGATCATTCGCGGTCGTCCGACGCCCACCTAACCGAAGATGGCGCGCCGGCTGCTACTGCGGCGGGCGCGCAGTCCGGCCCAGACCCCACCAGTCGGCGAGCGCAAACGCCGCTGCCATTCCCAACCAGAACAGAATCCGCGGCCAGCGGCCGTCCGTCAAAGCTTCGATCGTGGCCAGGCCAAAGAAGAGAATGAAGACTGTTATTGCAGGTCGCCGCATGCCGTCCTCCGGGAAACGAGGGTCCGGAACGAGACTACGCGCGCGCTTCTAAAGGAATCATGAACGGCGATTCACACTTCCTTTCAGCAGTCGCAGGCACCTTTCCCGTAACACCAGCTTCGGCGGAATCTATGACGTGGCCCCATCTCCATCTCATGCTGAATCACGTTCCCGTTCTGGGGGCCGTGTTCGGCTTCCTGTTACTCGCGTATGGCGTCTGGCGGAAGAACGAGACGCTGCAGCGCGCAGCGCTCTGGAGCTTCGCCATCGTGGCGCTCGCCGCCGTCCCGGTCTACTTGACCGGTGAGCCGGCCGAGGAGGCCGTGGAGCACCTCGCCGGAACGGGCACGCAGATGATCGAAGCGCACCAAGAAGCGGCCCTCGTGTCCCTGATTGCGATCGAGCTGCTCGGTGTGGTCGCGCTCGCGACCCTTTGGCTGGCGCGCGGGCCGTGGATGCGGCGAGCCATGAACGCAACGCTCGCGATCGCGTTCGCCACGGTCGGTTTGATGGCCTGGACCGCTAACCTCGGCGGGCAAATCCGCCGTCCCGAGCTGCGGCAAGCCGCAACGGGCCAGCAGCAGGGGGAGGCCGATGAGGGCGATCACGAGGACGGCCGGCCATGACGCGCGAGCAATTTGCGGTGACACTGACGCTGCAGGATGGCTACGCCTTCAGCATCGATTTCGGGGAGCAGCTCGGCGCACCCCTCGTGGTCGATGAGCTCCCGCCGCTCGGCAAGGGGCGCGGGCCCAATCCGGCGCGCGTCCTCGCCGCTGCCGTGGGGAGCTGTCTCGGTGCCAGTCTGCTGTTTTGCCTGCGCAAGGCGCACGTCGAGCCGGCAGGTCTACGCACCACGGTTGAAACGACGATGATTCGCAACGCGCGCGGCCGCCTCCGCATCGGCAAGATCGACGTGCACCTCAGTCCGGAGCTGGCTGCCGAGCAGCGTGAGCGAATCGGCCGCTGTGTCGAGTTGTTCGAGGACTTCTGCATCGTCACCGAAAGCGTGCGGACGGGTATCGACGTGAACGTGACGGTGGACGGCGTGCCGCTCCCGGCTGGCGAGTCTGCCACCGTGGGGAGTATCGGCGCGTAGCCGGCGAAGGGGGCAGCAAGGGAGGTTTCAATGGAAGGCGGGATGAACAGAGAGTTGTGGCTGTCGCACGCGGAGGAAATGCGGGCGCAGCTGGATCTGCAGGAGGGCATCTGGGCTGAGCTCCGGCGCGAGCCTGGCGTCGATGTCGTCGAAGTAAACGTCTATGTTGACGACTTCATCGCCACGCTGCGCGGGACCGTGCCCTCGGACCGGGCTAAGATCGCCGTTGAGCGAGCCGCCGAACGCGTGCCCCATATCCGCGCCGTGATCAGCGAGCTCACGGTGACGACATTCGGCCCGACAGCGTGCTGACCGCCAAAGAGCACTTGCTGACGGTCCGATAAGGGTACAGGTTCGAGCATGGCTCTCCGTCGCGGCATCTACGTCGTCCCGACCAATCGCTGGTACATCGAGCGAGCGGTCTGGCTGATCGCGGGCGGCATGTTGCTGCTCAGCACGACGCTGGCGGCCCTCGTGAATCCGTTCTGGATCCTCCTGACAATCGCGACCGCGTGGGCGTCGATCGCCGTCTCACTCACCGGTTTCTGCATCGTCGGCAACATTCTGTATCGCCTTGGCTTCACGCCAATGCTCGGTCAGGCGGGGCGCGGCAACTGGTACTTCATGCAAACCGACAGCTGGTATCTCGAGCGTCGCATCTATCTAGCCGTGGGTATCAACCTGACTATCGCTTCGGTCCTCTCGATCGTGCACAGTCCCTGGTGGCTCACGTTCACCGGATTTGTGGGCGTGGCGATGGTGTGGTTCGCGGGCACCGGTTACTGCATCATGGCGAACGGGCTCTACTGGCTCGGCGCCGAACCGCGGCTCGCGCCCCTGGGTGGAGGCCGCACGTGCGACGCCGCACGCGTGAGTGACGCCGCACGGGCCTGACGCGCGCGCAGCTGCTCAAGCTCGTGGCCGCTTGCCTGTTGTGTCTCGCAGTTTTTGGGGGGCTGACGCTCCTCGTAGTTCACTTCCGGAGGACTCCATGATCAAGAACATGGGAACGGCGGACCGGGCGATTCGCACGCTCATCGCCGCGGCGGTCGCGGTGCTCTACTTCACCCACGTAATCAGCGGTACCGTCGCGATCATCCTCGGCATCGTCGCGGTCGCATTCCTAGTGACGAGCTTCATCGGGTGGTGCCCCTCGTACGTGCCGTTCGGTCTCTCGACCGCACCGGCCGAGAAGCAGGAGACGGCGGGCGCACCGCCGCGCTGACTCCCGAAGGGCAATCTTCACGGCGGTTTCAGCGTATTCCAACCCCGCTCGCGCTAACTCGGTATAGGTCCGTCACAGGAGGATCTATGAGCGAGCGGTTGATCGAGCAGTTCATTCCGACGTCCGATGTTCGCACACGGCACGAAATCGTGGTGCACGCTCCCGCCGACCTCGTGTTCCGTGTTGCGGAACAGTTCGATCTGCAAGCCGTGCCTTTGGTGCGCGCCATCTTTTGGTTGCGCGGCAAACTCATGGGTGCGCGGGCCGCTGCGGCACCGCGGCGCGTGCTGGGTCTCGTCGAGGAGACGAAACGAATCGGTTGGCGTGAGCTGGCCCGTCGCCCGGGTCGGGAGCTGGTCATGGGCGCGGCCACGCAGCCCTGGCTCGCGGACGTGACCTTCTCCCCGATCGCGCCCGACCAGTTCGCCGGCTACGCCGAGCGCGACCGCGTGAAGATCGCGTGGACGATTGAAGCGGTCCCGGTGGAGCCCGAGCTGACGTTGCTCCGCACGGAAACGCGCGTGCTCGCGACCGACGGCGCCGCACGTGAGAAATTCCTGCGCTATTGGCGCTTCGTGAAGTTCGGGATCATCCTGATTCGCTGGCTGCATTTGCCGGCGGTACGGCGGGCTGCGGAGCGCGAGTATCGCCCAACGCCGGTGGGACCGGCGGTTCAGCAGATGCGCGGGAGCTGATCCCCCGGCAGCATATCCACAACGCGGGTACCACCAATCCCGGTCTCGAGCACCACGAGGCCGGGATGCTCGCGGGTGACCCGCCCGATCCGGGCGGCCGCGCGTCCCAGCGGGTGGGCGTGCAACGCCGCAACAGCCGCGTCGGCGCTTGCCGCGGCGACGAACGCGACGAGCACGCCCTCGTTTGCCACGTAGAGCGGATCGAAGCCCAGCATCTCGCAGGCGGCCGCGACGGCGGGCGGAATCGGCAGCGCCTGCTCGTCCAGCGCGATCCCGACGTGCGCAGCGGCGGCGATCTCGTTGAGCGCGCTCGCCATGCCGCCGCGTGTGGGATCGCGCAGCGTGTGGACCGCGTCACCCACGCGCTCACGGAGCGCGTCCACGAGCGGCGTCAGTGCCGCGCTGTCGCTCGTCACCTCGGCCTCGAAGGCGAGTCCTTCGCGCGCGGTCATGATCGCGATGCCGTGACGGCCGATCGGCCCGCTCACGATCACCGCGTCCCCCGGGGCGGCGCGCTGCGGCAGCGGCGCAAAGCCAGCATGGCGCTCGCCGACGCCGGTCGTGTTGATGAAGATGCCATCGGCCTTGCCGCGCTCGACGACCTTGGTATCGCCGGCGATGAGCAGCACGCCGGCGGCGCGCGCCGCCTCAGCCATGGCCTGCACGACGCGATCGAGCACGTCGAGCGGCAGGCCTTCCTCGAGCACGAAGCCGGCCGAAAGCCAGCGCGGTCTGGCGCCCATCATCGCGAGATCGTTCACGGTGCCGTGCACCGCCAGCGACCCGATGTTGCCGCCGGGGAATTCGAGCGGCTGCACGACGAACGTGTCGGTCGAGATCGCGACGGCCTGTCCGTTGATGTCGACCACGGCGGCGTCGCCGAGCTGCGCGAGGATGTCGTTACCGAGATGCGGCAGGAAACGGTCGCGGATGAGCGCGGCGCTCATTTTGCCGCCGGATCCATGGCCAAGCTGGACGCGATCGACGGCGGTGATCGGCGCGGGGCAGGCGATCGTCATACCGCGCTCCCGCTGCGGAAGCGGCCGTAGTTGTAGTAGGCGGCGCACGCGCCTTCGGACGACACCATCGGCGCGCCCAGCGGATGCTCCGGCGTGCACGCGGCGCCGAAGGCGGGACAGTCGAACGGCTTCAGTACGCCGCGCAGGACGTCGCCAGCGCGGCAGATCGCGGGCTCGGCGGTCCGGATACTCTCGACGCCCGCGAAACGACGCTCGGCGTCGAACTCGGCGAATTCCGCGCGCACCCCAAGGCCGCTGCGAGGAATTGGCCCGATGCCGCGCCAGTTGCGGTCCACCAGCTCGAAGACGCGCGACACGAGATCCTGCGCCGGTTGGTTGCCGTCACGACGAACCGAGCGCACGTATTGATTCTCGACCTCATGGCGTCCCTCTTCGAGCTGGCGTACCGCGAGTAACATACCCTCCAGGATATCCAGCGGCTCGAAGCCGGTCACAACGATCGGGACTTTGTACTTGGCCGCGATCGGCTCGTATTCGGTCCAGCCCATGATCGTGCACACATGGCCCGCGGCCAGAAATCCCTGGACGCGATTATCCGCCGACTCGAGCAGCGCGGTCATCGCGGGCGGGACCGTCACGTGGGACACGAGGACACTGAAGTTCTTGAGGCCGAGCTCTTTCGCGCGCCAGACGGCCATCGCGTTCGCCGGCGCGGTGGTCTCGAACCCGACCGCGAAGAAGACGACTTCCTTATCCGGATGCTTGCGTGCCAACTCGAGCGCGTCGAGCGGCGAGTACACGATCCGCACGGAGCCGCCGCGCGCGCGCACCTGCAGCAGGTCGCAGTCCGAGCCCGGCACGCGGAGCATGTCGCCGAACGATGTGAAGATCACGTCCGGCCGCGCGGCGAGCGCGAGCGCCTTGTCGATCTGCTCGAGCGGCGTCACGCACACGGGACATCCAGGTCCGTGCACCATCTCCACGGCTTCACCGAGCAGCTCGTCCAGGCCCTGCTTGACGATCGTGTGCGTCTGCCCGCCACAAACTTCCATGAGCACCCAGCGCCGCGTCGCGGTGTGCTTGATCTCGGCGACGAGCGCGCGTGCGACTTTGGGGTCGCGATATTCGCTCAGGTACTTCACGGCAGCAGATCCTTCATCCAGTCGAGCTCGTCGAGCTGGCTCATCTCCCGCAGCACCTCGAACGTCCGCTTCGCCTCAGTCTCGTCCACCTTGGAGATGGCGAAGCCGACGTGCACGATCGCATAGTCGCCGGGCTTGATCTCGTCTTTGACGTAGGCGAGACAGACTTCGCGCCGTACGCCGCCGAAATCCACGACACCCATCGGCAGGCCCTGCGTGTCGTGCATCTCCACGATCCTGCCCGGGATGCCGAGGCACATCAGACCCTCGCCGGCTGCAGCTTGGACTTGACGTACTCGCCGACCAGCACGGCCGTCGGGTAGAGCACTTCCTCTTCGAGCTGTGCGTGGACGGTCAGCTCGGCGGCCAGCCGGATGGACTTCTCGTCGCCCTCGGACTCCGCGGCGAGCGCGAACGCGCGCACCGCGCCCATGATCGCGCGGTGCTCCTCGATCATCAGCGGCATCTCCTCCTTGAGCCGCGCGACCAGCGGCAGCACCTCGGCCATATCCGGCGTGACCTGACCGCGCGCCAGGCGCGGCAGCAGGCTGAGCGGGGGAATGGCGTACTCGTCCTCGCGCAAAAAGTGCGGATGCATGATGCGCGCGACTTCCCGCGCGGTCTCGCCCAGCAGGCCGGGCATCTGACCGGCGCGGGCGAGATCGGCGTGCAGCTCCTCGTGCTCGCGGCGAAGTGAAGGTGGTGCTTTCATGGCGTGATCTCCCGGCTGAGCCTGGCGGCGGCGACGGCGGCTTGGCCGAAGCTGACGGCGCCGTCGTTCGGACTGAGCTGACGTGGAATCAGGACCCGGAGCCCGCGCGCTTCCAAGCGGGCTTTGAGCGAGACGGCGAGGCGGGCATTCTGGAAGCAACCGCCCGACAACACGATCGTGGTGAGGCCGGCTCCGGCCGCCAGCTGCGCCGCAAGTTGATCGGCGCCGGCAGCGACGCTCTCGTGGAACCGCGCCGCAAGATCGGCCACGTCCGCGCCGCCGTTGCGCAGCTCGCCCAGCGCGATCAACAACGGCAGCGGATCGAGCATCCACGAATCACATGTCCGGATCATCGGGAACGGCAGCGGCTGGGCGCGGCGCGATCCTGCGAGCGACTCGAGCTGCATCGCCGTCTGGCCTTCGAACTGATTGGCGAGCGAGACGCCGAGCACCGCGCCGGCCGCATCGAACAGCCGGCCCATCGAGGAGGCGAGCGGCGCGTTGAGGCGGCGGGCCATCTGCTGCACCGCGACGTTGCGGACGTTGTAATGCACGGCGTCGAGCATCGCGCCGAAGGCGTGTGCAGCGTCGGGATCCAGCGCGAGATAGCCGAGCGCCGCGCGCCAGGGCTCACGGGCCGCGAGATCGCCGCCCGGCATGCGCGCGTAGCGCAATTGGCCGACACGCCGATACGACGCGAGATCGGCTTCGAAGAATTCGGCACCCCAGACGTTGCCGTCGTCGCCGTAGCCCGTGCCGTCAAACGAAATCCCGATCACCCGCTGGCGAATGCCGTGCTCGGCCAGGACCGCGGCGACGTGCGCGTGATGATGTTGGACGGGGATGATCCGCTCGAGCCCAAGGTCGCCCGCTATGCGGGTTGACATGTAGCCGGGGTGCAGATCCCGCACCGCCACCTCGGGCTCGAGACGGAAAAGTGTGCGATAGGCAGCGAACGCCGTCTGCCACGCCTCGAGCGTCTCGAGATTCTCGAGATCGCCGACATGCTGGCTGATGTAGGCCTCGGTGCCGTGAACGAGCGTGAACGTGTTCTTGAGATGTGGACCGACGGCGATCAGCGGCTTGGGGCTCGCGATCGGGAGGCGGAGCGGCAACGGGGCGTAACCCCGCGCCCGCCGCAGGAAAATCGGGGCCGCGCCGGCGACCCGCACCACCGAGTCGTCGTAGCGCGCCACGATCTCGCGGTCATGCAGCAGGAACGAATCCGCGATCATCGCAAGCTGCGCCTTGGCGTCGTCATTGCCGATGGCGATCGGCTCGTCGCTGCGATTGCCGCTCGTCATGACGAGCGGCCGGCGCACGAGGTCGAGTAGGAGATGCTGCACGGGGGTGTAGGCGAGCATGACGCCCACGGTGTCGAGCGCCGGCGCCACCCAATCCGCCAACACGCTGCCCGGCCGCTTGCGCAGCAACACGATCGGACGCTCACGCGAGCTGAGGAGCGCCGCCTCGACGTCTCCGACGGTTCCCAGCGCTTGCGCCTCGGCGAGCGTCCGCACCATGACAGCGAAGGGCTTCGCTTCGCGCTCCTTGCGCGCGCGCAGTCGGGCGACCGCTCGATCGTTCGTGGCGTCGACGGCGAGATGGAAGCCGCCGAGGCCGCGGATGGCGACGATCTTGCCCTCGAGCAAGAGCTGAGCCGTGGCTTCGAGCGGCGGGCGATTCGTCGCAGGCTCGAGCCAGAGCTTCGGGCCGCACACGGGGCAGCTATTCGTCTCGGAGTGGTAGCGGCGATCCCCGGGCGTGCGGTATTCGCGCTGGCAGGCATCGCATTGCGTGAACGCCCGCATGCTCGTGCGCTCGCGGTCGTACGGCATCGACTCGATGACCGTGAAGCGAGGCCCGCAATCTGTGCACGTGATGAACGGGAACCGGTGACGACGATTGCTCCCGTCGAACAGCTCGCGCTCGCACGCGGCGCACAGCGCGACGTCTGGGGAGACCGGCTGGCGACCGCCGTCGCTGCGGCTCTCGAGGATCGTGAATGCGGTGAGATTCGCGGGCGCGCAGGCCTCGGAGTGCAGCTCGTCGATGCGCGCGAGCGGCGGCGCGTCGGTCGACAGATGCTGCAAGAACTTCGCGAGATCGACCGGCCGGCCTTCCACGTGGATCTGCACGTCGCCCGACGCGTTGCGCACCCATCCCGCGAGGTGATAGCGGTTGGCGAGCCGGTGCACGAACGGGCGGAACCCGACGCCCTGGACCACGCCGCGGACCGACAGCCGGGCGCCTTCGCGCAGAGGGTGCCGCGTTGCGACGATGGTCACACGTACGCCCCGTGGCGCGCCTGCGACCGGCAGAACCCGAACCACTCGCCGAGGCCGTGCGGGGCGACGGACGACGTCATGAGGAATCCCAGATCGGGATTGACGGCGCGGGCGAGATCGACGGCGCGCTCGAGGCTGAACGGCACGTGCGGCAGCAGGTCGAGCTTGGTGAACACCACCCAGCGCGAGGCGCGGAACATGTTCGGATACTTCGACGGCTTGTCTTCGCCTTCGGTCACTGAAAACAGCGCGATCTTCGCCGCTTCACCGAGGTCCCAGCCCGCCGGACAGACGAGGTTGCCGACGTTTTCGATGAACAGCAGATCGGTTTCCTCGAGGTCGATCGCGTCGAGCGCGGTATCGACCTGACGGGCATCGAGATGGCAGGCGCCGTTCGTCACGACCGCCTGCACCAGCTTGTCGGTGTGACGGGCTAGCCGGTCGGCGTCGTTCTGCGTTTGCACGTCGCCGGTGACGATGGCGATCCGCATCTCCGCGCCGATCTCGGCGAGCGTGCGCTCGAGCAGCAGCGTCTTGCCCGAGCCCGGCGACGATACGAGGTTGAACGCCGGGACGCCGGCGGCGGCGAGTCGCGCGCGCACCCGCGCGGCGATCTCGTCGTTCTTCGCCATCACGCGCTCACGCGCGTCGATCCGTCTAACGGCCATGATCTCCGACCTCCAAGTAACTGAGGTGCAGCGCGTCGCCCGGCTCGCGCAGAATCCGCGGCGTGGCGCCGCGGAACGGCGGCTCGGCGAGCAACGCTTCGAGGCAGAACGCCAAGTTCTCGGGCTCGACTCCCGCGTCGTCGCCCACGGTCACGCCCAACGCGACGAGCTGATCCGCCGCGCTCCCGAGCCGCTCCCCGGCCATGCGGCACACCTCGAGCGCCACGCTCATCTCATGCATGGGCGGGCACCGTGAGGAACCCTTGGGCCGGATAGCCGCGTCGCTCCAGCTCCTGCACGACGGTTGCCGCCAGCGTGTCCACGCCACAGCGCAGGCGGTCGCTCAGCGAATTGCGCAGCTCGATGCTGTCCGGCTGCAGGCCGAAGGCGACGGTGTTGGGCGGCAACGTGCCGCGCAGCTCGGCGAGTGCGAGCACGTCGCGCAAGTCGACCTGGTGCGGCGAAATCTTCGTGGCGAGATAACGGGGCAGGGCGTAACGCTCGAGCTTGACCGGCGTTCCGGGCGCCGCGCCGACGTCGATCGCGTCGATGAGAATCAGCTCGTCGGCGTCTTCGATGACGGGCAACAGGTTCATGCCCCAGGTGCCGCCGTCCACGAGCTCGACTTCGGGCGGCATCGCGTAGCCCGTGCGGAGCTCGTCGAGCACGACGAGACCCAGTCCATCGTCCCCCATCAGCGGATTGCCGAGGCCGATCACCACGACGTGCTTATTCGTCGACATACTTGACGTCCGAGCGCACGAACCGGCCGCCGGAGACGATCGAGGAGATGGTCCCCGTCCGTTCGAGCAGATCGGCGCGCAGCGCGAGATAGATGTGGATGGGGACGAAGATCAGGAACACCCAGGTGAGGACGTGGTGCACGAAGTGCAGGACCTGGATGCCGCCGAGCAGCGGGCTGATCCAGCCGAACAGCGTGTAGAAGAAGCCGCCCGGCCGCGATTGCCCGTACATCGCGAAGCCCGTCAGGACCTGCGCCAGGGCGACGGCGTACATCCCCGTGTAGCTGAACTGCTGCAGCGGATTGTGCCCGAGATAGTGCGGCGCCTTCTCGGGCTGGATCATCAGATAGAACTTCACCTGCTTCAGCGCGTTGACCCAATCCTGCTTGCGGACGGGGAAGAGCGCTTTCCAGCGCTCGAACTGGTTTCCCGCGAAGAGCCAGTACGCCCGGACGATCGCAGTCGCCACGAACACGCCGGCAGCGGCGAAGTGCAAGAACCGCATCCAGCCCATCAGAAAATGCGCGCTCGCTTCGCCGTGTGTGATGAAGTAGGGCCGACCGATGTAGAACCCGGTGGCGACCAGCAGGACGATCGACAGCGCGGCGGCCCAGTGCATCGCGCGGATCGGCCACTCCCACAGGTACACCCAGCGATAGTTGCCGCTGGGCGGCGGGACTTTGTGCGCCAGCGACACGCCGCGCCGCGCCGCCGGGGCCGTCATTGGACCTTCACCTGGACGACTTCTCTGCCAGTGGCGTCGAGGACGTGGACGCCGCAGGCCATGCAGGGGTCGAACGAGTGGATCGTGCGCAGGATCTCGAGCGGCTGCTCCGGGTTGGCGAGCGGATGATGGTCCATCAGCGCCGCCTCGTACGGGCCGGGCACGCCCTGCGCGTCACGCGGCGAGCAGTTCCACGTGCTCGGCACCACGCACTGATAGCGCGCGATCTTGCCGTTTTCGATTTGCACCCAGTGCCCGAGCGCGCCGCGCGGCGCGTCGAGATAGCCGTAGCCCTGCGCCTTGGCGGGCCAGGTCTCCGGTTCCCACTTCGTCCCGTCGTGGGTGCGCACGTCACCGCCCTTGATGCGGGCCACCAGCGCGTCATACCAGTGCGACAGCCGGCGCGACAGCAGCACCGTCTCCGCGCCGCGCGCGGCCACGCGGCCGAGCGTCGAGAACAGCGCGGCGGGACCGACCTGCAGCCGGTCGAGCGCTTCCTTCACGATGGCGCGCATGTCCTCATGTCCGGACGCGAATGCCACGAGCGCGCGCGCGAGCGGGCCGACTTCCATCGGCTTGCCGTCATAGCGCGGCGCTTTCATCCAGCTGTACTTCTTGTTGCCCTGCAGGTAGGTCCACGGCGTCGGCGGGCCGTCGTACTTCGCCTTCGTCTCGCCCTGCCACGGATGCAGCCCCGCGGCGTCACCGTCCGTGTATTCGTACCACGAGCTGTTGATGTACTCCTTGACCAGCTCCTGGTCGTACGGCCGGACGTGGGCCAGGTCCTTGCCCATGATGATGCCGCGCGGCAGGTACAGCGAGCCGATGTCGCGGACGTCGTTCTCCGGAAACTCGCCGACCGCCAGGTAATTGCCCGTGCCGCCGCCGATCGCCGCCCATTCCTTATAGAAGGAGGCGACGGCCATGAGGTCGGGCCAATACACCTGTTCCACGAACCGCTGCGCCCGCGTGATCATGGCGTGGATGTTGGTCAGCCGTTCGGCGTTGATCGTGGCGGTGTCGTCGAGGTTGATCGCCGACGCCATGCCGCCGACCAGGAAGTTGGGATGCGGGTTCTTGCCGCCGAACACCGTGTGCAGCCGGATCACGTCGCGCTGCCAGTCGAGCGCCTCGAGGTAATGCGC
>DATJKA010000023.1:0-14915 GCA_035491815.1 Gemmatimonadales bacterium | reverse complement strand
ATGAGGTACGAGCCGACGGGGAACGTGTCCTTGCCCGCGATCGTTTGCTTGGTGAGCGTGCCGACCTCGATGCCCTGGGCGCGGAGGATGTTGACCAGCGTCGCGGGCTTGGTCCGCTCGGGGCCCGCAGCAATCACGTAGGCGTGCGGCGCGTTGTCGACGCCGGCCTCGATCGAGTGCCTGGTCTTGAGATAGAAGTTCTCCAATACCATCTGCGGAAACATCGACGTGAGCTGGAGGCCCGAGAGCACGCCGGTTTCCATGTAATTGGTGTTGTCGCGCCGCGTGAAAAGGCTGACGGCACCCGGCGGGAGTGCGATGCCGCGATACCACTCCCGCTCCAGCGTTCCTCCCTTCCCGGTTGGAACCACGGCCCCTCGCCCAAACCCACCGCCGCCCGTCGCCCCTCGCCCGCCGCCCACCCTGTTCCACAGGCTATCGGCCATCGAGTCGGCCGGGATGTCTCGACCCGACTGGGTCTCGTACATCTTCATCATGCCGTTGTGATTATAGGCTACTGAACCCAGGTAGCCGGGCGACCAGCCATCCATGAAGGCGTGGGTGTACACGCCGGGCATGCCGTACTTGGTCATCTGCTCGAGCTCGTAGTTCGCGAAGAAGGGCATCTCCGTGAACAGGATGGGATCGAGGTTGGGATTCTGCGGCGGGCCGCCGCTGTAGGTGTAGAGGAGCGGCTGCGCTTCGTGCAGGTCGTGGATGATGGGCGGATGCGCGGTGTAGTACCAATCGATGATCGCGCGCATCTCCATCTGCGAGAGGTTGATGTCGCGGTTGTTGTCGTGGAAGACGTACTTGCCCCAGTAGGGGAGGCCGCCTTCGACGCTGTTCCCACGGCCGCCTGGGGCGGCCGTGGGGGCGGCGGGCGATGGGCGACGGGCGACCGAATCGGCGACGGGGGACGGGCGACCGGCGACGGAATCGGCGCCACCAGCGCGTCCACCGCGTCCGCCCCGACCGCCTCGGCCTCCACGACCGCCTTGTACACCCTGGACACCGGCCGCAGCACTGTCGCCCGCCGCCCGCCGCGCGCCGCCCGTCGCGGCACTGTCGCCCGCCGCCCGCCGCCCATCGTCCGTCGCCCCAGTATCCGCGCCATACAACGCCTTCATGTCGAGCCCATGATAGAACCAGTCGACGTTCCGATCCCGTCCATCCGGCTCGGCGGCGGGGCTCAGTGAGACGATCACGTTGTTACGGATTCCGGTGATCAGTGGCGACGTCTCGGTAGCCAATCGATAGACGAGCTCCATCAGCATCTCGCACGGTCCGGTCTCGCCCGAGTGCAGGCAGCCGTAGAAGTGGTAGTTCGGCTTGGTGGTGGCGATGAGCTCGCGCACCTGCGCGTCGGAGAGCCCACGCGGGTCGGCGAGCTTGGCGAGATTGGCGCGGTTATGCGCGAGGTTTTTGATGTTCTCGTCCGACGACACCCACACCACCACGAGCTCGCGGCCTTCGTCGGATGTACCAATGTGCTCCACCTTGACGCGCGGCGACGCTTTGGCGAGGGCGCGGTAGTAGCCGAGGATCTTGTCGTAGTAGGTGAGCTTCTTGGGCGCGCCGATGTAGTAGCCGAGGTACTGCTTGGGGGTCGGGACGCCTGCCACGACTGGCAAGTGATCCACCAGGGGGCTGCCGTGGTGGGTCCATTCCTTATAGAAGGAGGCGAACTCGGGGTCCTGGCGCTGGTTGGGGTCGCGGGTCTCGTTGACGGAGGCTTGGGCGTGGAGGGAGCCGGCGGCGAGGGCGAGGACGGCGGCGGCCAGGACGATGGTGCCGAGGCGGCGCTGGGTGAGGGACGAGTGGCTGGTCATGAATCGGCGGCCAGGCTGTGGACCCGGCAGTGGCGAGATTTGAACCGAAGTGGCGCGGATCGGATGGGCTGCGGTAGGCATGTAACGATACGGTCCAATCCGGGGGAGCGTTAGGCTCGCGTACTGGCGTTCACGTACGCTTTTGTCCGCTCATCCGTTGTTGACATTGGGGCGGCCGCGTGCAGGTTAGGCATCCTTTCGGAGCCTTCGTCGAGGTGCGGGCCCGAGTATTGGCGACGAAGCACTGATCGTGCGACGCTGCGCCGGCCGCCAGGGACTGCCCCGCTCCACTGTCGACGGAGTAGTCGATCGCAGTCACCTTCTGTCCGTTGCTGTGCGGTCGTTGTCCAGCAGTTCCACCGAACCGAGACAACCGTGACGACTCTCATGGATCGGACGCCATCGCGCGAAGCGGCGGCGAGATTGCCTGCGGTGCCGCAGAAGTTCTCGCGCCTTCAGCGCCGCCTCGCCGACACCGACGTGCTGCCGTTCGAGGTACAGATGGAGGACGGCACGGTGCACCGTTTTGCCGGCGGTCGCACTCCGCCGGGTGGCGGCGCGCAGTTCCGCGTCGTCGTACGGAACCCGTCGGGGCGACGTGCATTCGCGAGCCTGGACGAACTGCAGCTGGGCGAGGCCTATCTCGACGGCGATATCGACATCGAAGGCGAGTTCCTTTGCTGTCTGGATCTCCGGCCGGTCCTCACGGATCGGCATCCCCTGCAGCTCGCCGCGCGGCACCTCGTGCCGCTGATCATCGGGCAACGGCGCGCCGATCTCGCGGGGACCGGCAAGCACTACGATCTTGGCACTGATTTCTATTTTGCGTTCCTGGATACAGAATTCCACATGTACTCCCAGGCGCTCTATACGTCGGAGCACGAGTCGCTCGAGCAAGCGGTGAGAAACAAGCTCGAATACATCACCGGCGTGTGCCGGATGGAGTCGGGCATGCACGTGCTGGACGTGGGCGGCGGCTGGGGATCGTTCGAACGGTTTGCCGGACCGCGCGGCGTCAGCAGCACGATGCTGACGGTCTCGCGCGAGCAGTACGCCTATCTCGACCATTGGTCCGGGACGCACGGCATGCCGTGTCAAATGAAAGTCATCCGCGAGAGCATCTTTGCCTACGAGGCAGCGGAACGCTACGATGCAATCGTGCTCTTGGGTGTCATGGAACACCTGCCCGATTACCCAAGGCTGTTCGCTCGATTCGCGCGACTGCTCCGACCCGGCGGCCGCGTGTACATGGATTTTGCCGCCCAGAAGGACGAGAAGCCGATTGGCGAGTTCGTCGCGCGGTACGTCTTCAAGGGCAATCATCGGCCCGTCTACCTTCCCGGGCTGTTCAAGGGCGCTGTGGCCAATGGATTCGAGCCGATCGCCCTGCACAATGACCGTCATAGCTACTACCTCACGCTCCAGGCGTGGGCGCGGAACCTCGAGGCCGCACGCGACCGCGTAGTGCCGCTGGTCGGTGAGCGCGCGTATCGCATCTTCCGGTTGTATCTGTGGGGCTGCGCGCGCCAGTTGCAGCGCGACGGCTCTCTGGAGAGCTATCGCGTCGCGTTTCAGCTCGCATCGGGCAGGTCGTCCTCGGAGATCGGGCTGCGATAGCTGGTGCCGAAGACGCTCCAACGAAGCCGTTTCTAGACCGGCGCCTCGATCAACAGGCGCGCCTCGTCCACGTCGGGCGTGCGGAGGCCGGCGGGTAACGACCCCAGGGCGTCGGCGACAACGCGGCGCCCGTCGTCGCGATCGCCGCCCGCGGCGAGGATCCGCGCGAGGCTCAGCGCCGCGCGCAGCTGCAGCGACCGACTGCGCTGCTGCGCAGCCAGCTCGATTGCCCGCTCGAAGTGCGTCCTTGCGTCGACGCGCATCGCGTCGGTGACGAACGCGCCTGTCGCGCCGTGGGCAACGAGCAGCAGCTCACCCTTGAGACGAAGCAACTCCGGCTCCCAGCAGCGGTCCTGATTCTTGGCCGCGATGGCAAGCGCCTCGTCGATCACGTCGAGGCCCGCACCCGCGTCCTTCGCGCAGCGATAGGCGTCGGCGAGGATTCCGAGAAAATGGGGAAGGTTCAACTCGGCGCCGGTGCGCCGGTACTTCTCGATGGTGCCCTTGAGCTGCGGGAGCCCCTGCTCCGGATCGCCGAGCGCGACAACCGCCCACGCCCGAAACATCGCGCCGACGGCGAGCCACAACCGGAAGTCATGCGCGCGCGCCACCTCGACGGCCGCTTCGGCGTGGCGCTTCACCGCTTCAGCGTCGCCGCGATACTGGTGCAGCCAGGCCGTGAGACTTTCGACATACGCGATGGCGAACGGGCTGCGTTCCCGCTCGGCGATCTGGCGCGCGACGCGATTCGCCTCGAGGGCTTTCTCCGGCTCACCCAGCAGCCAGTACGCGAGCGCCAGCCAGCCGCCAGGCGCGAACGTGCTGTACAGCGCGCGGTCGGCGTGCTTGTCGGGATCGTAGGCGTGCGTCGCCGCCTCCAGATGTTCTACTGCTTCCTCGAACAGGCCGAGATGCAGCAGCGGTGCGCCCATGGCAGAGTGGGCGTAAAAGATGTGATTCGAATCGCCGCTCGCGTTCGCGACGTCCATCATGCGCTCGACGACTTCGCGCGCCTGTTGCAGCTTCGCCGCGGCCGCATAGAAACGGTACAGACCCAGCAACACCGGGATTTGCGCCGCCGGCTTGGCCAGCCGCGCCGTGAGCTCGCGCGCGCGCGAGTATGCCGCCTCGACCTCGGGCGCGGCATAGCCGAGCAGCTCCGTCAGCGGTACGCCGACGGCCAGTTGCAGATGGAGCTCGAGGGCTGCACGCTCGTCGCTCTCGGGGACGAATGCGAGGGCCTCGAGGCCGCGCCGCGCCACCAGCACCGCTTCTTGATTGGCAAACAGCCGCGCCGCCGCCCGCGCGGCGAGCAGATACGATTGGGCGGCTCTGTCGAAGCGGCGCGCCGCCGTGTTCAGCGCGCCGAGCTGCGCCGCTTGCGATGGATCGTCGCCGTAAACGTCCTGGATGGCGTCGGCAACGGCCGCGCTGAGCGTGAGTCGGCGCGAACCCCTCAGCGTGGCGTGCAGCGTGTTCTGATAGAGAATATGCGTAAACGAATAGCGCAGCGACGGGACCCGGCGCCCGAGAATCCGTTCATCGACGAGACTGACCATCCCGTGGACGCGCTCGAGATGCTCCAGGCGCTCTTCCGCCTCTTCCGTATCCATCGGGATTGCGCGCGAGATGACCGCCGAGTCGAACTCCGCGCCCTGCACGCTGGCCGTCACGAGCAGCCGACGGTCCGCCTCGTCCAACCGATCGATCGTACGTTGGATGACGCTACGTACGGACTCGGGAAGCTCGGACGCCACAGCGTCCAACGATTCTTCCAGATGCCATACGTCGTCTCGCTGCGCGATGACCTTGCGATGGGCGAGGTGCCGCAGCAGATCGACCACGAACAGCGGCGTACCCTGCGTGCGCGCGTGCACCAGCGCCAGGAGCTCGTCGGGCAAGAGATGGCGCGGATACGCCGCGCCGACGTAGTCGGCCAGGCCTTGGCGGCTGAACGGCTGCAGATGCGTCTCTCGAACAGAACCCCGCGCCTTGAGCGTGCGCAGCCCCTCGATCAGCGGATGCTGCGCCAGCAGCAACTCCGACGGTCGGTACGTGATGATGAGGAGCATCGGCAACGTGTCGAACCGATCACCGAGATACGCGATGAGGTCCGCCGTCGACGCATCCCCCCAGTGTACATCTTCCAGCACGAGCACGAGCGGCTCGTCCGTCGTCAGCTCGGCCATGAGCGCCGCCAACTGACGCTTCATCTGCTCGGCCGAACCGGCGCGCCGGTCGGGCGGCGTTCGACTGCCGGTCGGATCGGACGTCGTGGCCGGATTGATCTCGGCATACCAGGCGGGGGCCACGCGTCGCATCACGCGCCCGACGTTCGAGCCATCGGGTCCGGCGAGCAGGCTGTCGAGCGCCTCCAGCACCGGGAGGTACGCTTCCGCCGCGGCGAGCCGCTCGGAGCATCGCCCGCGCCCCACGCGACAGCCCGGGTAATCGGTCTGGACCCGGTTTATGAAATGCTCAATGAGGGCGCTCTTGCCAATTCCAGGTTCGCCGATGACGGCGTGCAGCACGCCGCGATGCCGCGCCATGGCGAAGCTTTCCGCCAGCTCGCCCAGCTCGGCCTCGCGCGCGACAAGCGGACGCCGGACAGCTGCCGATCGCGCCTCGCGGCTCACGCGACGCGAGAGCTTCGCGGCCGCAGGCGCGCGCTCCGGCGGCGGCGTCGCGACCGCGAGGGCTTCCAGAATTGGCACGATCTCGTCAGCGGTCTGCGGCCGGTCGGCCGGGTCCTTGGCCAGGCATCGTGCGATGAGCGCCGCGAACTCCGGAGGGACATCGGGGCGCACCTCGTCCAAGGGGCGCGGCGGCTGGGTCAGATGAGCGACCAGCAACGCCTGATAGGACGAGCCGGTGAACGGACAGCGACCCGCCAGCAGCTCATAGGCGAGCACGCCAAAACTGTAGATGTCGGCGCGGTGATCGATTGTCGGATCGGCGCTGACCTGCTCCGGCGACATATAGGCCGGCGTCCCAACGCTGACGCCGAACGCGGTCAACGTGTGCCCCGAGTCGGAGGCGACGGACGCGCCGGAGGCCGCCGCCTCGACCAATGCTTTCGCCACGCCGAGGTCAGTGAGCACGGCCGTGCCGTCGGCGATGAGGACGTTCCCCGGCTTGATGTCGCGGTGCACGACACCCGAGCGATGGGCGTACGCCAGGGCGCGCGCAACGCCGGCCAGCAGCCGCGCGGCCTCGAACGGCGGGAGCGGACCTTCACGCGCGAGTTTTGTGGCCAGCGACTCCCCGGCCACGAACGGCATCGTGTAGTATGGAATACCGCCTGCCTCTCCCGCCGACAGAACGGGTAGAAGGTGCGGATGCTGCAGGCGCGCGGCGAGCAGGATCTCGCGCTTGAATCGCTCGGTCGAGATCTCGGCGGACAACTCGGGACGGAGGACCTTCACCGCAACCTTGCGCCCGAGCGCCCTCTCTTCGGCGACGAATACCTGAGACATGCCGCCGCCCGCGAGCTCTCGCTCGAGGACATAGCCAGAGCCCAGTGCAGCCTGGAGTAGCTCGCGGAGGTCCATCCCGTATGTGGCGGAAGGGGAGAGAGAGGCCAGAAGCCGTGCAGGACCTGCAATCATGTGCAGGCCTTACGTGCAGTTGCAGGCCTTACGTGCAGGCCTGCCAAATGCCTCATGAACGATGCCAGGCGTGGGACTCGTTCGTCAACCGACCTGGCAGCCGCCAAACGGGTGATCAGAACGCAGCGGTCAGACCTCCCAGCAACCGGCGACCGTTCACTGACCCTCCGTAGAGCTCGAATCGCTGCTGGTCCAGCAGATTCGTGCATACCACCAATGCTTTGAGATTGGCGGTGATCCGATACCCGGCGTTCGCGTTCACAATTTGTGCGGCAGGCACCACGCCGTCGAACACGCCCGCGAGCCACGGATACGACTGAACAAATCTCACGCTTGCTCCTGCATCGAGCCGCGTAACGCCGCTGTAGGTGACCATCAGGCTCCCTTTGTTTTTCGGGGTGTTGGGAACGAGCCGGTCTCCCGTGAGCGTGGCACGCTTGATCTGAAACTCGAAATGGGTGTAGGTCAGATCGGCTCGAAGACCGCGGCCCACCTGAAAGCCGCTTGCGAGCTCCACGCCACGTTCCTCCACGCGTCCGGCGTTTGCATATGACAGAACGAGGGCCGGCGTGCCATCGGAGAGCCGGGTGGCGAGGCTCGCGAGGCTGGTGTATCCGCCGCGCAGCGCAGGCTGGCTCGCCAGCAGGGCGGCTTTCGTGCTCGCCGAAAGCGACGTACTGCCCACGAGGGCCGTGATGTCGTCGAGATTGTGCAACAGGCTGATTCCATTGGCGGTCAAGAGCGGCGGATAATTCGGGTTCGCGCCACCCAACAGCGCCGTCACGAAATCGCGCTTTTCGTTCAGATACACGTCGGCCGTAAAGTAGCCCGCCCACTTGCGCGGAAGCTCGCCTCGGTAGCCAAGCTCGTATCCGACGATCGTCTGCGGTCGAAGGCCCTTGTTGCCGAGCGCAAACACGGGCGTGACCGCGGCAAAATTGTACGGCAAATCGACCGGCAGATTCAGCGCCGCAACCTGGCCGCCATACCCGGCAGCCGTCAGGCTGCTGCGGATTGCGGCAAAGTAGCTCTCCATTCCTTTCTCGAAGCTTTGCGGGCCTGCCGTCGGCGCGCCTGCCGGTACGTGGAGGAAACGCTCCGCGGGGTTGGGCGGTTGAAACGCACGATTGATCGTCGCCCTGAACGAATGCATCTCCGTCGGCGCAAAAACCAGCGCGACCTTGGGCGAGATTTGTGTGTGGTACAGATTCCCGTCGTCCACTCGAGCGCCCACAACCGTCTTGAGCTTGGTCGACCTGCCATACTCGATCTGCACGAACGCCGAGTACAGCCGATCGACGCGGTCGTCGTCCTCTGGCGCAATGAGCGTGGACCGCGTATCCACGTGCTGCGCCCGCGCCGATGCGCCCGCGATCAACCGACCGCGGTCTTCGTCGAAGCGGCGGTTGGTCTGGCCCTCCAGGTGATAGGTTTCCGAGAACTCGAGGAGCGGCGCCCCCGATGCGAGCGCCCGCTGCGCGTCCGGGGTGCGTCGTCCGCTGAAGTAGCCCGTGATGTAATAGTCGTCGGTTCCCCAGTTCATCCGGGCGTACGGGCGCAACGCACGGTAGACCTGCACGCGCCCGATGGTCGTAACGAACAGCTCGTTCTCCGTCTGCGAAAGGCCGCTCTCGACCGTTGCCACGCCCCCCTTGGGACTATAGTAGTCGAGCCGGCCCACGCCGTAGATCGAGCGAAGCGGATCCCGATCGCCGAGGGCGATTCCCGTCAACCGATCGATTGTTTGCCCGCGCAGTGCCATGGCTTCGCCGCGCTGCTTCGCGATCGGTGTGCTGGTCGCGGCGGAATACTCTCGCACGATATCGGTGCTATCGAACCGTGTCCGTGAGCGGGCGTAGGTATCGCTCTTGTTGATGCCGCCGGTCACCTTGAACGCGAACCGCCCTCCTGCGAACGATTCAGCGTGCCGCATGTCCGCGCGGAAAGTTTGAAGCTCTCCCGTCGTGACGTTCAGTTTTGAGCCAATTGCGTCGCGCGCGGCCGGAGTTGTGATGTTCACGATGCCATTGAAGGCGTTCGGGCCGTAGAGCGCGGAGCCGGGGCCGCGCACTACCTCGATCTTCCCAAGCTCATCGAGCGAGCCGGCTATTGCCGGCCACTCCTGCGCACCCAAAAACGCGAACGACAAGTCGCGTCCATCCTGGAGCACGAGCACGCGGCGATTGAGCGCCGAGTTGAAGCCGCGCGCGTTGATGTTGAAGTCGTTCATCCCGTTCTGAACTACGTCGAATCCCGGCGCCTGACGCAGGACAGTGGCCACCTGATTCGTGGGCGCGGCTGCCGCGGCCTCATACGATGGAATGACAGTGATCGCGGCCGGCGCCTGGACGATGCGCTCGGGAACGCGCGACGCCGTTCGGACAACCACGTCGCTGAGCCGAAGCGCCACCGGCGCCAATTCAGCGTTGACAGTCAGGAGCGCGCCCGTCGCCACTGCGACCGTGCTCGTTGCCGGCTCGAACCCGATGCGGCGGAACGTGAGCGTATACGTTCCGGGCGCGATACGGCTGATGGCGTACCTGCCATCGTCACGCGTGAACGCGACCACATTTGTACCACCCACTTGAACGGAAACTCCGGCAACCGGCAGCCTTGTTTCGCGCGAAACTACGGTGCCTCGAACCACGGGCTGAGCGGGAGCTACTGTCGGTGCCTGTGCGGTCAGGGGGGGCGCCAGCGCGAGCGTTACCACGAGAATCGCGGCGTCGAAACGCCGCGCGCGCTGAGCCGACGGTGCCGCGTATGCCCGGTAGCGACGCATCTCGACCCTCCCAAGCAGCAAACGGAGCCAAAATATGCTCCAGCGTCAGCGCCCCGGCAATTATTGCTTCGTACGCTTTGACGAATGCAACCCGCTGCGCGGGGAGGATTTCTGCGCGCGCGGACGCTAAGCCGGGAGTTGGTGGGCGACGGCACCCTACGGCCGGACCGGCACGACCACGTGGAGCTCGAGCCGCTCACGATCGATCTCGACGAGTACTTCGCGGCTGTGCTCGACTGAACGGCTCATCGAGCCAGCAAACCATGCCGCCGAATCGTGTGTCGAAGCACTATAGGCCGTTCGCCTATAGCCCATTCGCCACATGCCCGCATCCAGAAACCCCGACGATCTGATCCCGCTCAAGGCAGTCGAGACGCTGATCCTCTCGATGCTCACCGCGGGCGAGCGCCACGGCTACGGTATTCGCCAGGACGTGCTCGAGCACACACGCGGACGCATCGAGCTGGAGGCAGGGAGCCTCTACCGCCACATCCGTCGCCTCGAGGGCGACGGGCTCGTTGAGGCGACGGGCAACGGGCGACGGGCGACGGATGACGAGCGGCGGATCTATTATCGGCTTACGCCGTTCGGCCGGCGCGTGCTCGCTGCCGAGATGCTCCGGCTGCGCGAGCTGGTGCGGCTCGCCGAGGCGCGGCACATCATCACGCCGGGCCGCGCGTGACCAGCCGGCCACCGCTCGTGGTTCGCGCGCTGATGCGCCTCTACCCGGCTCCGTTTCGCGAACGGTACGGCGAGGCGATGGCGGCCTTCTACGCCGAGCGGTTCGCCGAGGCCGGCGCCGGAATGAAGCGGGCACGCGCGTGGGGCCGCGTGCTGGTGGACCTCGTGATCGGGATCGCACTCGAACGGGTGCGCGGTCAGGATGCCGCGCACCCTGTTGCCGCGACGCCAACACTTTCGACGGAGGACAGGATGTCCGTACTCGTCCAGGAGCTCGCGTACGCGGTGCGCTCGCTGCGCAAGAGCGTCTCGTTCAGCGCGGCCGCGGTCGTGACGCTGGCGCTCGGCATCAGCTCGACGACGGCGATCTTCAGCGTGGTGCACTCGGTGCTGCTCGCGCCGCTCCCGTTCCCCGAAGGGGATCGCGTGGTGGTGCCGGAATCACGCAAGACGACTACTGGCGAAACGTGGTCGGTTACCTATGCCGACTTCATGGATTGGCGCGACAATCACCTGTTCGACAAGGTCGCGGTGTATCAGGACGCGCAGATGGACCTCACCGGTCCGAGCGATCCGGTGCGCGTGAGCGCGGCGGCGGTGAGCCCGCAGTTCTTTGGCGCGCTGGGTGCACAGCCGGCGCTGGGCCGGACGCTCCAGGCGGTCGACTTTCCGGTGGACGCGCCGCGGGCGATCGTGATCTCCGACCGCCTCTGGCGCCGGCAATTCGGCGGGCGGCCCGACGTGGTGGGCATGACGGTCGAAGTCAACGCGATCAAACGGCCGATCGTTGGCGTGATGCCGACCAACGTGCGCTGGCCGATTGACGCCGACCTCTGGGTCCCGCTCCGTTTTTCGACGGAGCAGGATCCCGATCTCCAGCGGCGCGACAACTTCATCTTTTCGGCGATCGCGCGACTCGCGCCGGGCGCCACGCTCGAGAGCACGCGCGCCCGAATGGCGACGCTGGCGCGGCTGGCCGAGACGGCGAATCCGCAAATTCGCAAGGACGTGACCACCGTGCCGACGCCCGTGCTCCAATCGGCGCTCGGCAGCACGACGCCCCGCGCGTTGTGGATCCTGCTCGGCGCCGTGGCGCTCCTGCTGTTGATCGGCTGTGTGAACGTGGCGAATCTCCAACTGGCACGGGCGGCGGCGCGGCAGCGGGAGCTGGCGGTGCGCACGGCGCTCGGCGCGAGCCGGTTCAGGCTCGTTCGGCAAATGCTGATCGAGAGCGCGGTGCTCGCCGCGGCGGGCGGCGTGCTGGCGATCGTGATGGCGCGCTGGATGGTGATGCTCATCGTGCGTGTGGCGCCCGCGAACGTGCCGCGCATCGAGACGGCGACACTGAATACCGCGGCGCTGGCCTTTGCGATCGGCGTCTCGGCGGTGGTGGCGCTGGTGTTCGGCTTCGTCCCCGCGCTTCACGCCGCGCGCAGCGACCCGCACCTGGCACTGGGCGATGGCGGCACGCGGACGAGCGCCGGACGGCACAGCGTACGGACGCGTCGTGCCCTCGTCGTGGCAGAGCTGGCGCTGTCGGTGGTGTTGCTCGTCGGCGCCGGCCTGGCGATTCGCAGCATCTCGCGGCTGCGGCAGGTGAACGCCGGATTCGATCCGCACAACGTGCTCACCGCATCGATCTCGATTCCGGGCGTTCGCTACCAAAGCCAATCCAAGGTGGTGTCGTTCATGTACGGGCTGCGCGATCGACTGGCCGCGGCACCGGGCGTCGTTGCGGCCGGCATCGCCAGCGCGAGCCCGCTGGGCGGCGGCGGATTCTATCTGGGCCGCTCGATGGTGGCGGAGGGGCGAGACCCGACGCCGGCAAATGAAGTGTCGATCAACTGGAACGTGACGACGCCGGGATACTTTGCGGCGCTCGGCGTGCCGATCGTGCGCGGGCGCGACTTCACCGAGCGGGACGACACGGCCAGCGCGCCGGTCATGATCGTGAACGAAGCGTTCGCCAAGGCGATGTTCCCGAAGGGCGACGCAATTGGCAAGCGCGCAATGTCGTCGCGCGACGAAAAGGTGTATCGCGAGATCGTGGGGATCGTGCGCGACGTGAAGTACTACGGGGCGAGCGACACGGCGCGTGCGCTGGTCTGGGTGCCGTACGCGCAGAACAACGCCTGGCACCAGGGGATCGTGACGATCCGCACTCGCGGCGCGCCGCTCGACGCGCTGCCGCTGCTGCGCAACGAGCTGCACGCCATGGACCGCGGCATCGCGCTCGCCGGCGTGTCGACGATGACCGAAGCGCTGTCGCGGTCGATGGCGAGCGACCGGCTGCTGGCGATCCTCCTCGGCGCGTTCGCGTCGCTGGCGCTGGTTCTGGCCGCCGTCGGGATTTTTGGCGTTCTCTCATACATGATTGCGCAACGCACGCACGAGCTGGGGATCCGGCTGGCGCTCGGCGCTCAGCGCGCCGACGTGATCAGACTCGTCGCGCGCGAAACCGTTCCGATGGTGGGGTTGGGCGTGGTGATCGGGCTCGCGGCGGCGTTCGGGCTCGCGCGGTTCGTGCGGTCGATGCTCTATGAGGTGGCGCCCAACGATCCGCTGACCTTTGGCGGCGTGGCGGTGGTGCTGGCGGCGGTGGCGATGGCGGCGGCGCTCGTGCCCGCCCGACGGGCGGCGCGCGTGGATCCGTGCGTGGCGCTGCGGGAGTGAGGCGGCGGGCGGCGGGCGACGGGCGGCGGGCGTGGTGAGTCGCCATATTCACCGTCATGGTCGATCGTCCGCTCACCGACACCAGCCCGGCGGCGCAAGCGATCATGGACGAGTTGTATCGTGCCATGACGCCGGCGCAGAAACTGGAGCGCGTGCGCGATCTCACACTCATGGCGAACCGCCTGGCGCTCGAGGGCCTTCGGATGCGGCACCCGGGCGAGAGCGAGCAACAACTGCTCCTTCGCCTGGCGCGCCTTCGACTGGGCGACGACCTGGTGGCGCGAGCCTATCCCGAGTCGGCTAGCGGCAGTGGCCCCTGATCGCGCGCCGGACCCGATCGCGGTAGCGCTTTCGTTCGTGAGCCTGCTGGAACGCCTCGGCATTCGTTACGTCGTCGGCGGCTCGCTGGCCAGCTCCGTCCATGGAGAACCCCGCTCCACGAATGATGTCGACGTCGTTGCGGACCTGCAGCCTGCGCAAGTCCGCGCACTGGTCGACGCAATGGCCGACGAATACTACGTCAGCACCGACGCGGCATCTGATGCTGTCGCGACAGGCGGTGCCTTCAATGCCATTCACCTGGCGAGCGGTGTCAAGGTCGACGTGTTCGTCGCGGGTCGCGACCCATTCGAGCTCGTGAGGCTGAAGCATGCAGTGCCGGTACGACTCGTCACCGGGGAGCAGTCATTCGTACTCGCCGACACCGCGGAGAATACGATTTTGCGCAAGCTCGAGTGGTATCGCCGCGGCGGTGAAGTTTCGGAGCGGCAGTGGCGTGACGTCGTCGCCATCCTTCGGCTCAGTGGCGAGCGGCTGAACCGAGACCAGCTTGTCACCTGGGCCGAGCGCTTGGGTGTTTCGGATCTCTTCGCCCGTGCGGTGGACGACGCGCGGTCCATGTGACGATCAACGCAGCAGCGCCGCGGCTGTGCGGTCCAGCTCGGGCGTTGCTCGCACCGTACTTTGCCGTCGAGCGTGAGCGCGCGCTCCGAGTCATCGCCCAAGCACCGCGCCGAGCGCTCCAACCGCAACGAGCAACGCAATGCCCGCGACCACGAGCGCGGCGACGGCCGTCGTTCGCCACCGCGCCTCCGCGAGCTGCATCGCGCGTACGGCGGGATCGTCGCTGGACAACGCGTTGTGCTCGAACAGCGACTGCTGCATCACCGACTTGCCGGCGACGACATCCTCCATGGCGCGCTCGAAGTGCCGCTGATGGATCCGCTTGCCGACGTCGGGTCCGGGCTCTGTTGCCGCGGCGGTCGCCGCCTTGAGCACGGCGTTCTTGATGTCGCCGCCGCTCACCGCGAACCGCTCGGCCAGGGCGCGGAAATTCACGTCGTCGCCGAGCGGCGTTTTCGTGGGATGAAGCTGCACGCGCCAGATGCGCTCGCGCTCGTCGACGCCCGGCATCTCGAAGAGGACGTGCGTGCGAATGCGACGCTCGAAAGCCGGATCGAAGTTCGCCGCGAGGTTCGTCGCGAAGATGACGACGCCGTTGAACCCCTCGAGCTCGCGCAGCAGGACATTCACGGTGGTGTTCGCCTCGCGCTCGAGTCCGTGAGTCGTGCGGCTGAACCGTCGCGCGGCGATCGCATCCGCCTCGTCGAACAGGAGCACGGCATCCTGGTCGACGGCGGCGCGAAAGAGCGATGCCACGTTCTTGGGCGTCTCGCCCGCCCACATCGACTCGATTTCGGCGTAGTTCACGATGAGCAACTT
>DATJKA010000022.1:0-22297 GCA_035491815.1 Gemmatimonadales bacterium | reverse complement strand
GCGGGATAGAACCAGGCGGCGGATTCGACGGAGAGGATGAGGACGGCTTTGCGGCTGAGGGCGTACTCGAGGGCGCGGGTGGAGTCGCCGACGGCGATGATGGCTTCGTGGGGGCACGCGGGGTAGCAGAGGCCGGCGCGGGTGCAGGCCTCCTCGACGATCCAGACCTTATTGTCTTCTACCGCGACGGCATCGGAGGGGCAGACGCGCACGCACGCCATGCACGCGACACATGCCTCGGGGTCGATCCGGAATTCCACGCGTCCTCATCTCCCTTGGCGCGCGCTAAGATAGCGCGAATTCCTTGAGCTTGCGATAGAGCGTTCGCTCGCCGATCCCGAGGATCTCGGCAGCCTTGCGGCGATTGCCGCGCGTCTCGCGCAGCGCCGCGTCGATCGCGGCCTTCTCGACCTCGGACATCGTCATGCCGGGCTTGTAGACGATGGGCTTGTCGGGAGCCGCGGAGTCCAGCGGATCGATCTGCGATTCCAGGCGGTGTCTGGTGTCGGGTGTCGGGTGTCCGACTTCGATCACCTCGACGCGCTCCGACGGCCGCTCTTCGATCCGTCGCCGCAACGCCTCCATCTGCATCTTGAGCTCGACCAGCGTCCTGAAGATGAACTCCAGCTCCCTGCTCCCTGTCCCTTGCTCCCTGCCCCCATCGGTGACAATCCGCACCGGGAGGGTCCGCACGCGCTCACGCACGTCCGGCGGGATGTCGGTGGCGCGAATCTCACCCTGCGGCGCCAGCACCACCATCGACTCGATGAGATTGCGCAGCTGGCGCACATTGCCGGGCCAGTCGGCATCGACGAGAATCTGCAGCGCGTCGGGCGTGATGCCCTTGAACTGCCGGTCGTGCGTCTTGGCGAGCTCGGCGATGAACGTCCGCACGAGCAGCGGGATGTCGCTGCGGCGCTCGCGCAGCGGCGGCAGATAGATCGAGAGCACGTTGAGCCGGTAGAACAGATCGTCGCGGAAGCGCCCCAGCGCGACGCTCTCCTTGAGCGACTTGTTCGTCGCCGCAATGACGCGCACGTCCACGTGGATCGGCTGCGTGCCGCCGACGCGGAAGAAGCTGCGATCCTCGAGCACGCGCAGCAGCTTGACCTGCGTGGCTGCGGGCATCTCGCCGACTTCGTCGAGAAAGATCGTGCCGCCGTTCGCCAGCTCGAACCGCCCCAGCCGCCGCTCCGCCGCCCCCGTGAACGCGCCCTTCTCGTGGCCGAACAGCTCGCTCTCGAGCAGCGTCTCGGGCAGCGCGGCGCAGTTGACGGCGATGAACGCCTTGCCGTGCCGCGGCGAGAGGTCGTGAATCGCGCGCGCGACCAGCTCTTTCCCGGTGCCCGACTCGCCCTCGATCAGCACTGTCGAGGTGACGGGCGCCATCTGCTCGATCTTGACCAGCACTTCCTGGATCGCGGGCGATTCGCCGAGGATTCCGGTCTTCTGTTGCAGCCGGCGGCGGTCGATCAGGCGCCGCACCGTCGCCGTGACTTCGCTCGGATCGACGGGCTTTACCAGCCAGGCCGTGAGGCCGAGCTCGCGGCCGATCCGGCTGGGATCGTCGTCAGCCGCCTCGACGAGGCCGAGGGTCGAGACGGCGTGCTCGCGAGCGGCGGCGAGCAGGCGCTGCGCGGTCGGTTCATGCAGGCCACCGCTCAGAATGATGGCCGCGGGTTCCTTGCCGCGTACCGCCTGACGGACGTCATCCAGCGAGGAAACCATGGCCGTGTCGAGCCCGGCGGCTTCCAGGTTGGCGTTCACCCGGACCGCGGACTCGAGATCGTCGGTGGTGATGAGAACCCTATCCATGGGCGTGCGTAGAGGCGTGCGCCGTGCGCCGTACGCCGTGCGCCGTGTTCGTGCCGGTCACTAGATCCACGGCATGATCCAGGAACTGTGCCAAGACCGCCAGGCCTTCTTTAACGCCGTTCGTTGATCCCGGCAGGTTGATGATCAGCGTTTTCCCGCGCGTCCCCGCTCTGCCGCGTGACAGCCAGGCTCTGGGAAATCCTGGCCCCGACGCGGCGCGGATGGCTTCGGCGATTCCGGCGGCTTCGCGCTCGAGAATCGCGGCGGTGGCTTCGGGCGTGACGTCGCGCTCGGTGAGGCCGGTGCCGCCCGTCGTCAGCACGACGTCCACTTCGTTCGAGTCGGCCCAGCGCGCGAGCTTGCCCGCGATCCGGTCGGTCTCGTCGGCGACGACGCTGCGGACGACCACTTCGTAGCCACGCTCCACCGCCCAGTCGAGGATGGAGTCACCCGAGGTGTCAGCGCGCTGCCCGACAGCGCCGAGGTCAGATATGGTCAGGATTCCGAGTCGCATTCCGGCTCACGGCGCACGGCTTACGGCGCACGCTTTGTGTGGTGCGGGACGAACGGCAGCTTGACGACCTCGGCAGCCACCTGCTTCCCGCGAATATCAATTGCGATCTTCATGCCGGGCTTCGCATTCTCTTTCGGCAGATACGTCGTCCCGATCGCGGCATTGAGCGTCGGCGTCACCGTGCCCGAGCGCACGACGTCTACCTGGTGACCGTCGAGGAACACCGGATAGCCGTGCCGCGCGACAGCCTTGGGCTCGGTGACCTTGAAGCCGACGAGCCGGCGCTTGGTGCCCTCGAGCTTCTGGCGCTTGAGCACTTCCATGCCGGTGAACGGCGCGCCCTTGTCGAGCTTCACGATGAAGTTGAGACCGGCCTCGAGCGGCGTCGTGGTGTCGTCGATGTCGTTGCCGTAGAGCGGCAGCCCGGCCTCCAGGCGCAGCGTGTCGCGCGCGCCCAGGCCCACGGGCTCCGCTCGCCCTGCGCCGACCAACGCGTGCCAGAGCTTCTCGGCGTCGGCCGCGCGGCAGTAGAGCTCGAAGCCGTCCTCGCCGGTGTAGCCGGTGCGCGAGACGAAGCACTGCACGCCGGCGACTTTGCCTTGCGAGAAGTGATAGTACGGAATCATCCCGACGCCGAGGCTCGTGAGCTGGCCGACGAGCGCCTCGGCCTTCGGGCCCTGCACGGCGAGCAGCGCGGTCTCATCCGAGATGTCGCGCAGCCGCACGTCGGCGCCGCCCTTCTGCGCGACGATGTGGTCCCAGTCCTTTTGAATGTTCGACGCGTTGACCACCAGCATCAGCTTGTCTTCGAAGCGATAGACGAGGCAGTCGTCCACGAACGTGCCGTCCTTCGTGAGGATGCCGGAGTACTGCGCCTGGCCGGGCTTCAGCGCGCCGACGTCGTTGCAGGTCACGCGCTGCACGAAGGCGTTGCGGTCGGAGCCCGTGATCTCGAACTCGCCCATGTGGGAGACGTCGAACACGCCGACGTCTTCGCGCACGGCGCGGTGCTCGCTCGAGATGCCCGTGGGATAGCTGACCGGCATCTCGAAGCCGGCGAACGGAACCATTTTCGCGCCGAGCGCGACGTGGACGTCGTAGAGTGGCGTCTTTTTCATGAACCCATGAGCGTTGCGAGGAGCGCCTTTTGAACGTGCAAGCGGTTCTCGGCTTCATCCCAAACGCGGGACTGAGGTCCGTCGATCACATCAGCAGTCACTTCCTCACCGCGGTGCGCGGGCAGGCAGTGCAGGAAGATGGCCTTCGAGTCGGCGAGCTTCATCAACTCCGGATCCACCGTGTAGCCCTTGAAGGCGTTGCGCCGAGCTTCGGCTTCGCCTTCCTGGCCCATGGACGCCCAGACGTCGGTGTTGATGACGTGCGCGCCTTCGACCGCTTCCTCGGGCACTTCGGTGACCATGACGCAGCCCTGCTGCTTCGCGGCTTCGTACTTGGCCATGTTGGGCTCGAAGCCTTCGGGACACGCGAGCCGCAGCTCGAAGCCGAGCACGGTGGCGGCCTCGAGCCAGGCGTTGGCCATGTTGTTGCCGTCGCCGACCCAGGCGATGCGCTTCCCGTCCCAACCGCCCAAGTGCTCTTTGACGGTGAAGAGGTCGGCGAGGACCTGGCAGGGGTGGGTCAAGTCGGTGAGGCCGTTGACGACCGGGATCGTGGCGAAGCGGGCCAGCTCCTCGACCTCGGCGTGGCTGTACGTGCGGATCATGATCCCGTCCACGTAGCGGGACAGCACGCGGGCGGTATCGGGGATGGGCTCGCCGCGGCCGATCTGGATGTCCTTGGAGGAGAGGAACAGGGCCTGGCCGCCGAGCTGGTAGGCGCCGACCTCGAAGGAGACGCGGGTGCGGGTGGACGACTTGGCGAAGATCATGGCCAGGGTCTTCCCGGCGAGGGGGGTCTCGCGGTAGCCCCGAGATTTCATGCGTTTGGCGAGGTCGAAGAGGGATTCGACCTCTTTGCGGCTGAAATCGGTGATTTGCAGGAAGTCGCGCTTCAAGTCCTCACCCCCCCTGGCCCCCTCGCCCTTCGGGAGAGGGGGGACGAACGGTCAAAATGACAGTCAAGTGTGACGGATTTTACCTGGGGCGGCGGGGAAGGACAAGGCTGGGGCTGACTACTTCGTGAGGGTGATTCTGATCCGCGTGCTGCTGAAGGACTGATCGCCCGACAGGCGGTTCTTGCTGGCGATGAAGGCGACGTTCCGGACGAACGTGTCGGCGGCCTGGTTGAACGTGACGATGTCGCCGACCAAGTGCCAGGTGCCGGCCATGTCGGCGTCGAGGTCGGCCCCGCCCGGCCCGCCGCCGGGGACGAAGATGTGGCCCGTGACCGAATCGTTGGTCGTGAGCGAGAGCGTGAGCGTCGCGCCGATCGCGACCCAATTCACCGTGGTGCCGAGCGTGTCGGTGGTGGTGAACGACGTGACGTGGTAGTCGCCGGCCATGTTATCGACCGACGGCGAGAAGGAATCGCCGCAGGCGAGGACGAGCGCGCCGGCCGCGAGAGCAGCCGCCAATCTCACAAGATGTACTTCCGCAGGTCCTCGTCCTCGACGATCCGCATCAGGCGCTCGCGCACCGCAGGGCCGTCGAACACGATGTGCTTCTGGGGATAGTCGGGCAGCTCGAACATCACGTCCTCGAGCAGCGTCGTCATCACGGTGTGCAGGCGGCGCGCGCCGATGTTCTCCATGCGCTCGTTCACCTTGGCCGCGATGCGCGCGATTTCCTTCACGCCGTCCGGCGTGAACTCGAGCGTCGCACCGTCGGACTGGCACAGCGCCGCGTACTGCTTGGTCAGCGCGTTCTCGGGCTCCGTCATGATGCGCACGAAGTCTCCTTCCGTGAGCGAGCTCAGCTCGACGCGGATCGGGAAACGGCCCTGCAGCTCGGGAATCAGGTCGCTCGGCTTGGCGATGTGAAACGCGCCGGCCGCGATGAACAAAATGTGATCGGTGCGCACGTAGCCGTAACGCGTCTGCACCGTGGAGCCTTCGACGATGGGCAGCAGATCGCGCTGCACGCCCTCGCGCGAGACGTCCGGCCCGCCCGAGCGCTCGCCGCGCGTGCCCGTGATCTTGTCGATCTCGTCGATGAAGATGACGCCGTGGTTCTCGACGCGGTCGAGCGCCTCGTTCACGACGTCGTCCATATCCACGAGCTTCTTCAGCTCTTCGTCGATCAGGATCCGCCGGGCCTCGTGCAGGTGCACCGTGCGGCGCTTCTTCTTCTTGGGGATGAGATCCTGCAGCATCTCGCTGAAGTTCATCTCCGTGCCTTCCATCCCCTGCGGCGGCTGCATCATCTCGAGCATCGGGAAGCTCTGCTGCTGCACCTCGATCTCGACGTCGCGCTCCTCGAGCTGCCCTTCTTTCAATTGGATCCGCAGCTTCTCGCGCGTGCGCCGGCGCCGCTCGTTGGCCTCGGTCTCGGCCTCGGGGAGCTTGGACTCGACGTCGCCCTTGGAGGACACCACGAATAACGGGCGCTGGCCCGGCTGGTCGGTGCCCGGGGGGGCGGCCGCTGAGGCGGCGGCGGAGGGCGGCGACGGAAGCGGCGGCAATAGCAGATCGAGCAGTCGCTCCTCGGCGCGCTGCTCGGCGGCCGGATAGACGTCGTCCTCGCGCTCGGTGCGGACCATGTTGATCGAAACGTCCACCAGCTCGCGCACCATCGATTCGACATCGCGGCCGACGTAGCCGACCTCGGTGAACTTCGACGCCTCGACCTTGAGGAACGGCGCGCCCGCGAGCCGAGCGAGCCGGCGCGCGATTTCGGTTTTGCCGACGCCGGTGGGACCGATCATGATGATGTTGTTCGGCATGATCTCGTCCCGGATCTCTTCGGGCGCCTGCGCGCGGCGCCAGCGGTTCCGGACCGCGATCGCCACGGCCTTCTTCGCCGCGTCCTGGCCCACGATGTAGCGGTCCAGCTCCGCGACGATCTTCTTGGGGGGCAGCTCCTCGAGCCACGGCAGCGTCTCTTCGGCGGCGGGCGGAGAAGGCTTTTCTTCCAGTGTCTTGGGCATTTATAGCTCTAGTACGGTGATGTTCGTGTTGGTGTACACGCAGATGTCCGCGGCGATCTCCAGGCCTTTGCGGACGATGTCTTTGGGTTCGAGCTTCGTGTCGTTGAGGAGCGCGCGGGCCGCGGCCAGCGCGTAGGTCCCGCCCGAGCCGATCGCGAGAATGCCGTCGTCCGGCTCGATCAATTCGCCGGAGCCACTGATCACGAAGCCGTGCTCCCTGTCGGCGACGACGAGCAGCGCCTCGAGGCGGCGCAGCACGCGGTCGGAGCGCCAGTCCTTGGCGAGCTCCACCGCGGCGCGCGGCAGATTCGTCGGATAGCGCTCCAGCTTCTCCTCGAACTTGTCGAACAGCGTGAACGCATCGGCGGCCGCGCCGGCGAAGCCTGCGAGGATCTTCCCGCCCTTCAGCGTCCGCACCTTGTTGGCGTTGGCCTTCATCACGGTCTCGCCGACCGTGACTTGTCCGTCGCCGCCGATGGCCACTTTGCCATCTCGGCGCACACAAAGAATTGTCGTGCTATGAATGCGCTGCTGCTCCACAGCTTTCCTTTCGTTCCCCCTCTCCGCAGGAGAGGGGGCCAGGGGGTGAGGACTACGCCCTGGGATGCGCCTGGTGATAGACCTTTTTCAGTCTCTCGACCGACGTATGAGTATACACCTGCGTGGTCCCCAGCGAAGCGTGGCCGAGTAATTCCTGTACGGAACGGAGGTCGGCGCCGGCGTCCAGCAGATGGGTGGCGAACGAATGCCGCAACGTGTGGACGTGCAGATCGGTTCCCCGGGCCAACGTTTCGAACAGGCGCTTCATCGCGAGCTGGATGGCGCGGGGGCTTAAGCGCTTGCCGCGCTGATTGACGAACACCGCGCGGGTTCCATCTCCGCGGCGCTCGAGATAGCGACGCAGTGCGGCCGTGGCGCGCGAGCCGACCGGCAAAATGCGCTCCTTCTTCCCCTTGCCGCGCACCTTTACCTGATCGGACACGAGATCGACGTCGGCGTCGTTCAGGCCGGCGAGCTCGGACAATCGCATGCCCGTCGAATAGAACAGCTCGAGCATCGCGAGGTCGCGCGCCTCGCGCAGCCCGCCCGCGCCGGCGCGCTCCTCCGCCGTTTTGAAGAGCGCGTCCGTCTCCTGGCGATCGAGATATGCCGGCAGCGTGCGGTCGAGCTTCGGCGTGCGCGTCGCGCGCGCAGGATTCACTTCGAGCCCGCGCGTGGCGTTGAGGAAGCGATAAAACGTGCGCAGCGCCGACAGCGCGCGCGCCACCGACCGCTTGCTCAGCCCGCGCTGCTGCTCGGCGGCGAGAAAGCCGCGCACGGCGAGACGATCCACGCCCGCCCAGGTCCAGGGGCCGCCGTAGTAGTCCTGGCAGAACGCCGCAAACGCCTCGAGATCGCGCTGGTACGCTTTGACCGTGTGAGGAGAGTCGTTGCGCTCTTTCTCGAGGAACGTCACGAACTCCGCGATTTCGCTCATGTCCTCACGCCCGTCCTTACCCCCTGACCCCCTCTTCCTTCGGGAGCGGGGGAACTTGGGGCTAGCTCATCAACGAAACGCGCCATGTTCTCAAGCGCCCGCGCTGCCAGTGCCTCTTTCTTCTTGAATTTGTCCTTCGGCGCGTGCTCGAGCGGCTCCATCAGCCCGAAGTTGGCGTTCATCGGCTGGAAGCGCTTGGGCTCGGTCTCGCGCAGGTAGCGATACAGCGCGCCGAGCATGGTGGTCGGCGGTGGAATGAGCGGCGCGTCACCGCTCAGCAGCCGCGCGAGATTGATGCCCGCCATGATGCCCGTCGCGGCCGACTCGGTGTAGCCTTCGACGCCGGTCAGCTGACCGGCGAATAACAACAGGGGCTGGGCCTTCGCCGCCAGGTGTGGAGTCAGCGCAGCCGGCGCGTTGAGATACGTATTGCGGTGGATACTGCCGAAGCGCAGGAAGTCCGCGGCGCCGAGTCCCGGAATCATCCGGAAGATCTGCTGCTGCGCGCCGGTTTTGAGCCGCGTCTGGAATCCGACGAGGTTCCACATCTGCGCGGCGCGATCTTCCTGCCGCAGCTGCACGACCGCATACGGCTCGCGGCCGGTCCGCGGGTCGACGAGGCCGATCGGCTTCATCGGGCCGAAGCGCAGCGTCTCGAGGCCGCGCTGCGCCATCTCTTCGACCGGCAGGCAGCCCTCGAAGTACTGCACGTTGTCCCACTCGTGTCCGGGGACGTACTGCTCGCCCGCAATCAGCGCGACGACGAACTTCTCGTACTCGTCTTTGGTGAACGGACAGTTCCAGTAGTCGTCGCCCCCGCCCTTCCCATAGCGCGACAGCTTGAACATGCGGGACACGTCGAGCGAGTCGGCCGAGACGATCGGCGCGATGGCGTCAAAGAATGCGAGCGGTTCGGCGGTTAGGCGGTTGGAAATCGCCGTCGCTAAAGCGTCGGAGGTGAGCGGACCGGTCGCGATGATCCCGGACGACGGCAGCTCCGTCACTTCCCCGCGCACGAGCGCGACGTTGGGGTGACCCAGCACGCGCTCCTGCACGCGCGTCGCGAAGACGATGCGATCCACGGCCAGGGCGCTGCCGCCGGGAATGCGCGCTTCGTCCGCGGCCTCCAGCACGATCGAGCCGAGCAGGCGCATCTCGGCCTTGAGGAGGCCGTGCGCGTGCAGCGGTTCGACGGATTTGAAGGTGTTGCTGCAGACCAGCTCGGCGAGGGTTTCGGTCTTGTGCGCCGGCGTCATTTTGACGGGACGCATCTCGTGCAGGGTGACCTTCACACCACGTTCCGCGAGGGCCCACGCCGCCTCACAGCCGGCGAGACCGCCGCCCACCACCGTCGCGCTTACGACGCCACTTCCTCCGGCTCGGCGGTTTCCGTCTCGACGGTGATCGTGTGTCCGCACTTCAGGCACTTGCGTGTCGTCTCTCCCGTGGTCTTGGACTTGATCTCTTCCATCCCGATGAAGTGACAATTCGGGCACTCGACGACGACCGGCTTGTTCCACGTCGAATAATCGCAATCCGGATAGCGCAGGCAACCGTAGAACGTGCGGCCGCGCTTGGTGCGCCGCTCCGCGAGGTCGCCGATGCTGCATTTCGGACACTTGATCCCTAACGGGACGGGCTGCGTGTACTTGCACTTGGGATAGCGCGTGCAGGCCAGGAATTCACCGAAGCGCCCGGTCTTGATCACCATCGGCGCGCCGCATTCTTTGCAAATCTCATCGGACGGACGATCGGGGACCTTGTCCTTCTTGATCGACCGCGAGTAGTCGCACTCCTTGGTCGCGTAACGCACGCACGCGATGTACGGCCCGAACCGGCCGCTCTTCACCTCGAGCGGGCTGCCGCACTTCGGGCACTTCTCCGTGTCGAGCCCCGAGAGATCGTGGACCTCGTGGATGATCTTGTTCACGTCCACGGCTTCGAGCGCCAGGTTGAACGGCTTCCAGAATTCGCCGAGCACTTGCTGCCAGGCGATATCGCCTTCCTCGACCTTGTCGAGCTCGGTCTCCATGTTCGCCGTGAAGCCGACCTCGAACACTTCCGGGAACGAGCGCTTCAGCACCTTCCAGACGATCTCGCCCTGCGGCGTCGGCTGAAAGCGGCGGTCCTTGGCGGTCGCGTACCAGCGCGTGCGCAACGTCGAGATGATTGCTGCGTACGTGGACGGCCGGCCGATGCCCAGGCGCTCCAGCTCTTTCACCAGGCTCGCCTCGCTGTAGCGCGGCGGCGGCTCGGTGAAGTGCTGGCTCGGTACCACCTGTTTGAGCGTGGCGCGATCGCCTTCCTTGAGGGGCGGTATCGGCTCCAGGCTGTCGAGTGTCTTCGCGTCCTCGGCCTCGTGCGCCTCGCTGTACAGCGCGTGATAGCCGTCGAACACGACCCGCGAGCCGGTGGCACGAAATAGGAACTTCCCGTTCGCCAGGTCGAAGTCCACCTTGGTGGCCTCGTAGACCGCCGGCGTCATTTGCGAAGCCAGGAAGCGGCGCCAAATGAGCTGGTACAGTTTGAAGAGGTCGCGCTCGAGATATTTCTTGATGTCTTCGGGCTTGAAGCCGACTTCAGTGGGGCGGATCGCTTCGTGGGCGTCTTGCACCTTGGAGCCGCGGCCGCCCTTGTGCACGTTGGGCTCGTCGGGCAGGTAGCGCTTGTCGAACTGCGCGTTGATGTATTCGCGGGCCTGCTTGATCGCGGCGTCCGACACACGCACCGAGTCGGTGCGCATGTACGTGATCAGGCCGACCGATCCCTGATCCCCCATCTCGACGCCCTCGTAGAGCTTCTGCGCGGCGCGCATCGTGCGCCCGGCCGAAAAGCCCAGCTGTTTCGCGGCTTCCTGCTGCATCGTGCTGGTCGTGAACGGCGCGGGCGCCTTGCGGCGCCGCTCGCCGGTCGAGACGTCGGTGACGACGAACGGCAGCTTCTCGACCTCGGCGACGATCGCCTTGGCGTCCTGCTCGGTTTTGATCTCCGGCTTGTGGCCGCCCAGCTTCTGGAGACGCGCCTGGAAGCCCTGGCCGTCCTTCTCGAGATCGGCCGCGACGGTCCAATACTCCTGCGGCACGAACTTCCGGATCTCCTCCTCGCGCTCGATGATCAGGCGGAGCGCGACGGTTTGCACGCGGCCGGCGGAAAGGCCGGTCTTGATGCTCTTCCAGAGCACGGGGGACGCCTTGTAGCCCACCAGGCGGTCGAGCACGCGGCGGGCCTGCTGCGCGTCAACCTTGCGCTGGTCGATGTCGAGCGGGTTGGCGAGCGCCTCGGCGACGGCGTCCTTCGTGATCTCGTGGAACAGGACGCGCCGGATCTTGCCGTTCGCATTCAGCTGGGAGGCCACGTGCCAGGCGATCGCCTCTCCTTCTCTATCAGGGTCGGTCGCCAGCAGCACGCGATCGGCCGCCTTGGCGGCCTTTTTGATCTCGGCGAGGGTCTTCGCCTTTTCCTTAATAGTGACGTATTTCGGCGCGAAGTTGTTGTCGACATCCACCCCCAGCTCGCGCTTGGGCAAATCGCGGAGATGGCCCACGGTCGCCTTCACCGTGTAGCCCTTGCCGAGATACTTGCCGATCGTCTTTGCCTTGGTCGGGGACTCGACAATGACGAGTGCGCCGCCCTTTACAGGAGCGGCGTCGGTGTCTTCAGTATCCGCCGTCGGGAGAGTCGCCTCCGCGTCCTTCTTCTTGCGAGGCGCTCTCTTCTTTTTTGGTTTCACTTCTTCTTCGTTATCAGGCACCGATCATCCTTTGGTCAACCAGCACGGGGTGCATTTTTACCAACCCGCGTTCGTCTGCGCAAGTCTGACGACCTCATCCGTGACTTTGTCGACCGGTTTTGCCTCGGTCATCACGGTCGCATCTGCTTTCGCATAAAAGGGATCGCGCGTCTTGAGCAGCTCGCGCATCCGCGCTACCGGATCATCACCCATCAAAACGGGCCGGGTTCCCGACGGCTCGGCGCGCGAGGCTGCCACTTCGGCGCGCGCCTTGAGATAAACGAAATACCCGTGAGGTTTTGCGGCGTCGAGATTTCCCGGCTGCGCCGCCCACCCGCCGCCCGGCGCGATCACCGCGGGTTCATTCGCGAGCGCCGCTTCCATCTCCTTCTTTTCCATCTCACGAAACGCGGGCTCACCCTTCTCCGCGAAGATCATCGCGATCGGCTTGCCCTCTTTGCGGATCAGCACGTTGTCGATGTCCACGAATCCCGCATGCAGTCGCTCGGCCACCATACGGCCGACGGTGGTCTTCCCCGCACCGGGCAGCCCGATCAGCACGACGTGACGCTTCACGACGCCTGGCCTTTCGGCGTGCGCGCACGGACGTGCGCGAGATAACCGTCGTAGTTGCGCTTGGTCTCGCTCAGCGCGTCGCCGCCGAACTTTTCGAGCAGCGCCTCGGTCAACACGATCGCGAGCATCGCCTCTGCTATGACTCCCATGGCCGGCACCGCCGTCACGTCAGACCGCTCCGACTGTGCTTGCGCGGGGCCGCCGGTCTTGAGATCCACCGTCTTGAGCGGCGACATCAGCGTCGAGATCGGCTTCATCGCGACGCGCAGGACGAGCGGCTCGCCGGTCGTCATGCCGCCTTCGGTGCCGCCCGCGCGATTGGTCGCGCGCGCGAAGCCCGGGAGGATCTCGTCGTGGACTTCAGAGCCTTTGCGACGAGCGGCCTCGAACCCGAGGCCCAGCTCCACGCCTTTCACGGCGGGAATCGACATCAGCGCCTGGGCCAGCCGGCCGTCGAGCTTGCGATCCCACGACACGTGCGACCCGAGCCCCACGGGCACGCCGAGCGCCGTGACTTCCACGATGCCGCCGAGCGTGTCGCCGGCGGCCTTCGCCGCATCGATCCGTCGAATGATCTCGGCCTCGGCCTCTTTATCCAGGCAGCGCACCGGGCTTTGGTCCGCAGCGTCGTTCAAGGGAGATGGGAGCAGGGAGATGTTCTTCGCGGTGACGCCGCCCAGCTCGGCGACGTGCGAGCCGATTTCGATCCCGAATCCGCGCAGCAGCTTCTTGCACACGGCGCCGCACGCTACGCGCGCCACGGTCTCGCGCGCACTCGCCCGTTCGAGGATATCGCGAGCATCCAGGCGATCGTATTTCAAAGAGCCGGCGAGGTCGGCGTGACCGGGACGGGGCCGCGTGACCTGGCGGCGGCGTCCTTGGGGATCGGGCGTGGCATCGGCTTCGGGCGCCATGACGTCCTGCCAGTGGTCCCAGTCGCGATTCCAGATCAGCATGGCGATGGGCGAGCCGAGCGTTTCGCCGGCCCGCACGCCGGACAGCCATTCGATGTGGTCGGACTCGATCTTCATGCGGGCGCCGCGGCCGTAGCCGCCCTGGCGCCGCTTCAGCTCGACGTCCACGTCGGCGGCGGATATGGCAAGGCCCGCCGGAATCCCCTCGAGGATTCCGACGAGGCCTCTGCCATGCGATTCGCCGGCCGTCGTGAACCTGAACATCACCCCTCCATATAACACCTGAGCCCGACGTGTGCGTCGGGCTCGTGTATGCAGCACCCGGGCCCCGCAGGCGCCCGTCTTACCTGATCGGCAACGGCGGCCCCCACATCGGCTTCGACGGGAACGGATTGGTGATCACCGGCAGCTCGATCATGACCACGCCGGCCGGCGTCACGCCGAACAGCCACTGCCGCGTGTTGGCGCGATTGCGGGCGACGCGCAGCGGGCCGATGATCGGATCGCGCACGACGATCGTCCCGACCTGCCCGTAGAAGAAGGTATCCCACACGTCAATGTTGCCGTCGGGCCGCGCCGAGAAGGCGATACGGTCGTTGGGGTTGCCGCCGCCGCCGAACGTCGGCGTGCCCGGCTGTCCGGCGAGGAAGTTGTGGTTGTAGTTCATGTCCATCCCGAACGCGCCGAGCGGCGCCGGGGCGGTGCCCTTCAACTTCATGCCTTCGTCGAGGAAGTAGATCGAGTCGGCGCGGACCAGGTTCGTGCCGCCGTTGAAGTTCGTGGCGACCGAATGGAGCGTGACGCCGGTATTGCTGATGAAGTCCGAGACGTCGATCGCGGGCGTCATGCCGTAATCGCGCTCGTTCCGGCCGCTGTCGCTCGTGATGCCGCCCAAGGTCGTGTCGCAGCGGCGGGCGGTAATATCGCCCTGGACGAGCCGCGCCTTGGTGGTGTAGCCCACCACGCGCGCGAACGCCGCGGGAACGTTGCCCCCCTCACCGATGATCGCGTGCGTGAAGTTTCCCGAATTCCGCACGTAGGTCGAATCGCCCAAGCCGAACTTCGACAGCAGCACCGTGACGCCCTGGCAGGCGCTGAGCTGCACCATCTGCTGGTTGTACGGCCGGCCGCGCCGCATCTCGACGCGCAGCGTGTCGCGCTCGTCGTCGTTGAGCGTGCTGTCGCCCGCCAGCTCCCAGAAGAGGTGGCTGAAGAGCTGCGTGGTGTCGGTGGAGTTGATCAGCTTCTCCATGCGCACCGTCGCACGGCCGTCGAACGGCTTGTCGCTGCTCGGCGTCGGGATCGTGGAATAGATCGCGAAGATCGAATCGGCGTTGCAGTTCGACGTGCCGCTCGTCACGCGGCACACGGTCGCGACGTATTGCGGCCGGTCCGACACGTCGAACAGCGTGATCACTTCGCGGATCGGGCCGGTGAGGATCTTGTAGGTCTCGATCAGATAGTCCGGCAGATCCTGGCGCCACACGAGCCGGCGCACGCCGGTGCGCACGTCGATGATCGACAGCTCCACGCCGCCCGAGTTCGCCACCACGATCGTGTCGCCGTAGTTGCCGAGCGTGTCGCGCGGCCAGAGCGCGATGCCCCAGGGCTGCGGGCCCGCGGTCGGAATGCCGGCTGCGACGAACGAGGTGTTCGCGACCTGGAAGATTTCGACGCGGCCGAGATTCGGGTTCGTGAGATAGAGGCTCGAGTCGTTGCCGTTGAAGATCGCGTCGGCGATGCGGCCGCCGAACGGCAGCGGGCGCGTGACGCCGGAGACGACCGTGATCGTGTCGATGAGCGACTGCGCGGCGAGCTGCGGCTGCTGCGCCAACCCCTTGGTCCGCGTGCCCGACATGCCGGAAGGCACGGGAGCGCTGGGGATCAGGGTCGTGCTGTTCGTGAACGCGCAGTTGCGCGCCGTCGCGGCGTCGCACGCATAGCCGGTCACGACGATCTGCCGCGGCAGCGGCTGCAGGCCCTGCAGGCCGAGCGAGAAGTGCCGTGTCACGTCGCTCAGGTTGCCGGCGGCGACGTTGACGGTGTCGAACTTCATCGTGACGCCGCCGGTGTCGACCTTGAACCCGATCCAGGAGATCGCGCTCGGATCCTGGGCGCGCACGTGGATCGTGTCGTCGACTTCGACGCGGTCGGCGACACGATGCGCCACGATCGGCGGCGTATTGTCGGTCGCGACCGACTGAATCTGCACCGTCACGACGCCGGTGAAGCCGCGCCGGCCCGCCGAGTCCTCGGCGAACCCGATGACGTTGAACGTGCCGGTGGACGGCACGACGATGAGCGTATCGACGTACTCGACCGAATCGGCGAACGGCGCGGTGAACACGAGCGAGTCGTTGGGCGGCGTCGTCGGATTGGAGACGCTGGCCGCCGGCGACACCAGGAACCCGATCTTCGCGATACCGGAGCTCTGAACCGCGATGACGTCGACGGGGATGCCTTTGCCGGTGGACGCGAGCGCGCCCGGCGACGGCAGCACGAGCGTTACGCGCAGCGCCTGCACGTTGGACAGGAAGATGAAAAGCGTGTCTTCGGCGAAATTGCCGCGCCCGTCGCTGGCGCGCGCCACGACCATGATGCTGCCGCCGGCGCCGGAGCCCGCGGGGAACGTGATCTGCTTGCTGACGTTGTAGGTCTTCGTGGTGGTGATGAACGTCGTGTCGAGCGTCGCGATCAGACCGCCCGAGAACGTGAGGTCGACGCTCTTCAGCGACAGGTTGTCGGCCGCGGAGATGTTGAATCGCAGACCGCCGGAAATGTCCTGGGTGTCACCCGCAGTATTGGTCAGCGCAATGACGGGCGGGGTAACGTCGTTCTGGACGCCGCCCGGGATGCGCGTCGTCTCGCAGGCCCACAGGCCGAGCGCGAGCGCACCGATCCCCCATATCGCCGTACCGCGTTTGGACATCCCCATATCCGCTCTCTCCGCTATCGCTCCGGCCGTCGCCGTCGGGTTATTGCCCGGCGGGCGCGACCAAATCGTCGATGATGTGCGGCGTGATGAGAATCAGCAGATCGCGCCGGTTCTCCTGCTGGGATGTAAAGCCGAACAGCTTGCCCAGAATCGGGAGATCTACAAGGAACGGAATTCCGGACTTCGTTACCGTGACCTCGGTCACTGTAAGTCCGCCAATTACGGCCGTTTCGCCGTCGTTGACGAGGATCTGGTTGTCCGCCTGCTGGGTCTGGAACGTGAAGCCGATGTCCACCGCTGCCGGACGCACGTTGGACCGCTCGGCGTGCACTTCCATGAGGATCTGGCGATTGCCGGTCACATGCGGCGTGACGCGGAGATTGATACCGGTCTGCTGGAACGACACCGTCGCGCGCGGCACGTTGGTCCCGCCCGCGCCGCCGCCGCCCGCCACCGCGCTCACGTCGATCACGCGAATCGGCACGCGGTCGCCGACGAGGATCTCGGCCTGGCGGTTGTCGAGGGTCGTGATCGTCGGCTCGGCCTGGATGTCGGCGAGCTCGACGCGCTGCAGCGCCTGCACGAACGACGTCAGATCGAAGTTGCCGATCGCCGTCGAGAAGATGAGATCGAGCGCCGGGTTGACGACTTCCTGGCTCGCGTTACCGAGCGCCGACAGCGAGTTGCCGCCGAGCGCGACGATGTTCTCGTTCGCCGGGAAGTTCGCGGTCGGCACGAGGGCGTCCGGAATGCCGTCGAGATCCGTGTCCACCGGCTTGGCGGTGGAGGGATCGGGACGCTGGATCAGCCGGTTGAAGAACTGCGTTTGCGAGCCGAGGTCGTATTTGACGCCGAGCTCTTCGACGTCGGTGCGATCGACGAAGATGATCTTCGCCTGAATCGAGACCTGCGGCGTGCGCTGGTCGAGGCCCTTCACGAAGTCGACGACCTCGTCGATGCGCGAGCTGACTTCCGTGATGACGAGCGAGTTGCTCGTCGAGTCGGCGACGGCGGCGCCGCGCTTCGTGAGAATCGACGCGACCGACGGCACGAGGGACGTGGCCTTCGCGTAGTTCACGCGCACCAGTCGCGTCGTGATCGGCACCGTCGAGTCGGCGCGCGCCAGCTCGAGCTGGCTGACCACCATCAGAATGCCGCCCGGCATCGTCTTGACCGCGAGGCCCTGCGACTGCAGCACCGCGTTCATCGCCAAGTCCCACGGCTGGTTCTTGACCTCGGCGGTGACGGTGCCCTTCACGTCTTTCCCGAGGATGATCGTGCGGCCGCTGAAGGCCGCGAAGCCGGCGACTACGTCCTCGATGCTCGCGTTGTCCCACTGCACCGTGATGCGTGGCGCCTGCGACTGCGCGGCCTCGCCGCGGTGCGTCGCGAGATACTCGTCGATCGACATCGGCTGGCTGACGGTCGGCGTGGTCACGCGCGCCGCCTGATCGGGGCCGGTCGTCATGGCCGCGGGCGCTTCATCGGCCGCCTCGTGGACGGCGGGGCGAGCGGCCAGTGCGGGCGCCTGCGGCTGCACGGTGCTGCTCGACCACGCGGCGAACGATGTCCGCTCGGTGCCGATGCGCACGCGCACCTGGCCCGCGACCTTCTCGACTTGATAGTCCTTCAGCGCGTCGAGATCGATCACGACGCGCACGACGTCGGGCCGGTACTGGCCGTAGCGAATGTTCTTCACGCCACCGCGATTCTGGCCGTCGTACAGCGCGACGGGCGCAGCGAGCCGGACCCCCTGGAGGTCGATGACGAGCCGCGCGGGGTTCGCGAGCGTGAAGTCCTGCACCACCGCCGCGCCCTGCACGTCGATCACGATCTCGACGTTGCCGCTCGCGGGCAGCACGCTGACGCCTCGCACTTCCCCGTCGCGGTTCGCTGTCCCGGCAAGGGCCCCGGGAGCAGCGACCGCGAACAAGGCCGCGAGGAGCAAGAAAGCCTTCATGGCGTTTCCTCCTGCCTGGTGAGCGACAACGTTTCCTGGCGCTCGAACCCGAATTCCTGCACGGTGAAAACCACCTCGCGGGGCCGGATCTGCGTCACCTTCAGACGGCCGATGATGTCGCCCGTCTTCACCCGGTAGATGCGGCGGTTCGTGATGTCGCGCAGTACCGCGACACTCCGCGCCGCGAAGCGGCCGTCATAGACCACAGTGGTCAGCTTCAAATCGGAGATCAGGGGCCGCACGTCGCCGGACTTGAGCAGCGACATGAACGGATCGCGACCGCCGCCTTCGTATGCGAAGACTTCGCGCAGCAACGTCATCGATTGCGGCTTCGTGGTGTCGGCGGTCGCCGCCGGCTGCGCGGGTTGCTGCGCCGCGGCGCCGGACGCGATCGTCAGCGCGACCAGAGCGAGGGCTGTCAGCCCAGGGCTAGCTGCGCGCACGAGCCGCTCCGGCTGCGGGCTTGGGTTTCGGGCCGGGCGGCGGACCCGCCGACTTCACGAAGGTGCGAATCGAGAACTCCGCGAGCAGCAGCGCGCCCGCCGTATCGGCGAGGAGCTTCTGCACCTGCGGCGTCGCGCTCGACAGGATGACGTCCTGCGGCACGACGATGCGCGGCAGCGATGCGACGTCGGCGAGATACTCGCCGATCTGATCGTAGTGGCCGTACACCTCGAGCCGGTAGCGATAGGTGTCGAACGGCGAGCCGGGCTCGGGCGACAGCGGCTGGATCTTCCCGAGCGTGATGCCGCGGACCTTGGCTTTGGTCGAGATATCGTCGATCAGCGTCGGGACTTCGTTCTTCTCGGGCACGAGGCGCCGCATCAGCTCGAGCGAGCCCTGGTAATCCTCGATCTTCCGGCGCAAGTCCTCGAGACTGCCGCTCGCGATGTCGCGCTTGGCGCCCGCGATGACCTGCTCGAGGCTGTCGGCCAGGTGATTCTTGAGCGTGATCGCCGCGACGTCCGGCGTGTGCTTCTTGGTCCAGAAGAAATAGCCGCCCGCGAGCGCGAAGAGCACCAGCAGGGCCATGATCTGCCCGCGTTGATCGGTCGGTAATCCGAAGGCCATGTCGCTACCTCATCGCTTGCACGAGCGGCACCGTGCGGATGTAGACCGAATCCGCCACGCGATAGCGCAGCGTGACGTTGAACGACGTGACGGGCCGATCGGCCTCGATCACGGTTTGCGAGCTGGCCGGTGTGACGTCGGTGAACCAAGGCGACGCCGCGAGCTGTCGCAGGAACGTCGTGTACGCCTGGATGTCGACGGTGCGGCCTTCGATGCCGACCCGCACCATGGACACGCCGTTCGAGTCCCGCTCGATGGTCTGCGGACCGTTCGCGGCCGGGGCCGCCGCTCCCGGCGCCACGATGGCCGACACGCTCCGCAGGCCGGTGATCCACGTGTACGGCGGCAGCGCCTTGGTCGCCTGATCGAGCACGTGCGGCCAGATGTAGCGATCGGCGTCGATCTGCTTGATGACGTTGATCTGGTACAACAGCGAGTCACGCACTTTTTCGAATTGCCGCTTCTGCGTGATCGCGATCTGCCACCGCTTCGCTTCCGTGCTGTCGGCCCGCAGGCGCGAGTCCGCGACGCCCATGCGCGCGCTGTCGGTGATAAAGAGGAGGGCGCCGCCGCCGCCGACGATCACCCACGCCGCAATGGCGCCGATCAGCCACGGGTCCTTGACCTGGGCGAGCACCGCCTTGAAGTCGGGCATCGAGAGCTGGAAGCCAGCTCCCTTGCTGACCTTCTTTTTACCGGGAAGTAGATTTATCTCAATCATGCGGCGCGCCTCAGCGCCAGCCCCACCGCCAGCATCAGCAGCGGAGCGACTTCGTCCACCGGCACGGTCTCGAACACGTCGTCCTTCACGCGCAAGCGCTGCACCGGATTCGCGAGATCGATCGGCACTTTGAGCCGCGCGCCGAGCACGTCGTTCAGCCCCGGAATGCGCGCGCCGCCGCCCGTCGTGTAAACGCGCGACAGGCCGCCGGCATTGCGGGACGCCGTCGCGAGGAACGCCGCGGCGCGCTCGACGCCGACCGCGATTTCCTCACCGCGCGCGCTGACGTAGCCCGCGAGATCGGCGTGCTGCGCCTGGCCCTGGATGATTTTTTCGGCTTCTTCGGCGGCCACGCCTTTTTCGCGCTGGAGGTCTTCGCGGAAGCGCCGCGTACCCACCGAGAGGTCGCGCGTCAACACCGGGATGCCGTCCTCCAGGATGTTCACGTTCGTGACTTCGTGGCCGATGTTGACGAGACCGACGACGCCCTGCATGGCGTCGGGATGATTCAGCTCGAAGGCGTTATGGATCGCGAAAGCATCGACGTCGATGATGGAGGGATCGAGGCCCGCTTCGCCCAGGAGGCCCACCCGGCTCTCCACGAGCTCGCGCTTGGCGGCCACCAGGAGCACGTTCATCTGAAGGCCCTCGGCGTCCGGATCGAGGATCTGGAAGTCGAGCTCCACGTTCGCCATGTCGAACGGCACGTGCTGCTCGGCTTCCCAGCGGATGACCTCGCGGGCGTCCCCTTCCTTCATCCGGTCCATCTGGATCTTCTTGACGATCACGTCGCGGCCGCCGACGGCCGTGACGACCGATTTGCGCTTGACCCCAGCGGCCTCGAACAGACCCCGAATAGCCTCCGAAACGAGGCCGGGGTCCATGACTTCGCCCTCGACGATGGCATCGGCGGCCACCTCGGTGGTCGCGACTTTCGTCAGCTCCGGCTCACTACCGCCGTGGTCCACGACCACGAGCTTGATGATGCCGGAGCCGATATCCAGGCCGACCGAGGTTTTTTTGCCGCCTAGAAACCCAAAAAGGGCCATGTGCACCTTTTGGTCTAGAGACAAGAAGGGGCGAGGGCGAAATACAATAGGCCCTGCCCCTTATCCTGTCAAGCCTCGAATCGACTTGAGCTTGAAGCAACAACTGTTGTGCCTACCGCGACTTAGACCACTTTTAGAAGAGCTGAACCCACCCGCGCGACCGCATCATCGAGATCGGCGAAGTGCCCTGCAAAGCGGATAAGATGCCGCAGCTAGAGTAGTTAAGCGTCGCGTGACCGCTCAGGTTTTGCGTCGACAGGTCGGCGTTCTTCGCCATGACGCCGCCCCAGAAGTGCGCGTCGGTGTTACCGCCACCGGCCGTCTTGAGGTCGCCCTGCATGACCGCGATACCAAAGAACTGGTACGACCCTTCGACCGTTAACGTCCCGTCCACCAACAAGATACCTTGTCCCTGGTCACCGTTGAGGGTGACGTCTCCCGTAATATGAATAATCGGGAAGTAGCTGCCGCACGGTCCAGCGGGGTTCACGCCGTCACCCCAGTTGGTCAGCACGGTCTTGTCACAGGCACCGGCAGCGTTCAGAACGGGGCCTGTTTGGTAGTTGCCTCCTGGCAGCACGACCGTTGCGCGAGCCGCGAGCTGGTCGTAGGTCGCGCCGCCGAACGCGGTGAACGTGTTGTTGTTCACCGACGGATCGTTCACGACGGCCGGATTGCCCTGCACCGCGCCGTTACCTGACGTACCGACGTTGGCACCCGGGTCCCGAATCCCCGCCTGGCCGGCGCCCGGTGGATCGCAACTGGTCCAGCCGGTCGGAACCTGGTCGTTGCCGTTGACGTCGGCGTTACCGCTGAGGCTCACGCCGCCCTGCGTGGTCAGCGACGCATGGATCCCGAAGTCGATCGGCGCGATGCGGGTGATGAGGCCAATCCGTTGGCGCGCACCGCCGCCGCCGGCGATGGAGCCGCCTGCGCTCGCCCGATCGAGGCCCGTGACCGCGATGAGGAACGTGTTCGAGCCGGTCTTATAGCTCCAGCCGCCGTACGAACCCGTGCCATTCGGCGCCGCCGCGTTCGCGATCACGACCGAGTCCTGCGGATACGCGTTGCGCTTGTTCATCGTGGTCGGGTCCCAGCTCATGACGCGCTCCTGCACGCCCGCTTCGGCGACGCCGAACGATTGCTGTACCCGGCGCTGGTTCTCACCGACCCGCTGCTCCTGGGTGCCGGCGAAGAACGCTCCGGCGACCAGCGCCCCCACCACCACCAGGGCGAAGATCGCGACTGCGAGCGCCATACCGCGTTCATCACGTAAGACCCGACGCATACTGCCTCCCATGAAGTGTTCTCGAGGTTCTCGAGGCTGGTCGAGGTTGTCGAGGTCATCCTTCGAGAACCTCGACAACCTCCACCGACCTGGACTGCTTTTCAGAATCTCCTGTTATTCCGAAGCGCAACACTCGTCGTGATGCTGTCGACCATGACCGCTGCCGGCGCTTGACCGCCGCGGCGCACGGCGTTTTGCGTCCG
>DATJKA010000021.1:0-11669 GCA_035491815.1 Gemmatimonadales bacterium | reverse complement strand
GCCACCGCGGCGCCCACGTGCAGCATCGTCGCCCAGCGCGCCCCTCGCTCGGCGGCGGCACGCACCAGCAACGACAACGTCAGCGATACCGCGAGCATCCCGACGACCGTCCCCGCACCGAAGGCCGCGAAGTACGCCACGCGTGACCCCGCATCGGGCACCGCCGCGACGAGCAGCGCCGCAATCGCGCCGCTTCCGGCGAGCCCATGCGCGATGCCGAAGCCCAGCGAGCGGCGCGCGTCCACCACCGCGTGGGCGTGTCCGTGCGTCTGGTCGTGCGTGTGACTGTGGAGATGGAAATGCGGCGCAGCCGCGGTGTGGTCGTGGACGTGCATGTGCCAGCGGCCCCGGACGTAGCGCCAGATCACGGTCAGGCCGAGCAGCACCAGGAGCCCAGCCACAAGCAGCTCGGCGGCGGGCCAGAAGCGGGCGGGGATCTGCACCCCCAGGACGATGATCAGCAGCGCCACCAGCCCCACTGTCGCCGTATGGCCCAGCCCCCAGATCAGCCCTAGCCGGGCCGCGCTCCAGAGGCGGCTGCCGGGCCGGCTGGCCAGGGTCGAAACGGCCGCAAGATGGTCCGGCTCAAAGGCATGGCGAAAGCCCAGCAGGCCGCCGATAGCCAGAACGGCTACAATAGAAGGCGTCATTTCGAGGCCAGAATCTAACTACAACCATTTGGCCTGCTTGCATATCCAACTCCGTGGATGCCCCAACAGGTGCTCGAGGACACTCTGACTGCTGACTCAATAGCGGCCGATACGGCCCTCGCGACAAGCGGGGATGCCAGCGCGTTTGAGCGGCTATACCGGACCCACGTATCGCGGGTCCATACCCTGGTGCGCCGGATGCTGGACGCCGACGAGGCGGACGACGTCACGCAGGACGTCTTCATCAGGGCCTGGCAGAAGCTGTCGACGTTCCGCGGCGAGTCGGCGTTCGGGACGTGGCTGCACCGGCTCGCGGTCAACGTCGTCCTCGCGCGTCGCAAGAGCGTGGGTATCGCTCGCGGGCGGTTCGTCGCGGACGACCAGCCGCTGAACGAAGCAGCAGGAAAGCCGCACACGCCGGAGCTGTCGATGGATTTCGAAGAGGCGTTGTCGCGGTTGCCGGAAGGGGCACGACAGGTGTTCGTGCTGCACGACGTGGAGGGGTATCGCCACGAAGAGATCGCGCGCATGCTCGGCATCGTGCCGGGCACGTCGAAATCGCAGCTGCATCATGCGCGGATGGCGCTGCGGAGGCACTTGGATCGATGAACGACATCTGGACGAATCGGCTTTCGGAGTATCTCGACGGTGAGCTCGACAGCGCGGAGCAGGCCGCGCTCGAAGCGCATCTCGCGACGTGCGGTGCCTGCTACGCCACGCTCGGCGAGCTCAAGCACGTCGTCGCGCGCGCCAAGGCGCTGCCCGACACGCCGCCGGTGAAGGATTTGTGGGCTGGTATCCGGGCGGGCATTACTCCGGCACAGGCGGCTGTGACCGCCCGTCCGCCCGTTCGCCCATCCGCCCGTCGCTTCGCCTTCTCCGTCCCGCAGCTGCTCGCTGCCAGCATCGCGCTCGCTCTGCTGTCGGGTGGCGGTGTCTGGATTGCGTCGCGCCCGCAGGCGACCAAGGCGCCCGACACGGTGCTGCTGCCGCCATCGCGCGAAGCGGCTGTGCGGCAGGTGGTCTGGACGCGCAATACCGACGCGGCCATCGCCGACCTGCAGACCGCGCTCACGCAAAACGAGACCAAGCTCGACACCGCGACCGTGCGCATCGTGCGGCAGAACCTGGCCATCATCGATCGCGCGATCACCGACGCGCGTGTCGCGCTGCAGAAAGACCCCGGAAACGCGTACCTGAATCTCCACCTCGCCGACACCATGCGGCGCAAGGTGGAGTTGCTGCGGCGTGTGAACGCCATGGCAGCACGGACCTAAGAGGAGACAGACATGTTCGCTACGCTGGCCGCTGCGACACTCTTGTCGCTCGCACCGCAAAGGCAAACCGATACGATCATCGCCGTGCCGGCCGGCGCCAGCCTTTCGGTCAACAATTTCGGGGGCGGGATCACCGTCCACGGATGGAATGAGAATCGCGTCAAAGTCCACGGCGAGACCGGGCGGCGCGGGCGCGTCGAAGTCTCGCTCGTCGGGAACACGGTCGTCGTGAAGACCGGGAGCCGCGAAGGCGCGCCCTCGGTGATCGATCTCGAGATCTCTGCGCCGCAGTCGATGGCGCTCACCCTCAGCGGCACCTATGCCGACATCACTGTCGACGGCATGCAGGGCGCGATCAGTGCGGAGACCGTCAACGGCGAGGTCAACGTCAAAGGTGGAAAGGGCATCATCACGCTGCAGTCGATTCAGGGAGGCGTGACACTCGCCGACGCCTCCGGCCGTATCGAGGTGAACTCCGTCAACGAAGACGTCGAGCTGACCAACGTGAGTGGCGAGATCAAAGTCGAAACCACCAACGGCGAGGTGATGCTGTCCGGCATCCAGTCGTCCAGCGTGGACGCGGGAACGATCAACGGCGACGTGACCTATGAAGGTACCGTCACCGACGGCGGCTCCTACAGCTTCGGCTCGCATAACGGGGACATTTCCGTGTCGATTCCGGAGCGTGCCAACGTCACCATCACCACGGCGACCGCGAACGGGGACATCGATGCGAGCTTCCCGTTGCCGCTGACGAACACGACGGGCAGGCACCGGAAGACGTTCAAGATCGGCACGGGCAGTGCACGCATGGAGCTCGAGTCCTTCCAGGGCGACATCAACATGCGGCGTCCGCAGGAAATGCGAGATCGCATCGACAGCAAGCGGCACGAGCACGACCGTGACAACGACAATGACAATGACAACGACAAGGATTCGGACAGCGACACGAGCTTCAGCGCGCACTGGGACGTCAACAACGCGGCAGCATACGCGGCGCGTTATGCGCGCGCCTACGCCCCGGCCTACGCGAAGACGTACGCACCGATGTACGCGCAGAAGTACGCCCGCGCGTACAGCCGCGCCTACTCGCACATACAGATCAACCCACAGATACAGGTCAACCCGCGCATCCGGGTCGACACTGCCTCGCACTAAGCGGAGGATCACATGCGAACTCTCATAGCCGCGGCCGCGCTGTGTTGCATGGCGCTCGGCACGGCGACCGCGCAGGACTTCAACTGGCACGGGCGCATCGCGGCCGGCAAGCGGCTCGAGATCAAGGGTGTGAACGGCGACGTGCGTGCCGTCCTGGCGAGCGGCGCCGAGGCCGTGGTGAACGCTCGCAAGCACTCGCGCCGCTCCGACCCCGAATCGGTTGAGATCAAGGTCGTCGAGTCGGACGACGGCGTCACGATCTGCGCCGTCTATCCCACGCCGGCGCGCGCCCGCGAGGAGAATAGGTGCGAGCCCGGCGACAGTTGGCACTCGAACACGGAAAACAACGACGTCGTCGTCGATTTCGAGGTGCAGGTGCCCGCGGGCGTCGAGTTCAACGGCCAGACCGTGAACGGCCAGATGTCGGCCGAAGGCATGAAGGCCGACGTGCGGGCGAGCACCGTGAACGGTAGCGTGCGCGTGACCACGACGGGTCTCGCTGAAGCGTCGACCGTGAACGGCTCGGTCTATGCGGAGATGGGCCGCGCCGACTGGAAGGACGACCTCGAGTTCAGCACCGTGAACGGTGGGATCACGCTGATCCTCCCCGGCAAGCTCGACACCGAAGTCCGCGCCACCACTGTGAACGGCGACATCGAGACCGACTGGCCGCTCACGGTCTCGGGGCGCTTCAATAACCGGCACGTTCGCGGCACCATCGGCGCGGGGGGCCGCGGACTGAGTCTCAGCACGGTGAATGGCGAGATCAGATTGAAAAAGGGCACGGAATAGGTCCACCCTGCGCTCGTTCGGTACCTAAAAACCAGAGCTCATAAATCACCTTGACCCCCTCGTCGTCACGAGGGGGTTTTGGTGTTGCGGGACATTCTCGCCGGCACGACAACGCTCGAGGACCTCGGCGAGCTGTTCGGAGCGCTGGGCTATCAGACCGTTTGGGAGCTCGTGCCCGTGCGCGCCTGGCTCGGCGACGACCGCGGCATCGGCCGCGCGGCGCTGGTCGCGCGCCACGGCGCGTTTCGCGTATTCGGGCTCGAGGGCACCGATCCGGAGGCTGCCGCCCGCCTGGCCGCGCGGCGGCTGTCCTCGCGCGGCGAACGCGGGCTTGCGTGCGCGGTCGGCGGAGCGGTGGGGCCCCGCCGCCTGGTGTGCGCCGCAGGACCCAGCGGCGTGCGCGTGATGACGATTGCGCTCACCCGGCCGTCCGGTTCCGCGCTCGCCGCGCTCGAGCGCCTCACTCCGGTGCCCGGCGAGACGGCACTCGCGCTGTCGCTGCGCGTCGCCGAAGTCCTCGCGAGCGAAGGTGTGACACCACGCTTCTTTCGCGCGTTTCGCGCCACGCTGGAGCTGCTCACCGAGCGGCTGCGCAGCCCGCGCTCCCGCGTCGATCGTCATGCCCTCACGCTGACGGCGCTCACGCGCGTGCTCTTCCTCTACTTCATCCAATCCAAGGGCTGGCTGGACGGCGACACGCGCTACGTCGCGCATCTGCTCGACCGCGCGCTCCTCGTGCGTCGCCACTTCCACCGCTCCTTTCTCCATGCGCTGTGCTTTGGCGCGCTGAATCGGCACGCGACGAATCGCAGCACCGCCGCACGCGCACTCGGCAGAGTCCCGTTCCTCAACGGCGGCCTGTTCGAGCCGACGCCGCTGGAGCGCATGCACGGACCGGCCACCTGGAGCAACGCCGACTGGCGCGACGCCTTCGACGACCTGTTCGAGCGGTTCCACTTCTCCGTGCGCGAAGACGACACGGGCGAGTTCATCGCGCCGGACATGCTCGGCCGTGTCTTCGAAGGCGTCATGGATCCGGACGAGCGACGCGTGAGCGGCAGCTACTACACGCCGGCGTCACTGGTTCGAGAAATCGTGAGGGCCGGACTGGAAGCCGTGCTGACACAGCGCCTCGGTGTCGCGCCGGTCGCCGCCGCGCGCTGGGTTCACGAAGGCATTGCTCCCCCTGCCGAATCCGCGCGCCTCCCCGACCTGCGCAGCCTCACGATCCTCGATCCCGCGGCCGGCTCGGGCGCGTTCCTCCTCGGCGCGCTCGAGGAAGTGGTTGCGCTGCGCCGCGCCGCCGGCGAGGGACCGACCAGCGCGCTGAAGCGCGACGTGATATCGCACTCGCTGTTCGGCGTCGATCTCACACCGACCGCGGTTCGGCTCACCGAGCTCCGCCTCTGGCTCGCGTTGATTGCCGATGATGATTCGACCGACATGCGATCGATCGCGCCGCTGCCGAACTTCGACGGTCACGTGCTCCAGGGCGACGCTTTGCTGGACCCTTTGATGCTCGCCATGTCGCTCGGCGGCGCCGCGGTCCGCGGTGGCAGCCTCGAGGCGCGGCGGTTGGCGGGTGCGCGGCGCGCGCTGTTTCAGCTGGCCGGCCCCGAAAAGCGCGCCGCGCAGGCCGAGCTGCGTCATGCCGAAGCTCGACTCGCCGAGCAGCTGATCGGCGACGGATGCGCAGCGCTGGAGCGCGCGATTCGCGAGCTGCTGGAGACGGCGCGCAATCGCGATCTCTTCGGACGCCGGCGCAGTCTCGACCTGGAGCAGCGCGCCCGGCTCGCCAGGCTCCGCCCAAGTCTGAAGGAGCTGCGGGCCGCGGGCCGCAAGCTGCTTCGCGAGGGTACCGCGCCGTTCTTCTCGTTCGAATCGCATTTCGCGGACGTGATGCGGCGAGGCGGGTTTGACCTCGTGACTGGTAATCCTCCGTGGGTACGCGCCGAGCGCTTGCCGACGCGCGTACGTGAGACCCTGCGCGCCCGGTACGCATGCTGGCATGCGACCAGCGAGCGCGGCTTTGCGCACTTGCCCGATCTCGCCGTCGCGTTCACCGAGCGCGCCTGTGAGCTCGTTCGTCCCGGCGGCGTGATGTCACTGTTGTTACCGGCGAAGCTGGCAACGAGCGGTTACGCGCAGCCGCTCCGGTCCCGGCTTACGGCCGGTACGCGACTCGAGCGCGCCGCGCCGCTTTCCGAGCACGTCGCCCGAAGCTTCGGCGCGGTGGTGTATCCGATGGCGCTGGTCGCGGCGCGCGCCGATCCGACCGGCACCGAAGCGACGGCGACGACGCTCGGCCCCAAGCCGTCCGCGCCCGCCGTCGAACAGCGGCGCTTGCACGGCGGTCCGTGGATTCTTGTCGCCGGCGCCGAGCGGACGATCCGACGATTGCGCGCGCGCTTCCCCACCGTGCGTGAGCGCTGGATCCCGCAGTTGGGCATAAAGACAGGCGCGGATGACTTATTCGTATTGGACCGTGAGTTCCCCGGCACGCGGCCGGCCGTTCGGGGCCGCGACATTACGGCGTGGCAGTGTGTGCCGCGGCGGTTCTTGCTGTGGACGCACGCGATCGATGGCGCACCGTTCGCGCGACTGCCTGCCGAGCTGCGCCAGCACTTGGGCGAGCACGAGGAGCGGCTCAAGCGGCGGGCGGATTATCGCCGTGGGCCACCATGGCAATTATTCCGCACCGCCCTTGGCTTCGCCGCGCATCGCGTGGTGTGGCCCGATCTCGGCAAGCGGTTGGCGGCTGCGGTGCCGCCACCCGACGTCGTTCCCCTCAACACCGTCTACGGGATCGTGACGCGCGAGCGCGCGGACGCCGCTGCGCTGGCGGCATTGCTCAACTCCTGCTGGCTCACGGCGCTCGCGCGCTTTGTCGCAGACCGGGCACGCGGCGGGTTTCGCCGTTTCAACGCCCGCGTCGTGGGCAGTCTCCCCACGCCACCCGCGAACAGCGCCGCCTGGGCCGAATTGGCCGCGCGTGGCAGCCGGTGCGAGCCGGCCGATGACCTCGTCGCCGATGCACTCGAGCTCGATGGTGCCGATCGCCGCGCGCTGGCCGAGGATTCTCTCTGAGCAGCTCGCCCCCGTCCCCGAGCCCCTCGCGATCGCGCTGCGGTCCGCGGGGGAAGCGGGTGCGATGGGGCGGGCGCCGCGCGAAGTCGCTGCCACCGCGGCGCGCGCGTTGCTCGACAGCGCACCACTGGAACCAGGAGCGCCGCCGCCGCCGTGGCCCGCGTGGCTCGCGCCACACCAGATTCCCGCGGCCGAGCGACTGACGGCGATCATCGCCCGCCATGGCGGGGCGCTTCTCGCCGACGCCGTGGGGCTCGGCAAGTCGTACGTCGCTCTGGCGGTTGCCCTTGCGAGACAGGAGCCATTTAGCCTCGTCGTGCCCGCCGTCCTCGTGAGCCAATGGCGGCAGCTGACAGAGCGTTTCGGCGTATCGGACGTTCAGGTCGTCACACACGAATCGTTGAGCACGTCGACGAACAGACCGACCGTCCGCCCGTCCGCCCGTCCGACCGTCTTAGTCGACGAGGCCCACCGTTTCCGCAACCCCGAGACCAATCGCTATCGCGCGCTCGCCCGTCTCGTCGTGGGCAGCAAGGTCCTGCTCGTCACCGCGACGCCGATCCACAATTCGACGGCCGATCTCCTGCACCTGTTGCGCCTCTTTCTCCGCGACCATGCGCTCGCTGCCCTCGGCGTGCCGTCGTTACGCAATGCCGCGCGCCGCGAAGCGGATCGATCGCTCGCGCACGCCGCCGTGGCGCGACTGATCGTCGCACGCTCGCGCGAACGCGTGCAGACGGGCTATGGAGGCGGCGGAGGCCCCATCGCGATGGTGTTCCCGCGCGCCACGACCGACGCGCGGCGCGCCGCGCCGATCGCGCCGGCCCTGCTCGACGAGCTTGTCACGGGCGTGGCGTCGCTCAAGAGTGGTGGCGCCGCGGCTCCACTCCTGCGGCTGATGTTGCTGCGGCGGCTCGGATCGAGCGTCGCGGCGTTTCGCGCGGCGCTCAACCGGCACGACGCCTATCTCGAGCTCGTGAGTCGCGCGGCCACGGAGGGGCGGGCGCTCACCCCACGAGAGTTCCAGCGCTGCTTCCCGCGCGCCGCTGAGTCCGACATTCAGCTCGTCCTGTTTCCCTTGATGCTCGAGCAACCACCCTCGCGCGCGTCGGTCGTCGCGCGCGATCGCGAAACTCTGGCACGGCTGCGAAGCCTGATCGCGAACGCCGGACCCGAGGATCCCAAGGCCGACGCGTTGAACCGGCTGCTCAGCGGTACGCCTGCCAAGACGATCGTCTTCACCGACGCGCAGCCGACGGCGCGCTACTTGATGCGGCACCTCGGCCGCCGCCGCGTCGCCGCGGTCTTCGGGCACGCCGCACGCTTCGCGGCCGGGGAGGCGAGCCGGCTCGAAGTCTTGCGGGCGTTCGCGCCGCGTGCCCAGGGCAGCCGGCAACCCGCCGCCGCGCTCGAGACCGAGGTTCTCATCGCAACTGATCTCTTGAGTGAAGGTCTGAACCTCCAGGATGCCAAGCGCGTCGTGCATTACGACTTGCCGTGGAGTCCGGCGCGGTTGGCTCAGCGCGTCGGCAGGATCGATCGCCTGGGGTCGCCGCACGATGCCATCACGACCGTCACATTCTTGCCGCCGCCGGCGCTGGCCAGCGCGCTCGCCATCGAGGAACGCCTCGCGCGCAAGGCATCGGCACAGCATGTCGCGGGAGCGGACGGCGGGCTGGATTGGTGCGATGAGGCGGTCACACTCGCGAGCGGCCCCGGTGCGCCCGCGGGATCCTGTGCCGCCGTCGCAGGCACATTCCCCACGGCTGTCCTCATCGTGCGAATCGCGAGCCTCGTGGAGGCGATCGTCGTCGAAGCAGGCGTCGCTCGCACCAATCCTGCGGCGGCCACGCGCATTCTGACCGAGGCCAGCAGCGCCACGCCGCTGCCGCCCGATCGTGCCGCCCTCCAGCAGGCGATTGACGCTGCCGTGCCGTTGATCCGCTCCCGGCTTGCCGCCGTTCAGGATGCGCGCTGGCGGGCGAGTGACCGCGACCGCTTCGCGCGGCGCCTTATTCCCTGGGTGCTCACGGCCGGCCGCCGGGCGGCGCGCCGCGGCGACGGTGTGCAGCTCGGCGCCCTCGACGCGCTGGTGTCGCGACTGGCGTTGGGGATGACGGCCGGCGAAGAGCTGCTGCTCGAGGATCTGCTCGCACGGACGGAGCCGCTCGTGATCACCGATCTATTGGCGTGGCATGAGCGGCTGCCGGCCGTTACAGTGCCGGACTCCAACACGAGCGTACAGCTCGTGGCGGCGCTGCTGGTGTCGCCTGCAAACGGGTCGCCTCCGCGCTAGCTTCCCAAGGGTGGCCCTCACCACGTTTCTCTTCGACCTCGACGGCACGATCATCGATTCCATCGAGCTCATTCTGCGCTCCTATCGTCACACCATGGAGCTGCATCGCTGCAATGAGCCGATGCCCCCTGACGAGATGTGGATCGCCGGACTCGGCACCCCGCTCTGGGCCCAGTTCGGCCAGATCACCGAGGATAAGGAAGAGATCGAGCGGATGGTGCAGACCTATCGCACCTACAATCTCACGCACCACGACGCGCTCGTGAAGCCGTACGAGGGCGTGGTAGACGAGATCCGCCGCCTGAAAGACGCCGGGATGCACCTCGGCGTCGTGACGAGCAAGCTGCGCGACGGCGCGATGCGCGGCCTGCGCATCTCGGGGTTGGACGATGTGTTCGACATCGTAATCGGCTGCGATGATGTCAAGAACTCGAAGCCCCACCCCGAGCCGGTGCTGAAAGCCGTCGACGAGCTCGGCGTTACGAAGGCCGAGACGGTGTTCGTCGGGGACTCACGGCACGACATGGAGTCGGGCCGCACCGCCGGGGTTAAGACCGCGGCCGTCCTGTGGGGCCCGTTCGACCGCGCCGATCTCGCCGACCTGTCGCCCGATTACTGGCTGGAGAAACCAGAGGACCTGCGCGAGCTTTACGAACCATGACCAAATTCGTTCAGTTCGACCTGGAACGGTGGCAGAGCACGTGGGAAAACCGCGTGCGCTTCAATCTCTCCGAATCGGGCGTGCATCCGCTCAGCATCCAGGAGCTGCTCGGCCTCGCGGGCGCATCGGCGCTGCCGCTGCTCGAGGTGCGGCTCGGCTACAGCCAGTCGAACGGCACCGACCTCCTGCGCGAGCGCATCGCGGCGCTGTATCCGGGCGCGTCCCCCGACCAGATTCTGGTCACGACCGGCAGCTCCGAGGCGAACTTCGTGACCTGCTGGCGCCTGCTCGAGCCCGGCGACAAAGTCGCCGTGATGATGCCGAACTACCTGCAGACCTTCGGGCTCGCGCAGAACTTCGGCGCGCAGGTCAAGACGTTCCAGCTGCACGAGAAAGAAGGCTGGGAGCCGTACGCCGAAGAGATCCGGACGGCGATCGCGCCGGGAACCAAGCTCGTCGTCGTAACCAATCCCCATAATCCGACCGGTCACGTGCTGAGCGACGCGTCGCGCAAGCTGATCCTCGAGCGCGCCGCCGAAGTCGGTGCCTGGATTCTGGCAGATGAGGTCTACACCGGCGCCGAGCGCGACGGCAGGACGACGCCGTCGTTTTGGGGGAGCGGCTACAACAGGCTGATCATCGTGAACGGCCTGTCCAAAGCGTACGGCCTGCCCGGCCTGCGCATCGGCTGGATCGTATCGCAGCCCGCATTCAGCCAGGAAGCCTGGGCGCGTCACGACTACACGACGATCGGGCCGTCCGGCGCGAGCGATCACCTCGCCGCCGTCGCGCTCGATCCGCTCGTGCGTGACAAGATCATCGAGCGTACGCGGCGCATCCTCAACGCCAACTTCCCGGTGCTCGAGGCGTGGCTCAAGGGATTCGGCGACACCTTCGCCTGGCACCCACCCGGCGCGGGCGCGATCTGCTGGGCCCGTTATCGCGGCGGCGTCTCAGCGACCGACGTCGTCGAAAAGCTCCGCGCGCAGCACAGCGTCCTGCTCTGCCCCGGCGATCACTTCGGCATGCCGGGATTCCTGCGCTTCGGTTTTGGCGACGAGCTGAAACACTTCCAGGAGGCGCTCGCCGAGACGGAGCGCGGCTTGCGGCGGCTGTTCAGCGACTAAGGCCATGAGCACGACGCAGAAGCCACGCGAGCGCGAAACCGCGGTGATCCGCGCCCCGCACGACGGCAGCGAAGTCGGCGTCGTGTCGCTCGCCGGACCCGAAGAAGTCCGTACGGCGCTCGACGCGAACGTGCGCAGCTCGCGCGCGGCGCGCGACATGCCCGCGTATGAGCGCGCCCGGGCGCTGCGCAAAGTCGCCGACGGGCTGGAAGCGGCGCGCGCCGAACTCGGCCGCACGTTGGCGCTCGAGGCCGGCAAGCCCATCAGCCAGGCACGGACCGAAATCGACCGGGCGATCTCGGTCTTCCACGACGGGGCCGAGGAGGCGACGCGCTTGGAGGGTGAGCTCCTCCCCGCCGACAACGTGCCGAACGGCAAGGGCCGTATCGCGATTTCGCGGCGCTTCCCGCTTTCGCCCATCGCCGCGATCACGCCGTTCAATTTTCCCGTGCTGCTCGCCGCGCATAAGATCGCGCCGGCGATGGCGTGCGGCGCCACGATCACGCTGAAGCCTCCCCCGCAGGATCCGCTGACGACGCTCCGACTCGGCGAGCTGGTGAATGCCTCAGGCTACCCCGAGGGTGCGGTGAACATCGTGCCGTGTCACGTGGAGGTCGCGCA
>DATJKA010000020.1:0-150416 GCA_035491815.1 Gemmatimonadales bacterium | reverse complement strand
GGACTCGGGGTCGCTGCTCGGCCTCTCCGCCGACCTCAAGTTCCGGACGCCGGGCGATCCGCTCTACCTCGGCGGCGGTCTGAACATCATGCGCGCCTCGGCCGGCGGATCGTCCAACAACGACACCGGCTTTGATCTCTTCGCGGGGTTGGAAACGCGCTACGGCTGGTCGCACCCCTACGTCGAAGTGCGGGGACTCTTCCACAGCGGCTCCGCGGTGCAGGGGGCATTCGGGCTCAACATCACCCTCCGGTGACATAGAGCCTTGCAAGTCGGCCTGAAGACCTGCACCTTGACCCTTTCTTCATAAACAGATCCGGACGGCTGGGGGCGGCCTCTCGAGGCCGCTCCCTTCGCCAGGGCCGGCCATGGATCATGCTATGCGACGCAGGCAGACCGGTTTCGCGCTCGGCGGCGCCCTCCTGCTGGCCGCCTGTGGCTTGGGAGACGTGTTCAAGTCGCCGGGCATCGGCGACGTGGCACTGGTCTACTCGGGTCCGACCGTAATGTCGGTCGCCGACCGCGCCGCCATCGCGGTGTCCGTCACCGTCGCGGGCGGTACGATCCCGAACCCTCGGGTGTTCATCGAGTCGTCGGACAATACCGTCCTGGCAGTGTCGCCCGCCGGCGACTCACTCATTGCCCTGTCGCGCGGCTTCGACACACTGACGATCCGGTACGTCGCTTCCATTTTCACCGATTCCTTTCCCACGCTGCGCCAGCAGGTCCGGGTGCTTCCGTGAAGTGCTTCCAGTGCGGGGCCCAGCTGCCCGACAGCACGCGGTTCTGCGGTCAATGCGGGGTCAAGGTGTCCGATCCCAACGCCGCCACGGTCGTGGTCGAGGAGGAATCGGAAACGCTGCTCGCGCGGATGCGGCGGGTGTTCGACGGCGAATACGACGTCGAGCGCGAGCTGGGTCGCGGCGGCATGGCCGTGGTCTACCGCGCCACGGAGAACGCGCTCGGCCGGCTCATCGCCCTCAAGGTTCTGCGCGCCGACGTCGGCATGAGCACCTCCGCCGCGGAACGCTTCAAGCGTGAGGCGCAGATGGTGGCGTCGCTCGATCACTCGAACATCATCCCCGTCTATCGCGTCGGGCAGCTCGGCGGGGTGTTCTATATCGCGATGAAGTTCATCGAGGGCCGCTCGCTCGATCAGATGCTCGACGCACAAGGCGCGTTGTCGATTCCCGTCGCGCTCACGGTGTTGCGCGAGTCGGCGCGCGGTCTCGCGTTTGCGCACGAGCGCGGCATCGTCCACCGCGACGTGAAGGCCGCCAACATCCTCATCGACTCGGACGGCCGCGTCGTCGTGTCCGATTTCGGCGTTGCGCTCCGGGCGAGCGACGTGACGTTGACCCAGGCGGGTACCCTCATCGGCACGCCGGCGTACATGAGTCCCGAGCAATGCTCGGGACGTCGTGCCGGCCCGCAGAGCGATCAGTACTCGCTCGCCGTGGTGGGCTTTCAGATGCTCGCGGGCACCACGCCGTTCCCGTCCGAGACCCTCGCCGGCATCATTCAGCATCACTTCTTCACGCCGCCACCCGATCTGCGCATCGCACGTTCGGACATTCCTGCGGCGCTGCTCGATCTCATCACCCAGGCGCTGTCGAAAGACGCGAGCTCGCGCTTCCGCTCCACGAACGACATGCTGGCCGCGATCGAGCGTATTCCGCTGAGCGACGCCGATCGCCGCGCGAGCCAACGCGCGCTGCGCGAGCTGGCGCGCGGGCGCGCAGCGCCGCGGATTGCGACCGGTGCGCTGCCGGTATTGCCCGACATGCCAACCTTGGTCGGTATGCCGCTGCCGCGACGGGTGCGACGCGTCGCGCAGGCGATGGGCTACGCCGCCGCGTTGGTCGTGCTTGCCGCGGCGGGCTGGGTCGTCAATCGACCGCCGGTGAGCGTGTCGGCTCCGCCGATCGTCCCAACGCCGGCGCCGATGGCCGCGGCCCCACCGGCGGCCACACGGCGCGCGCAAGAGTCGGTGCTCCTCGCCCGCCCGGTCGCGTCCGAGACCGGGAAGCTACGGCTGCTCACGAGTCCCCCGAGCGCCGAGATCCTGGTGGACGGCCGGCGGGTGGGGGTCGGCAGCGTGTTCGATCTGCGCGTGCCCGCGGGCGCGCGACGCGTGCGCGTGCAGGCCGGCGGCTATCAGGCGTGGGATACGACGATCGTGGTGCGCTCCGGTAACACGCACTCGTTGGGCCGCATCACGTTGCGCGCGCCCGGCGAGTGAGACGACTCGGCATTCTGCTACTGTTGTGCGGCGCGGGGCCCACGGCCGCGCGCGCGCAGGACAGTACGAGCGTGATTCTGCAGCAAGCGCGCGATCTGTACGAGCGCCTGGAGCTCGAGCGCGCGGTGCCGCTGCTCCGGCAGATCCTCTCTTCCGGCTGGACCTCCGACATTACGACCCGCCAGCGCGTGGATGCCAATCTCTACCTCGGCGCCGCCCTCTCTTTGCTGGGCAGCCAGGATTCGGCCCGCGTCCACTTTCAGGCGGCGCTGGAGCGCGATCCGTTCAGCGACCTCGATCCCTCACGGTTCACGCCGGCCCAAATCCAGGTATTTCAGGAGGCACGCCGCACGGTCTTCGCGGTCGCGGTGCGACCACTCGTGCCGCTCACGCTCGATCCCAAGAGCGGCCGCATGACGTTCACGATCGTCGCCACGCAGGAGACCGCGGTGCTGTGCGAGCTGCGGTCGGGCGGGGCCGCGTTCACGCTGTTCGCCGGTGACCTGCAGGGCGGGATGTTGCGCGAGATCGACTGGAATGGTCTGCTCGCGGGCGGGCAGCTCGCGCCCGCGGGGCGCTACACGTTCGTCGTGGTCGGTGAAAGCCGCGTGCTGGCGGGGGGGCGGCGCGATTCGGCGGTCGCGTTCTTCGACGTGCAACAAGACGCGCCGGCGCTCGAGGATACGCTGGCCGAGCTGAGCGCCCGCGAGATGCTGCCGGAGCGCTACCCTAGGAGTGCGACAACGGGCGACGTGCTGAAGGGGATCGGCGTCGCCGCCGGTGCGTTCTTCGTGGCCGGGGTAGTGAGCAACGAGAAGCTGGGCCACAACGCGGCGATGCCGGCGGCGACGGCCGCCGTTGGCCTCAGCGTGGGCGTTGCTTCCTTTCTCAGCAAGCGGGGGCGCGACCTGCCCGCCAACGTCGCGGCCAACGCCCGCCGCCGCAGCGAGCGCGACGCGACGAACGCGCAGATTCGCCGCCGCAACGCCGAGCGGATCGCGCAGACAGTGCTGCGCATTACTCCGGCGGCGGGCGTTGGGCCGTAATGTCCCGTGCTCTCTTCAGCGCGGGACTCGCCCTCCTGCTGCTCCCCTTTGGTCGCGCCGCCGGTCAGGAACGGTGGACCGCCGCTACTCGGCTGACGTTTACCGAGCACCGCGTGGACGCCGGGTTTGGTACGGAGCGTTTCAGCGGGCTGGGGCTTGGGGTCGATGGCTCGCGGCGATTTGGACGCCTCACGGTCGGCATCGCGGCGCAGGGAACGCACCTCGCCGCGCGGAGGTCGAGCGAGCTCGATCGGCGTTTGGGCGAAGTGGGCGCCACGTTCAACCTCACAGTCGGGCCGTGGTGGGGATTCTACGGCGGGCTCTCGGCGCGGTCCGTTGCCAGCGACGCGGCCCGACAGCACTGGCTCCTCGGGCGAGTCGGCATCGAGGCCCGGCCGTCGTTCACCGGCGTGCACGCCCATGCGATCGGGCGTCTCGGCCTCATGCCGATCGCGACGCTGACCGGCTTGTCGTCGGCCTCACCCGCGGTCGACGGCGCGGTCGGCGTGGATTACGCGGTGGGGGACGTCAGGCTCGCGGTGCTGTACGGTGTGGAGCGGTTCACGTTCCCCGCGCTCAATGGCATACGCCGCAGCGAGCAGTTCAGCGCGCTATCGCTGCGGGCGGCCGTCGTCCTGCGCTAGCCACGCGCTCAGGCTGCAACGCCCGTCCGGAAGGTGTCAACTCGCGAACCCATGCAACCTTTCGCGCCTTCTCGGCGTCAGACACTCTGAATGACGCAACCATGTCTCTAGCTGAGAGGATGCAATGCGCGGCACGACCCTGTTGATTGCGACGATCCTGACGTTCGGATACGGCTTCGCCGCCCAAGCCGCCATGACCGCCGACCGTGCCCAGACGTACCGGCGCGTGGCCCGGACGGTCGAAGCTGCACCTGTCCCCGATGATGCGAACCGCGTCTGGTACGGCGGGATGCTGGCTCCGGTAACCGTCGAAGCGACGGCGCAGCCGAAATGCACCCTGAGCTGACACTTAGCGCTGCTCACCCCTCACCGCCCGCCGGAGTATCGGCGGGCGGTCGCATTCTGGGGCGAAACCTATAAGATTGAAAGCGCGTACCATCAGCTAACCATGGACATGTCACTCGATCATCCGACGCCGGTCCGACGGTTCCTGCGCACGTGGCGCCGCGAGCTCATCCGCGGTGGCGTGCTCTTTACACTCGTCCTCTGCACCGGCCTGTTCATCCGCAGCATCAAGGTCCATATGCCCTCGCCCCTCGGGGCGCTGGGCGCCTTCGGCGATTTCAACTGGGGCGACGGCGAAGGCGGCGACCTCTTCGGCCGCGGCCGCGAAGTCGGAGACGCCTGGCACTACGCGACAGTCCTGACGTCCACGCAGCGCGTGTGGATCCGCAATACCAACGGTCCCATCGACGTCGTTCCCGGGACCGGTGACAGCCTTGTGATTGAAGTCGAGAAGAGCTGGCGCGCCTCGAGCCCCAGCACCGTCGAGCTCGTACCGGTCCTGACCGAACGCGGGCTCACCGTGTGCGCGCTGTGGGACGCGCGCGAACGGCGCTGCGGTGACGGCGGTGACTATCGCCTGAACGGCGTGCGCAAGAACGACGTGGCCGTGCGATTCCTCGTGCAGCTCCCGCACAGCATTCCGGTCGACGCATCGACGGTGAACGGCGCGCTGCAGATTGCCGGCGTGAGCGCCCCCGTTGCGGCGACGACGGTGAACGGCCGCATCGAAGTGAATACGTCCAGCGGCTCCGTCGAGGCGACCACCGTGAACGGCAGCATCGAAGCCAACATGGAGAAGCTGACGGGCGGCGACGTCCGGCTCACGACGGTCAACGGCTCGGTCACCGCTGGCCTCCCCCGGACCATCAACGCCGACATCGACGCCGAAACTGTGAACGGCCGCGTCGAGACCGACTTCCCGATCAAAGTCAGCGGCAAGATGAGCCCGCGCCACTTGCGCGGCACCATCGGCACCGGAGGCCCGACGCTCAAGCTCGTGACCGTGAATGGCTCGATCACGCTGCACGAAGCCATCCCGGGTGCGCAGCCGGCAATCGCGCCGTTCGCGCCGCATCCGCCGATGCGTCCGCGGGGCAGCCGCACGTGGGTGCAAACCACCCCGGCGCCGGATCATCCGTAGGCGAGCGGTCGGCTAGCGACCCAGGCTGTACGGCCAGCGCGTCGGATACAGCGACACAAAACCGAAAATCATCAGGCAGGCACCAGTCAGCGCAATGTTCTTCCAGAACTGCGCTGCCTGGTTTGCCGCGGCCATCGGATCGGCGATTCCCCAAAACTTGTGAACCGTGAACGCCGCGGGAACGAGAAACGCGGCGATGAGCAGCGCGCCCCAGCGCGCCTGCACGCCGAGCAGGATGCTCAGGCCGCCGGCGAGGAGCATGAGGCCGGACACGGCCGTCGAGATGGTGGGGGCGGGGACGCCCGACGCGCCCGCGTACTGCGAGTACATGCTGAGCTTGGTGAGGTGATTGAATCCGGAATAGATAAAGAAGAAAGAGAAGACCGCCCGTCCTACCAACAGCACAAGACCGCCCATGTGTTACCCTCCCAAGTATTGGGCCACTTCAACAGGAAACGTCCGCACATCGACTGGCTTGGTGATATACCCGTCAAACCCGGCCGCCGTCGCGCGCGCGCGATCTTCCGGCAGCGCGTGCGCCGTGAGCGCGACGACCTTCCAGGAGCGTTCCGGCAGAGTTCGGAGTTCCTCCAGGAGCGCGTATCCGTCTCGGCCCGGCAGCTGAATGTCGAGCAGCACGAGCTGCGGATGCTGCGTCCGCACGACCTCGAGCAGGCGATCGCCGTTCGGTAGACCGATCACCTCGTGTTGCTTCAGGGTGAGCAGCGTCGTCAGCAGCTTGAGATTGTCGGGCTGATCCTCGACGATGACGATGGTCGCCACGTCAGACCGCCGCTCCTTTGGGCAACGTGAACCAGAACGTGCTGCCTTTGCCCATCTCGCTCTCGATGCCGATGGTGCCACCGTGCAGCTCGACCAGGCGCCGCGACAGCGCCAGTCCCAACCCCGTTCCTTCATACTTGCGACTCGCCGATGCGTCGAGTTGGGAAAACTCCTGGAACAACTTCGGCTGATCTTCGGCGGCGATCCCAATGCCGGTGTCGGTCACGGCGATGCGAATCGCCGAGCCACCGTTGACCGGTCCGGCCGTCACCGTGATCCGGCCGCCGTCCGGTGTGAACTTGATGGCGTTGGACAGCAGGTTGAGGAGCACCTGACGGACCCGCACGCGATCGGCTTGTACCCGAAGCTCAGCGGCGACCGGATTCACGGTGAGCGCGTGCTCGTGTTTGCGCGCCTGCGCCCGCACGCTGCCCGCCGCCTCCGCCAGTACGTCGGCGAGCGGCACCGATTCCGGCTTTAGCTCCATGCGTCCCGCGGCGATGCGCTGCAGATCGAGCAGCTCGTTGATCAGCTCGAGCAGATGGCGGCCGTTGCGCGCAACCGTCTCGAGAAAATCGCGCTGTTGCTCCGACAGGGGCGGTCCGAGCTCCTGCGTCAACAGCAGGTCGGTGAATCCGATGATGCTGTTCAGCGGTGTGCGGAGCTCGTGTGAAATATTCGAGAGGAACTGATCCTTCGTCTTTCCGGCGGCATCGAGCTCGGCATTCAGCTGCTCGAGCCGTTTGGCGGTCTGCCGGACCTCGACGGCCAGGCGGCGCGTGTTGTGGTGCGCCGAGCCGCGCTCGCAGGCGATCGCGAGATTGGGGGCGGCCTGATCGAGGGCGGCACGCTCGTCGGCGCCGAATTGCGCGCCGGGAACGACGCCGAGCACGCCGACCAGCTTCGTCCCCGCACGCAGCGGTACCAGCACGAGGCCGTTCGGCAAGGCGGTGGTGAGCCGCAGCTGGTGGCGCGCCGGCAGCAACGCTTCGCCGTGGTAGAACAGGGCCTGTGCGGCATCGCCGATGAGATCGCGCATCGTGGCGCGCGAGACGGGGCGCGCTTCGACGCCGCGCACGGAGGTCGGCGCCCACTCATTCGCATCGTACGCCGGTTGGTACAGCACCATCCCGGTCGCGCGCGTTGCCCCCGCAATCACGCCCAGCGCCTGCGTCAGGCCGGTGGCGGCGTCTTCGGACGACGTGTTGAGGGCGGCGAGCAGCTGCGACAGGTAGGCCTGCAGGTCCTCGCGCCACGCCAGGGTCTTCGCCATGTGATTGACGCCGCGCGCGATCGTGCCGAATTCGCCCGGCTCGTTCTCCGCCAGCGGCTCAAGGAACTGTCCCTCGGCGACCCGCGACAGCGCCTGGACGATGCGAGAGAACGGCGTGGCGAGACGACGGCGGTTGTACCAGAAGCCGAGCCCCAGCACCACGAGCATCGCGGTGAACAGGACGCTTGCGGCGAGCGCCGCCTGCACGGCGTCGTCGCCGGCGTCAGCGGCGACCTCGGTCGCGGCACTCGCCTCGGCCGCGACGTCGGGTGAGGGGTTGAGCTGCTGGATGTGGGTGAGCCGTTGCGCCAGCTCGACCATGGCGCTTTGGGTGGCGCGCGCGCTCCGCCAGGTCGCGATCTGCGTGACGAGGCCGACGAGCGCGACGGCGATGAACGTCGCCGCGAACAGGCGGGTGATGCTCGGAGCCCGGGTGGTGGGCATAACGGCGAGAACTAACTATGAGTCGCCCGGCCGGTTACACAAGCCCGCAAGTCGCGTAGGTTTGTGCTGCGTGAGACCGACGCGGCTGGGGATCATCGGCCTTGGAGCCATTGGCGGATCGCTCGCCCGGCAGGCAAAGCTCGCCGGGGTGCCGAGCGTCGTCGGCTGGTCGCCGGAACCGGCGGAGCGGGCGCTGGCGGCGCAGGAGGGCGCGCTCGACGACGCGCCCGCGCGCGCGAGCGACGTCGCGCGCATCGCCGATCTGCTCGTGCTCGCCGCGCCGCCCGCCGCCAACCTCGCGCAGCTGGACGCGCTCGCGTCGCACCTGAAGGCCGGTGCGTTCGTCACCGACGTCGGCTCCGTGAAGCGCGGCATCGTCGCGCGCGCCGAGCGGCTCGGGCTCGCGACGCGTTTCGCGGGAAGCCATCCGCTGGCGGGGACGCACCGCCATGGCTTCGAGGCGTCGCGCGCCGATCTGTTTCGCGGCGCCATCGTGTACGTGACGCCGTGCACCGATGGCGGCGACGCGGCGCGCGAGATCGCCCATTTCTGGCACGACGTGCTCGGCGCGGAGACGGTGGTGCTCGAGGCCGCGCGACACGACGCGCAGCTCGCCGCGACGAGCCACGTGCCGCAGGTCGTCGCGTCGCTGCTCGGCGACTTTCTGGCTCGGCACGCGCCGCCGGGCGCCACCTTCGGCACCGGTGCGGCGGATACGACGCGGCTCGCCGCCAGCGAGCCGGCCCTGTGGACCGAAATCCTGCTCATGAATCGCGACGAGATCCTGCCGGCGCTGCGCGCGCTCGAAGAGTCGCTCGGCACGGTCGAGCGCGCACTCGAAGTCGGCGATGCGACGGCGCTCACGGCCTGGCTCACGCGCGCGGCTACGTGGAGGCGCCGGCTTGATTAGTGGGGTCGTCCGTCCGCCGGGCGACAAGAGCATCTCGCATCGCGTGCTCATGATCGCGGCGCTCGCGCGCGGCAAGAGCGAGCTGTCGGGCGTGCTGACCGGTGATGACGTGAAGTCGACCGCGCGGGTGTTGCGGCAGCTCGGTGTGGCGGTCTCACCGATCAACGAGAGATCCGTCAGGATTTCCGGCGCACGGCTCACGGCGCACGGCGCACGCCTGAACTGCGGCAATTCCGGCACCACCGCGCGTCTGATGCTCGGCATTCTCGCGGGCCAGCGGTTCGAGGCGACGCTCACCGGCGATGCATCGTTACGACGCCGGCCGATGCGGCGGGTGACCGAACCGTTGAAGGAGATGGGAGCGAGCATCCAGGAGACGGGGGATCGACTCCCCGTGACGATCCGGGGAGGCCGGTTGCGCGGTCTCACGTATGCGAGTCCCGTCGCGAGCGCGCAGGTGAAGAGCGCGATCCTGTTCGCGGGGCTGACGGGCAACGTGCCCGTGACGATCCGTGAGCCGTATCGCTCGCGCGATCACACGGAGCGACTTTTTGCGCACCTCGGGCTCAGTATCCACGAGCGTGATGGTGCGATCGTATTTGAACCGCCCGTCGGCCGGTCCGCTCTTCCGCCCGTCGCAGTTTCGGTGCCGGGCGATCCCTCGAGCGCCGCATTTCTCGTCGGCGCAGCGGTGCTCGCGGACAAGGGCGAGCTCGTCATCGAAAACGTCGGCGTCAATCCCACACGCACGGGATTCCTGGTGGTGCTCGCGCGAATGGGCGCCCACGTCGACCGCGTGAATCTGCGCGACCAGGGCGGCGAGCCGGTTGCGGACCTCCTGGCGCGGCCGGCGGCGCTCCGAGGCACCGAGGTGACCGCCGCGGAAATTCCGACGCTCGTCGATGAAGTGCCGATCCTCGCGGTGCTCGCGAGCCGCGCACGCGGGACGACGGTGTTTCGCGAGGTCGGGGAGCTGCGCGTGAAGGAGAGCAATCGCCTGGAGCTGATCGCGGCGAATCTGCGAGCCGTCGGTGTGAACGCCGACGCGGAGGGGAACGATCTGCACGTCGAGGGGACGGAGAAGCCGCCGCGCGGAAAGGTCGAGACGGCAAAAGATCATCGCCTGGCAATGGCGTTCGCGGTGCTGGGGACGGTGAAGGGTGCGGATGTCAAACTGTCGGAGCGGAAATCGGTGGCGATCAGCTACCCAACGTTCTTCCGCGACTTGCAGCGATGCTCCGCGTAATCGCGATCGACGGCCCGGCCGCTTCGGGAAAAAGCTCGACCGCCGGTCGTGTCGCGGAGCGACTCGGCTGGGCGCATCTGGACTCGGGCGCGCTCTACCGTGCGCTTACCCTCGCGGCGCTCGACAACCTCGGTGAGGGTGGCCGCCGCAGGGGGGAGGAGTGGCCGGCGCAACAGGTCGTGGCCATGGCCGAGCGCCTGCCGGTCAGACTGGTGTTGGTGGGGAATCGATTCCGCCCGGAGGTCGCCGGGGCGGACGTCGAGGAGGCGATCCGCGGCGATCGGGTCACGCGCTATGTGTCGGTGCTCGCCGCTATTCCGGAGGTCCGGACCTGGGTAAACACCCAGCAACGACGGGCCGTCGAAGGCGCGCACGAGCGGGGGGTGGTGGTGGATGGACGGGATATCGGAACGGTCGTCTTTCCCGAGGCGCCGCTGAAGGTCTTCTTGACCGCCCATCCCGATGAACGGGCCCGGCGGCGGCTCTTTCAGCGCGGCCAGTCGGTGGATGTGGAGCTGGTGCGGCGCGAAAGTCAGGTGCTGGCGGCCCGGGACGCCGCCGATTCCAACCGTCAGTTTGCCCCCCTCAAGGCCGCCGACGATGCAGTTTTACTGGATACCACGGCTTTGACGCTGGAAGAGCAGGTGGCGCAGCTTGTTGAACTGGCGCGGCGCCGGTTCCCTGGGTAGGTTTCCGCCCGTCCCAAAGGGGTGAAGACAACCTCAAACTCACAACTAAACCGGTGCACCGCATGCTCGTAGAAGCACGTGACGTAGAAGAATTCGAAGAAGATCTTCCAGTCCGCAAGGCTCCCCGCTCGCAACTCCGCGTCCGCTCCGGCCTCGACGAGGAATATTCCTCCGACGAGATCGCGAAGATGACCCTGCTGTACGAGGGGACGCTGTCGAATATCGAAGAAGGCGAAATCGTCAAATCGAAAGTGCTGCGCGTGACCGACACCGCCGTCATCCTCGACGTCGGCTTCAAGTCGGAAGGCGCGGTCGCAATCGACGAGTTCAAGGATCCGAAGAGCCTCAAGGAAGGCGACGAGATCGAGGTGTTCCTCGAGCACCTCGAGGACCAGGAAGGCGCCGTCGTGCTTTCGAAGAAGAAAGCGGACTTCATGCGCGTCTGGGAGCGGATCCGCGAAGCGCACGAGAAGGACGAAGGCGTCACCGGTACACTGGTCAAGAAGATCAAAGGCGGCGTCGTCGTCGATCTGATGGGCGTCGATGCCTTCTTGCCCGGCAGCCAGATCGCGCTGCGGCGCGTGCCGAACATCGACGAGCTGCTCGGCCAGAGCTTCGAGTTCAAGATCATCAAGCTGAACAAGCGCCGCCGCAACATCGTCGTCTCGCGCCGCGTGCTGCTCGAGGCGGAGCGGAAGACGAAGCGCGACGTCCTGATGAAGGAGCTGTCGGTCAATCAGGTGCGCAAAGGCGTCGTCAAGAACATCACCGACTTCGGCGCGTTCATCGATCTCGGCGGCGTGGATGGTCTGCTGCACATCACCGACATGAGCTACGGCCGCGTGTCGCACCCGAGCGAGATGGTGCAGATCGGCCAGGAGCTCGAGGTCAAAGTCCTCGACATCGACTGGGAGCGCGAGCGCATCTCGCTCGGCCTGAAACAGCTGCAGCCGTATCCGTGGCAGAACGTCGCCGCCAAGTATCCCGTCGGCACGCGCGTGCAGGGCAAGGTCGTGTCGATCACGAACTACGGCGCGTTCGTCGAGCTCGAGCCGGGCATCGAAGGCCTCGTGCACATCTCCGAGATGAGCTGGACGCGCAACGTCCGGCATCCGTCGAAGCTCGTCTCGATCGGCGAGTCGATCGAAGCCGTCGTGCTCAAGGTCGACGAGACCGAAGAAAAGGTCTCGCTCGGCATGAAGCAGACCGAGCAGGATCCGTGGATGGCGCTGCCGCAGAAGTATCCAGTCGGCACGCGGCTCCGCGGCAAGGTCCGCAACCTGACGTCGTTCGGTGCGTTCGTCGAAATCGAGCCGGGCATCGACGGCCTGATTCACATCTCCGACATGTCGTGGACCAAGCGCGTGCAGCATCCGTCGGAAGTCGTGAAGAAGGGTGACGAGGTCGACGTCTTGATTCTGAACGTGGACGCCGAGAACAAGCGGATCTCGCTCGGATTGAAACAGGCGCAGGAGGATCCGTGGCTCCGCATCGGTGAGACGTACCCGGTCGGCACGGAGCTCCGCGGCCGCGTCATGCGCCTGATGGACAAGGGCGTCGTCGTCGATCTCGGCAACGACATCGAGGGCTTCGTGCCGATGTCGCAGCTGGGCATTCCGGACATCCAGCAGCCCGGGGATGCCGTGAAGGAGGGGCAGGCGGCGGAGCTGAAGGTACTCGAGGTCGATCCGATTCATCATCGCATCGTGCTGGCCGCGACGGGATTCCCGAAGGACGACATCATTCCACCGCCGCCGCCGCCGGCTCCCGCTCCGACCGACGAGGACATGCAAAAGCTCGACGCGTAGACGCACCGCGGTGCACCGTCTTGAGGGGACAGGCCAATCCTGTCCCCTTTGCGTTTGGCGGCCTACATTCTCCGCATGTCCATGCGAGAGAAACTCGAACTGCTGCAACAAAGACGATCGGAATCAGAGCAGGGCGGCGGCACCGATCGCATCGCGACACAACATCAAAAAGGGAAAATGACGGCGCGCGAGCGGCTCGACGTGCTCCTCGATCCGGGGAGCTTCGTCGAGCTCGATCGTTTCGTGACGCATCGTACCACCGACTTCGGTCTCGCCGATCAGAAAGTGCTCGGCGACGGCGTGGTGACGGGCTGGGGTCGAGTCGAGGGCCGGCTCGTATACGTCTTCTCGCAGGACTTCACCGTGTTTGGCGGCTCGCTGTCTGAAGCGCACGCGGAAAAGATCTGCAAGGTGATGGATCTCGCCGTGCAGAACGGCGCGCCGGTGGTGGGCCTCAACGATTCGGGCGGCGCGCGCATCCAGGAGGGTGTCGCGTCCCTCGGCGGCTACGCTGACATCTTCCTGCGCAACACCCTGGCGTCCGGGGTTGTGCCGCAGATCAGCGCCATCCTCGGCCCCTGCGCCGGCGGCGCGGTCTATAGTCCGGCGATCACCGACTTCATCTTTATGGTGCGCGGTATCTCCTACATGTTCGTCACCGGCCCGAACGTCGTGAAGACCGTGACGCACGAGGAAGTCGACTTCGAGCAGCTCGGCGGCGCCGACGTCCACGGGGCCACGTCCGGCATCGCGCACTTCGTCCACGACTCCGAGCTCGAGGCGATCACCGCGATTCGCACGTTGCTGGGCTTCGTTCCCGGCAACAATCTCGATTCGCCGCCCGTCCGCACATCCGACGACCCGTCCGATCGGCGAGAGGAGGCACTGCTCGAGGTCGTGCCCGACGAGCCGGCCAAGCCGTACGACATGCACGACGTGCTGAAGCACGTCGTCGACAACGGTGCGTTCCTCGAAGTGCAGCGCGATTATGCGAACAACCTCATCGTGGGGTTCGCGCGCCTCGCCGGCCGGCCGGTCGGCGTCATCGCGAATCAGCCCGCCGCGCTCGCCGGCGTGCTCGACATCGCCGCGTCACTCAAAGGGGCGCGGTTCATCCGGTTCTGCGACGCGTTCAACATTCCGCTTGTGACGTTCGAGGACGTGCCGGGGTTCTTGCCGGGGGTGGCGCAGGAGCACGGCGGCATCATCAAGCACGGCGCGAAGCTGCTGTTTGCCTACTGCGAAGCGACGGTCCCGAAGTTGACCGTGATCACGCGCAAGGCCTACGGTGGGGCGTACGACGTCATGAGCTCGAAGCACATCCGCGGCGACTATAACGTGGCCTGGCCGAGCGCCGAAATCGCGGTGATGGGGCCGAAGGGCGCCGTCGAGATCCTCTATAAAGGAGAGGCGAGCGAAGAGCGGACGAACGAGTATCGGGAAAAGTTCGCCCATCCCTACCAGGCCGCCGCGCGCGGCTACCTCGACGATATCATCGACCCGCGCGACACGCGGCCGCGGCTGATCGAGGCGCTCCTCACGCTCGAGACCAAGCGCGCCAAGAACCCGGCGAAGAAGCATGGGAATATTCCTCTCTAAGGCCGCGCTCGCGCTGTTGCTGCTGCAGAGCTCGGCTCCGCCGCCGGCCTCCGGCGCAGATTCGATCCGGGCGGCACTGTGGGAGCGGGTGACCGCGGACTCGAGCGACGGGGCCGCATGGCTCGAGCTGGGTCGAGTGTATCTGCAGCGCGGGGCTGACTACCACGCGCATCGCAAGCCAACGCCCGTGGACAGCGTATGGGCGCATGCGATTCTGGATACCGCGCAGCAGGCGTTCGAGCGCGCCGCGCGCTTGACCACCGGCACGCGCACGGCCGACTCCGCGCGCGTGTATCGCATCTACACGTTCGGCGAGCGCGCATACGTCGATTGGGAGTCAGCCGGTCTGACGGCGGCCACGCTGACCTGGCATTCACTCCCCGACGGGCTGCGCCTGCCGCCGGTGCTCGAGGAGCTGGGTGAGAACTTGCTGCGCGCGTGCCCCCATCAGGGCCTGCTGCTGACCGCGGGGGAGACCGACACGGAGGCGGCGTGGTATCTGCGGTTCGCGCGCGGGCTGCGACCTGACCTCATCGTCGTGCCGATGGATCGCTGGCGTGGCGACAGCGTCCTCCGAGCGCGCGTGCTGCGCGACTGGAAGACGCGAACGGCCTCACTCACCGCGTTGGGCCAGACGCGCGCCGTGTGCGCGAGCATGGGATTCGAGCGACCGCCGGAAGAGCGTACGGTGAAGTGGAATAAGCGGCCCCTCGTCTGGCTCTCGGGGAGGGAGACGAAGGCCGATCGCGTCCCGGCGCAGGATTTCGTGTTTGCGGCGCTGCGGCAGGCGACGGACGAGCACGAGACGTGGACCGGGCCGGTCGCCGCGATTTATCGCCGCGCCGCGAAGAACGTCCCCGCGCTCTGCTCGGCGTTCGACGCGTTCGGGCTCGCTGCAGACGTCGGATGTCGTTGAAGCGCGTGCTGGTCGCGAACCGCGGCGAGATCGCGGTTCGCGTGATCCGCGCGTGCCACGAGGAAGGAATGCAGGCCGTGGCCGTCTACTCCGCGGCCGACCGGCTCGCGCCCCATGTGCGCGACGCCGACGCCGCGGTCGCGATCGGGCCTGCGCCCTCCACCGAATCCTATCTCGACATCAAGAAGCTGATCGCCGCGGCGCACAGCACCGGCTGCCAGGCGATACATCCCGGCTACGGTTTTCTCTCCGAGCGCGCCGCGTTTGCCGAGGCATGCGTGGACGCGGGGCTGGTGTTCGTGGGACCTCCGGCCAGCGCCATTCGCGCGATGGGCGACAAGACTGAGGCCCGGCGCCGCATGCAGGCGGCTGGGGTGCCGGTCGTTCCGGGCACAACGGCGCCGCTGCGCGATCCCGCGGAAGCGAAGAAAGAGGCCAAGCGGCTGGGCTATCCCGTCTTGCTGAAGGCAGCGGCCGGCGGCGGCGGCAAAGGCATGCGACTCGTGCACGCGGACGGCGAGGTCGAGAGCGCATTCCAGGCGGCGCGGCGCGAGGCGCAGAAGGCGTTCGGCGACGGCGGCATTTACGTCGAGAAGTATCTCGAGCGGCCGCGCCACATCGAAATTCAGATCCTTGGCGACAACCGGGGCCGAGTGGCAGCCCTCGGCGAGCGGGAATGCAGCATTCAGCGGCGGCACCAGAAGCTGATCGAGGAATCGCCATCCGTGGCGGTGTCGCCGGCCCTGCGGCGGCGGCTCGCGGAAGCGGCGACGGCGGCCGCGGGCGCGGTCGGGTACGTCGGCGCCGGTACGATCGAATTCCTGCTCACGCCCACGGGCGAGTTCTACTTCCTCGAGATGAACACGCGCATCCAGGTCGAGCACCCGGTGACCGAGCTCGTCTATGGCGTGGATCTCGTACGCGAGCAGCTCCGCATCGCCGCCGGCCACCCGATGCGGGTGCATGGCGCGACGGGACCCGGGGGCCAGTTGCACCCGCGCGGGCATGCGATCGAATGTCGGATCACGGCCGAGGATCCGTTCAACGACTTCTTGCCGGCGACCGGGGTCCTGCAGTATCTGCGGGTCCCGAGCGGTCCGGGGATTCGCTGGGACGGCGGCGTCGAAGCAGGGAACGAGGTCACGCTCTTCTACGACCCGTTGCTCGCCAAGCTCATCGTGTGGGGCGAGACGCGCGAGGTCGCGATCCAGCGCATGCAGCGCGCGCTGAGCGAGCTCGTGATCGTGGGATTGCCGACGAGCCAGCCGTTTCATCTGCGTGTGATGGACGACGCCGAATTCATCAAGGGTGAGATCGACATCACGTACCTCGAGCGCGCGGGCGCACGGCTGTTGGCCGCCCCACCGAGACCGGGTTTGGAGCGCGCGCTCGCGGTGGCGGCCGCTATGGTAGCGGACGAACGAAGGACGGCCGCCCGACCGGACGGGCGGACGGCCGCGCCATCCGCCGGGCCGTCACCGTGGCTCGTGGAAAGTCGCCGGCTTGGACTGCGAGGCGCACCCGAGTGAGCGACATCGTGACGGTCACAGGCATCGCGGTGGGCGGCGATGGCGTGGGGCGGTTGAGCGATGGTCGTGTCGTCTTTCTCCCCCGCGCCGTACCGGGCGATCGCATACGACTTCGCGAAGGCTCGCTCCAGCGCCATCGCAACTTCGCGCGCGCCGAGGTCGGCGAGGTCGTCGAGCCGGGGTCGGGGCGCGTCTCACCTCCATGCCCGCACTACGTCGCCGATCACTGCGGCGGTTGCCAGCTGCAGCATCTGGCGTACGAGGGGCAGCTCGCTGCGAAACGCGCGATGGTGGGAGATACGCTGCGGCGGATCGGCAAAATCGAGGTCGGCGAGCTCGAAATCGTTGAAGCGTTGGACGAGTGGCGGTATCGGGCGAAGATCTCGATGGCCGTGAAAGGACAGGCAGTAGGGCTGCATCCCTACGATCGATCCAACTTCGTGTTCCCGCTCGCCGATTGTCACATCACCGACTTCCGGCTCATGGCGCTGTGGCGCGAGCTGCGGAGCCATCTGGCCATGTTGCCCCAGCCGCTCACCCGGCTCACGCTGCGGCTCGATCGCGAGATGCGCCGGCACATCGTCGCGGAGTCGGCAGGCGAGCCGTGGCTCGACGCCGAGCAGCTCCGCACCACGCTCGCACGGACGGTTGACGGCGACGTCGTGTGCTGGTGGCAGCCGGTGGACGGAGCGGCGCGAGTCATGGCCGGCCCGGCGACCGGATTCCCCGCGACGGCCTTCGAGCAGGTCAATCCGGGCATGGGCATTCTCGCGCGCCGGTGGGCCGTCGCGCAGCTCGGCGACGTGCGCGGTCAGACGGTGTGGGATCTCTACGGCGGCGTCGGCGACACGGCAGCGTTGCTCGTCGAGCGCGGCGCGAGCGTCGTGAGTGTCGATGCGGACGAGAAGGCGGTGAGCTGGGGACGCGCACGCCTGCCGGCGGCGCGCTTCATCGCCGCGCGTGCGGAGGATGTTCTGGCGAGCCTTCCGCTGCCGCATGCGGTGGTGGTCAATCCGCCCCGCGCCGGTCTGCATTGGGACGTTTCGCTGCGTCTCACCGGCCAGCCGGTGCCGAAGCTCGTCTACATCTCGTGCGATCCCGCGACTCTCGCCCGCGACGTGGGGAGGCTGAACGTCAATTACACGGTGAAGAGTGTGCGCGCGTTCGATCTGTTTCCCCAGACGGCGCACGTGGAGACCGTTGCGGTCCTCGAGGCCGCATGAGATACCACGTCAGCCTGCGATCCAAGACGTACGTCGTCGACGTCGCGGGCGGAACGGTGACGGTAGACGGCGAGCGCCTCGAAGCACACGCCGCCGCGATTCCCGGTACCCCGCTGCTGCATCTGCTGCTCGGACAGGAGTCGTGGACGGTCGCCTGCCAAAACCTCGAGGGGCGGCGCTGGGCCCTTGGCGCCGCGGGCGAACGGTTCGAGGCCGAGATCCAGGATGATCGGTCGAAGCAGATCGAAGCGCTCACCGGGAGGGGACGGAAAGAGGCGGTCGGGGGGGTCATCAAGGCGCCGATGCCAGGGTTGGTGGTGCGCGTCGAGGTGACACCCGGCCAGGCCGTGGAGGTCGGCGAGGGTCTGGTCGTCGTCGAGGCGATGAAGATGGAGAACGAGCTGCGGGCCTCGCATGCCGGCGTGGTCGAGCAGGTGCACGTCAAAGCGGGCGAGCGGGTCGAGAAGGGCGCACCGCTCGTGACGCTCTCGGCCAAATCCTCGCAACCCTCAGGTTGACAGAGCCTTACGCCTCGGTTAGACTCCGCGTCTGCCAAAAACCGGGCTCTGAGAGGACATGAAGACGTACACGCTGAAGACGCAGGACATCGAGCGGCGCTGGTGGCTCGTCGATGCGGCTGACAAGCCGCTCGGCCGCCTCGCGAGCCGCATCGCACAGGTTCTGCGTGGCAAACACAAGCCGAATTTCACGCCGCATGTCAACGGCGGAGATTTCGTCATCGTCATCAACGCCGAAAAGGTGCAGCTGACGGGCCGCAAGGTCGAGCAGAAGCGCTACTTCCGGCACACGGGGTACATGGGGCATGAGCGGTTTACGCCGGTGTCCAAGGTGATCAGCAAACATCCCGAGCGCGTCATCGAGAAGGCGGTCTGGGGCATGCTGCCCAAGACCACGCTGTCGCGGCAGCACGTGAAGCAGATGCTGAAGGTGTACGCCGGAGCGAACCATCCGCATGCGGCGCAGCAGCCGCAGCCGCTCGCGGAGGTCAAATGAGCTCTGCGATCGCCCCCGAGCTGCGCTGGCACGCCATTGGTCGGCGCAAACTCGGTATCGCGCGCGTGTATCTGACGCCGGGATCGGGCAAGTGGACGGTCAACGGGCGCACGCTGGGGGATTATTTCCCGCGGCCCTCGCTCGTGTCGCACATTCAGCAGCCCTTTACCGCAACCGACACGCTCGGCGCGTTTGATGTGAAGGCACGCGTGAACGGCGGCGGGATGACCGGCCAGGCTGGCGCGCTGCGTCTCGGCATCGCGCGGGCGCTCGTGATGGCCGACGACCGGCATCGCAAAAAGCTCAGAGAGCAGGGCCTCCTGACGCGCGATCCGCGCGCCGTGGAGCGGAAGAAGCCGGGCCGCGCAGGTGCGCGGAAGCGGTTCCAGTTCTCGAAGCGGTAAACGCACAACTATCTCTCACGCCGCTCGATCTCATCCTGGGTCCCTTCGGGGTTGGATGGGAGATGACAGCGGCGGCGGAAACAACCCAAGAAAGGGAGTAAATGCCTCAGCCTCAGTTGCAGGAATTGTTGGAAGCAGGCGTCCATTTCGGCCACCAGACGCGTCGCTGGAATCCGAAGATGCGGCGCTTCATCTTCGCCGAACGCTCCGGCATCTACATCATCGACCTCCAGAAGACGATGCGACAGCTCGAGTCGGCACAGGAGCTGCTGCGCGGCGTCGTTTTAAAGGGCGAAGGTGTGCTCTTCGTCTGCACCAAGAAACAGCTCAAGGGCATTCTGGAAGCTGAAGCGAAGCGCTGCAGCGCGTTCTACGTGACCGAGCGCTGGCTCGGCGGCACGCTGACGAACTTTCAGACGATCAAGAAGCAGATCAAGCGGCTCAAGGAGCTCGAGCAGGGCGCGGCGGACGGCGACTTCACGAATTACACCAAGAAGGAGCAGCTGCTGTTCGATCGCGAGCGCTCGAAGCTCGACAAGAACCTCGCGGGTATCAAGAACCTCGGCCGGTTGCCCGGCGCGCTGTTCGTCGTGGACGCGAAGAAGGAGCGCATCGCGGTCGCCGAGGCAAACAAGCTCGGGATTCCGGTGGTGGCGATCGTCGACACGAACGCCGATCCGGATCTGATCACGGTACCGATCCCCGGCAACGACGATGCGATCCGCGCGGTCTCGTTGATCACGAACGCGATCTCGGACGTGATTGCCGAAGCGCGGCGCCAGATGCCGCTGCGGGACGCGGGCGAAGAGGGCGAAGGGGCGACGTACTCGACCGACACGACCGCCGACGCGGAATCCGAGGGCGACCGGAAGAAGCGGCCGGCGCGCCGCAAGCGGCGGCCGAAGCCGGAAGCGATCGCGGCCCGGCTCAAGGGTGAAGGCGGCGAGGCGACAGAGGAACAGCCGCCGCCCGCGCAATAAGATTGCATGACCACCGCACGCCGCCCCCGAGCTTCACGGCGCGAGGGCGGCGTTTTTATGAGGACGTGAAAGGACTATGACGACAGTGAAAGAGATTTCGGCAAAGCAGGTGGCGGAGCTGCGGGCGAAGACGGGCGCCGGCATGATGGACTGCAAGAAGGCGCTCGAGGAAGCGGGCGGCGACATGGCGAAGGCCGAGGAGGTGTTGCGCGTGAAGTACGCGGCGCGCGCCGAGAAGCGCTCCGAGCGCGCGGCCGGACAGGGCGTCATCGAGATCTACCTGCACTTCAACGGCAAAGTCGGCACGATGGTCGAGCTCAATTCCGAGACGGACTTCGTCGCCAACACGCCGGAGTTTCGCGCTCTGGCCAAGGACCTCGCGCTGCACGTCGCGTCGGCGAAGCCGATCGCCGTGCGCGTGGAGGACGTGCCTGCGGACGTCGTGGAGCGCGAGCGCCGCGTCTATCGCGCGCAGGTCGCCGAGGAGAAGAAGCCCGACGCCGTGAAGGAGAAGATCGTCGAGGGCAAGCTCAAGAAGTTCTTCCAGGAGAACGTGCTGCTCGAGCAGCCGTTCGTGAAGGACGACAAGATGACGATCGGCGATCTCGTCAAAGCGATGTCCGGCAAGACCGGCGAGAAGGTGGAAGTCCGGCGGTTCGCCCGATTCGAGCTGGGCGGGAACTGATGGCCAAGGGGGGGCTCGTCTACAAGCGCGCGCTGCTCAAACTCTCGGGCGAAGCGTTCGCGGGTGGTCGAGCCTCCGGCATCGATTTCGCCGTCATCGAGCGGCTCTCGGATGAGCTGAAGTCCGTCGCCGCGACCGGCGTCCAGCTCGGTCTCGTGATCGGCGGCGGCAACATCCTGCGCGGCACCACGGCGAGCGAGCAGGGCATGGACCGCGTGTCGGCCGACTACATGGGCATGCTCGCGACGGTGATCAACGCGCTCGCGCTGCAGGACATCCTGGAGAAGAAGGGCGTCGACACGCGCGTCATGACGGCGATCCGCATGGAGGAGCTCGCGGAGCCCTACATCCGGCGCCGCGCGGTTCGCCATCTCGACAAGGGCCGCACGGTGATCTTCGCCGGCGGCACCGGCAATCCTTATTTCTCAACCGACACGGCCGCCGTGCTGCGCGCGCTCGAGATCGAAGCCACGGTCATCCTGAAGGCGACCAACGTCGACGGGATCTACACGGCCGATCCGAAGAAGGACCCCAGCGCCAAGTTCCTGCCGTCGCTCACGTTTCAGGAAGCACTCGTCAAAGGCTACGCGGTCATGGACGCGAACGCCTTCGGGTTGTGCAAAGAGAACAAGCTCCCCATCGTGGTGTTCAACATCAACCAGCCCGGCGCGACGGCCAGGGTTCTGGCCGGAGAGCGCGTCGGCACGATCGTCCAATGACTCCTGCACCCTCAGGTGGTCTCGCCGATCACATCAAGCACGCCAAACAGCTGATGGACAAGGCGGTCGAAGCGGTGAAGCGCGAGTTCTCGACCGTGCGCACGGGCAAGGCGACGACGGCGCTGCTCGATCTCGTGCGCGTCGAAGCCTACGGCAACGAGATGCCGCTGACGCAAGTCGCGAGCGTTGCGGCGCCCGAGCCAAAGCTCCTCACGGTCCAACCGTGGGACAAAGGGCTGCTGAAGGCGGTCGAGAAGGGCATCCTCGCGTCCGACTTGGGTCTCACGCCCTCGAACGACGGCAACATCATCCGGATTCCGGTGCCGCCGCTCACGGAAGAGCGTCGCAAGGAGCTGGTGAAGGTCGTGCACAAGTTCGCCGAGGAAGGCCGGGTCGCGATCCGGCACGCGCGGACGGAGACGATGAACCGCATCAAGAAGACCGAGCACGTGTCCTCGGACGATCAGAAGCACGCGGAGAAAGACGTGCAGAAGGTGCACGACGATCATCTCAAGGCGGTGGACGCCGCGGTGAAGGCCAAAGAAGCGGAGATCATGGAAGTCTAATGCTCGCGGGACCGGTACCTCGCCACGTGGCGATCATCATGGACGGCAACGGCCGCTGGGCGCGCGAGCGCCATCTGCCGCGGCCGTTCGGCCATCGGGCCGGGATGAAGTCGGTGCGCGAGGCGGTCGAGGGCGCGATCGATGCCGGCGTCGAGGTGCTGACGCTGTTCGCGTTCTCAGAAGAGAACTGGAACCGACCGGCGCCGGAGATTTCGGCGCTGATGGAGCTGCTCGAGGAGTACATCGCGAAGGAAATCGCCGAGCTCCATGAGCAAGGTGTGCAGGTGCACGTGCTCGGCGATCGCACGCGCCTGACGCCGGGCGGCCGCGCCGCGGTCGAGCGCGTGGAGCGAGAGACCGCGAGCGGCGACAAGCTCTCGCTCAACCTGTGCATTTCCTATTCTTCGCGCGCCGAAATTGCTCGCGCGGCGCGGCTGCTCGCCGAGGAAGTCCTCAAAGGCACGAAGAAGCTCGAGGACATCGACGAGGAAGCGATTCGCGCCAAACTCTACACGGCGCCCTGGGGTGATCCGGACCTCTTGATTCGCACGTCCGGCGAGCAGCGGATCTCCAACTTCCTGTTGTGGCAGCTCGCCTACACCGAGCTCTACATCACGCCGGTGCTGTGGCCCGATTTCAATCGCCACACGCTGTTCGAGGCGATCCACGACTATCAACGGCGCGAGCGCCGGTTCGGTAAAGTCACCGCGTCGTAATGCTCCTGTGAACAATCTGGCGCAGCGTATCCTCGTGGCCGCGATCGCCATTCCCGCGGTCATCGGCATCATCTGGGTCGGTGGCTGGCTGCTCGCCGCGACGCTCGCGCTGCTCGGCGTGCTCGGCGCCCGGGAGGTCTACGACTTCGCGCGCCGGCAGGGCATCGAGCCGCTCGAGCGCACGGGCTGGCTGGCCGCGGCCGGCATTCCGCTGCTCGCATACTGGGCCAAAGGATCCGAAGTCCACTGGGCCGAGCCGGCGTTGTACGTCGGGGCGCTGTGGCTGCTGGCGACGCTCACGATCGCGATGGTTCGCCGCGGCCCGACGGCGCGGCCGCTCACCAGTGTCGCGGTGACGATCTTCGGCGGTCTGTACGCCTCGGGGTTGCTCGCGTTTCTCATCGCGATCCGTCATCCGACCGGCGCCGGCACCCGGCCGCTGGCGTACGTGCTGCTCACGGTGTTTCCGCTCGTGATCACCTGGATCTGCGATACGGCGGCGATGGCAGCCGGCTCGGCGTTCGGCGGACCCAAGCTCGCGCCGGTGTTGTCGCCCAAGAAGACCCAATCGGGCGCGGTGGGCGGCACGCTCGGCGGCGTGGTCGCGGCCCTCGCGCTCGGCAAGTTTGTGATCAACCCGCAGGGCTGGAGCTTCAGCGTAGGACAGCTGTTGCTGTTTGGCCTCGCCGTCTCCATAGTCGGACAGATCGGCGATGTCGCCGAATCGCTGTTCAAGCGGGAGGTGGGGTTGAAGGATTCATCGTCACTCATTCCGGGACACGGCGGCGTCCTCGATCGACTGGATTCGCTGTACTTCGTGATTCCAGCGGCCGCGGGCCTGTACCGCGTGTTCGGTGTGATATGAGCGTCGGCGTCGCGATCCTCGGCTCAACCGGGTCGATCGGCCGGTCCACGCTCCAAGTCCTCGCGCGGCAACGCGAGCGGTTTCGCGTTGTGGCCCTCACGGGGCACTCGAATGCCGATCTGCTCGCCGAGCAAGAGCGCGAGTGGCGGCCGGCGTTCGTAGGCCTGGTGAATGGAAACGGGAAGGGGGAAGCGGGTCGGAGGAAGGGCACTTCGTGCCTCGTCGAAGCCGCGACCCATCCCGATGTGAAGATCGTCGTCAACGGCATCGTCGGCGCCGCGGGGCTCGAGGCAACGCTCGCCGCGCTGCGTGCCGGCAAGCGGGTCGCGCTCGCGAACAAAGAGACGCTCGTGATGGCGGGCGAGCTCGTGACGGCCGCCGCCCGCGAGGGAGGCGGTGAGATCGTACCGGTCGATTCCGAGCACAGCGCGGTGCTGCAATGCGTCGCCGGGCGGCGGCCGACCGAGCTGGCGCGACTGATTCTCACGGCGTCGGGCGGCCCGTTCCGCACCTGGGGCCCCGAGCGCGTGTCGCGCGCGACCGTCGCCGAAGCGCTCAAGCATCCCACGTGGACCATGGGTAAGAAGATCACGGTCGATTCCGCGACGCTCGTGAACAAGGCGCTCGAGGTCATCGAAGCGCATTTTCTGTTTGCGCTCGATTACGATCACGTGGACGTGGTGATTCATCCGCAGTCGATCGTCCACGGCTTCGCGGAATTCGTCGACGGTTCGGTGCTCGCGCAGATGGGATTTCCGACGATGGAGCTGCCGATCCTGTATGCACTCACGTATCCCGATCGCGTGCCCGACCAGGGCGTCCGGCGCTTCGACCCCGTCGCGGCGGGAAGTCTGACGTTCGAAGCGGTGCAGGTGGATCGATTCCCGGCGTACGTGATCGGTCGCGAGGCCGCGCGGGTCGGCGGCACGGCACCGGCACGGTTCAACGCCGCCAATGAAGTCGCGGTCCAGCTGTTTCTCGAGGAGAAGATCCACTTCGGGCGTATCGCGGAAGTCATCGAGCGCGCGGTGGCGGAAGACACGCACTCGGGCGGCGACGCGAATTCGCTCGAGGACGTGCTGCGCGCCGACGCCGACGCGCGGCGGCTGGCGCTGGAGGTCGCATGCTGCTGACCGTGGTGTCACTCGTTGTCGTGCTGGGCGTGCTGATCTCCGTGCACGAGTTCGGCCACTTCATCGTCGCGAAGACCGTTGGCGTGCAGGTCCTGCGCTTCTCGCTCGGTTTCGGCCGGCCGCTGATCGCGTGGCGGCGCGGCGAAACGGAGTACTGGATCGCCTGGATTCCCTTGGGCGGTTACGTGAAAATGGCGGGCCTCGAAGACGAGGGCATGGCCGGCGAGCTCGAGGGCGGTAAGTCGAGCGTGCCGATCGATCCCGCCCGGTCGTTCGACCAGCAGCCGCTGTGGGCGCGCATGGCGGTGATCGTCGCCGGCGTCACGATGAACGTCGTGCTGGCCTTCGCGATTTACGCGGGGCTCGGGGCGATCATGGGCCAGCCGCGGCTCGCGACCACGCGTGTAGATTCCGTCTACGTCGATCAGCTGCCGGCAAGCGCGCACAACCTGGCGCTGCTCCAGCCTGGCGATCAGATCGTGCGCATCAACGGCGACACGATTCGCACGTGGGACGACGTCGCTTCGCACTTCCTGAGTGGGCCGACTGATGTGCGCATCGAGATTGCCGGCCGCGCCGAGCCAGTGGTGGTCTCGCTCCCGGTGAGCGGAGACGCCCGGATCAAGGCGCTCGCAGGCCTCGCGCCGTTGATTCCTCCTCGGCTCGGCGTCGTCAATCCCGGTCACCCCGCCGCGAAGGCGGGGCTGAAGCCGCGCGACATGGTGCTGCGCGCCGGCGGCGACACCGTCACCTCCTGGAATCAGCTGCTGCATAAGATCTGGTACAGCCCCGGGAAGCCGCTGCCGCTGACCATCTCGCGGCGCGGCGAAATCCTTCAGCTCACGGTTGTGCCGGAGGCGACCACGGAAACGGACACGTCGTCCGTGCGGCCGCACATCTATGGCCTGATCGGTGCGTATCAGGATCCGCCCATCCTCCGACAGCGCGTTAGTCTCGGGACCGCCCTCGCCGACGGGATTCGCATGACCGGCGCGCAGATCGCCTCGGTCGCCGGGGTCGTGAAGCGGCTCGTGATCGGCAAGGCATCCCCCCAGGAGGTCGGCGGGCCGATCTTGATTGCGCAGATGTCGGGGCAGGCGGCGCAGCTGGGACTCGACGCATTTCTCGTCTTCGTGGCCGCCATGTCGATCAGCCTTGCCGTTCTCAACCTGCTCCCCATACCCGTGCTCGACGGCGGGCACCTGATGTTCCTGATTGCCGAGGGGATCCGGCGCAAGCCGCTCTCGGCGCAGCTGCGGCTGCGGCTGACCCAAGCCGGCATGTTGGTGGTACTCGCGATCATGGTGCTCGCAATCTCCAACGATGTCCTCCGCTTCTTCCGTTAACGACGCGCTGGCGAGCTATGCCGCGGGCCGCATCACCGCGCAGCAGCTCGTCGGAGTGGTCGCCGCGGCATATTACAAGGGCGATGGGAGTAGGCAGATGTTGCGTCCGGTGATGGATGTGATCGAGCGGGCGCACCCAGGTATTGTGGAGCTGTCGGCGAGCATTGAAAGACCTGGATTTGCGGTGCGCCTCGCGGAGAGGCCCTTCCCGAAACAATGGGAGCCGGCACTCCGGGACGCCGCTGCGAGCCTCAGCGGCACCGCATCGAACATCCCCCCTCGGTCGTCTCATGGTTTATTCACCAGAGTCCTTCAGGCCATCCGCCGGCTATTCAGGGGTTAACCCCTGGTCGACTCGGTCCTACGACGACGTAAATTCAACCGTGCTGAGTGCAACCCCTGCGGAGCCGTATGGCAAAGGCAACCACGAACAACAACGCAAAGCAGGCCACCCTTCCCAAAGCCCCGACCGGCATTGGGGGGCTCGACGAGATCACCTATGGCGGGTTGCCGCGCGGCCGACCCACGCTCGTGTGCGGGAGCGCCGGGTGCGGCAAGACGTTGCTCGCGATGGAATTCCTCGTTCGGGGCGCGATGCAGTTTGGGGAGCCGGGTGTCTTCGTCGCGTTCGAGGAGACGACGGATGATCTGACGCAGAACGTCCGGTCCCTCGGCTTTGACCTGGACGACCTGGTTCGCCGCAAGAAGCTGCTGATCGATCACGTCCGGGTGGAGCGCGAGGAAATCGAGGAGACGGGCGAGTACGATCTCGACGGCCTGTTCATTCGTCTGGGTCACGCGATCGATTCGGTCGGTGCCAAGCGCGTCGTCATCGACACGGCCGAAGTGCTGTTCGGCGGGCTCTCGAATCAGAACATCCTGCGCTCCGAGCTGCGCCGCCTGTTCCGCTGGCTCAAGGACAAAGGGGTCACGACGATCATCACCGGTGAGCGCGGCGAGGGCACGCTCACGCGGCACGGGCTGGAGGAATACGTCTCCGACTGTGTGATCGTGCTCGACCACCGCGTGAGCGAACAGCTGTCGACGCGCCGCATCCGGATCGTGAAGTATCGCGGCACGACGCACGGCACGAATGAGTATCCCTTTCTGATCGACGAGGCAGGCATCTCGGTGCTCCCGATCACCTCCCTCGGCCTCACGCATCGGGCGTCGGAAGAGCGGGTTTCCACCGGTATCGCCCGTCTCGACGAGATGCTCGGCGGGGCCGGCGTGTACCGAGGCAGCAGCGTGCTGATCTCCGGCACGGCCGGCACGGGGAAGACGAGCATCGCCGGGACATTCGCGGACGCGGCGTGCCGGCGCGGCGAGCGTTGCCTCTACTTCAGCTTCGAGGAGTCGCCCTCCCAGATCCTTCGCAACATGCGCTCGATTGGCTTGCGCCTCGAGCCCTGGGTGAAAAAGGGACTGCTGCAGTTCCATTCCACCCGACCGAGCGCATACGGGTTGGAGATGCACCTCGCGACGCTGCACAAGCAAATCAAGCAGTTCCAGCCGCGCGTGGTGATTGTGGATCCGATTACGTCCTTCATCAACGTCGGGAATTCGGCGCAAGCCGAGGAGATGCTGACGCGGTTGATCGATTTTCTCAAGGCAGAACAGATCACGGCGGTGTTCACGAGCCTGACGCGCGGCGGCGACGCCGCCGAGTCGAGCCAGGCGACCGTCTCGTCGTTGATCGACACCTGGCTCCTGGTCCGTGACCTCGAGGTCGGCGGTGAGCGGATCCGCGGACTGTACGTGCTGAAGTCCCGGGGCATGGCGCACTCCAACAAGGTGCGCGAGTTTGTGCTCACCGACCGCGGCGTCGCGCTGATCGACGTCGAGGCGCCGGCAACCCCACGAAGCGCTCTGGCCGCGGCGGTGCGGAGATGAGCCGCAGCAGACGAACGCCACGCTCGCTGGCCGAGATCAGGGCGACCGATACGCCCAACGTGCGCCGCTGGGAACTGCGCCTATACGTCGCCGGCAAGACGCCCAAATCCATCGCTGCGCAGGACAACCTGCGCCGGCTGTGTGAGGAACACCTGAAGGACCGGTATTCCATCGAAGTCGTGGATCTCATCGCGCATCCCCACCTCGCGAAGGGAGACGAGATCGTGGCGATACCGACGCTGATCCGAAAGCTGCCGGAACCGATCCGCCGGGTGATCGGCGATTTGTCGAACGTCGAACGGGTGCTGGTCGGGTTGCACGTGCGGGAGTCTCTGTCATGAGCGAAAAGACGACGCGGCAAACCAGCCGCAACGCGACAGACCGCATCCGGCAGGAGAACGAGCGGCTGCGCACGCGCCTGGAACAGGCGGAAGCAACCCTGCGCGCGCTGGCCGCCGGGGACGTGGACGCGGTGCTCGTCGCCGAGCGCGACCGCGTCATGACGCTCGAGACGACGGACATGCCGTACCGACTCGCGGTCGAGCAAATGCTGCATCCCGCCGCCACGCTCACCTATGACGGCACCATCATCTACGCCAATCGGCGCTTTGCCGACCAGCTTGGCGTCGTGCAGTCCGAGCTGGCGGGTAAGCCGCTGGCGGCGTTCGTGACTGAGGCAAGCCGTCCGGCATTCGAAACTCTGCTGCGCGACGCGCACGGCAATGAGACGGGAGACGTCAGCGCCGATATTACGATCGAGGGAGACGCGGGTGCCCCGCTGGCCGTGTGTCTCGGTGCCTGCACGCTCCAGGGCGGCGCGCTCGGCCCGTGTCTCGTCGTGACGGATCTCACCACGCAGCGCCACTACGAAGAGCTGCGCCGCACGCAGGAGGCGTTACGCGTCAGCGAAGCGCAGCTGCGCGAAGCCGATCGCCGGAAGGACGAGTTCCTGGCCACGCTGGCGCACGAGCTGCGCAATCCGCTGTTCCCGATGCGCAACGCGGTGGAGCTGCTGGGCGCCAAGGGCCCGCTCGCGCCGGAGTTGGAATGGTCGCGCGGCGTGCTCGATCGCCAGGTACGGCTCATGGCGCGGCTACTCGACGACTTGTTGGACGTGGCGCGCATCGCACGCAACCAGCTCGAGCTGCGCCTGGAGCGCGTGCCGTTGGCCACAGTGCTCGACGCGGCGCTTGAAACGAGCCAACCGTTGATCGACGCCGCCGGTCATCATCTGGTGCTCGCGGTCCCGCCCGAGCCCATCTATCTGCGCGCCGATCCCGTACGGCTCCCGCAGGTCTTCAGCAACATCCTGAACAATGCGGCCAAGTACACCGAGCCGAGCGGTCGGATCGACGTCACGCTCGAGCGAGACGGCGCACAGGCGGTCGTCTCCATTCAAGACACCGGCATCGGGATCAGCCCCGACGCGCTGCCGCGGATCTTCGAAATCTTTACGCAGGCCGAGCAGGCGGTCGATCGGTCGCAGGGTGGGCTGGGGATCGGGTTGTCGCTGGTCAAGGGGCTGGTCGAGCTGCACGGCGGAACCGTCGAAGCGAGGAGCGCCGGACCGGGGCGGGGCAGCGAGTTCATCGTGCGCCTGCCGTGCCTGGCTAGCGCATAAGCTTCACCACCAACCCAATCAACAACAACAGTCCGACGCCCGCCCCGGCCATGAGGAGCCACTTCCTACGGTCGGCGGGCGGATCGGTCAGGGCCGCGCGCTGCCGCGTCCCCATCGGCGCGGCCCCCATCGCGATCGTCGGCCGGCGCTTCTGCTCGACTTCGTCGAGATCGGCGAGCAGCTCGGTCGCGTTGGGATAGCGGTCGTCGGGATGTTTGGCGAGGCACTTGAGCACCAGCCGCTCGAATCGCTTCGAGAGCTCCGGCCGTTTCTTGCGGAGCGACGGCGGGGGATCCTCGACGTGCATGCGCGCGAGCTCGAACCAGTCGTTGGAGCTGAACGGCACTTCGCCCGTGGCCGCCTTGTACAGCGTGACGCCGAGCGCATAGAAGTCGACGCGCTGATCGAGCGGGCGGCCTTGTGCCTGCTCCGGCGAGAGGTAGTGCGGCGTGCCGATCGTCATGTTGACGCCGGTCGAGGCCACGTAGCCCGAGACGGCGCGCGCGATCCCGAAGTCCGTGAGAACGGCCCCGCCGTCGGAGCGAATGAGGACGTTGTCGGGCTTCAGGTCGCGATGGATGACGCCCTGCTGGTGCGCGAATTCGAGCGCGGCCCCGATGTCGCGCGCGAGGCGCAGGATGGCTTCCTCGGGTAACGGACCCTCCCGCGCGATGCGCGCGCCGAGGCTGTCGGCGCAGAGATCCATGGCGAAGTAGACGTGCTCGCCGCTCTTCGCGACCGAGCGGATCCGAATAATGTTGGGGTGTTCGAGCTTAGCGGCCGTCTCGCTCTCGTTGCGAAAACGGGACTCGAACTGCGGGTCGCCGGCATAGCGGGGTTTCAGGACCTTGACCGCGACAGGGGTGTCATCCGGCCCCCGGCCCACGAACGCCCAGGCGAACCCTCCCTGGCCGAGCAGGCGTTCGAGGGTGTACGGGCCAAGGGTTTGGCCGACGAGATCGGTTGCGGCGTTGGTCACTTTACAAAGGCGTGCAAGCCGGTTAACCTACGGCGCTTCCAACGATTAGGGAACAGGGACGATGTACGACAAGACGACGCCGGTCAGGAAATACGGGCAGCACGAGAAGGACACCGGATCGAGCCGGGTCCAGGTCGCGCTGCTCACCGAGCGCATCAACAGCCTCACCGAGCACTTCCGGGTCCACGCGAAGGACTTCCACGGGCAACGCGGCCTGCTGCGCATGGTGCACCGCCGCCGCCGCCTGCTGGAGTACTTGAAGCGCACCGATCTCGCGAAGTACCGGCAGCTCATCGACGAGCTCGGTCTCCGACACTAAGTGTCACAAGGCGTCGTGCCATGGCGTCCCGGCGAGAGCACCGGGGCGTCAGGCACTTTTTCCAGTGCTCTAGACAGGCAATGCAGTGAAGCGCGTTGAAACGAATTTCGCCGGCCGCACCCTCAAGATCGAATCCGGGCGACTGGCCAAGCAGGCGGCAGGCTCGTGTCTCGTACAGTTCGGTGAAACGGTCGTGCTGGCGGCCGTGACCGTGTCCGAGAACCTTTCCAACCTGCCGTACTTCCCACTCACCGTCGAATATCGCGAGAAAGCGTACGCCGCCGGCAAAATCCCCGGCGGCTTTTTGAAGCGCGAAGGCCGGCCCTCCGACGACGAAATCACGTCGGCGCGGGTCATCGACCGCGGCGTGCGGCCGCTCTTTCCCGAGGGCTTCAAGAACGAAGTCCAAGTTTTCGTCTACGTGCTCTCGGCCGACCAGGAGAACGACGCCGACGTGCTGGGTGTCGTGGCTGCGTCGACCGCGCTTTCACTCTCGAAGGTGCCGTGGAACGGCCCGATCGCCGCGGTGCGTGTCGGCCGTGTCGAGGGCGCCTGGATTCTCAATCCGACGTTCCAGCAGCTCGAGTTCTCCGACGTCGATCTGACGGTGTCCGGCTCGCGCGATTCGATCGTGATGGTCGAAGGCGGCGCGCTCGAGCTGACCGAAGCCGAGATCATCAAGGGTCTCGAGGTGGCGCATAAGGGCATCAAGGAGCTGCTGGAGGTCGCCGATCAGGTGGTCGAGGCGGTCCAACAGCCCAAGATGGAATGGACCAAGGCCGAGCCTCCGGCTGAGCTCGTGGCGCGGGTCAAGTCACTCGCTGCCGACAAGGTCAGCGAGGCGTTGACGCTGGCCGAGAAATCGGAGCGCACGCAGGCGCTCAGCGCGATCAAGTCCACGATCGTCGAGCAGCTCGCCGAAGAGTTTCCGGACAAGCTGCGCGAGATCGCGGAAGTCATCGAGGGGATCGAGTACAACACCATGCGCGACCGCGTGCTCACCGCCGGCGAACGCGTCGATGGCCGCGACCTCGATACCGTGCGGCCGATCACGTGCGAGGTCGGATGGCTGCCGCGCACGCACGGCTCCGCGCTGTTCACGCGCGGCCAGACGCAGGCGCTCGCGTCGGTCACGCTGGGTACGACGGACGACGAGCAGCGCATCGATTCGATCGACGTCGCGCAGGAAACGACCAAATCGTTCATGCTGCACTACAACTTCCCGCCGTTCTCGACCGGGGAAGTGAAGCCGGTGCGCGGCACGTCGCGGCGCGAGATCGGCCACGGCGCGCTGGCGGAGCGGGCGCTGCAGGCCGTGCTGCCGCCCTACGAGCAGTTCCCGTACACAATCCGCATCGTATCGGAGATCCTCGAGTCGAACGGCTCGTCGTCGATGGCGACGGTGTGCTCCGGCTCGCTGGCGCTCATGGATGCCGGCGTGCCCGTCAAGTCGGCGTGCGCGGGTGTTGCCATGGGCCTGATCACCGACGGCTCGCGCACCGCGATCCTCACCGACATCCTGGGCACGGAGGATCATCTCGGCGACATGGACTTCAAGGTCGCTGGGACCAAGGACGGCGTGACGTCGATTCAGATGGATATCAAGGTCGAGAAGCTGGACTGGCAGGTCATCAGCGAGGCGTTGGAAAAGGCCAAGAAGGCGCGCCTGCACATCCTGGACATCATGCAGCAGGCGATGCCCGAGCCGCGCTCGCAGCTCTCCAAGTACGCGCCGCGCATCATCACCGTGCAGATCCGTCCCGACAAGATCGGCGACTTGATCGGCCCCAAAGGCAAGACGATTCGCGGCATCCAGGAGCAGACGGGCGCCCAGATCAACGTCGAGGACACGGGTGTCGTCACGATTTCGGGTGTCGGCGAGGCGGCGGAGCGGGCCCGGGACATGGTATCCGGGCTCATGCAAGAGCCGGAGGTGGGCAGGATCTACGAGGGTGTGGTCAAGAGCACGACGGCGTTCGGTGCCTTCGTCGAGATCATCCCCGGCGTCGAAGGACTGCTGCACATCTCCGAGCTGCAGCATGGTCGCACGGAGAAGACGGAAGACGTGGTGAAGAAGGGCGACCATCTGAAGGTGAAGCTGCTCGAGGTGGACGAGCGCGGCCGCATGCGCCTGTCGCGGAAAGCGCTGATCGAGAAGAACTAGCGTGGGGCACACGCTAGATACGGTCCGCCTGGACCGGGAAATTCACCGGACCGCCGCTCCGAACGGGGTGACCGTGCTCAGCGAGCGCGAGCCAAACGTCCGGTCGGTCGCCGTGGGCATCTGGGTTCGCACCGCCAGCGCGCACGAGCTGCGCCCGAAGATGGGCGTCTCCCACCTGCTCGAGCACATGGTCTTCAAGGGCACGGAGCGGCGCACGGCCCAGGACATCGCCCTCGCGCTCGAATCACGCGGCGGCTCGCTGGACGCGTATACCTCCCGCGATTCGACCGCGTACCACGCGCGCGTGCTCGACGCGGATCTGTCGCGCGCGCTCGACGTCATCACCGACATGGTTCGCCGGCCGGTGCTGCGCGACAGCGATCTGTCGCTCGAGCGGCAGGTGGTGCTCGAGGAAATCAGCACCGTCGCCGACACGCCGGACGATGAAGTCTTCGATTTGACCTACGAAACGCTCTGGCCCAGCCATCCCTACGGCTTCCAGATCCTCGGCACGAAAGAGACGGTGAGCGCGCTCTCGGCCGACGATCTCAAGCATCTGCATGCGCAGGCCTACTTCCCCGGCAACTGCGTGATCGCGGCGGCCGGGAATCTCACGCACGACGAGCTCCTCAAGGAAGTCGAGGCGCAGGGGTGGTTCGACGGCCCGGCGAAGTCGGCGGCGCCCATGACGCCGCCGCCCGTCCCACCGGTGCCGCCCGCGGTGCGGAGCGTGCGGCGTTCGTTCGAGAAGGACACGGCCCAGACGCACGTCGTCTTCGCGACCGACACGGTCACCTACTCCGATCGCCGCAAGTACGGGCTGCTCGTGCTGTCGAACGTCTTCGGCGGCGGCATGTCGAGCCGGCTGTTCCAGCGGATTCGCGAGGAGCTGGGGCTCGCGTACGCGATCTACAGCTTCACGTCGTTCTATCGTGCGGTCGGCATGGCCGGCGTGTACGTCGGCACGCAGCCGGCGCGCGCGGCGAAGGCAGTCGAGGCGATCCGCGGCGAATTCGCCCGCATGGCGACTGAAGGATTGCGTGGCGATGCCCTCGAGGATGCGAAGCAACAGACCCTCGGACAGCTGATGCTCTCGCTGGAGAGCCCGACGTCCCGGATGTATCGTTTGGCGAGCACGGCCGTCTACAGCGAGCCGTATCGCAGCCTCGACGAGGTGTTGCGTACGGTGGAGGCGCTCACGGCCGACGAAGTCTCGGCGCTTGCCGAGGAGTTCTTCGCGCCCGATCGTCAAACCGTGGTGTCGCTCGGACCCAACGGAAAGGGAGACTAGGCGTGATCGTCGGCGTCCCGAAGGAAATCAAGACTGCGGAGCACCGCGTCGCCCTGGTGCCCGGGGGAGCGGAATCGCTCACGGGCGATGGCCATACGGTGTTGGTCGAGAAGGGCGCTGGCTTAGGCTCGGGCTTCAGCGACGACGCGTACAAAGCCGTCGGTGCCGAAATCGCGCCGTCGGCCGATACGGTCTGGTCCAGGGCCGAGATGATCATGAAGGTGAAGGAGCCGATCGAGCCGGAGTGGCCGAAGCTGCGCAGCGGGCAGCTCGTGTTCACCTACTTTCATTTCGCCGCGTCCGAGCCGCTCACCAAGGCGGTGATCCAGTCGGGTTGCATCGCGATCGCGTACGAAACGGTGGAGCTGCCCAGCCGCGAGCTGCCGCTGCTCACCCCGATGAGCGAAGTCGCGGGACGCATGGCGGTGCAGGAGGGGGCGAAGTACCTGGAGAAGGTGTTCGGCGGCTACGGCATTCTGCTGGGCGGCGTACCCGGCGTGTTGCCGGCCGAGGTGCTGATTCTCGGCGGCGGCGTGGTCGGCACCAACGCCGCGAAGATGGCGGCCGGCCTGGGCGCGCACGTGACTTTGTTGGACATCTCGCTCGACCGCCTGCGCTACCTCTCCGATGTCCTCGCTCCCAACGTCGACCTGCTGTATTCCAATCGCCACAACATGCTCGAGCAGCTGTCCAAGGCCGACGTCGTCATCGGTGCCGTGCTGCTGACGGGCGCGAAGGCACCGAAGCTCGTCAAGCGCGGCGATCTGAAGATCATGAAACAGGGCTCGGTGATCGTCGACGTCGCGGTCGATCAGGGCGGTTGCATCGAGACCACGAAGGCCACGACGCACGAGCAGCCGACGTACGTCGTGGATGGGATCATCCATTACGCCGTCGCCAATATGCCCGGTGGCGTGCCGCGCACATCCACGCTCGCGCTCACCAACGCGACGTTCCCATACGCCAAGAAGCTCGCGCGCCTCGGCTGGAAGACGGCCTGCCAGCAGGACGCGAGCCTGTTCCTGGGTCTCAATGTCGTTGAAGGGAAAGTCGTCTACCCCGGCGTTGCCGAAGCATTCGGGTTGCCGCTCACCGACGCGAAGCGCGTCGTCTAATCGCCGTTGATTCCGGCCCCCGAGGCGCTCGCCCGGCTGCGCGCCGGGAATCGGCAATTTGTCCAGCACGGCGCGGGATCGCCCGGCCGGCCCAGCGCCGAGCAGCAGCCGTTCGCGATCATCCTCGGCTGCTCCGATTCCCGTGTGCCCGCCGAGATCGTCTTCGGACAAGGGTTCGGAGATCTCTTCGTCATTCGCGTCGCGGGCAACATCATCGCGCCCTCGCAAGTCGGCAGCGTCGAATTCGCCGCAGAACGCTTCCAGACCAGCCTCGCCGTGGTGCTGGGTCATACGCAGTGCGGGGCGGTGGGCGCGACGCTCGAGGAGCTGCGGCGGCCGGGCGGCCACGGCTCCCCGAACCTGCGCGCGATCGTCGAGCGAATTCGCCCGGCGATCGAGCCGCTCCTCGAAACGCCCGTCGCGCGTGACCCTGCTGCGCTGGCGGCCGCCGCGGTCCGCGCGAACATCCGCGCGTCTGTCGACCAACTACGACACGGCTCTGAGCTGCTGGAAGGCCGGATTGCCCGCCAGGAATTGCTGATCGTCGGTGCCGAGTATCACGTCGAGACCGGCGCTGTGGAATTCCTCGACCACTAGCGTACGTCATGGCACGATCCGCTTCCGGCGAGTCTCTCATCCGCACGATTGCAGGTCACGACGTCGCGATCTCGAACCCGCAGAAGATCCTGTTTCCCAAGCCGAAATACACCAAGCTCGATCTCGTCGAGTACTACGTCGCGGTGGCCGATGGTGCCCTGCGTGGTGCCGGCGGGCGTCCGAACATGCTGGTGCGATTCCCCAATGGCATCGGCGCTCCGTCGTTCTATCAGAAGCGGGCACCGGAGTCGCGACCTGCCTGGATCGAGGTCGTGACGCTGCGGTTCCCGTCCGGGCGGACCGCCGATGAAGTCGTCCCGCGCGATGCCGGATCCCTCGCCTGGCTCGCCAACCTCGCCTGCCTCGAGCTGCATCCCCATCCCGTGCGCGCCGACGACCTCGACCATCCCAACGAGCTGCGCGTCGACCTCGATCCGGTGCCCGGCATCAAGTGGCCCCAGGTTCGCCAGGTCGCCCAGATTGCGCGCGCGGTGCTGGCCGACGTGGGACTGATCGGCTGGCCGAAGACTTCCGGCTCACGCGGCATGCATTTGTTCGTGCGCATCGAGCCGCGGTGGGGATTCGACGAAGTCCGCCGGGCGGCGCTCGCGCTCGCCCGCGAAGTGGAGCGCCGCGGCAACGGGCTGGCGACGAGCAAGTGGTGGAAAGAGGAGCGACAGGGCGTGTTTGTGGATTACAACCAGAACGCGAAGGACCGCACCGTCGCATCCGCGTATTCGGTGCGACCCGTGCCCGACGCCCGCGTTTCCGCGCCGCTCGATTGGAGCGAGGTGGATGACGCCGATCCTGAGGATTTCACGCTCGGCACCATGCCGAAACGCTTCGCGGCGATCGGGGACCGGCATGCCGGCATCGATGCGAGCGCAGGATCGCTGGATGGCCTGTTGGAGTTGTCGGCGCGCCAGGAGCGCGAGGGGCAGGGAGACGCGCCCTGGCCCCCGCACTACCGCAAGCAGCCCGGCGAGCCGCCGCGCGTGCAACCGTCCAAATCCCGCGCGCGGGCCGAGAAGTATCCGCTCATCGAGGTGAGCACCGGCAAGGATAAGCAGGAGGCGCTGGCGGGACTGGCGAAGTGGAAGAAGCGGCACACGCGGGTCGCGAAGTTTCTAAAGCCGGCGGATGTCCTCGTCGATCAGATGCGCGGGCGGTTCTCGGCCTGGTATCGCATTCGCATCAACCTCCAGCACGTCCCCGAGAAGCTGCGGCCCGTCGCTTCGCGCTCGGCTTCCCCGCGCCAAACACCTTCTCGAGCTCGAAAGCCGGAGTGACCTCCAGCTGATCGTAGCGGCAGTCCGCCGGCTCCTTGTCGGGACGCCAGCGCTGAAAAACCGTCGCATGCCGGAAACGGTCGCCTTCCATGTGGTCGTACTTCACCTCGCACACGCGCGCGATGCGCAGCGGCTCCCACGACAAGTCTTTGCCCTGGCTCCAGCGACTTTGCCCGCCCGGCATGCGGCGCGGGCTCGACTCGGCCGCAGCCCCCGCCCATTCTCGCCACGGATGGTTGGCGATCGCGTTCTTGCGCAGCGGCGCCAGCTCTTTCACGAGCTGTTTCCGCATCGCCATGGTGAACGCGGACGTCACGCCCACGTGCTGGAGCATGCCGCCGTCGTCGTAGAGGCCGAGCAGCAGAGAGCCGACCGCATCGTTACCGCTCTTGTGCCAGCGGAAGCCCGCAACGACGCAGTCGGCCGTACGCACATGCTTGATCTTGAACATGGCGCGCTTGCCGGGCTGATAGGTGCCGGCAGCGGGCTTCGCGACGACGCCGTCGAGTCCTGCGCCCTCGAAGCGGTTGAGCCAATCCACCGCGAGGGCGGGGTCGGTCGTCATGGGCGTCACGTACAGCGGGCGACGCATCGGCTTGAACAGCTTCTCGAGCCGGCTGCGCCGCTCGCGCTGCGGGGCATCCAGGAGACTCTTGCCGCCGGCAGCCAGGAGATCGAATGCGACGAACGCAGCGGGCGCGGCGCGTGCGAGCTTCTCGACGCGCGACGCCGCTGGATGCAGGCGCATCTGCAAGCCGCCAAAATCGAGGCCGTGTGCGGTCGGCATCACGATCTCGCCGTCCACTACGACGCCCGGCGGGAGCTGCTCGAGAAAGACCGCGTGCAGTTCGGGGAAGTACCGATCGAGCGGTCGAAGGTCACGGCTCTGGATGAACACGTCCTCGTTGCCGGGTCCGCGGAATACGATGGCGCGAAAGCCGTCCCACTTGGGCTCGTACAAAAAGTCGCCGCCACGCGGCACGGCCTCGGCAATCTTCGCGAGCATCGGTTCGACAGGCGGCGGAACCGCCAGTGCGGCAGTCGTAGTCCTCCTGGGCATGCCATAAAGTAGATCGGCCGGACCTAGCGGCGCGATTGGGGTTAAAAGCCCCATGCGCATTGCACAGGTCGCCCCGCTGTACGAAAGCGTGCCGCCGAAGCTCTACGGTGGGACTGAGCGCGTCGTCTCCTATCTCACGGAAGAATTAGTCCGGCAGGGACACACGGTTACGCTCTTCGCGAGCGGCGATTCCGAGACGGCGGCGCGCCTGGTGGCAGCGACGCCGCGCTCCCTGCGCCTCGATGAGGGCTCGATCGACCGGCTCGCTCATCATGTCGTGCTGCTCGAGCAGGTTGCCCGCTATGCGCGTGAGTTCGATGTGGTCCACTATCACATCGACTACCTCCACTTTCCGCGCACGCGCTGCCGGCCGCATCCGCACATCACCACGCTCCACGGGCGTCTCGATCTCCCCGATCTCGTGCCGCTCTACAACGAGTTTCACGAGATGCCGGTGGTGTCGATCTCGCACAGCCAGCGCGCGCCGCTGCCGCAGGCCAACTGGCGGGCGACGGTATACCATGGGCTGCCACCGAATCTTCTGCCGTTCCAGGACGGCCCCGGCGAGTACCTCGCGTTCATCGGCCGCTTCTCGCCCGAGAAGGGCGCCGACCGCGCCATCGAGATCGCGCAGCGCGCGGGTGTGCCGCTCAAGCTCGCTGCGAAAGTCGATGCCGCGGACAAGGAGTATTTCGCGCGCGAGATCCAGCCGCTCCTCGATCACCCGTTGCTCGAATTCGTCGGCGAAATCACCGAGGACCAAAAGGCCGAGTTCCTCGGCAAGGCGCGCGCGTTGCTCTTTCCGATCGACTGGCCGGAGCCGTTTGGGCTCGTGATGATCGAGGCCATGTCGTGCGGGACGCCGGTCATCGCGTTTCCGGGTGGCGCGGTCGAGGAAGTCATGGAGGACGGCCGCAGCGGGTTCGTGGTCACCACGGTCGAGGCGGCGGTGGACGCGGTCCGGCGGGCGAGCGACTTCGATCGCCGGGCGTGTCGCGAGGTGTTCGAGCGTCGCTTCACGGTGGAACAGATGGCGGCCGATTACCTGCGAGTGTACGAGCAGGCCGCCCGGCCACACTCGCCGCGCCTCGCGTCCTCGGCGGCCTAGTCATGACCGACGAAGTCATTCGCGTCAACGACTCCTACTACATCCTCGCGACCTCGACGCGCGTCGACGATCGCCGCCGCGTGCTCAAGTACGACGACACCTTCGCGGTGTTCGATCGCTACGGCGACATCGAAAACGTGGGCCCGCCGGAATTTGGGCTCTACCACCACGACACACGGTACCTGTCGCGGCTGGCGCTGCGCATGGGCGAGCACCGGCCGCTGCTCCTGAGCTCGACCGTGAAAGAAGACAACGCGCTCTTCACCATCGATCTCACGAATCCCGACGTCCCGCAGGCAAACAATGTGGTGGTGCCGCGCGGCAGCCTGCACCTATTTCGCTCCAAGGTGCTGTGGCAGGCGACGTGCTACGACCATTTGCGGCTGCACAATTACGGTCGCATTCCGATCGAGCTTTCACTCGTGTTCGAGGTCGAGGCGGACTACGCCGATCTGTTCGAGGTCCGGGGACTGCAACGCGTGCGGCGTGGCACGATACGCGAGGCTCGCGTCGAGCGGCAGGGACTCGAGTTCGGATATGAAGGCCTGGATGGGCGCTTGCGTCGCACGCGGGTGCAATGCACCCCGGAGCCCACCCACGTCCTGCCCGATCGGGTGATCTTCGACGTCCGGCTCGAGCCGCATCAGGCAGCGGAATACGAGCTCGCAATCTCGTGCGAATGGGATCGGGGGAGCACGGAGGCGGTCCAAACACCGATCACCCCATTTCGTGACGCCGCGACGCGCCTCAGCGGCACGATCGAGAGTGCGCGCGCGCGCGCGCCGGAGCTCGTCACGTCCAACAGCCAGTTCAATTTCTGGGTGAACCGGTCGATCGCCGATCTGCAGCTGCTCAGTACGGAGACGCCGACCGGGACGTACCCCTACGCCGGGATTCCGTGGTTCTGCACGCCGTTTGGACGCGACGGCATCATCACGGCGCTGGAGTGTCTGTGGTTCGATCCGTCGATCGCCCGCGGGGTGCTCGCGTTTCTCGCCGCTACGCAGGCCGACCGCGACGACGCCGATCGCGACGCCCAACCCGGCAAGATTCTGCACGAGGCGCGCGCGGGCGAAATGGCGGAGCTGCTCGAGGTGCCGTTCGGCCGCTACTACGGGTCAGTCGATGCGACGCCGCTGTTCGTCATGCTCGCGGGAGCGTATTACCATCGGACCGGCGACAGCGCATTCGCGCGGCAGTTGTGGCCGAACGTTCTCCGCGCGCTCGCGTGGATGGACACCTATGGTGACGCGGACGGCGACGGCTTCATCGAATATGCGCGCCGCAATCCCAACGGGCTGGTGCAGCAGGGTTGGAAGGACTCGACCGACTCCGTGTTTCACGCGGACGGAACGCTGGCCGAGGCGCCGATCGCGTTGTGCGAGGTGCAGGGGTATGCGTACGCGGCCAAGCGCGTCGCGGCGACGCTCGCCGAGGCGCTCGGAGAACCGGGAAGTGTCGTGACGGACCTGCGGCGGCAGGCGGAGAATCTCCGGCAACGCTTTGAAGACCAATTCTGGTGCGACGATCTCGGCACCTACGCGCTCGCGCTCGACGGCGCGAAACGGTTGTGTCGCGTGCGGACGTCGAACGCCGGGCATTGCCTGTTCACCGGCATCGCCAGTCCCGAGCGCGCGCGTCGCGTGGCCCGCACGCTGCTCGGCGATACCGCGTTTTCCGGTTGGGGCGTGCGAACCGTGGCGGCCGACGAGCGGCGCTACAATCCGATGTCGTACCACAACGGGTCCATCTGGCCGCACGACAATGCGCTCCTCGCCGCCGGCATGGCGCGCTACGGATTGCAGACCGAGGTCACGCGAATTCTCGAAGGCCTGTTCGAGTCGAGCCGGTGGTTCGATCTCCACCGGTTGCCCGAGCTGTTCTGCGGCTTTCATCGTCGCGCCGGCGAGAGTCCCACCCTGTATCCCGTTTCCTGCGCACCGCAGGCGTGGGCCGCCGGCGCAGCGCTGCTCCTGGTGCAGGCGTGTCTCGGACTCTCCCCGATCGTCGGGGCCGACGGCGTGCCCGAGCTCACGGTCGCCGCGCCGTTCCTGCCGAGCTTCCTGCGCGAGGTGCAGATCAAGAATTTGCGGATCGGCCGCGGCACGATTGACGTGATGCTCACACGGCTGGCGAGCGGTGAGGTGCACGTCGACGTCACCCGGGCAGACGGTGTTTCATTTCTCAACTCAGGGCCGGGTTCGCGCCAACTGACACGCTCCGCTTAGCTTTAGGACCGATGACTACACCGGTCTCTCGTATCCTGGCGCTGGCGACCGTCTCAGCTTGCGCCGTCTCCGCGATGCAGGCGCAGCAGCCCAAGAGCTATACCGACGCCGACGTGCACTTCATCGCCGGCATGATCGGCCATCACGCGCAGGCGATCAAAATGGCCGGATGGGCGCCGTCCCATGGCGCCGGCCCGTCGGTGCGCGTGCTGTGCGAGCGCATCGTCGTCGCGCAGACCGACGAGATCGCGTTCGCGCAACGCTGGCTGCGCGAGCGGGGCGAATACGTGCCGCCGGCCGATCCCCGCGGGCACATCATGCAGGGCATGGACCAGCCGATGTTGATGCCTGGTATGCTCTCCCCGCAGCAGATGGCGCAGCTCGACTCGGCGCGCGGGCCGGACTTCGACCGGCTGTTCCTGACGTTCATGATCCAGCACCACCAGGGCGCCATCACGATGGTGCAGCAGCTGCTGGCGGTGCCCGGCGCCGCCCAGGACGGGCCGGTGTTCCGGTTTGCGTCCGACGTCAATGCCGATCAAACCACCGAAATCAATCGCATGAAGCTGATGCTCGACAACCTGAAACCGGGGAGCTCGCAGTGAGAGCACGTATCTTGTTGACGTTGGCGTTCCTGACGGCCGGCTCCGCTACGGCGCAGACGACGTCCAGCGGCGCCACCACGACCCGCCAGGATCCGCGAATCGGATTGAAGGCGGGCTGGTTCAACGCGGGACAGGCGATCTGGAACATGAACCTCGTGTCCACGACGCCGCCGTCGCCCCAGTTCATCAATCGGGATAGTGCCGGCGATTTCCGGTTCATCAATTCCGATCTCAGCTTCCGCGGCAACTACGTCATCCAGGGCAACTTCAACGGCGTGCAGGTATGGGACATTTCGAATCCCAAGATCCCCAAACTGTACAAGGCGTTCGTCTGCCCCGGCTCACAGAGCGACGTATCCGTGTTTCGGAATCTGCTGTTCGTGTCCGGTGAAGCGCTGAACGGCCGCACCGACTGCGGCACGCAGGGTGTCACCGATACCGTCAGCCACGACCGGCTGCGTGGTATTCGCATCTTTGACGCGACCGATCTCTCCAATCCCAAGAGCATCACCGAAGTCCAGACGTGCCGCGGCTCGCACACCCATACCGTCGTGACGCAGCCGGGCGACACCGAAAACGTCTACATCTACGTGTCGGGCTCCGCGCCGGTCCGTTCCCCGAACGAGCTGGCGGGTTGCGCCGCCGGCGCCGAGGACAGCACCCCGAACACGGCGCTGTTCCGCATCGAGGTGATTCAAGTACCGCTCGCGCATCCCGAGCAGGCGCACATCGTCACGTCACCGCGCATTTTTGAGGGCCTCGTTGCGCCGAAGCGGCACGGCGACGCTCCCGAGGACAGCCTCCAGTTCAAGAAGGAAGTCGATTCGACTCGCGCGGCCGGCGGCTACGTCGTCAACTTCGAGGGCGGCGACATCATCCTCGGCAACCAGTTCGTCGCCGCGCAGCTCGACAGCATCGTCAAGGCGCGCGGCGGCACGGGGGCACCGACGGGCGCCGACAGCGCCTCGCTGCGCGCCAACGCGCTGACTATCGTCACCAACCGGATCGCGGCGAATCGCCGGCGGCAGGGCGTTGGCCCGAACAGCGGTCCCACGCAATGCCATGACATCACGGTCTATCCGGCTATCGGCTACGCCGGCGGCGCCTGCGGTGGCTACGGCCTGCTCCTCGATATTCGCGACGCCGCGAATCCCAAGCGCGTCGGGGCGGTGTCGGACTCGAACTTCTCCTTCTGGCACTCGGCGACGTTCAACAACGACGGCACGAAGGTGTTGTTCACGGACGAATGGGGCGGGGGGTTGCAGCCGCGCTGCCGCGATACCGACAAGCCCGAGTGGGGCGCCGACGCGATCTTTACGCTTGCGAGCAATACGATGGCGTTCCAGAGCTACTACAAGCTGCCGGTCGCGCAAACGCGCAACGAGAACTGCGTCGCGCACAACGGCACGCTGATTCCGGTGCCGGGACGCGACATCATGGCGCAAGGTTGGTATCAGGGTGGCGTGTCGGTCTTCGACTGGACCGACGCCTCCCATCCAAAGGAGATCGCGTTCTTCGACCGCGGGCCGATGGATTCGACCAAGCTGGTCGGCGCCGGCTCGTGGTCGGCGTACTGGTACAACGGCTACATCGTCAGCTCGGAAATCGCACGTGGTCTGGACATCCTCGAGCTGACGCCGAACGCGCTGCTGACCAAGAACGAGATCGACGCCGCGAAGCTGGTGCACTTCGACTACCTCAACGCGCAGGACCAGCAGAAGCTGGTCTGGCCGGCGAGCTTTGTCGTGGCGCGGGCGTATCTCGATCAGCTCGCGCGGTCGAACGGCATGACGACGGCGCGCATCAATGCCACGCGCGATGCACTGAGCCGTGCGGAGCGCGCCTCAGGTCAGGCGCGGCGCGCTGCGTTGACCCGCGTCGCGTCGCTGCTCAACGCCGACCTGCAAGGGTCGAGCGACCAACCCAAGCTCCGCTTGCTCATCGGGGTGGTGAACGACCTCGGTAAGTAGCGGGACATTGACTCCGGTTCACAGCGGGGTTCACGTTCCAGCGTGAGCCCCGCTGCCTCTTCCCGGAAGCGCTACGAACAGTTCGTCGAGGATTACAAGCACGGCCGCCTCGACGATGTCAGCGAGGACGGCAAAGCCGCCCCCGCCCCCACCGGCAAAGGCAAGCGTCGCGCGTATCTCCAGGAATATCTCCGCTGGCTGAAGCCGCACCGCTTCGAGCTCGGCTTCGTCTTCTTGCTCGCGCTCGCGGTCGCCGGCCTGCAGATGATCGAGCCGTTGTTCATCCGGACCATTGTGGACCGCGTCATCCTGAACAAGGCGCTCGACGTCCCGGCGCGGCTCGCGCGCCTGAACCTCATCGGGCTCGCCTTCCTGGGCGTGATCATCCTGTCGCACGTCGGCGGCGGCTTCAAGGACTATCGCCAGCGCATCCTCAACGTGCGCGTGATGCTGTCGCTGCGGCGCTCCCTGTACGAGCGGCTGCTCCACCTGCCGCTGCCGACGCTGTGGGACATGAAGACGGGGGGCATCCTCTCGCGGTTGACCGGGGACGTGGAGACGACGACCGGGCTGCTGCAGATGGCGATCGTCTCGCCCGCGATCTCCGTCATCCGGCTCGTCATTGCGATCGTCATCCTCGTGGCGCTCAACTGGCAGCTCGCCGTCACCGCGCTGGCGATCATCCCCGGCGTGATGTTCCTCAGCCTGATTTTCACGCGTCGCATTCGGCCGATCTATCGCTCGGTGCGCAAGGACGTCGAAATCGTCGATGGGCGGGTGGGGGAAACGTTCTCCGGCATTCGCGTGGTGCGCGCGTTCCGGCAGGAGGTCCAGGAGCTCCTCAGCTTCCTGCTCGGCCGTCACACGGTGCTGCGCAAGGAGCTGTTCGCGCATCGCCGCGAGCTGCTGCTCTGGACGTCGTGGGGCTTGCTCGAGGCCGGGATCAGCGTGGTGATCGTGTGGTTCGGCGGCTACCTGAACATCGTGGGACGTGCCTCGGTCGGCGACATCATGGCCTTCCAGTGGTACATGTTCCTGTTGCTCAATCCGGTCTGGAACATTGTGAACTCATTCTCCGAGATGCAACGCTCGCTCGCCGCCATGGAGCGGGTGTTCGAGGTCCTCGGGATGGAAGACGACAAACCCGACCGGCCCGACGCGCGGAATGCTCCCGGTCTCGTACGCGAGCTGCGCTTCGACGGCGTCGTCTTCGAGTACCGCGAAGGCCAGCCGGTGGTGAAGGACTTCAACGTCACCGTCGGGGGCGGGTCCGTGGTCGCGCTGGTCGGTCGCAGCGGAGCGGGGAAGACGACCGTGACCGACCTCGTGGCCCGCTTTCACGATCCCACGCGCGGCCGGCTGCTCCTTAACGGCATCGACATTCGCGACCTGCACCTGCGCAGCTACCGCGATCTCCTCGCGATCGTGCAGCAGGACGTGTTCCTGTTCGACGGCTCGGTCCGCGACAACATCGCCTACGGACGTCACGACGCAACCGACGCCGAGGTGGAGGATGCGGCGCGCCGGGCGAACGCGCACGAGTTCATCGTAAGGCTGCCGCAGGGATACGACACCTTCATCGGCGAGCGCGGCGTCAAGCTCTCCGGGGGTCAGCAGCAGCGCCTCGCGATCGCCCGCGCGATCCTGGCGTCGCCGCAGATTCTGATTCTGGACGAGGCCACGAGCAATCTCGACACCGAAAGCGAGCAGCTCATTCAGGCGTCGATGGCCGATCTCCTCGCGGACCGCACGACGTTCGTGATCGCGCACCGGCTCTCGACGATTCGTCGGGCGGACTTGATTCTGCTCATGGAGAACGGCGCGATTGTCGAGCGGGGAACGCACGAGGAGTTGATGCGGTCGCGGGGCATGTACTACGAGATGGTGAAACGGCAGATGGAGTCGCACGCCCGCGACGGCGACGAGGTGCTGCGGTAGAGAACTAGCCCGTTAGACGGATGGGCGCGTCCGCTTCGTCCTTTAGCTTCCGCGCTAAGGGAGGTTGTCACCCATGATCTTGTCACCCGGCGCCACAGCGCCTGCGTTCACCCTGAAGAAGAGCCCCAACGAGAGCGTGAGTCTGTCGGATTACCGCGGCCGGCCCGTTATCCTCGTGTTCTATCCGGCCGACTGGAGTCCCGTATGTGGCGACGAGCTGGCGCTGTTCAACGAGATCCTTGCCGAGTTCCAGCGCCACGACGCGCAGGTCCTCGGCATCTCAGTGGACAGCGTGTGGTGTCATAAGGCCTATGCCGAGGCGCGTCACCTCGAATTCCCGTTGCTCGCCGATTTCGAGCCGAAGGGCGACGTGTCCCGACGCTACGGTGCCTACCGCGCGACCGACGGCGTCGCGGAGCGGGCACTGTTCGTGATCGATGGCGACGGCATCGTGCGGTGGAGCTATCTGTCAGACATCTCCCAGAATCCCGGCGCGGATGGCGTGCTGGCGGCGCTCGAAGAGCTGTCGCAGCCGGCGGGCGCCGGATCGGCGCGGGAAGCGTGAGCCCGCGCCTGACGCCGCCGGTCGGCGCCCGGGACCACACGTACGGGCCGGCGGGAGCTCGAGTCACGCTCGTCGAGTACGGCGACTTCGAATGCCCACACTGTGGCGCGGCGCATCCGATCATCAAGCAGATCCAGAGCAGTCTGGGCCGCGACGTCCGCGTTGCGTTCCGCCACTTCCCCATGACCAAGAGCCACCCGCACGCGCAGCACGCTGCCGAGATCGCGGAAGCGGCGGCCCAGCAAGGCAAGTTCTGGGCGATGCATGATCTGTTGTTCGCCCATCAAGATGCGCTCGCCGATCAGGACCTCGTCGGTTACGCCGAAACGTTGGGGATCGATCCGGCGTTGGCGGTGAGCGTGCTGGCGGATGGGCGGTTTCAGCGCCGCGTGCGCGATGACTTCGCCAGCGGCGTGCGTAGCGGGGTGAACGGCACACCGACGTTCTTCATCAACGGCGAGCGCTACGATGAAAACGTGAGCGATTTGCTGGCGTCCTTAATGGAGGCTACGATAGACGTCCCACTCTAACGTGAGGCCGAATGACCGCGCTGTCCGCGCTGTGGCTGCCGATCCTCGTATCGACGGTGCTGGTGTTCGTCGTGAGCTCGATCATCCACATGACGCCGCTGTGGCACAAAGACGACTATCCTCGCTATCCCAACGAAGACCGCGTGCTCGACGCGCTGCGCCCCATCGGGATTCCGCCCGGTGATTATCTGATGCCTCGGCCCGCGAATCCGGCCGAGATGCGGTCTCCCGCATTCCAGGAAAAAATGAAGCGCGGCCCCGTCGTCGTGATGACCGTCATGCCGCCCTGGAGCGGGTCCATGGCGAGCAACCTGGTGCAATGGTTCGTGTATGTGCTCGTTGTGGGTGTGTTCGCCGGTTACATCGCCAGCCGAGCGCTCGCGCCCGGCGCCGTGTATCTCCAGGTCTTTCGGTTCGTCGGGGCGACGGCGTTCATCGGCTACGCGCTGGCACTGTGGCAGATGTCGATCTGGTATCGCCGTGCCTGGATCATGACGATCAAAGCGACGATCGACGGATTGATCTTCGGACTCCTCACGGCGGGAGTGTTCGGCTGGCTCTGGCCCCGCTGACCCTCTGCTATCATCGCATCGGCGGCCCACTCGAGCTCGGTGTCACGCGAGTGGGCTGTTCGGTCTTTGCGCGCCAGATGACCGCGCTGGCCCGGGCCGGGTGGCGGACCCTGACGCTCGGCGATTGCGCGTCGTCACGCCCGACGGACGACGCACGACGCACGTTCTTGCTGACCTTCGACGACGGCTACGCCTCCCTGGCCGAGAACGCCTACCCGGTTCTTGCGGACCTCGGCTTCACCGCGACCACGTTTCTCATCACCGATCACGTCGGCAAGACCAACACCTGGGACGTCCGCTACACCTGGAGACGTCTGCCGCACCTCGCTTGGCCGGAGATCGAGCGCTGGCGCGCGAAGGGATTTGACTTCGGCTCCCACGGCGCGACGCACCAGCGGCTCACGTGGCTCGACGACACCGTCGTCACCAGCGAGCTTGCGGGTTCGCGCGATTTGCTCGTTCGCCGCCTTGGTCGAGAGGCTGGACGTGCAGTCGCGTATCCTTTCGGCGCCGTTGATCAGCGCATCGTCGCGCTGGCGCGAGCGGCGGGGTATGAGCTCGGTTTTGGGGGAGTGAAGGGCAACGGCGATTCGCTCCATTTACCGCGGGTGCCGGTCTATTTCTGGGATATCGGTAATGTCCCGTTCGGACTGCGGGGCGATGTGCTGGGCGCGCTAGGGCGGGGTGTCGCACATGCGGCGAATCGGTGTGCCGTGGGGACTTCGGTGATGCAGCGCTTAACCGCTTAGACAAAAAACCGCGCCGCCATCGGAATCAGCTGCGGATGCTTTATGAGCGCCTGCGTGAAGATGCGGCCGAGTGAGCGTTTCTCGGCGGGAATCTTATTGACCGTGCGGGCGAGGGCATTGAGAAACTCGTCGTCCATGTGCTCGAGCGCCTGCTTGATGCGGTAGTACTTGAGGTGGTCGTCGCCGATCAATTCCATCCAGGCGTCGTGGTATTGCGAGAGCCGGCGCTCGCTCGTATCGCCTTCCCGAATCGCCGCGGCCGCCGTGCGGCCGGCCAATCGTCCGGCCTTCATCGCATTGTTGATGCCGCCGCCCGAGAGCGGGTTGACCATGTGCGCGGCGTCGCCGGCGATCAACACGCCGTCGCCGTACGCCTTCTTGATCGTCGTGTGGACGATCACCCCGCCGACGGTGTAGCCGGTGCGCGCGCCGGCGGGGAAGCGGCGCGCAATCCAGTCGTCGAGGTATTGCCGCGCGTTGCGGCCGTCAGTCTTGAGCGCGACGATCCCCAAGCCGACGTTCGCGACACCGACCGCCTTGGGAAAGATCCAGGCGTAGCCGCCGGGGGCGATCGCAGTGCTGAATTGGAGATAGATCGCGTCGGGATTGAAATCGATGCCTTGGAGCACGTACTGCGCGCACGACTCCATGTCGCGCGACGGCACGCGCGTGTCGAGTCCCGCCCAGCGCCCGACCATCGTCTCGACGCCGTCGGCGCCGATGACGATGCGCGCACGATACGTCGTCTCCCGACCGCGCTCCGTGACTTGCACGTGCCAGCGGCCATCGCCGTTCCGCGACATGCCGGTCGCTTCGGTACCGACGAGCACGGCGGCACCGGACCGAGCGGCTTCGGCCGCCAGGTAGGCGTCGAACCGGGTGCGGTCGAGAATCCAGCCGACGCCTGAATTCGCGAGCACGACCTCGGTGTCGTCGGGCGCCTGAAAGATTACGTCCTTGATGCGCCGCGACACCCAATCGGCGCCGTCCGGGTTGGCGAACTCCCGCAGCCCGGCGTCGCCGACGCCCTCGGCGCAGCGGACCGGTGACCCAACAGCCCGGTCACGCTCGAGGAGGACGACGTCCAGCTCCGGCGCCGCGCCTTTGGCCTCCCAGGCGGCCACAGCACCCGCCGGGCCGGCGCCGACCACCAGGACGTCAACGTCAGGCATGAGTGGGAGCCAGGAGTCGGGCGTCCGGAGTCAGGGGCGCCATCGATAGGGCGCCGACCGGACAGGGTGCGACGCACTTCTCGCATCCGGTGCATTCGTCGCGATCGACCGTCAGGATGTTCAACGCCAGATGGATTGCTTCGGGCGGGCAGAGGGGCAAACACAGTCCGCAACGGTCGCAGACCGCGAGGTCCACGACGGCAATTGTGTCGGGCGTCACGCGACGCATGGGCGAAAGGCTAGCCGGGCGATTTAGGGCCGTCAAGCTTCATCCTTGCTTGAGGTTACGCATTTCATTAGCTTGAGCCGTTCGCAGCAACCCGCCTCACACTTTTACCGAAGATCACGTGCCGCCACGCTGGCTGAATTTCAAAATGGGTGCTTGGAGCCCGGCGAATGAAATCGCCGTAGACCTTGGCACCGCTAACACACTCGTCTACGTCAAGGGCGAGGGGATCGTGCTGAACGAACCCTCCGTCGTCGCGATCGAAAAAGCAACCGGCAAAGTCAAAGGCATCGGCCTTGAAGCGAAACGCATGCTCGGCCGCACCCCCGACGGTGTGCTCGCCGTGCGGCCGCTGAAGGACGGCGTTATCGCCGACTTCGACGTCACCGAGAAAATGCTGCGGTTCTTCCTCAAGACCATCATCGATCGCCATCTGTTCCGCGTCCGCCCCAAAGTCATCGTGTGCGTGCCGAGCGGCATCACTGAAGTCGAGAAGCGCGCGGTGCGCGACTCGGCGCAGTCGGCCGGCGCGAAAGAGGTGTACATGGTCGCCGAGCCGATGGCCGCGGCGATCGGCGTCGGTCTGCCCGTCGAAACGCCGACCGGCAACATGGTGATCGACATCGGCGGCGGCACGACGGAGATCGCGGTGATCGCGCTGTCGGGGATCGTTTCCGACACGTCGATCCGCACGGGCGGCGACGAGCTCGATCAGGCGATCGTGCAGTTCATGCGGAAGAATTACAACCTCCTCATCGGTGAACCGACCGCGGAGCAGATCAAGATTCAGATCGGCTCGGCGGCGCCCATCGGCGAAGAGCGCGAGATGGAAGTGAAGGGCCGCGATCTCGTCTCCGGTATTCCGAAGATCGTGCGCGTGCACTCGAGCGAAATTCGCGAGGCAGTGCAGGAACCGATTCAACAGATTGTCGATGCCGTGCGGCGCGCCCTGGAAATTACGCCGCCCGAGCTCGCGTCCGACATCGTCGACCGCGGGATCGTGATGACCGGCGGCGGCGCGCTGATTCGCGGGCTCGACTTACTATTGCAGCAGGAGACCGGGCTGCCGATTCACCTGGACGAAGATCCGATGACGTGCGTGGTGCGAGGCGCCGGGCGGATACTCGACGCTCCGGAGAAATACCGTAACGTCTTGACGACTTAACCGCATGGCGATCGGCACGGATCGGTACGCGTCGCGCGCCGACACGCTGCTCTTCATCGCCTGCGTGGGGCTGTCGATCGCTGCGCTGAGCCTACCCGATCAATGGCGCGACCCGCTTGCCCAGGGACTGCGGCAGAGCGTGCTCGCGCCATTCCTGCTGTTACAGCGGCAGAGCGAGCTGCTCGCCGCCGCCCGCTACCGCTACGACGCCGTCGTCTCGCAGCGCGACTCGGCCGCGCTGGCCGCGACGTTCTTGCCGGAGCTGCGCAGTGAGAACGCGCGCCTCCGCGCTCTACTCGGCCTCAGCCAGCGCCTGGGCGGCGGCTACATATCGGCCGAAGTCCTGCATCAACCCGAGCCCACCAATCCGCTGAGCTTCGTGGTCTCGGCCGGCAAGCGCGAAGGCGTGCGGCCGCTGTCGGCGGTCGTCAGCCCGGAAGGGCTCGTCGGTCTCGTGGCGACCGTGGATGAGCATACCAGCGTGGTCCTGAGCTGGGCGCATCCCGAATTCCGCGCCAGCGCGATTGCGACCGACGGCAGCGTGGTCGGGATCGCGGCGCCCCACGGGGCGGAAGGTCCCGGCGTGTGGCTGCTCGAGTTGCAGGGCGTGTTGTATCGCCAGCAGGTACCCGCGGGTACCGTGATCGTCACGTCCGGCCTCGGCGGCGTCTTCCCGCGCGGCATCCCGATCGGGACGGTCATCGGGCCGGCGGGCGAGGAAAAGGGCTGGGGCAGGACGTATCTCGTGCGTCCGGCAGTGCATCCCGCCGCGCTCTCGCACGTGATGATCCTGACGACGCAGGGCCGCCCCGGCGCGGATCTGCGCAACGCCTTCACCGTGCCGCAGGACAGCGCCACCGCGGGGACAGGGACGCCGCCCGAATGAGACGCACGGATCGCTACCGCTATCCGGTGATCATGACGCTGCTCGTGCTGCTGCAATTCACGGTGCGCAGTCATCTTGGCAACGATCGCGTGGCGCCGGATTTTCTGCTGCTCGCGTTGCTCATCTACACGATTCGCGCCGAGCCCGGGAAGAGCGCGGCGGCGGGATTCGTCCTGGGCCTGCTGCGTGACGCGCTGACGCCGGCTAGCTTCGGCGCGGGCGCGCTCGCGCATACGCTCGTCGCGTTCGGATCGTCGTGGGCGAAGGCGGTCTTCTTCGCCGAGCACGTGTTCGTGAAGGGCTGTCTGTTCTTCGCAGGCACGTGGCTGCGCAATCTCATCGTGTTGCTCGTGTCCGGACGACTGCAGAGCTCGCAAGTCGCGTGGGAGCTGCTCGTGTGGTCGCCGTTGCAGGGCCTGACGACGGCCGTCGTCGGCGTCGGCGTGCTGTGGTTCTTCCGCGGCTGGTTGTCGCCGCGGCGGCCCGGCGCGTTGGGAGGTAGCGTCGCGGTGTGAACGCCTTTCATCCGCACCTGCTCGATCGTCGCCTCGGCACGGCACGCACCACAGTGTGGGTCGTGCTCGGCATCATCATCCTGTCGTTCTTCCGGACCCAGATCCTCGGCCACGGCAAATACCAGCTGCAGTCGGAAACGAACCGCCTGCGACCCATTCCGCTGCCGGCGCCACGTGGCGTCATCTACGACCGCAACGGGCACGTCCTCGCGGAGAACGTTCCCGGCTACACCGTGTCGCTGTTGCCAGGGCCCGAAGCCGATCTCCGGGCGACGCTCGCGCGCATTGCCCCCATCGCCAACATCGACAGCGCGGACATCGAGCACGTGATTCAACGGGCGCGGCGCGCACCGTACCAGCCCGCCCTGGTGCTGGGGAACGCGCCGTTCAACGTCGTGTCCGCGCTCGAGGAGCGTCGCGTCGCCATTCCCGGTCTGTTGATTCAGTCCGAGCCGAAACGACATTACCCGGACACCACAGTCGTGGCCCACCTCATCGGGTACGTCGGCGAAGTCACGGAGGCCGAGCGGGGCACCAGACGTTTGGCGAACGTCCGGCTGGGCGGGCTCGTGGGGAAGGATGGAATCGAGCGTGAGTACGATGACACGCTGCGCGGCTCGGACGGCATTCGCTTTGTCGAGGTCAGTGCGCGCGGGCAGATGGTGCGGGAAGCCGAAGCCGCGGCGAATCTCCAGGCCGTCCCCGGTACGGACCTGCACACGACGATCGACATCGACCTGCAGCGCTTCATCTCGAAAACGTTCCCGGCCGGACAGCGCGGCGCCGTGCTGGCGCTGAATCCCAATACGGGCGAGGTCCTGGCGCTGTACAGCGCGCCCGGTTTCGACCCGAACGCCTTCGTCGGCGGTATCTCGGCCGAGTACTGGCGCAGCCTGAACGAGAGCCCGGCGCATCCACTGCTCGATCGCGCGATTCAGGCGCGGTACCCACCGGGATCGACCTGGAAGCTCGCCATCGCGGCGATGGCGCTGAAGCGCGGCATCGTCGGGCCACACAGCCATATGCCGATTCCTTGTCGCGGCGGCCTGCAGTACGGCAATCGCTACTTCCGCTGCTGGGAAGCGCGCGGCCACGGCGACCTCACGCTGACCGAGGCGATCGCGCAGAGCTGCGACGTTTACTTCTACCAGCTCGGGATCAAGCTGGGCGTGACGTCGCTGCTCGAGGACGCCAACGGCTGGGGATTTCGCGGACGAACGGGTATCGACCTCCCCGGTGAATTGCCGTCGGAGTTTCCAACCGGCCCGGAGTATTACGATCGCATCTACGGGCCCCGCCGCTGGACATCAGCGGTTGCCCTCAATCTCGCTATCGGTCAGGGCGAAAATGCGCAGACGCTGGTGCAGATGGTGCGGTTGTATCAGCAGCTCGCGAGCGACGGCAAAGAGCGCACACCGTTCGTCGTGCGGCCGGCCGCACCGTCATCGGAGAACGTCTCGCTCGATCTGTCGAGCGACCAGCTCACCACGCTGCGCCACGCCATGATCTCGGTGGTGGAGCAGGGCACCGCCCGCGGCTCGCGGCTGGGGAGCATCACCATCGCCGGGAAGACCGGCACCGCACAGAACCCACACGGTCCCAACCACGGATGGTTCATCGGCTTCGCGCCCGCCGACAAGCCCGAAATCGTCGTCGGCGCGATCGTGGAATTCGCGCGCGAGGGGCCGTACGTGGCCCCACTCGTCACGCGGGCGATTGCCCATTACCTCGGCCTCAGCGATAGCATGCCGACGCGCATGACGCTTCCGACCGACTCCGCGCCCGCACCATTCGAACTTCCCGGGGCGCCGGCTGATACGATGCGCCCCCGCGCCGATACCACGCGACCCCGGCCCGACAGTGCTGTCACGCGCCCGCCAACTCGATAGGGGGCTGGTCGTCTCGGTCGCCGCACTGGCGCTGTATGGCCTCGCGACGCTGTACTCGGCCGGCCAAACCGACGTCCCGACGTTCGTCGCGACGATTTGGGAACGGCAGGTGGTTTGGCTGGGACTGGGGCTCGTCGTCGCAGCGCTGACGTTCCGCACGTCGCCGCGCATGCTCGAGTGGGCGACGCCGTTCGTGTACGGCATCGCCGTCTTCTTACTGGTGTTCACCCTGATCTTTGGCACCGGCGCCGGTACCGCCGCGGGCTCCAAGTCGTGGATCGCATTTGGCGGGCACCGCTTCGGTCAGCCTGCAGAGCTGGCGAAGCTCGCCGTCATCCTGATGTTGGCACGTTCGCTGGCAGCGTTGCGTGAGCCGCCGAGCACGCTGCGCGACCTGATCGTGCCGGGATTGATCGCGGGACTGCCGTGCCTGCTGGTGCTCAAGCAGCCCGATCTCGGCAGCGCGATCGTCTTCGTCGCCATCCTGTTCTTCATGCTGTTTTGGGCCGGCACGAAGCCGTCGTTGCTCGTCCTCGCCGCATCACCGGTGATCGGTCTCGTGCTGGCGTTTTCGACCGTCGCTTGGGGCCTCTGGATCGCCGTGCTCGCGGGACTGCTGCTCTGGTGGCGACCGTACTTGTGGGAAGGCGTCGCCATCATGGTGCTCAACGTGTTGGGCGGCGTGCTGGCCCTGCCGTTCTGGAACCGGCTGGCGCCGTATCAGCAAAACCGCCTGCTCGCGTTCTTGAACCCCGACGTGGACCCGCGAGCGGCCGGGTGGCACGTGATTCAGTCGAAAGTGGCTGTAGGCTCGGGCGGGCTGCTGGGGAAGGGGTTCACCGAGGGGACGCAGAAGCGCCTGGCGTTCCTTCCGGCGCAGCACACCGACTTCATCTTTTCGGTGGTCGGCGAAGAGCTGGGCTTCGTCGGGGTGCTGGTGGCGTTGGCGTTCTTCGGCTGGCTCTTGTTGAGCCTCCTGCGCGTGGCGCGGCGCGCGACCGATCCGTTCTCGAGTCTCTGCGTATTCGGAATCGCCGGCCTGCTCTTCACACACATCGTCGAGAATGTGGGTATGACGATCAATCTCATGCCCATTACCGGGATTCCGTTGCCGTTCTTCTCGTATGGCGGCTCATTCCTCCTCGCATGCTTCATTGGCGTAGGGATTGCGCTTCGCGTCGCGTGGGAATCTCGGCAGTCTGGTTATGCCGAGTTGGGGCAATGACTTAGCTCTTTGGGGCTGGCGTTGCTCCGGCCCCGGTCCCAAATTGTGCGCTTCGTCACCTATGGCACGAATGGCCTGGTTCAAAAAGGAACGCAAGCCGCGCACTTCCGAGCGAGTCAAGCTCGAGATCCCGGCCGACGCTTGGGAGAAGTGTGATCAGTGCGGCCACGTCGATATCCGCGAGCGGTTCGTTCGCGCGCTCAACGTGTGCCCCAACTGCGGCCACCATCGTCGCATCACTGCCCAGGAATACATCGACTTGCTGGTCGATGAAGGTTCGTGGCACGAGCTGTTTGCCGCCCTGAAGTCCGCCGATCCGCTGAAATTCGAGAACTACGCCGAACGCGTGCAGGCTGCCGTGAAGAAAGCCGGCCCGCTGGACGCCATCCGGACCGGGTACGCCCGGCTGCACGGGATGTCGGTCAGCCTCGGCGTGATGGACTTCGCGTTCATGGGCGGCTCGATGGGATCGGTCGTGGGTGAGAAGATCGCCCGGCTGACGCGCCATGCGATCGACAAGCGCACGCCGTTGATCCTCGTCTCCGCCTCTGGCGGCGCGCGCATGCAGGAAGGTGTTCTCTCCCTGATGCAGATGGCCAAGACGTCCGTCGTGATCGCGGAGCTGCAAACCGCGAGCGTCCCCTTCATGTCGATCCTGACCAATCCGACCACGGGCGGCGTTTCGGCGTCCTACGCGATGCAGGGCGACCTCATTCTGGCCGAGCCCGGTGCGGTGATTGGGTTTGCGGGGCCGCGCGTCATCAAGCAGACGATCGGGCAGGATCTGCCCGAGGGCTTCCAGACCGCGGAGTTCCTGCTGGACCACGGAATGATCGATTCGGTCGTTCCGCGCGGCGAACTGCGAGACACGGTCGCCCAGCTGCTGCGACACATGACCGGCGCATGGCCGGCTGAGGCCGCCGACTGACCTTCGAAGACGCCTGTCAGTTCCTCTTCGCCAGACAAGCCAGTCGTATCAAATGGAGCCTCGGCCCGACTGAGGGGCTGCTCGACGCGCTTGGCCACCCCGAGCGCCACTTTCCCACGATTCACATCGGCGGCACCAACGGGAAGGGCTCGACCTGCGCGTTCGTGGCCAACGAGCTGCGGGCCCAGGGCTGGCGCGTGGGCCTGTACACCTCGCCCCACCTCATATCGCCGGTCGAGCGGATCATGGTGGACGACGTCCCCATCACCGAAGAAGCGTTCACGCAATGGACCACGGAGCTGCGGCCCCACATCGATCGGGTGAACGCCAGCTTCTTCGAGGCCACAACGGCGATCGCGTTCGCCGACCTGGCCGCTCGCGGCGCCGACATCGCCGTGATCGAGGTCGGCCTGGGGGGCCGGCTGGATGCGACCAACGTGCTGACGCCGCTCGTCAGCGCAGTCACAAAGATCGCGCTCGAGCATGCCGACTACCTGGGTCACGACTTGAAGGGGATCGCGCGAGAGAAGGCGGGCATCGCGAAGCCCAACGTTCCGTTCGTCACCGGAGAATCAGATCCCGAGATCAAGGCGGAGCTCGTCAGGGAGGCGAAGCGACGCGGCGCCGCGCCCATCATTACGGTCGATACGACACTCCAGCCCCGCAAGGACACGCAGCTCGGGCTCCGTGGCCGCCATCAGCTGGCGAATGCGCTCGTCGCGCACGCGATCCTGAACGTATTGCCAAAGCCGTTTGGTCCGGCAGGGAAGCGGTTGCCGGCCAGCTTTGCGACCGCCTATATCGCCGGCCGGTTCGAGGTGCGGGGAAAGTGGATCTTCGACGTCGCGCACAATCCCGACGGCATGAAGGTCGTCGCCGAGACGATCCGATCGTCCGAGCCACCGGTCCAACGGCCGCTGCATGCCCTGGTGGGAATCCGCAATGACAAGGATTGGAAGGGCATGCTCGACATGCTCGCCCCAGTCGCAGACGCTATTGTTCTCACGGTCCCGCCGTCCATTCCGGTGATGCAGCGGTGGTCGGTCGCCGATTTTGATGGGCGAGCGATTCCGTTCGAGCCGGACTTCGAGCGGGCACTGCACGACATTCAGGAGGGCGCCGGGACGGTGCTGGTGACGGGATCGTTTCACACCGTCGGCGACGCGATGGCGCGCTTGCCCGGCTTCGCGCCCGTCGGTTAAGTTGTTGCGATGCAAGGAAAAGCCCTACCAGGCTTTCGCGATTTCTACCCTGAAGACCTGACCCTCCGCAATCACATCTTCGCGACCTGGCGCAGCGTGGCCGCGCGCTACGGTTTCGAGGAGTATGATGGGCCCCCGCTCGAAGCATTGGAGATGTACACGAAGAAGAGCGGTGACGAGATCGTGCAGCAGCTCTATACGTTTCGCGACAAGGGGGACCGCGAGGTGGCGCTCCGGCCCGAAATGACCCCCACACTGGCGCGGATGGTCGCGGCGCGCGTCCAGGCGCTCAAAAAGCCGATTCGCTGGTTCTCGATCCCGCAGCTATTCCGCTACGAGCGGCAGCAGCGGGGCCGGCTGCGCGAGCACTTCCAGCTCAACATGGACATCATCGGCGAGGCCTCGCCCCTGGCCGATGCGGAGCTGATGGCCGGGGCGGTCGATATCATGCGGGCGTTCGGCTTGGGTCCCAAGGACGTGCAGCTGCGGGTCTCGGACCGCAGGGTAATCCGCAGCCTGCTGGTTGGGCGCGGTCTGACCGAAGCTCAGCTCCCCGTCGCCTTCGCCGTCATCGACCGCAGTGAGCGTGTGCCGAGGAACGTGCTGGAGGAGATGCTGAAGGAAGCGGGATACGGTAAGCGGGAAGCGGAAAGCGTGTTCGACGTGGCAGACCTGCGGGGCCAAGCAGCGCTGGACGCTGCGGGCGAAAGCGGCGAACCGCTCCGCGAGGCGGTGCGGGCGCTCGAAGCGATGGGTCTGGGTGAGTTTGTGTCCATCGACATGACGATCGTCCGTGGTTTGGCCTACTACACGGGCATCGTCTTCGAGCTGTTCGACGCGCAGAAGACCCTGCGAGCGATTTGTGGCGGGGGGCGGTACGACGCGTTGCTCGATCTGCCTGCGCTCGGGTTCGGTATGGGCGATGTTGTACTTGGCGAGCTCCTCAAGGAGCGCGGCGTAGCGCCCAAGGCGTCGATCGAGCTCGGCGCCTTTTTGATAGCGGTCGGCGGCGACGACATGCCCATCATGCTGCAGATCGCTCATGCGCTGCGCGACCGGGGCATTTCCGTCGAGTACGGCCTGCGGCACACCGGCGTGCGTAAACAGCTGGAGCTCGCCTCGGCGCGCGGTGCCGCCCGAGCGATCATCATCGGCCCCGAAGAGCGCGCGGCGGATGTGGCCGTCGTGCGGGACTTGAGGACGAGCACCGAATCCAAGATCCCCATTCGACAGATTCTCAACGGATATTTCGATTAATGGCGCAAGCACAGAAGATCACGCCGCGCGCGAAAGACTTCAGCGAGTGGTATGGGGACGTCATCATGCAGGCGCAGCTGGCGGACTACTCGCCGGTGCGCGGCTGCATGGTCATCCGCCCACACGGCTATGGCATATGGGAGCTGATGCAGCGCGCGCTCGACGACTTGATCAAGGCGACCGGTCACAAGAACGCGTACTTCCCGCTGTTCATCCCGATGAGCTTCCTCGCCAAGGAGGCCGAGCACGTCGAGGGGTTCGCGAAAGAGGTGGCGCTCGTCACGCACACGCGGTTACGGGCGACCGGCAAGACCGGGAAGGATGCCATCGCGATCGATCCCACCTCGGAGCTCGAGGAGCCGCTCGTCGTCCGGCCGACGTCCGAGACGATCATTTACGCGATGTTCGCCAAGTGGATCCAGAGCTATCGCGATCTGCCGCTCCTCATGAACCAGTGGGCGAACGTGGTGCGCTGGGAATTGCGCACGCGCCTGTTTCTGCGGACGACGGAATTCCTCTGGCAAGAAGGCCACACCGCGCACGCCGATGAAGCGGGCGCGGAGCGGGAAGCCCGGACGATTCTGGACGGCGTGTACCGGAAGTTCGCCGAAGAGTGGATGGCGATGCCGGTGATCACGGGCGTGAAGACCGAGAGCGAGAAATTCGCCGGCGCGCTGCGCACCTACGCGATCGAAGCGCTGATGCAGGACAACAAGGCCCTCCAGGCGGGCACGTCCCACAACCTCGGCCAGAATTTCGCCAAGGCGTTCACCGTGCAGTATCAGACCGCTGCGGGCGGGCTCGAGTACGTCTGGAACACGTCGTGGGGTGTGACGACGCGGTTGATCGGCGGTTTGATCATGACGCATTCGGACGACAACGGCCTCGTCGCTCCGCCCAAGCTGGCGCCGGTGCAGGTCGTCATCGTGCCGATTTGGAAGACGGATGAAGAGCGGAGCCAGGTGTCGGGAGTCGGGAGTCAGGTAAAGGCCGACCTGGAGAAACTCGGCGTGCGCGTCGAGCTTGACCTCCGCGACACGATGAAGCCCGGGGCGAAGTACTTCGAATGGGAAGCGCTCGGCGTTCCGGTGCGGCTCGAGATCGGCCCCCGGGATCTGGCGAGCGGGCAAGTGGTGCTCGCGCGGCGGACGGGCGGGAAGGGACCGGTGCCCATGCAGGGCGTCACGACATCGGTGACCAAGGCTCTCGACGAGATCCAGGCCGCGCTCTTCGCCGCTGCGAAAGAGCGGCGCGAGAAGAATTCCACCCGTGGCGTCACCAAGACGCAGTTCATCGAGCTGATGCAGCTCGCGAGCGGCGGCGGCTTTGCCTACGGCGGGTTCTGCGGCAGCGCGACGTGTGAGGCAGAGATCAAGGAAAAGACCGGGGCGACGATTCGCGTGCTGCCCGATCCGGAGTTCCGCAGCAAGGACGTCCCGAGAAACTGCATGTGGTGCGGCGCGCCCAGCATCGCGGAGGCCGTGTGGGCACAGGCGTACTAGGATTCGATCCGGGATTGCTCCAAGCAATCGCGGATCGCGTCGGTACGCCGGCCTATGTCTACAGCACTCACCTGATTCGCGCGCAGTACAACGCGCTCGATGACGCGCTGCACGGGATCAAGCATCGCATCTGCTACTCCGTGAAAGCCAACGGCAACCTCGGCGTCCTGCGCGTCCTCCAAAAGCTCGGCGCCGGTGCGGACATCGTCTCGGTCGGCGAGCTGCGCCGTTCCCTGATGGCCAAGTTCGATCCCGACGGCATCGTGTTCTCCGGCGTGGGCAAAACGCCGGCGGAGATCGGCGAGGCAATTCGGGCCGGCGTCGGCTTCATCAACGTCGAATCGACGAGCGAGCTCGACACCATCATCGCGGTCGCGAACGACATCAAGCTGCCGGCGCGCGTCGGCATCCGCGTGAATCCGGACGTCGCGATCGAGACGCACCTCTACATGAAGACCGGCGAAAAGACCGCGAAATTCGGCATCCCGTGCGACGAAGTCGTGAGCGTCGCGCGCCGCATCGCGGCCGAGCCGCGGCTCATCCTGCGTGGCCTGGCGATGCACATCGGCTCGCAGATTCACGACGTGACCCCCTATCATCGTGGGACCGTCAAGCTCATCGAGCTCGTAACTGCGATTCGCGCGTCCGGCATCAACACGCTCGAGGCGCTCGACGTCGGGGGGGGGCTGGGCGTCCGCTACCACAACGAGAAGGCGCCGACGCCGAAGGCGTTCGCCGATGCCGTCGTGCCGTCGGTGAGCGCCGCCGGGCTCGGACTGCTCTGCGAGCCGGGCCGCTATCTCGTCGCCAATGCCGGCGTGCTGCTGACCCGCGTGCTCTATCGCAAGCACGCCGGCGGCAAGGAGTATGTGATCGTCGACGCCGGGATGTCGGACTTCGTGCGGCCGAGTCACTACAATGCGCATCACGAGATCATTCCGCTCCGCAACGGCGACCGGCCCGAGGAGACCGTCAATGTGGTGGGCCCCATCTGTGAGACGGGCGACTTTCTGGCGCTCGACCGCAAGATGGCTGCGGTGGGACCGGGCGACGTGCTCGCGGTCTTGGGCACGGGCGCATACGGCTTCGTCATGAGCTCGAACTACAACCAGCGGCCGCGCCCGCCTGAGGTCGTCGTGGACGGCGACCGCTACTACGTGGCACGGCAGCGCGAGACGCTCGACGACCTGTTCCGCGGCGAGACCGCCGAGCCGACGACATGGTACAAGGCGTGAATCGCATCCTCATCCTCGACTGCGGCTCACAGTTTACCCAGCTGATCGCGCGCCGCATCCGCGAGGCGAGCGTCTACTGCGAGATTCATCCCGCGGCGCGGGGCCAGGACCTGGCGTTCGTGAAGCAGTTCGACCCGCGCGGCGTCATTCTGTCCGGCGGCCCGAATTCGGTCTTTGAGGACGGCGCCCCGACCGTCGATCCCGGCATTCTCGAGCTGGGCACCCCGGTCATGGGGATCTGTTACGGGATGCAGCTCATCGCGCATCTCTCGGGCGGCAAGGCGACGCCGGCCACGGCGCGCGAGTACGGCCGCGCCGACGTCACGATTCAAGAGAACAAGGGGCTGTTCGCCGGGTTCACGTCCGGGGAATCGGTCATCGTGTGGGCGAGCCACGGCGATCGCATCGATACGGCGCCGCCGCATTTTCGCGTGACGGCGACGAGTGCCAACGCACCGGTCGCCGGGATGCGGCATGAGACGAAGCCCGTATACGGCGTGCTGTTTCATCCCGAGGTCGCGCATACGCCCCGTGGCGGCGAGATCCTCCACAATTTCCTGTTCGACATCTGCGGCTGCACGCCCGACTGGACACCCGGTCACTTCATCGATCAGGAGATCGGCCGCATTCGTGCGCTCGTCGGGGCGGACGGCCGCGCGATCTGCGGTCTGTCCGGCGGCGTCGATTCCGCAGTCGCCGCGGCGCTCGTCCATCGCGCGATTGGCAATCGCCTGACCTGCGTCTTCGTCGACCATGGCTTGCTGCGCAAAGGCGAGCGCGAGCAAGTGGAGCACACGTTCCGGGCACACCTCGGCATGGACCTGCGCGTGGTGGATGCCACGCACCGATTCCTGAAGGAGCTGAAGGACATCGAGGACCCTGAGGAGAAGCGCCGCCGCATCGGCCACACGTTCATCGACGTCTTCGAGGACGCGGCCGCGCACGTCGAGGGGAACGTAGGCTTCCTGGTGCAGGGAACGCTCTACCCCGACGTCATCGAATCGACGTCGGCAAAGGGCGGTCCGTCGCAGACGATCAAGACGCACCACAACGTCGGCGGCTTGCGGCCCAACCTGCCGTGGACGCTGATCGAGCCGCTCCGCGAGCTGTTCAAGGACGAGGTGCGGCAGGTCGGCCGCGAGCTGGGGCTGCCCGATGAGATCGTCGGACGGCACCCGTTCCCGGGACCTGGCCTCGCGATCCGCGTGCTGGGATCGGTGAATGAGCAGCGGCTCGATCTGCTGCGCAAAGTCGACGCGATCTACCTCGAGGAGATCCGTGCCGCGGGATTGTACGACCAGATCTGGCAGGCCTTCGCGGTGCTGCTGCCCATCAAGTCGGTGGGCGTGATGGGCGACGGCCGCACGTACGACAACGTGGTGGCCCTTCGAGCCGTCACGAGCCGAGACGGCATGACGGCAGATTGGTATCCGTTCCCCCCTGACGTCCTGGGCCGCATCTCGAACCGCATTATCAACGAAGTCCGCGGCGTGAATCGCGTCGCGTACGACGTCAGCTCCAAACCGCCGGCGACGATCGAGTGGGAATAACAACCCGGCAGGTGGTTGTCCTCTCGGGTCTCCTCACCGCGGTCGTCGCAGCGTCATCCATCCGAAACGAATTCGTCGCCGACGACCAATGGGTCGTCGCGAATCGGCAGGTGCTCGAGCATCCCGCGTCGGTCGGTGCGGTGTTGCGGGAGCCCTATTGGCCCGCATCGTTCGGCGGCGTCATGTGGCGGCCCGCGGTCATCTCGTCCTGGGCCCTGGACTACCGTGTCTCGTCGAGCCCGCATTGGTTCCACGCGATCAACGTGCTTTGGGCCGCGCTCGCGACTGCGCTCTTCGCGCTGCTCGCATGTGACCTGGCTGGGCCGGCGGTCGGTGTGATCGCCGGGCTGCTGTTCGCCGTCCATCCCGTACACGTCGAGGCCGTCGCCAACGTCGTGGGGCGGGCCGAGCTCATGGCTGCGGCGGCGTACGCGACGGCGCTGGTCTGCGCCATCCGTGCCGAGCAAAGGCGGGTCTACTTGATCGGCGTGGTGCTCGGTGCCGCGCTGGCCATCGCCTCGAAGGAGATCGCCGTCACACTGCCGGCGGCGGTGGTACTCGTCTATCTCGCGCGGCGCTCGCCCCTCGGTGCTGCCTGGCGGCCCACCGTCGCTGCGGCCGTTCCCATTGTCGGCTATTTCATCGCTCATGAGTTCGTCGGCATTCGGACGTTCTACGGCGGCGGTTTAGCGGTTGGACTCGAGCATTTGAACATCGTGCAGCGCAGCTGGGCCATGGTCCCGTTATCGCTACAATGGTGGCGACTGTTTGTGTTTCCGGCGCATCTCTCTGCCGACTACTCGCCCGGCGAGCTGACGGTCTCCACCGGCTTTACGGCGTGGCACGTCGTCGGCCTGCTGGTATGGATTACCGTCGCGGTGATCGCGTGGCGGACTCGCCGGTCGATTCCCGGCATCGTCATTGGGCTCGCCTGGATCGTGATCACGATCTCGCCCGTCGCCAACATCGTCATGCCGAGTGAATTTCTGATCGCCGAGCGGACGCTGTATCTCCCGTCCTTCGGTGCGGTGTTCGCGCTCGCGAGCGCGGCCATGGCCCTGCGATCGCCGCAGCTACGAAACGCGCTCGTGGCAGTCGCGGTGGTCGCGGGGGCCGTACGCAGCATCGTGCGGGCACCGGCCTGGCACGACGATGAGACGCACTACCAGGCGCTCACGCGGGAAGCGCCGCGCTCCTATCGGACGCTGTGGCTCGAGGGGAAAGACGAGGTTGTGGCGGGGCGGTACGCGGAAGGGGAGCGCCTGCTGCTCGCGTCGATCGCGTACGCGCCCAATCTCACGGGTCCGCGCTACGACCTGGCCCGATTTTACATGAGCGCGAAGCTGTGGAGGCCTGCGATTCACCAGCTCGAAATCGCAGTGACGGCCGACAGCACGTTTCAGTTGGGACGCGAAGCACTGCAGGCAGCGCGTGACAGCGCGCGCTAGATGTTCTTTTCCTCGAGGAGCGTCAGGAATTCGGCAGGCGTCTTGAGCTGCGAGAGCCGCCCCGGCACGTCCCCCTCCTTGGCGAACTGCGCGATCTTGCCGAGCACCGGCAGATACTGGTTCGAGACTTCGAGTGGGGGGGCGACGATCAAGAAGAAGAAGTTGACCGGCTGATCGTCGATCGCTTTGAAATCCACGCCCTTCATCATCCGCCCGAAGGCGCAGCGCAGCCGCGAGACGACAAGCGAGCGGCAGTGTGGAATCGCGATGTGCTGTCCGATGCCGGTCGAGCCGAGTGTCTCGCGGCGCTTCAGCATCTTGAACAGCATGCCTTCGGCCTTTTCGTCGAGCTTGAGGAGACCGACCAGCTCCTTGAGCACGGTGTCCTTCGAGGTGCTCTCGAGCTCGAGCGAGATGGCATCTTCGGAGAAGAATTCGCGCAGGCGCATTGCGGCGCGAAAGGTAAAACTTGGTTGCTCGGCGCGCAACGCGCTATTACGTTCCACCGCATGCACTTCCCGTATCCGCTCGAACACGACTTCCCGCTCTTCCTGGCCCCCATGGCCGGGGTCTCGGAGGCGCCGTTCCGGCAGATTTGCCGCCGCTACGGCGCGGACGTCGTGGTGTCGGAATTCATCTCGTCGGTCGGTATCTCGCTCGGCATCGAGCGCGTGCTGGCCGAGATGCGATTCGAGCCGGTCGAACGTCCGATCGGGATCCAGATCTACGGCGCCGATGCCGGAATCATGGCGAAGGCCGCCGGCATGGTCACGGAGCTGTTCGCGCCCGATTTCGTCGATATCAACTTCGGCTGCCCGGTCAAGAAAGTCGTCCGCAATAACGGCGGTTCTGGCTGCCTGAAGGACATGACGTTGGTGCGTGGCATCATCGAGGCCGTCCGGCAGGCCACGCACCTTCCCGTCACCGTGAAGATTCGCAGCGGCTGGGACGAGAACCTGCGCAACCCCGTCGAAATCGCGCTGCGCTGTCAGGATGCGGGCGCCCAGGCGCTGACATTGCATCCCCGCAGCCGCACCCAGATGTACCAGGGCTCGGCGAACTGGGACGAGATTGCGGCTGTGGCGGACGCTTTGACGATTCCCGTGATCGGCAACGGGGACATCAAGACGCCTGAGGACGTGCTGGCCATGCGGAGCCATACCGGCTGCGACGGCATCATGATCGCGCGCGGCTCGTTCGGGAATCCGTGGCTCTTCGCGCAGGCGCGCGATCTGCTGGAAGGGAAGGCCAAGCGGCCCGATCCGACGCCGGAAGAACGCTTCGCGACTGCGCTCGAGCATGCCCGCCTCGCGCTGCGCATCCAGGGCGATACGCGCAAGACGGCGCTCGAATTCCGCAAACACCTCGGCTGGTACACGAAGGGGCTGCGGGGCGGCGCCGAGCTCCGTCAGCGACTCTTCGCAATCGAGTCCATGGCTGAAGCGGAAGCGATCTTCTCGGAATACTTGGCGAGTACTGCGGTCGAAATCGCGGCCTGAGCGTGTTCGAGCAACTCCCCTTCGCGACGATCGATCACCTCCGGCCCATCACCCAGGGGCATCAGGAGGTGATCTTCTGTCCGGACAAGACGATCGGACAGGTGCTCGCGATCGCGGAGCGCCTCGAGGCGGCGAACGGCAGCTTCCTGGCGACACGGGCCGACACCGGACAGCAGAGCGCCCTGGCCGGGCGGTTTCCGCGCGCCGAAGTGAACGGCCTGGGACGGACGGTTTATCTGCCGCCCGAGCCGGAGCCTCCGCCGACGGGGCGGGGAACCGTCCTCGTCTGCACCGCGGGCACCAGTGATCTTCCCGTGGCGGACGAAGCCGCGGTCACCGCGCGCGCGTTCAAGAATCGCGTCGAGCGGCTGACCGACGTCGGCGTCGCCGGCATCCACCGCATTCTCACGCAAACCGACGTGCTGCGGTCGGCGACAGTCGTGATCGTGGTCGCGGGGATGGACGGGGCGCTGCCGAGCGTCGTCGGTGGGCTGGTGAAAGTGCCGGTGATCGCGGTCCCAACGAGCGTGGGGTATGGCGCTTCGTTCGGCGGACTGGCCGCGCTGCTTGCCATGCTGAACTCCTGCGCCTCCGGTGTCACCGTAGTCAACATCGACAACGGCTTCGGCGCCGCCGCCGCCGCGAGCCGCATCAATCATTCGTAAACGCAGAGACGCGCGCCGCTGGCTGGCACTCGCGCTCCAAGTCGTTGGAGTCGCCGCCGCGCTCGTCGGCGCCTGGCGCGGCTCAGTGTGGGGCGTCATCGCGGCCGCGGGCGGCATGGCGCTCGCGTACGGCTGGACGATCCGGTGGCGTCCCGGACGCCTGCGACGCCGCGGCCCGCCGCCGCTCGGCCTGCGCGAGGTGCTCGACCTGCTGCGGCAGGCATACGGGTCTTCGGGCGGATGGGCCGTCGGACTCGCGGAGGGTGAGATCGAAGTCGTCGCCTCACCCGAGGTCGATCACGAGGATCGGCGGCGTGGTGCGGCGCTCGCCCAGCTCGCCTCAGTCGATGGCCGGCTCCACATCGTCCGGGATCCCGACACCACGTTCGTGGCCGTGGGCGACTTTCCGTACGCCGCGGCGCTGGCGCTCACAGGCAGCGGCCATCACGAGGGACTGATCGAGGCCGTCGCCGCCTCGCTGCGGCGTTACGTTGCCGGGATGCGACTCGCCGAAGAGCAGAACGCGATCCCCCGCGCCCGCATCGTCGCGGGTCGCGTCTCCCGCGTCGTAGCGGGTGCCCAAACGCTCGACGCGATGGCGCGCGCCGCGGTCGAGCTCGGCGCACAGCTCACGCATCGGGGAACGGCACTGGTCGTCGGCGCAGGCGGCGATGCACGCATCATCGCTGTGTCGGGAAGCGCGGATCGCCGCCTCGCGGGAGTGCAGCTCTCACCCGAGTCCCCCGTCGCGCGCGCGATTACGGCCGGCATTCCCGTCGCGACGCGCGGCAGCGAAGACATCTTTGGACCGGGCGTCCCGGAACGCCGTCGCGCTGAGCGAGCCGGCACCGCCTACCCGCTCACCGACGGCGCCATCGTTGTCGGCGCGTTCGTACTGCTTGGCCCGCCACTCGAGCCCGATGCGCCGCTGCTCGACGATCTCGGTCCGCTCCTCTCCGATCTCGGTCCGCGCCTGGCCGCGGCCCGCGCGCTGCACGACGCCGAGCGACGCGCGATCGTCGATCCCCTGACGGGACTGCGCAACCGCCGCGAGTTCGAGCGCGCGCTCGACACGTTTGCCCAGAGCTCGCGCGGTCCCGCCACGCTGATTTACATCGACCTCGATCACTTCAAGAAGTTGAACGACACGCTGGGCCACCCCGCGGGCGACGCGGCGCTGAAGCACGTCGCACGCTTGCTCGAGGCGGCGGTTCGCGATGGCGATCTCGTGGCGCGCATCGGGGGTGAGGAATTCGCCGTGTGGCTCCCGCGCACGGGCCTGGCCGAAGGGATGGAGGTGGCGGAGCGCATTCGCCGGTCCATCGCGGAGAAGCCGCTCACGTGGAGCGGCGCCGTGTATCCGCTGACGACCTCGTGCGGCATCGCCACGTGCCCCGATTTGGTGGGGGACGTGAAGAATCTGCCGATCGCCGCCGATGCGGCGCTGTATCGCGCGAAGGAATTAGGCCGAAACCGAGTTGAAAAGGCGGGGGCGGCCCACTAGCTTCCGTTCCCTGTCGAGGGGGCGACAGGCTTCGACGGGTTTGGCGAGGGTACTGTTGCGTGCCCAGGTTCTCAGTCACCTGGTAAATCAACTGGGACTATACACAAGCCAACTCTGAACTGGCTCTGGCTGCGTAAGCTTCGGCTTCACGCACCTGCGTGAGTGGCAGCCCGCCTGAGGCGGCGCTCACGTATCGCAAAGTCGGGCTGGTGGCATCTGGGGCCTCAACGGGTGCCGCAAGAGATTTCAGAGGCTTGTTGCTACCAGGGCTGACGGAGCGCCGAGGTAGCGAGACCACAAAGCTCGGTCTACGCACGTAGGAGCGGTATCGGAGTCATGCTCGGACCGGGGTTCGATTCCCCGCGCCTCCATCAATGCGAACGGGACACGTGCAGTGAATCACGTGTCCCGTTTTGCTTGCCGACTTCCGCGACTAGTGCCGCCGGCCGACAAACGTCCCAATCTGGCCCGTGGACGGCACCACGAGGCGCGGGGCAATCGGGTAGGCGACTCCCTGCGACGACATCATGGGAGCCGGCATCGGTGCCGGCTCGAACCGCCGCCGGAACCCGCGCGAGATCGGCAGGAAGTAGGGCACGTAGACCGGAGCAACCGCCGGGGCCGGCGCCTGCTGGTAGACGATCTGCGGCGTGGGCGGGATGCTCGTAATCGAGACGCTGCCGGAGTTCACACCGCAGAACGAATTCGTCATGGACGCGTTCGAGCAATCGACGGCATTGGTAGCGGTCGCCGCTGCCGTCTCGACCGCCGGCGCCCGCCGCACACAGCTCAGGCACACGTCGGGGGCGACGGGCGCCCCGAGCGCGAGCAGCGATCCGTCGCGCGCGTATTTCACTCCACCATAGTCGTACGGGCGCCCTGCCGTGACCCGATCGGCGATGTCGAGCACCGCGCCGAGCGGATCGCCGGCCGTCGGCTGGAGCAGCCATGCGTCCTGATAGTTCCAGGTTCCGCCCGCTCCGCCGCCGAGCGCCGCGAAATCGAACCCCCAGCGCGACCGGACGGCGACCAGCGTCGCGGGATTGCCCTGCGCCTCGGGGGGCAGCGGCACCGCGAAGGCGACGTTGGCGTCGACGTCGGTCGCATCGAACGGACCGAGCGGGAAGACGACGGTGATCCGGCCGCCCATGTCGATGTTCAGCAGCAGGAGGTGCCCTGGCTGGCGCAGCGTGACGTAGGCGATCGAGTCCTCGCGCCAGACGCGGACGGGGGAGGGCGGGGTCTCGATCGCACGGGCACTCCGTGCGATGTGGGGATTACCGGCGACTTGCAGTACGGTTGCGGCGGTTACGATGAAAGCAGCCAACATCGGTCCGTCCTGTGGGGTCCTGCCATTCAGCCTACACTCGCAATGGGTCGCCGGGAAGGGGCGGGAGGCCTATATTGGCGCCGTCGATCACCCCAAATGGGAGGCGGAATGGGCGCAGGGATGCAGCCACCTGCAGTGTCGCAGACCCAAGGCGAGGGCAGCTCGTTCGCCGACGTATTCAAGGTCCTCTATGAGCCGACCGCCGTGTTCGAGCGCGTCCGCAACGGGCCCAACTTCATCGCGCCGTTCATCACGATCATTGTGGCGCAGTGCGTCCTGTTCTTCGTCAATCTGCCGTTCATGAAGGTGGCGATGCAGGCGCAATTCGCGGCGCGCGGCGCATCAGGTGGCCCGACCCCGAGCACCGGCATGATCGCCGGCTTCGGCCTGGTCGGTCTGGTGATCGTGCTCGGGGTCGTGCTGGTGCTGTCTGCCTTCATCCTATGGGCGCTGGTTTCGGTCTTCGGCGGCGATGCAAAGTTCAGCCGTCTGCTCAGCGTCACCACGTTCTCCGCGATTCCGGCGGCGATTCTGCTCGCCGCCGTTGGCACGCTGGTGCTGCATCTCCAGGGCACGAGCGGATTGACGTCGCCGCAGGACATGCAGCCCGCGTTAGGACTCGATCTGCTGGCGCCCGGCATGAAAGGATTTCTGGCCGGCGTGCTGAAGGGCATCAATCCCTTCAGCATTTGGGGCTTCGTGCTGACGGCGATCGGCGTCTCGACCACGCATCGCCTGTCGAAGAGCACGGGCTATACCGTGGCGGCGATCCAGTTCGCGATCGGTCTGCTGATCACGGGCGCGTTCGCCACGCTTGGCGGACGCTAGCTACACCGTCGCTTTCGTACGACTGACGACGCCCGCCTCCTCGAGGGCCGCCTGGGCCGCGGCGAGGCGGGCGATCGGCACCCGGAAGGGTGAGCACGACACGTAGTTCATCCCAACGCGGTGGCAGAACTTCACCGAGCTCGGCTCCCCACCGTGCTCGCCGCAGATCCCGACCTTCAGATCGTGGCGCGTGCCGCGACCCAGCTTCACCGCCATCTCGATGAGCTTACCGACGCCCGTCTGATCCAGCACCTGGAACGGATCGTCCGCCAGCAGCCCGTGCTCCACGTAGAACGGCAGGAAGCGGCCGGCGTCGTCACGCGAAAGGCCGAACGTCGTCTGCGTCAGGTCGTTCGTGCCGAACGAGAAGAACTCCGCCTCTTTGGCGATCGCGTCGGCCGTCAACGCAGCGCGGGGCAGCTCGATCATCGTCCCGACGAGGTAGGGCACTGCCCGGCCTTCGCGATGGAAGACTTCCTGCGCCACGCGGCGGATGATCTCTGTTTGATTCATCAGCTCCTTCACGTCAGCGACCAGCGGGACCATGATCTCGACGGTGACCTTCTTCCCCTTGCTCGCGACGTGCCCCGCGGCCTCGAAGATTGCGCGCGCCTGCATCTCCGTGATCTCGGGGTAGGTGATGCCGAGCCGGCATCCACGGTGGCCGAGCATCGGATTTGCCTCGACCAGGGAATGCACCAGGCGCTCGAGCTCGGCGGCGGGCAGCTTGAGCTTCTTGGCGAGCGCGGCAATCTCGCCGCGCGTGTGCGGCAGGAACTCGTGGAGCGGGGGATCGAGCAGCCGGATCGTGACCGGCAATCCATCCATCACCTCGAACAGTCCCTCGAAGTCGCCGCGCTGGATCGGCAGCAACTTCGCGAGCGCTTTGCGCCGCCCGGCTTCGTCACTCGCGACGATCATCTCCCGCATCAGGGTGATGCGATCACCCTCGAAGAACATGTGCTCCGTACGGCACAGCCCGATTCCCTCGGCGCCGAACTCGCGGGCGCGCCGGGCGTCGGCGGGGATATCGGCGTTGGCACGCACCCGCAGCCGCCGCTTCTTGTCCGCCCAGCCCATCAACCGATCGAATTCCTTGCCGACCTTCGGCGTCACGAGCTTCGCTTCGCCGAGGATGACGCGTCCGCTGGTGCCGTCGACCGTGATCACCTGACCGCGTTTCACGACGCGGCCGTTCACGCGGAAGCGGCCGGCCGAGGGCTCGACGTCGAGCTCTTTGGCGCCGACGACGCACGTCTTCCCCATGCCGCGGGCGACGACGGCGGCGTGGCTCGTCATGCCGCCGCGCGCGGTGAGAATGGCGCGCGCCGCGACGATCCCGTGGAAGTCCTCCGGCGACGTCTCGGGACGGACGAGGATGACGTCGTGCCCCTTCTTCTTCAGCGCCTCGGCTTCGTCGGCGTCGAATACGACCTCACCGGTCGCCGCTCCCGGCGACGCCGGCAGCCCCTTCGCGAGCACGGTGACGCTCGCCTTGGGGTCCACCATGGGATGGAACAGCTGGTCGAGATCCTGGGGCGGCACGCGCTGGATCGCTTCGTCCTCGGTGATCAGGCCCTCATCCACCATCTCCACGGCGACCCGCACGGCCGCAATGCCGGTGCGCTGCGCGCGGCGGGTCTGGAGCATGTACATCTGGCCGTGCTCGAACGTGAATTCGACGTCCTGCACGTCCTTGAAGTGCGTCTCGAGCTTGGTGCCCAGCTTTTCGAGCTCGCGATAGATCTTGGCGAGCTTGCCTTTCTTCATCTTCGAGATCGGCTCGGGCGTGCGCGCGCCGGAGACGACATCCTCGCCCTGGGCGTTCGTGAGCAGGTCGCCGTTCAATACGTTCTCGCCGGTGCGGCAATCGCGCGTGAACGCAACGCCGGTACCGCAGTCATCGCCCATGTTGCCGTACACCATCGCGACGATGTTCACGGCCGTGCCGAGCGTGTCAGGTATGCCGTGCACGCGACGGTAATCTTCGGCGCGGCGCGTATGCCAGCTCTTGAAGACCGCCTCGATGGCGCCCCAGAGCTGTTCCTGCGGGTCGTCGGGGAAGGCGTGGCCGGTCTTCTTCTTGACGATCGTTTTGAAGTCGTGCACGAGGTCGTGCAGGTCGTCGGCCGGGAGATCGATGTCGCGTTTGACTTTGCGGCGCGCCTTGGCCTTGTCGAGCTCTTCCTCGAACGGCGCCTTGCCGATGTCGTACACGACGTCGCCGTACATCATCACGAACCGGCGATAGGAGTCGTAGGCAAAGCGCGGATTCTTCGACGCCGCGATCAATCCTTCGACGGTCCGATCGTTGAGGCCCAGGTTCAGGATCGTCTCCATCATCCCCGGCATCGAGACGGCGGCGCCGGAACGCACCGAGACGAGCAGCGGATTCTTCGCATCGCCAAACCCCTTCTTGGTGACGCGCTCCAAGTGCTTCAGGTGGCGATCGACTTCCGCGCGCAGGGCGGGAGGGAACGTGCCGTGCTCCACGTAGTCGATGCAGAGCTTGGCGGAGATGGTGAAGCCGGGCGGGACGGGAATGCCGAGGTTCGCCATTTCGGCGAGGCCGGCACCCTTGCCGCCCAGGATGTCACGCATGGCGGCCGAGCCGTCAGCCCGGCCATTACCGAAGAAATAGACGTGTCGTTCGAGGGCCATGCGGTAAAACTGGAGCGATTACCGCTAGACGGCCATGGTCACCTGGAGCGGGGCGGAATGGCGGGCTCCCTGCGTATCGCCCGGGATTTCCGTTGGATAGTGGCCCGAGAAGCAGGCGTGGCAGAATTCGCTGCCGTCTCCACCCGCCGCCCGCAGCATGCCGTCGAGCGACAGATAGCCGAGCGATTCGACCCCCAGATGCTTGCGGATCTCCTCGAGGCTATGGCTCGAGGCGATCAGCTCGGACTTGGTCGGCGTATCGATGCCGTAGTAGCAGGGCCCGGTGATGGGGGCCGAGGCGACGCGGAAATGCACTTCCTTGGCGCCCGCCTGGCGGATCATCTGGACGAGCTCGCGGCTGGTCGTGCCCCGGACGAGCGAGTCGTCCACCACGACGACGCGTTTGCCCTGGAGCACCTCGCGCACCGGATTGAACTTGATCTTCACCTTCGCGTTGCGCGCGTCCTGGGTCGGGTTGATGAACGTGCGGCCGACGTAGTGGTTGCGGATCAGGGCATGCTCGAGCTTGAGCCCCGACTGCTCGGCAAATCCGAGGGCCATCGCGTTCGACGAGTCCGGCACCGAGAAGACGCAGTGCGCGCCCACCGCGGGATGCTCGCGCGCCAGCTCGCGACCGAGGGCGCGACGCACGCGATCGACCGAACGGCCGAAGATCGTGCTGTCGGGACGGGAGAAATAGACGAGCTCGAAGATGCAGCGGTGTGGCGGCTTGGCCGGCAACGGCGGCAGCGACTCGACCTCGGGAGGCGAACCGTGAATGCGGAGGAACTCACCCGGCTGGAGCTCGCGCACCGGCGTCGCGCCCATCAAGTCGAGTGCACACGTCTCGGAGGCCACGACGTAGCCCTGGCCGAGTTTACCGAGCCAGAGCGGCCGGAAGCCGCGCGGATCGACGATCGCGTACAGCGTGCGGCCGATCGTGACGACGAGCGAGTACGCGCCCTCGACTCGCTCGAGCGCATCGAGCAGCTGATCCTCCGGCTCGCGCGCCTCGGAGCGGGCGATGAGATGAATCAGCACCTCGCTGTCGGACGAGGTCTGGAAAATGGATCCCTTGGCGACGAGATCGGCGCGCAGCGCCTGCGCGTTCGTGAGATTGCCGTTGTGCGCCAGCGCGAGCGGGCCTTCGTGATAGCCGGCGAGAATCGGTTGCGCGTTGGCGATTACGGACGTGCCGGCAGTCGAGTAGCGCGTATGGCCGATCGCGACGTCGCCCGGAAGCCCCGCGATCACGGTCTCACTGAACACGTCCGAGACGAGGCCCATGCCGCGATGCGCGCGCGCGACCCCGGCGCCGTCCACCGCCACCACCCCGGCCGACTCCTGGCCGCGATGCTGGAGGCTATACAGCCCGAGATACGTGACGCGTGCCGCGTCGGGAATGCCTGCTACGCCGATGATGCCGCACATCTCGCCGTCAATCTCCCATGCGCCGGGGAATGGCGCTGAAATATACCTCGCGGAGCCGCGCGACCGGCTCTTCTACCCGTCCGTCTCGCAGCCGAATGCGGAGGGGGCCATCGACCGCCCCGACCGTGCCAATCCGCTGCGCGTTCACGCCGAGCTCACCGGCCAGCGCATGCACGGCGTTCGCGCGCTCGGGGGGGCAGGTGACCACGGCGCGGCCGTGGGTTTCGCTGAACAACATCGCGTGCGTCGTGAGTCGTGCGTCGTGCGTCGTCAAATCAACGTCCAAGCCAAAGCCGTGTTCCTGATAGGCGCCGCCCATCGCGACCTCGGCGAGTGCCACGCCAAGACCCCCCGACGAGCAATCATGCGCCGAACGGTAAAGCCCGCGCTCGGCGCCGGTCACCAGCAAGTCGATCAGCCGCCCCTCGGCATCGAGATCGACTTTCGGCGGTTGGCCACCCATGAACCCCTGGCAGACTTCCCAGAACGCCGAGGCGCCGAGCTCGTCGCGCGTGTCGCCGAAGACGTAGACGACGTCGCCGGGGACCCGCGCATGGCTCGGCACCGCGCGGTCTGCCCGCGTCAACAGCCCGATCATCCCGATGATGGGCGTGGGGTCCACCGCCCCAGTGGGGCTCTCATTGTAGAACGAGACGTTGCCGCCGGTGACCGGCGTGTCGAGTGCCCGGCACGCGTCGGAAATGCCGCGGCACGCTTCGCGGAACTGGTGAAAAACTGCCGGCCGCTCCGGACTGCCGAAGTTCAAGCAGTTGGTGATGCCGAGCGGCCGCGCGCCGGTGCAGGCGACGTTCCGTGCCGCTTCGGCGACGGCCGCCTTCCCGCCCTCGTACGGATCGAGCCGCACGTAGCGGCTGTTGCAGTCGGTCTTCATCGCGATACCGAACTCTTCGTGCCGGACGCGAATGACGCCCGCGTCGCCACCCGGCGCAATCGCGGTGCTCGCCTGAACCGTGGAGTCGTATTGCTCGAAGACCCATCTTTTGCTGGCCAGCGACGGTGAATCGAGCAGCTCGAGCAGCGCCTCTGCGGGTGTGCGTCGTGCGTCGTGCGTCGGAGTGGCGGCGCGCAATGCCGCTACCCGGGGATCTTCCTTCGCTTCCGGATAGTAGACCGGGCAATCGTCCACCAACCGCTGGCCCGGAATCTCGACGACGACTTTGCCCTCCCACAGACACCGGTACATCCCGTCGCTGGTCACCGTGCCGATCGGCGTGGCATCGAGCTCCCACTTCGCGGCGATCGCCTGAACCTCTTTCACCCGGTCCGTTTTCGCGACGACCAGCATCCGTTCCTGCGATTCGGACAGCAGGATCTCGTAGGGCGTCATGCCCGGCTCGCGCGTGGGGACCTCGGACAGATCGATCTCCACGCCCACACCACCGCGCGCCGCCATCTCGGCCGACGACGACGTCAGCCCGGCAGCCCCCATGTCCTGGATCGCGACGATGTGTCCCGAGCCGATCAGCTCGAGGCTCGCCTCGAGCAGCAGTTTTTCCGTGAATGGATCGCCGACCTGAACCTGCGGACGGCGGCGCTCACTTTCCTTCGTGAGCTCTTCCGACGCGAAGGAAGCGCCGTGGATGCCGTCGCGGCCCGTCCGCGAGCCGACGGCGAGCAGGATATTGCCGACGCCGTGGGCGGCTGCTTTGATCAGCTCTTTCTCCCTCAGCACACCCACGCACATCGCGTTGACCAGGGGGTTGCCCGAGTAGCTCGGCGAGAAATCGACCTCGCCACCCAGCGTCGGCACGCCGACGCAGTTGCCGTAGTCGCCGATGCCTTTGACCACGCCGGCAAACAGGTACCGGTTCCGCGGCTCGTCCACCGGACCAAAGCGCAGGCTGTTGAGGAGCGCGACGGGGCGGGCCCCCATCGTGAAGACGTCGCGCAGGATGCCGCCGGCGCCGGTCGCCGCGCCCTGATACGGCTCGACGGCGGACGGATGGTTGTGCGACTCGATCTTGAAGGCGACCGCCCAGCCGTTGGGGAGCCGCAGCACGCCGGCGTTCTCGCCGGGTCCCTGGACGACCTGTGCACCCGTCGTCGGAAACGTCTTCAGCACCGGCCGCGAGTGCTTGTACGAACAGTGCTCGCTCCACAGCGCCGAGAAGATGCCGAGCTCGGGGAACGTCGGCTCGCGGCCGAGCATGGCGTTGATGCGGGCGTACTCTTCAGTTGTGAGGTTGTGTTCCTGGACGAGCTCGGGCGTGATCTTCGGATCGGTCACTTACGCGTCACACTTTTTGCCACCGCGCGGAACACGCGCGCCAGCACGTTGGGGAAGGGAGACTTGAGCAGCTGCTCGGCCTCGCCGGCGTCGAACCAGACGCCGTGGCAGTGGGTGCACTGATCGATCTGAATGCCGTCCCATTCGCCGGTGATCAGATCGTAGCCGCATTTGGGACACTTCATGTAGTGGGACTTCCGCTCGGCCGCGGCGGCCGCCTGCTTCACCGCCTGTTGTTGTTGCCGCAGCAGCTCTGCGTCGCGCCGCGCGAAATACTCGTCCTCATTCTTACTGGGCTTGTCAGTCATGCGTGCCCGCCGGCGATGGCGGCGGCGCCGGTGGCGGATTCGGAGGCGCCGTGATGCGCAGCGTGTCGCCGCCCGGATTCGCCATCGGAACCTTTCCCGGAGGCGAGGAGGACTCGCCCGAGTAGCGGTGCCCATCCCAGCGCAGCACCGCGTCTACCACTTTGCCGTTCTGCAGCGTCACGACGTCCATCGTGCCGCAGGTGTACTCGCAGCCGTTGCGGAAGAACAGATATGTGTACTCGCCGACGCGCCGCACCGCTGCCGGCGCAGCCCACAGCTCGTAGATCTCGCGCTCGCCCATCCCCGGATTGATCGTCCCCGTGTCGTCGGAGACGTAGGGCACGTCATGCGTCAGCGGGCCGCCGCCACCTTGCGGTGCCGAGGGCAGGGGCGGGCGCGCGTGCTGCGCCGCCTGCTGCTGCTGTGCCGCGGCAATCCGGGCTGCCGCCGTATCCGGCGCGGGACGCACCGGCGGTGGAGCCTGTTGGGCCGTCGACGACCGTCCGCGAAGCTTGTCCCACGCCAGCTTCAGCTTCGCCTTCGCGGCGTCGACCTGCTCACACCCTAAGGTGGCGACCGTCAACAGCGCGCAAATCGCCAGCGTGCTGCGTCGCATTGCGAGCCTCCAGAGAAAGGAAGACGCGGGCGCCGTCATCACCACCCAGCACTGCTGCATTGCGGCGCTCCGGATGCGGCATGATCCCCACCACATTGCGGCCGGCGTTGCAGACGCCGGCAATATCGTGCATCGAGCCGTTCGGATTCTCAGTGACGTAGCGCAAGACAATCTGGGCGTTGCCCTCGAGCTCGGCGGCCACCCGAGCGTCGGCGACGTAGCGGCCGTCGCCGTGGGCGATCGGGAGCGTCAGCTCCTCACCGCGCTCATACAGCCGCGTGACCGGCGTATCCGTCGCCTCGACCCGTACGCGGACCGGCCGCGACAAAAACTTGAGGCGTGCGTTCCGCACCAGGGCGCCGGGCAGCAAGCCGGCTTCGCACAGAATCTGGAAGCCGTTGCAGATGCCCACGAGCGTACCGCCGGCGCGGGCATGCGCCGCGACGGCGCGCATCACCGGCGAAAACCGGGCGATCGCCCCCGACCGCAGATAGTCGCCGTAACTGAAGCCACCGGGCAGAATCACTGCATCGGCCTGCTGCAGGTCCGTGTCGCGGTGCCAGACGTAGTAGGCGTCGGAGCCGGCGGCGCGCGCGGCGTCGAGCGTGTCGGCGTCGCAGTTGGAACCGGGGAAGACGACTACTGCGACACGCTGCATTCGTAGTCCTCGGTCACGGGATTGGCGAGCAAGCGGTCGCACATCGTCCGCGCTTTGGCCGCCGCTTCCTCACGCGTCGCGGCCTGGACGCGCAGCACGAGATGCTTGCCGGCCCGAACATCGGCGACGTCCGCGAAGCCCAGCGCCTGGAGCGCATGTTGGACCGCCTGGCCCTGCGGATCGAGGAGCGACGCCCGCGGCATCACCCGGACCTCCACCGTGTAGGCGCTCATGCCGCTCCCGTTCCACTCCCGGCGCTCGGCCGATCTCCTTCATCGATGACGATAGGACCCGCGATTTCGGCCTCCTCATCCTCGGCGGGCGCTTTGAAGAAGCCCAGCAGCACCGCGCGCACGACCCCGAAGCTCATGTAGGCGATTCCCAGGGGAAACAGGAACAGGTCATGCTTCCAGATCCCGAATACCAGGATAACAACAATCAGCGCCAGCCCCAATAGTCCGCTGATGCTGCGGAAGCCTGCGCGAGGCAACGTGGGATAGTGCACGTTGCTCACCATCAGGATGGTCAGGGCGATCATGAGGAACGTGATGAGCAGATGCCAAGGCAACGTGTGCAGCGACGCGTATAGCGGCGTCTGAGTAAACGGATAGTAGGTCGCGAGCGTCATCCCGGCCGCCGGCGAGGGCAACCCGATGAAGTACGTCTTGGCGCGACCGGCCTGCGTGACGTTGAAACGCGCGAGCCGGATCGCGGCGGCCATGACGTAGAAGTAGCAGAAGATCCACGCCGCGCCGCCGGTCCCGCTGCCGCTGGCCGCCGCTCCCCCCCCTCCGGCGGCGAACTCCACCTGGTACATGAGGAAGGCGGGCGCGACACCGAAGCTGACGATATCGACCAGACTGTCGAGCTCGGCGCCGAACCGCGTGCCGGTGCCGGACAGCCGGGCCACCCGGCCGTCCAGCGTATCGAGGATCCCGGCGAAGACGACGAACCAACCGGCGCGGTAGAACTCCCCGCGCGTCGCCAGCACCATGGCCCAGATGCCGAAGAACAGATTGAAGAGCGTGAACAGGCTCGGCACCACGATCACCACCCGCCGGATCGGGAAGGGCGATGGTCTCATGGGTACTCCGCCAGCACGGTGCCGCCGACGCGCACGACGTCGCCCGGCTTGACCTTGACCGCCGGCCGCGCCGAAAGCGGGAGGAAGACGTCGGTGCGGGAGCCGAAGCGGATCAGGCCGAGTCGCGCGGCCTGCGCGATGTGATCACCCTGCTTGGGATCGGTCACGATGCGGCGGGCGATGAGTCCCGCGATCTGGCGCACCAGCACTCGGCCGCGCGGTCCCCGGATGCCGATCGAAGACTGCTCGTTATCGAGACTCGCCTTCTCGTCGGCGGCGTGCAGGAATTTTCCCTTGTTGTAGTGCAGCAGCTCGACCGTGCCGTCCACGGGGTAGCGGTTCACGTGCACGTTGAACACGGACAGGAAGATCGAGATGCGAATCGACCGTTCCTTGACGTACATCGGCTCGTCGGTCTCGATGACGTGAACCACGCGGCCTTCCGCCGCCGCGAGCACGTACTTGTCACCGCGCGGTCCCGGGCGGATCGGATCGCGAAAGAAGGCGACCACCCAGAGCGCCACGATGCCGAGAATCACGCCGAGCGGCCACAGCCAGAACAGGGCCGCGATCGTGACGATCCAGGCGGCAGCAATGAATGGCCATCCTTCGGGCGCGATCCTCACTCCAGGGTCTGACCGGTGATGCGCTTGTAGGCGTCGCGGTAGCGCTCGCTGGTCGCCCGCACGACATCCTCGGGGAGCGGCGGCGGGGGCGCTTCGCCGTTCCACTTTCCTTTCTTCTTCAGGTCTGCGAGATAGTCGCGCAGCGGCTGCTTGTCGAAGCTCGGCTGGCTCTTGCCGGGCTCATACCGGTCGGCCGGCCAGAACCGGGAGGAGTCGGGCGTGAGGATCTCGTCGATCACGATCAGCTCGCCCTGCGGCGTGGTGCCGAACTCGAACTTCGTGTCGGCGATGATGATGCCGCGCTGCGCCGCGTAATCGCGGCCGGCTTCGTACAGCGCGAGACTCGCGCCGCGCAGCCGCTCCGCGGTCAGCCGGCCGAGCGCTGCGACCACGTGATCGAACGTGACGTTCTCGTCGTGGCCCTGTTCGGCTTTGGTCGCGGGCGAGAAGATCGGCGGCTCGAGCTGCGCGCTCTCCACAAGTCCCTGCGGCATGGGCTCGCCGGCCAGCGTTTGCGACTGCTTGTACTCGGCCCACGCCGAGCCGGAGATGTAGCCGCGGACGACGCATTCGAACGGCACCGTCGTCGCACGGCGCGAGAGCATGGCACGGCCGTGCAGCTCGTCCCGATACGGCGCGAGCGCGGGCACGCGCGCCACGATCTCGTCGGCGTTCGCGGTGAGGAGATGGTGGGGCATGACGGACTTGAGGCGGTTGAACCAGAACGCACTCAGTTGCGTGAGCACGGCGCCCTTGTGGGGGACCGCTTCCCGCATGACGACGTCGAAGGCGCTGACGCGATCGCTCGCCACGAGCAGCAGCGTCGCGTCATCGACCTCGTAGACTTCGCGCACCTTCCCGCGCCGCAGCAGGGGCAGCGGCAGTTTGCTCTGTACCAGCACACCCGTCATACCTGAACCTCCGCCGTCGCGGCCGCCGGGGCCGCCGCTTGAATGGACCGCATCAATGCCGGCAGCACGCGATCGAGGAATTCGTCGACTTGCTCGGGCGCGCGACCGACGTACGACGCCGGATCGATCTCCTCCTGCCGGGCGCGCACGTCGAGCCGCTTGAACTCGGGCGTCTTGGCAAGCCGGTCCAGCAGCGCCGCTGATCCCTCGATGCTCTGCGCCCGGATCACTTCGTGCAACTGCTGCCGGTCGCCGCCGGCCTTCACGCCGCGCATCAGCAGGCGCTCGGTCGCCAGGAACGGCATCGCCTTGTCGACGTGCTCGCGGATCGCCGCGTCCCGCACCTCGAGACCCGCCGCGACGTTGGTGGCGAGTACCAGAATGGCATCGGTCGCGAGAAATGCTTCCGGAATCACGAGCCGGCGGTTCGCGCTGTCGTCGAGCGTGCGCTCGAGCCACTGTGTGGCCGCCGTATGCCAGGCGTTGCCCTCGAGCTCGATCACGAACCGCGCCAGGCTCGTCATGCGTTCGGCCCGCATGGGATTGCGCTTGTACGGCATGGCGGACGAGCCCACCTGCTCGCTCTCGAACGGCTCGAGCAGCTCGCCTTCGTGCTGCAACAGACGCAGATCGGTCGAGAACTTCGCGGCCGACTGCGCGACGCCCGACAACACGGCGAGCACCTGCGCGTCGAGCTTACGCGTATACGTCTGACCGGTGACCGCCAGCGCCTGCGTGAATCCCATGGTCCGCGAGACGCGCGCGTCGAGCTCGGCGACCTTGGCGTGATCGCCGTCGAACAGCTCGAGGAAACTCGCCTGCGTCCCGGTCGTCCCTTTCACACCGCGAAACCGCAGCGTACTGATCCGGTTGAGCAGCTCCTCGGCGTCGAGCGCGAAGTCCTGCATCCAGAGCGTCATGCGCTTGCCCACGGTCGTGAGCTGCGCGGGCTGGAAGTGCGTGTACGCGAGGCAGGGGAGCGCGCGATAGCGACGCGCCAGCTTCCCCATGGCGACGAGCACGGCGCCGATGCGGCCGAGCAGCAGCTGCATCGCCTCGCGCATGAGCACGAGATCGGCGTTGTCCGTCACGAACGCGCTGGTGGCGCCCAAATGAATGAAGGGACGCGCGGCCGGCGCCTGGTCACCGAGATGGTGAATGTGCGCCATCACGTCGTGACGGAGCCGGCGCTCGTACTCGGCGGCCTTGTCGAGATCGGCGTCGTCGAGATGCGCGCGCAGCTGGGTGATCGCGGCCTCCGGGATCTGGAGTCCCAGCTCTTTCTCGCTCTCCATGAGCGCGAGCCACAGCCGCCGCCACAAACCGATGCGCCGGCGGTCACCCCACAGCATCTGCATCGCCGGGGAGGCATAACGCGTCGAGAGCGGCGAGGACCAGCTCAAACGGCGGCCTTGGCCCGGGCCACCAGCTTGCCCCAGTCGGCGAGGAACTGCTCGAGACCTTTGTCGGTCAGCGGATGCAGCAGCAGCTTCTTCAGGACCTCCGGCGGCAGCGTCGCGACGTCCGCGCCGATCATCGCGGCCTCCACGACGTGGCGCGGATGGCGGATCGACGCCGCCAGGATCTCCGTCTCGATGTTGTAGTTGTCGAAAATCGTCCGCGCTTCCCGGATGACGTCCATCCCTTCCTGACCGACGTCGTCGAGCCGACCGATGAACGGGGAGACGTACGACGCGCCGGCCTTGGCCGCGATCAGGCACTGTACGCTCGAGAAACACAGCGTGACGTTCGTGCGAATGCCGGCGGAGGCGAGCCGCCGCACGGCGACCATTCCCGCCTCGAGCATGGGAATCTTCACGACGATGTTCTCGGCGATCTTCGCGAGCTCGGTGCCCTCTTTGACCATCTCGTCGGCGTCGACGGCGACGACTTCCGCCGACACCGGGCCGTCCACGAGCGAGCAGATCTCTTTCAAGACGTCGCGCGGGTCGAGGTCACCCGCCTGTTTGGAGAGCAACGAAGGATTGGTGGTGATCCCGTCGATCAGGCCGGCCTGCGCTGCCCAGCTGATGTCTTTCAGACTCGCGGTGTCGAGGAAAAACTTCATGACGTAGACGCCTCGGCGTAGAGGTCCGGAGGATACCGCACCGCCTCCAAGTACAATCCCTGCGGCGGAGCGGGCGGGCTGGCCGCCAGATTATCAGTCGCGACGAGCAGACGGGGAAAATCCTCGGGCGGGCGCCGGGCAAGGGCGATGTCGACCATGGTGCCCACAATGAACCGCACCATGTGATGCAGAAATCGATCGGCCTCGACCGTGAACGCCATTCCCATTCCGTCCGCTCGCGGCGCCCATTGCGCAAGCGCCACGCGGCATCGGTAATGGGGTGTGTTCGCGCCGGCCGCGGCCAGACCGCGAAAGTCGTGCTCTCCCAGCAGGGCGACGGCCGCGACGTGCAGCGCACGAAAATCCAGCTCGCGGCCTAAGGCCCATTCGTACGGCTTGCGGAACGGTGACGCCGCTGCCTCGTCGGTCCCGATCAGGTACCGGTAGCGCCGCGCCGTCGCGCTGCGCCGAGCGTCAAAGCCGGGCCGCATCACATGCACCTGCTGCACCCAAATCTCACGCGGCAAGAGCGCATTGAGCGCGCGCCGGAGATCATCCGGCGCCCAGCGCTCGGCACCCGAAAAACTGACCGCCTGTCCCAGTGCGTGGACGCCGGTGTCCGTGCGCCCCGCCCCGGTGGCCGTCGTCTTCCGGCCCATCAGCCGCTCGAGGACCGCCTCGAACTCGGCTTGGACCGTGCGATCGGCAGGCTGCCGCTGCCATCCCGCGAAACCACCCCCGTCGTACTGGATCACCGCAAGGAAGGGGCGGCTTGTCACGCGTGGAAAGATGCAACTCGTTGTCACTATTTGACAAGGGTGATAGCCTTAATCCTGCATGGATACCGCACCGCTGCGTCGCGCTCTCGCGACCCTCGCCAATCGCCAGTCGCTCACCGAGGATCAGACCACCGAGGTGTTCGGCGTCGTGATGAGCGGCGAGGCGACGCCGGCGCAGATCGGCGCGCTCCTGATGGGACTCAGGGCGAAGGGCGAAACGGCCGACGAGATCGCAGGCGCCACGCGCGCGTTGCGTGCGGTCATGGTGCGCGTGAACACGATGGCGGAGCACCGGCCGCTGGTCGATACGTGCGGCACGGGCGGCGGTACGGTCCCGACGTTCAACATCTCGACCGTGGCGGCATTCGTCGCCGCCGGCGCGGGCGCGGTCGTCCCCAAGCACGGCAACCGCTCCTACACGACGCGCTGCGGCTCGGCAGACGTACTCGAGGCCCTGGGCATTCGCATCGTGCTCGACGCGACAGCGGCGACGCGGCTGCTCTCCGAGGCGCGAATCGTTTTTCTTTTCGCCCCGAGCTTCCATCCCGCGATGAAGCACGTCGGGCCGATCCGCCGCGAGCTCGGGACGCCGTCGGTCATGAACTTGGTCGGACCACTCGCCAATCCGGCGGGCGTCACGCGACAAGTCATCGGCGTCGCCGAGGCCGATCGCGCGCCGGTCGTTGCCGACGCGCTCGTGCGCCTCGGTGCCGAGCACGCCCTCGTCGTGCATGGACGCGTGGGCATGGACGAGATCTCGCCGCACGGCGTCACGGACGTGTGGGAAGTGAAGGACGGCGCGGTGCGAAAGTGGGAAATCGATCCCGAGCGTTTCCGCCTGGGGATCAGGGATGTGACAGCGCTCCAGGGTGGGGAGCCGGCCGCCAATGCGGAGCGCTTCGAGCGCATTTTGGGCGGGGGGAATGGCTCGGCGTCGAAGGCGGACGTCGACGCAGCGGGGCTCGCCGCGGTGCTGCTCAATGCCGGTGCCGCGATCTACGTGGCTGGAATCGCGAGCTCGCTCGCCGAAGGAATCGGCCGGGCGCGCGAGGTCGTCGCATCGGGCGCAGCCCGCGCGGCGCTCGACCGGCTGCGCAAAGCGACGGCTAGTATTTCCTGATGACTCCGACGACCACGCCCTGCACGATGACATCGCGCTCGTTGAGCCGCAGTGGCTGCATCGAGTCGTTGGCGGGCTGCAGCCTGATCCAGCCGCCGGGCTCGCGATAGAAGCGTTTCACCGTGGCGCCCTCTCCATGGACCAGCGCGATGACGGTCTGGCCGGCATCGGCCTGATTCCGTTCCTGCACGACGACGTAGTCGCCGTCCTTGATGTGCTCGTCGATCATCGAGTCGCCCCGCACTTTCAACACGTAGCTGCGGCCGCGCCGGGGCAGGAGCTCGTCGGGAACGGCGATCGTCTCGTCGCTGGTGACGGCTTCGATCGGCGCGCCCGCGGCGACGAGGCCGAGCAGCGGCAGCTCCGTCGCGCCGGTTTGTCCCTTGGGCGGGACGACCTCGATCGCCCGGCTCTCGTTATGCGTGCGCCGGATGTACCCTTTGCGCTCGAGATTGGTGAGATGTTCGTGGACCGTGGCCAGCGACTGGAATCCGAACTGACGGGCGATCTCCTCGAAGCTGGGGGCGTACCCCTTTTCTTCGATGTGCTTCGCGATGTAGTCCAGGATCTCGCGCTGGCGCCGCGTGACCGGCATTTTGGCTCCCGAAGATATACCGAAACACTAATTTACCCGAAGAACGACCGAACGCAAGGATGCTTCTCGACCCCATTCTGGCCGTGACACGGGCGCGCGTTGCGGCTCTTCATCAAAGAGCCGCAGACGTCGAGCGCCAAGCCGCGAAAGCCCAGCCGCCGCCGCCTTTTCCGAGCCGAGGCGCGACCGTGGGCATCATCGCGGAGATCAAGCGGCGCTCCCCGTCGCAGGGGGACATCCGGCCGGATCTCGACCCCGTCGCGTACGCCGTCCGGTACGCGCGCGGCGGCGCCACAGCGATTTCGGTCCTGACCGAGGAGGTCCATTTCGGAGGCTCGCTCGCAGACCTGGCCGCTTGTTCCCGGGCGGTGCGGGTTCCGACGCTGCGAAAGGACTTCATCATCGATGAGCTGCAGCTGCTCGAGGCGGTGGCGGCCGGGGCGAGCGCCATATTGTTGATCGCCCGCATTCTGGAGCCTGAGCAGCTCGCGTCGCTCGTGCGGGCCGCTCACGGGTTGGGGCTGAGCACGCTGGTCGAAGTGCACGCTGCGCGCGAGCTCGACGTCGCGCTGGCGGCCGCGCCGACTGCGATCGGCGTGAATGCGCGCGACCTCGACACGTTCACGATCGCCGCGCCGGCCGCCGAGCGACTCATTGCCCGCGTGCCGGCCGACGTGCTGACGGTCGCGGAGAGCGGTTTAGGGAGCAGGAGCGACATCGAGCGTGTGGCCGCCGCGGGCGCCGATCTGGCGCTCGTTGGCACCAGCGTCGCTCGCCAGGATGATCCTGAGCAGGCCGTACGAGCGCTGACAGGAGTGACAAGGCACTCACGAGCATGACGGCAACGGAAATCGGTCGGTTCGGGCCGTATGGCGGCCGCTACGTCCCCGAGACGCTGATGCAAGCGCTCGAGGAGCTGACGCGCGTCTACGACACGGCGCGCGCCGATCCGAAATTCTGGGCCGAGCTGGACGAGCTCCTCAAGAACTATGTCGGCCGGCCGACGCCGATCACCCGCACACCGCGTCTCTCCGCACAGGTGGGCGCAGCGGTCGTGCTCAAGCGCGAAGACCTGAACCACACGGGCGCTCACAAGATCAACAACACCCTTGGCCAGATTCTGCTCGCGCAGCGCATGGGCAAGCGACGCATCATCGCCGAAACGGGGGCGGGGCAGCACGGCGTGGCGACCGCCACCGTCTGCGCGCGTTTCGGCGTCGAGTGCGTCGTCTACATGGGCGAAGAGGACATGCGCCGCCAGCGGCTCAACGTGTACCGCATGGAGCTCATGGGGGCCAAGGTCGTTCCCGTCACGTCCGGCACGCGCACGCTGAAGGACGCGACGAACGAAGCGTTGCGCGACTGGGTCACGAACGTGATGACGACGCACTACATCATCGGCTCGGTGGTCGGTCCGGACCCGTTCCCACGTATGGTACGCGACTTCCAGTCCGTCATCGGACGCGAGGCACGCGCGCAAACGCTCGAGCAATTCGGCCGGCTGCCGAGCACGGTCGTGGCCTGCGTCGGCGGCGGCTCCAACGCCATCGGCATCTTCACCGCGTTTCTCGAGGATCGCGCGGTGAGGCTCGTCGGAGTCGAGGCTGCCGGCGAGGGGGTCGCCACGCACAAGCATGCTGCGACCTTGAGTGCCGGACGTCCCGGCGTCTTCCATGGCAGCTTGAGCTATTTACTGCAAGATGCCGACGGCCAAGTGCAGCCCGCGCATAGTGTTTCCGCGGGCCTCGACTATCCCGGCGTAGGGCCGGAACATGCTTACCTGAAAGACACGGGGCGCGTATTGTATGACTCCGTGACGGACCGGGAGGCGCTGGACGCCTTCGCGGCGCTATCGCGGCTGGAAGGTATTCTGCCGGCACTCGAGAGCGCGCACGCGATCGCCTGGGTGCTGCGAACGCCCCGAGCCTCCGATGAACTCGTTCTCATCAACCTGAGCGGCCGCGGCGACAAGGACGTTGCGATGGTCGCCGAGCTTACGGGAGCCCCGATCTGACGAATCCGGCCGCCGACATCCCCGAGCTGGCTCTTCCGCCGTCTCAGGTCGAGGAGCTGATGCAGGTCGTCAGCAAGGGGATGCGGGCGACGCAGCTGTACCTGCCGAACAATCCCGTCTACCAGCGCGCCGTCGAAAACATTCGCGCCGCCTTCCGCCAAATCTGGCAGGCCACCGACGATCTCATCTTCGACATCGGCGAGACGGAGATGCGGTGGGAGGACCACGCGGTCTACAGCCAGGACCAACGCAACGAGTCGATTGCGTGGACACTGTACAAGGACGGCGTCCGTTCGCTGACCTTCAAGCCCGGCGTCGAAGACGCCGAGATCGTGCGCTTCCTCGCCGTCCTCCAGCAGGCCAAGAACCTGCAAGCCGACGCCGCCGACGATCTCCTGACGCTGCTGTGGGCGGAGGATTTCCAGTTCATCACCTACACCTTCCGCGAGCTCGCCAGCGAGAACGCCGTTCCGATCGAGCGCACGGAAAAAGGTGCCCCCACGATCGCGGGAGGCGGGGGAACGCCGGGCGGCGACGGCGGGTCGGCCGACCCGCGCACCGTGCGCCGCCAGGTGGAGGAAGAGGTCCCACCCAAGCGCGAGGGCCTCGTGTCGGTCGACGACTTCGACACGACACTGTATTTCCTCGACGACAAGGAAATCGAGTATCTCCACAAAGAGGTCGAGCGCGAGTACGCGCAGGACCTGCGCGGGAACGTCCTCGCGATGCTGTTCGACTTGCTCGAGCTCCAGACGTATGGAACGGTACGCGCGGAGCTCATCTCGATCGTCGAAAACTTCATTCCCTACCTGCTCGGCGCCGGCGACTTCCGCTCGGTCGCGCTGATTTTGCGCGAGTGCAAAGTGATCCTGCAGCGCGCCCGCGAGCTCATCCCCGAGCATCGCCAGGTCCTCGAAGCGCTGCCGACGCGGCTGTCACAGCCGGACGCCCTGTCCCAGCTCCTGCAATCACTGGACGAGGCGACGAGCCATCCCACCGAGGACGAGCTCAGCGATCTCTTCAGCGAGCTGCGGGCCGATGCGCTCGGCACGTTGATGGGATGGCTGCCGAAGCTGACCAACGAGCGCGTGAAGAATCTCGTGCAGTCCTCCGCGGAGCGGCTGGCGCAGGCACACGCGCCCGAGGTCTTGAAAGCGCTCGCGAGCGCCGACCCCGCGGTGCAGCTCGAAATGGTGCGGCTCGCCGGCCGCCTGAAGCTGCCGGGCGCGCCCGACGGGATGGGCCCGCTGCTCGAGCGCGGCGAGCGCGAGCTGAAGCTCGCGGTCGTCGAGGCGCTGACGACGATCGGCAGCCCGAGCGCGACACGCCTCCTCGAAAAAGCGATCGACGATTCCGAGCGCGACGTGCGGATCGCCGCGGTGAAATTCCTGGGGCAACGCGGCCACCGGAACGCGTTCTCGCGCGTGGAAGCTGCCGTGATGGGCAACAAACTGAAGGACGCCGACCTCACCGAAAAAATGGTGTTCTTCGAGGCCTATGGCGCGCTCGCGGGGGAGACCGGCATTCCGACGCTCGAGAAGCTGCTCGTGCCGAAGGGCGGCTTGCTCGGCCGCAAGGAAGATCCGGAGACCCGGGCGTGCGCCGCCATGGCGCTGGGGAAGATCCGCACACCGGCCGCCCGCGACGTCCTGCAGAAGGTCGCGCAGGATAAGGAACCCCTCGTGCGCAACGCGGTGAACCGCGCGCTGCGCGAAGTGGGCAGCGCATGACGGCGCCGGCGGGAGGGAACAAGCGGCCCTCGATGATGGAGACCGTCCAGACGACGGACGGCTTCCTGCGCCATGCCGGCAGAGACTTTCTCATCGTCCTCTACACGGCATTTCGGTCGCTCAAGCTCTATCCGATCGAAAACTCGCAGGTGCAGAAGGCACTCGACGACCTCGCCGCGACCACCAAGCAGCTGCTCGACGTCGAGCGCGAGCTCGAGATCCGGCTGCAAGGCGAATTCATCTTCGTCAACTCCACTCGGCTCCGGCTCGACCTCGACAATTACGCGTCGTTCTCGCACATCCTGAACGTCTTCCAGCAGTGCGGGATCGGCGCGGTGCGGCTCGACGAAGGCGTGGACCGCAAGCAGCTCCAGGTGTTCGTGTCGCTGCTGCTCGCCTACGCCGCGCGGGAGGCGAACCCCAACAAGCTGTTCGAGCTGTCGCAGAAGCTGAGCGACGGCGGGGTCACACACGTCAGCGTCGAGCCGCCGCTCGAGAGCGAAGAGGACGTCGAGGACGAGGAGCGTCAGAAGGAGGCCGCCAAGCGCACGTACGCGCGGTCGGTCGCCGTGACCAAGGAAGTCATCAACTCGATTCGCATGGGCCGCACCGCCAACGTGAAAAAGGTGAAGCGGGCGGTGCAGGCGATCGTCGATCAGGTCCTCAACAACGAATCCTCGCTGGTCGGTTTGACGACGCTGCGCGACTACGACGAGTACACGTTCACGCATTCGGTCAACGTCTGCATCTTCTCCGTGGCGCTCGGCCGCAAGCTCGGCCTGACCAAGCTGCAGCTCTACGACCTTGGGATGTCGGCGCTCTTCCACGACGTGGGCAAGTCGCGGGTCCCGCTCGAAGTGCTGAATAAGGAAGGGGGACTCACCGAGGAAGAGTGGCGCATCATGCAGGCCCACCCCTGGCTGGGCGTGCTGACGCTCTTCGGTCTGCGCGGGTACGGCGAAATCCCGTACCGCGGCATGGTGGCGGCATACGAGCATCACATGAAGATCGACCTTACCGGCTATCCCAAGTCGATCCGCGGCCGCAACATGTCGATTTACTCCAAGATCATCGCCGTCGCCGACGGATTCGACGCAGCGACCAGCCGGCGCGTCTACCAGACTGTGCCGATCCAGCCCGACCAGGTCCTGAAGGAAATGTGGGAGAATCCGCGGCGGGGCTACGACCCGGTCGTCGTCAAGGCCTTCATCAACCTGATCGGCATCTATCCCGTGGGCACGTGCGTGATTCTCGACACCTACGAGGTGGCGCTCGTCCACAGCGCGAATCCCGACGTCGCGCACGTCCATCGCCCCGTGGTTCGCGTCGTCACGACGCCTGACGGCGCGCTGCTGACGCCGGGCACCGTCGTCGATCTCTCCGTGAAGGACGCGAACGGCAACTACCCGCGCACCATCGTCAAGGTCACCGACCCGGTCAAATACGGCATCAACGTCAGCGACTACTTTGTCTGAGAGCCCCTCTCCATCGCCCTCCCGCATGGCGGCGCGGTGGCGGGCACTCGCGAAGGGCAACTCGGCGGCGTTCATCCCGTACCTCACGGCCGGCTACCCGACGCCGGCCGTGTCGTGTGACGCGCTGCGACGCGTCGCCCGGGCGGGCGCCGACTTCGTCGAGGTCGGCGTGCCGTTCTCCGATCCGCTCGCCGACGGCCCCACGATTCAGCGGACCACGCAGACGGCGCTGGAGCAGGGCATGACGCTGCCGCGCGTCCTCGAGCTGATTCGAGACGCGGCGCTCGACGTGCCGGTCGTCATCATGACCTATCTCAATCCCGTCATGGCGTACGGCGTCGAGCGCTTTGCGCGCGATGCGCGCGCGGCCGGCGCGGCGGGCGTACTGCTGACCGATCTGCCGGCAGGCGCCGATCCCGCGATCGAGCAAACGGCCCGAGCGAATGGACTCGACGTGATTCGCCTGGTCGCGCCGACGACGGACGATCGCCGGCTCAAGAGCGTCGTGGCGAGTGCCTCGGGATTCGTCTACCTGATCTCGCGACTCGGCGTGACCGGCGCCCGCGCCGACGCGCCGGCGGGGCTCGAGCAGCAGGTCGCACGCGTTCGCGCGGTCACCGATGTTCCCGTCGCGGTCGGGTTTGGCATCGGCACACCGGCGCAAGCGCGTGCGGCGGCGCGCCATGCCGACGGCGTCGTGGTCGGCAGCGCGCTCATGGACGCGCTCGCCAAAGGCGGCGTCGACGCCGTGGAACGGCTGGCCGCCGATCTCGCGGCGGCCGTGCACTCGCCCCGATGAGCGTCGCGCGCTTCGTCACGCTCTACAGCCAGGCGCTGGCCTGGATCGGCTTGGCGCTCCTCATCGCCATCCTCATTGTCGATCCCAGCTGGCTCGGAGCGGTGCAGCTCGTCGAGCTCGTCCTGATGTTGGGCTGCGCGATCGCGCTCCGCGGCCTCACGGTCCCGCTGAGCAAATACTCCTACCTCACGCAGACCGCGCTCGTCGGACTCGCCGGCAGCCTGCTCGTCGGTGTGCCCGCGACCGCGCTCGCCATTGCGGGCGCCACGGTCGTCACGGATTCCTTGTTGCAGCGCAAGCCGCTGCGCGTGGCGTGGATCAATCTCGGGCGCGAGGTCATCACACTGGTCGCGGCGTATGGGGTCTATGCGACCGCGCTCCACTGGCTCGGCTCGCCCGCCCTCACCATCGAGCTCCTGCCCGCACTCGCCGGCTACGCGCTTGCCTACTTCGTGTTCGGCCGGCTGCTGTTCTACTTCACGCTGATCATTCGCTCGAAGCTCGAGCCCGCCGAGCGATTGATGATCGTGCGGTACGAGGTGATCGCCTATGCGGCAACGGTGTTCGCGGCGACGACGTTCGTCGGCGCGGTCGTGGCCTGGTCGTCGGTCGCCGCGTGGCTGCTCGTCGCCCTCGTGCTCACGTTCCTCGGGCTCCTGCTCAAGCAGATGGTCGAAGAGGCGATTTCGGCGGAGGAGCTGAACAAGATCCACGCGATGGAAGCGGTGATCACGGCGAACATCAGCCTCGAAGATTCCTTCCGCCGCATCGAGCGCCTCGCCAACCGGCTGGTCGATTGGGGCGACTTCCGCATCTACCGCCTGCACGATGGCCAGATGTCGCTCGTGCACCGCTCGGCGCGCGGCCGCGAAGGCCGCGGCGAGCCGTCGCCCGACACGGCCGCGTTACGGCACGCCGTTGCCGCGAGCGGCGAGACCGTCGTGATCGACGACGTGATCCGGGACAAGCGGGTCGCGGACGCGCCGCTCGACGTCCAGAGCCTCGTCATCGTGCCCCTCAAGTTCGGCGACCAGGTGATCGGGACGCTCGAGCTCGAGCATCACAAGAAGCATTGCTATCGCCGCCAGGACATTCTGACGATCACCACGTTCGCGAGTCAGCTCGCGACGGCCGTCCACATCACCGATCTGCGCCGCCCGCTGGTCGAAACGGTCGACCGCATGACGCGCCAGCTCGCGACGATCGCGCAGACCGCCGAGGCGCTCAAGCAGGTCGCGTCGGCCGTTGCGGCCTCCACCGGCGTGATCCGCGAGGGCGCGCGGCGTGAAGAGGGCGAGGTGTCGGGCGGTCTCGAGGCGACGGAGAGTCTGGCGCAGGTGTCGCGCCGGGTGTCGGACGACGGCGCGGGAGCGGCGCGCGCGTCGACGGCGGCGAGCGACGTCGCCAGCCGCAACCGCACGCAGATTCGCGAAGCGATCGAGCGACTGGTCGCGCTCAAGGCGTTCGTCGGCGAAAGCTCGAGCAAAGTGCAGCAGCTCGGCCAAACCAGTCGCCGGATCACCGGCTTCATCGCCTCAATTCGCGAGCTTGCGGACATGACGAATCTGCTCGCGCTCAACGCAGCGATCGAAGCCGCGCGCGCCGGCAAGCACGGCAAGGGCTTCGGCGTCGTCGCCGACGAGGTGCGGCACCTCGCCGAGCAGAGCGCGACGGCCGCGGCGGAAGCCGGCGAGCTGGTACAGGACATTCATACCCAGGTCGGCGAGGTCGTCGAGCAAATGCGACGCGGCCAAGTCAACGTCGGTGGCGTGGAAGAGCTGTCGGCCGCGGCGCTCGAGGCCCTCGATGCCATCGTCGTGGCCACCGCGGAAGCCACCGCGCACGCGGGCCGCATCACGGCCGCCGCGGGCGAGCAGAATCAGGCGTTCGACCGGCTGCGCGAGCGCATCAACTCGGTGGCCCACATCGCGGGGAAGAACCGGGCCGAGGCGGACGACGTCGCGACGCGGGCCGTGCAGGCGGCCGAAGGGCTCACCGACCTGGAGCGCGCCACGCGCGACCTCGAGCAAGTCGCCACGATGCTGCGGGATTTGACGCGCGGCTTCGCGAACGTGGCGTAGCGCGTGGAGCGGGCGTACGTCGCGTTAGGGTCCAACCTTGGAGATCGCGAAGCACATCTGGCCCATGCCCGGAAGCGGCTCGCCGAGCTGACCGGCACGCGCCTGCTGGCGGTCTCGCGTGTAGAAGAGACCGCACCGCTCGGGTCCCCCCCGGTTGCGCAGCCGTCATATTTGAACCAAATGGTGTTGCTCGAAACGTCGCTTGCGCCGGCCGACCTGCTGGCCGAATGCCGCACGATTGAAGCAGAGCGGGGACGCGTGCGGCGCGAACGCTGGGGCTCGCGGACGCTCGATCTCGACATCGTGCGCTACGGAAATCGCACGGTGCGGGAGCCGGGGCTCGTGATTCCGCATCCCGAGCTGCCGAATCGCGAATTCTGGCAACGAGAGATGGCCGAGCTGGATCTGGAGGTCGGGGGAGCCGAGCCATGACGACCATCACGACGCGGACGTTGCTCGAGATGAAGGAGAAGGGCGAGCGCATCGTGGCGCTCACCTGCTACGACGCGTTGTTCGCGCGTCTCCTCGACGCCTCCGGCGTGGACATCTTGCTCGTCGGCGACTCGCTGAACCAGGTGTTGGCGGGCGCCGCATCCACGCTCTCGGCGACGCTCGACCAGATGATCTATCACACAACGATGGTCCGGCGCGGCACCGAGCGCGCGCTCGTGATCTGCGACATGCCGTTTCTCACCTACCAGATTTCACCGGAAGAAGCGCTGCGCAATTGCGGACGCGCCATGAAGGAGAGCGGCTGCAACGCGGTGAAGCTCGAGGGCGGCCAGCACATGGCGGCCACGGTGCGCCGTTTGGTCGACATCGGCATTCCCGTGATGGGCCACCTCGGCCTGACGCCGCAGTCGGTCCACGCGCTCGGCGGTCACCGGGTGCAGGGGCGCGACGACGCGACCGCGGAGCGGCTCAAAGGTGACGCGAAGGCGCTCGAGGATGCCGGCGCGTTCGCGATCGTGCTGGAGCTCGTGCCCGCACCGCTGGCGTCGCAGATCACCAAGTCGCTGACGATCCCCACGATCGGGATCGGGGCGGGACCGGCCTGCGACGGGCAAGTGCTCGTGCTCCATGACATGCTCGGCCTCAACGACCAGTTCTCGGCCAAGTTCATCAAGAAATACGCGGCGCTGGCCGAGGATGTCCGCGAAGCGGCGCGCGTGTTTGCGGCGGAGGTACGCGAGGGGCGCTACCCGGGGCCGGAACACTCCTTCGGAAAATGACCAATGATCAATGTCCAATGTCCGATGCGCGTTGTTGCTTCTCGATCATTGATCATTGATAATTGATCGTTGGACATTGGACATTCCGACCGAGAGGAGGCCGTGTGTCGAAAACGGAAGATGAAAGGCTGGCAAAGCTGATCAAGAAAAACATGGCGAAGGCGGAGAAGACGAAGCCCAAAGCCCGCAAGCGCTACGACCCGACGCTTCCGCCCGAGACTACGGACGACGACATCGAGCGCCGGGACTTCTTTTCGGAGATGAAGAAGCGCGAGTTCTAGTTGCGCGAGTTCACCGGCATCACTGAGATGCGCGCGTGGACCCGTTCCGAGCGCGCTCGCCGCCACTCCATCGCTTTCGTGCCCACCATGGGCTACCTCCACGAAGGACATTTGCGCCTCGTGGATCGCGCGCGCGAGCTGGCCGAGCGCGTCGTCGTCAGCATCTTCGTCAATCCGCTGCAGTTCAGTCCCAGCGAAGACCTCACCCGCTATCCACGCGACCTGCCGCACGACCGCACGCTCGCTGAGGCGCGGGGCGTGGACTGCCTGTTCGTTCCGGAAACGAGCGCGATGTACCAGGGTGACCCGCTGGTGCGCGTCGTTCCCGGCGCGGTTGCCGACACGCTCGAAGGCGCGGCACGACCGGGCCACTTCAGCGGCGTTCTCACCGTGGTGGCGAAGCTGTTTCACATCGTCGAGCCCGACGTGGCGGTCTTCGGCCGCAAGGATTTCCAGCAGGCGATGCTCGTCAAACGCCTGGTCCATGATCTCGATTTTCCGCTGACGATCGACGTGTCGCCGACGGTGCGCGAGCTGGACGGCCTCGCGCTCTCCTCGCGCAACACGTACTTGAATCCCGACGAGCGCCGCTCGGCGCTTGCGCTCTCCCGCGCGTTGCGCGCCCTCGAGCAGGCGTGGCGCGGCGGGGAAGCCGACCCCGCCAAGCTGCAACGCACCGGTCTCGACGCCCTGCAGGTGCCGGGCGTGACCGCCGAGTACTGCGCGCTCATCGACGAAGACCTGCAGCCGGTGACCCGCGTTACCGCGCGCACCGTTGCGGTCGTCGCGGCGCGCGTCGGTAAGACCCGGCTGCTCGACAACATCGTGCTGGGTGAAGGCGTCGGCGCGGACCCCCGGGTGAAGCCGTGAGTTTGCCGGTGTGGGCGCAGGTGTCGGCGGAGCGGCGCGGGCACATCGAGCGCGTAGTCGCGCTGCTCGACCAATGGGCAACCGTCATGGACGTCCCCACCGTAGAGCGCGATCGCTGGCTCAGGGCGGGATGGCTGCACGACGCGCTGCGCGACGCGCCGCTCAGCGGTCCGTTCGCGCACGGGCCCGCCGCCGCGGATCTCGCCGCAGCAGGTGGGGAAACGGACGAGGGCGTCTTGAGCGCCGTGCGCCATCACACCGTCGGGTCGGCGGAGTGGGACGACGTCGGCCGCATGCTCTACCTCGCCGATTTTCTCGAGCCGGGCCGCGACTTCGGCGGCGCCAAGGCGAGCGCCGACCGTGCCGAGCTCGCCGGTCGCGTGCCGGCAGAACGCGACGACGTATTGCGCGAAGTGGCGCGGCGGCGGCTCGAATGGGTGCTGCGCTCGGGCTGGCCGCTTCCGCCCGCGACCGTCTCGTTTTGGAATCAGCTCGCGGCCCGGCGATGAGGCGACTCGGTGTGTTGCTGCTGTTTGCGGCGTGTCATGGCAGATCACCGCAGGCGTATGCCGTACCCGGCGACCGCGCCCCGGCCGTCACCGTCGAAGTGCTGAACGCCAGTGGACGCGTCGGCAACGCGCGCGTGGGCGCTCGCGTGCTGCGGGACGCAGGGATCGACGTCGTCTACTTCGGAAATGCGGACGCCACCGAAAGCGGACTGGACTCGACCCGTGTGATCTTGCGTCGGGGGGACCGGCGCGCGGCGGAGCAGGTGCGGAAGGCGCTGGGGATCGGGCGCATCTCCGTCGAGCCCGACGCCGGCAAGCTACTCGATGTGAGCGTGCTCCTCGGTGCGGACTTTCCGCCGCGGACGCGGCCCCTCGACTTCCACCCGTAGCTGCCCGCAGGCAGCACTGATGTCGAGGCCGCGGCTGCGCCGGAGCACTGCCTCGACACCTTTCTGTTTCAGCCGCCGCTCGAACGCCAGCATCTGGGCGCGCGTCGCCGGCTCGAGGTCGGGCGCCCCGCCGGGATGCAGCGGCAGCAGGTTGACCAGCGCTTCGAGCGGCTGCGCGAGCTTCGCGAGCTGATCGGCGGCGTCGAGGCTGTCGTTCTTTCCCGCAATCAACACGTACTCGAGCGTCACGCGGCGGCGGAACTGCTTGAGCGCGCTCATCAACTCGGACAGGCCGTACTTCTTCTCGATCGGCATCAGCGCGAGGCGCAGTGCGGGCGTCGGCGCGTGCAACGAAACGGCGAGACGGAACTGCTCGGCCCGCTTGGCGAACTTCGCGAGACTGGGGAGGATGCCGACCGTGGACACGGTGATGTGCCGGGCCCCAATCCCGAATCCCTCCGCCTGATTCAGAATCGTGAGCGTGGCGTCGACCGCGTCCCAGTTGAGCAGCGGCTCGCCCATCCCCATGAACACGACGTTCGTCGGCTTGAGCGCGGGATCCTTGAGCACGAGCTCCCGCACTTGGCCGGCGATCTCGGCCGCCGACAGGTTCCGGCGGAATCCCATGCGGCCGGTTGCGCAGAACACACAGCCGAGCGCGCAGCCCGCCTGCGACGAGATGCACAACGTGCGGCGTTTGCCCTCGGGAATGAGCACCGATTCGATCGCTTCGCCGTCGGCGAGCGCCCAGAGAAACTTTTGCGTGCCGTCGCTCGACAGCTGATGGGCGCGCAGCGTGAGACGCAGCAGAGGATATTCCTGCTCGAGCGCCGTGCGCAGCGCCGCGGGCAGATCGGTTGCGTCGGCCCAGGAGGTGACGGGCCGCTGCCAGAGCCGCGGCACGATCTGCCGGGCGCGGTATGCCGGCTCACCGCGCTGCGCGAGCCAGTCCGCGAGCGCGCGCTGCGCCGCTTCGGGGGTCAGGCTGAGAAGATCGGTGCTCACCGGAGTCGCGCGTCCACTCCGACGCGATACGCGGAGCCGAGGTCGTTGACGCCGGCGTCGCGGGCGAGCGTGATGCGATACTTGCCGATGCCCACGCGCAGGCCCGCGACCGGTCGCCAACCGGCGGCGTCATTCCCATAACCGCCTTCCCGCGCGAGCATGACGTCGAACGCCAAGGACTTCCCAAGCTCCGCGCCCAGCCCGAATTGCTGATCGGCAGCGAATCCATGAGCGAAGGACACGCCGTAGCGCGCGCGGATGACGGCGCGCTCGGTGGAATACAGGCCGGACCACAGTCGCGCGTCTGCACCCGCGTAGATGTCCTGCGCCGGATCGGTGGTCTTGAACGACGAAAAGAAATGCGTCGCCAGCGCGACGTGAAACCGATCTCCCAGGAGCGGCCGGCGGGCACCGACGTCCAGCGTGACACGCTCGGAGCGCTCTGCATCAAGTCGGGTTTGATGAAAGGCAACCGTCGCACCGACGCTGGTGGCGCCGAGCACGCGCGACCAGGTGGCGCCGAGCGCGAGCGTGTAGACCGGCACGGTGGTGCCCGTCGGATCGGGACTGTCGAGCGTTTGTGTGATGTCGCTCAGACCAACGCGGCCGAAGATGACGCCGATCTGTCCCAAGCGTCCGGCCTGGACACGGGCCGTCGCGATCATGCCGCTCGCATCGACTGCCGAGGGTGTCTGAATCGCCTCGAACGCCAGCATCACGCGCGCGGTGTCGGCCGTCTGTGCCGGATTCCAGAGCGCGGCTGCCGGTCCGACCGCCAATGCGGGGGGCGTCGCGAGCGTCGTGCCGGCCACACGCCATAGCGTCGTGCCGGTCGCCTGCTGTGCCGCAGTGGGTCGGGAAGACGCGCCCGCGAGCACGAGCATCGCAACGACCGATCGGCCAATGTGTTGCATGCCGAACGTTTACCGGCGTCTGTGGCGCTGTCAACTCAAGTCAACTATCTTCAATCGTTTACGACACTTGGACCTACCCATTGCGGCTCTCTGAACTGCTTACGCCTGACCGGATCCGGGTCCCCCTGCGGGCCCAAAGTAAGGAGGGCGTATTGCGAGAGCTGGTTGACCTCCTGGTGGGAGGAAATGGGGCCAACGGCGGCGGCAGCGGGGCCACGCCAGCATCTGACATCCTGCACGCCATCCTCGAGCGGGAGCGTCAGTTCCCTACGGGCATCGGTTATGGCGTTGCGGTGCCCCATGGTAAGACGCCGGCGCTGCCGAATCTGGTGGCGGTTGCCGGAACGACGCGGGCGCCGGTGCCTTATGAGACCGTCGATGGCGAACCGGTACGCCTGTTTTTTTTGCTCGCCGGTCCCGAATCACAGGCCGGGACGCATGTGAAGGCGCTGAGCCGGATTTCGCGGATCGTGCGTCGTGAGCCGATCCGCGCGCGTTTGCTGGCGGCAAACGACAGCGACGAGTTCTACCGCATTCTTCTCGAGGCAGAAACTGCCGGAGGGCAGGGCACATAAGCGCGAAGCAGGAACTCGCCCGAACGAGCTGGCGCACGCATCGCTGCGGCGCGCTCCGGGCAGCGGACGTCGGACAGAAGGTGCGCCTGGGAGGCTGGGTGCATCGGCGTCGCGACCTCGGCGGGATCGTGTTCATTGATTTGCGCGACCGGGACGGACTCGTGCAGGTCGCGTTCGGTCCCGCGTGGGCGGGCGCCGACGTGCTCGCGCGCGCGCAGAGCGTCGGCAGTGAGGCCGTTCTCGTGATCGACGGCGACGTCGTCGCCCGGCCGCCCGCGATGCGGAACGCCGAGCTCGCGACGGGTGAGATCGAGGTACACGCGACGACGCTGCAGGTCGTCGGTCCGGCAGAGACGCCTGCGATTCCGGTGGCGCGGGGGAAGAGCGAGGAGCTGCCGGCCGAGGAGCTGCGCCTCAAGTACCGCCATCTCGATCTCCGGCGGCCCGAGCTCCAGGCGAATCTCATCTTGCGGCACCGCTTGTTGCAGCGCGCGCGCCGTGCGCTCAGCGAGCTCGAGTTCCTCGAGATCGAGACCCCGATTCTCACCAAGCCCACGCCGGAGGGCGCGCGCGACTATCTCGTGCCCTCGCGCGTGCACGCTGGCGAGTTCTACGCGTTGCCGCAGTCACCGCAGATCTACAAACAGCTGCTGATGGTGTCGGGCTTCGATCGCTATTTCCAGATCGCGCGCTGCTTCCGCGACGAGGACCTGCGGTTCGATCGCCAGCCGGAATTCTCGCAGATCGATATCGAGGCGTCGTTCGTCGGCCAGGAAGACGTGATCGGGTTCGTCGAGACGGTGCTCGTCGCATTGTGGGATGAAGCCGGGGTGCCGGTCGCGCGGCCGTTCCCTCGGCTCACTTGGCGCGAAGCCATGGAGCGCTACGGCACCGACAAGCCCGACCTGCGCTACGACCTCGCGATCACCGACTGGACTAAGGCCGTCCAGCCGCTCGGTGTCCCGTTCTTCCAGTCGGCGACGAACGGATCGCGCGTGCGCGGCATCGCGGTGCGCGGCGGCGGCTCGCTGTCCCGCAAGGACGTCGACCAGCTCACCGAGACCGCCAAGGCGAACGGCGCCACCGGACTCGCCTGGGTCAAACGACAGGGCGAGCAGCTCTCCGGCTCGGTCGGCAAGCATTTCACCGCGGAGGCGCTGGCCCAGCTCGGCGTCGGCGATGGTGACGCGGCGCTGATGACCGTCGGTCCCGATCGCGTCACGTCGCCCGCGCTCGACAAGGTGCGCCAGGAGGTCATCCGGCGCCTGGCGCCGCAGCCCACGCAAACCCACGCGTTCTGCTGGGTCGTGGACTTTCCGCTGTTCGAGCCCGATCCCGAGACGGGCAAGCCCGTCTTCGCGCATCACCCGTTCACGTCGCCCCATCCGGAGGACGTGACCAAGCTCGACAGCGAGCCGTTCGCCTGTCGCGCCCTGCATTACGACGCGGTTTACAACGGCAACGAGCTCGGCTCCGGGTCGATCCGGATCACCGACCCCAAGGTCCAGCGTACCGTGTTCCGACATCTCGGCCTGTCGCCGGAGGAAATCGAAGCGCGGTTCGGGTTCCTGCTGACCGCCCTCGCGGCCGGCGCGCCGCCGCACGGCGGCTTTGCGGTGGGATTCGACCGCACGGCCATGCTGATCGCCGGCGCGGGCTCGCTGCGGGACGTGATCGCATTCCCGAAGACCACCGCGGCACGCGCGCTGTTCGAGGGCGCGCCGGCGCCGGCGCGGCCCGAGGATCTCGGTGCCCTGCACATCAAGGTGACTCCATGAGCGACGACGTCGTCCACCGTCTCTCCGTCGAAGGTGTCGATCCGCTGGCGCTCGCCGGCGTGAACGACGCCAACCTGCTCGAGCTCGCCAGGCGGCTCGGCGTCCGCGTGTCGCTCCGTGGCGACAGCCTGTCGCTCGCCGGACCGCAGGGCGCGATCGACCGTGCCGGCCACGTCGCGCAGGCGTTGATCGACCTCGCGCGCATGGGCGAGGCGCTGGACGTGCATGACGTCGAGCGGCTCGTGGCGGACGAAGCGCACGGCGACCTGGGCCGCGACATCTCCGACCCGGTGAAAATCATCCTGCCGGGCCTGCGGCGCGTCATTCAGCCGAAGACGGCGGGCCAGCGCGAGTATCTGCGATCGATCGCCGAGCACGACATCGTGATCGGCATCGGACCGGCGGGCACCGGGAAGACCTACCTCGCCGTCGCGGCCGCGGTCGACGCCCTCGCGCGCAAGCGGGTGCGCCGCATCATTCTGGCCCGGCCCGCGGTCGAGGCAGGCGAGAACCTCGGCTTCCTGCCGGGCGATCTGCAGCAGAAGGTCGATCCGTATCTGCGACCGCTCTACGACGCGCTCGAGGACATGATGCCGCGCGAGCGGGTGGAGAAAGCGCTGGAGACGCGCACGATCGAGATCGCGCCGCTCGCGTACATGCGCGGGCGCACACTCAGCGATGCCTTCGTCATTCTCGACGAAGCGCAGAACGCCACCGGGATGCAGATGAAGATGTTCCTGACGCGCCTGGGCGTGAACTCGCGCGCCGTGATCACCGGCGACAAGACGCAAATCGATTTGCCGAACCGTGAGGACTCCGGCCTGCTGCAGGTCGAACGCATTCTCCCCGGCATCGAGGGCATCGGCTTCGTGTACCTCGAGGATTCGGACGTCGTCCGCCACCGGCTCGTGCGCGACATCATCCGCGCCTACGCCGAGGACGCGCAGGGTTGAGATGAACGTCCCAACGCAGGAGAAAGTGCGCTATCACGTCGTGCGCTGGGTCTGGGTACCGGCGCTGGCGCTCGTGGCGCACCTGTCGTTCCCGTCGAGCGCAGCGGACGTCGCGCCGCTGCTCGAGCCGGGCGCGCGCGCCGAGAAGGAAATCGTCGCGCCGTTCAATTTCGTGGTGAACAAGTCCGAGGACGAGCTGCAGCACGAAGCGGACGAGCTCGCGGCGTCGGCCAAACCGATTTACGAGTTCCGCCAGCGCGCCTACGACAGCACGTCGACGTCGATGGTCGCGTTCTTCAGCGCGGTGGACGCGGCGGTGGACGAGGGCCCGCAAACCGTCATCCATGCCGCCGGCGACTTCGGCGTCCCGGTCACGCTGCAGGAAGCGGCGTACCTCTCCAAGGGCGGCAAGCGCCGGGCGTTGCAGCAGTCGCTGGAGCGGCTGTTCGACCGCACGCTCGCGCAAGGCGTCACCGGCCCGGGCGTGCTGACGGTCGAGCAGTCGCGCGAGCTGATCGTGCGGCGCGGCTCGACGGAGTCGTCGGTGCAGCGCGATCAGGTGCTCACGTTCGCGCAGTATCTGAGCCGGGCCAAGCAGCTGCATCCCGACCCGGCGTCGAGCGTCGGCGACGTGCTGTATCTGAAGCTCGTGCGCCAGTTCTTCCGCCCGACGCTGATTCCGAAGCAGCTCGAGACGGAACGGCGGCGCAACGAGCTGCGCGGCAGCGTCGATCCGAGCAAGTACATCGTCCGCGCCGGCGACCGCATCGTGGCGCCGAACGAGATCGTCACGAACGAAGCGCACGAGCGCCTGCTCGCGTTGCATCAAGAGCTGCTGCGGCGTGGTGCCGCGACGACGTACTCGATTCGCGGCGTCGTCGGCCCGCTGCTGCGCGACGCGCTCATCATCGCGATCTTCTGGGTTCTGCTGGTGTTCTACCGGCGCGAGACGTACGTCGACCTGCGCCAGGTCGGACTGATCGGCGGATTATTCGCGCTGCTGCTGTTGCAGGCGGGGCTCGTCGCCCGCGCGTACCCGGACCATCCGGAAATCGTCTTCATGCCCTTCCTCGCGATGATGATGACCGTGCTCTTCAACGGGCGCGTGTCCATGATCGCGGCCATGATTCTGGCAGTGGTGATCGGTCTCCAGCCCGTCTTTCACGACGTCCCGGCGCTCTTCTTATGTCTCGTCGGCGGCGTGACGGCGGCGCTGTCGGTGAAGACACTGCGCAGTCGCAGCAACTTCTACGCGCCCGTGCTGATCATCGCGCTGGGCTATCTCGCGAGCGCGCTGGCCCTCGGTCTCGCGAGCGGCTGGCCGATCCAGGAGATCGGCCTCCGCGGGCTGCTCGGCGCGGTGAACGGCCTCGTGTCGGCGGGCCTCACGTTCTTCCTGCTGCCGGTCGCCGAGTCGGTCACGCACATCACGACGGATCTGACGCTGCTCGAGCTCTCGGACCCGAGCCGCCCGCTGCTGCGCCGGCTGTCGCTCGAGGCGCCGGGGACGTACGCGCACAGCGTCGCGATGGCGAACCTCGTCGAAGCGGCGTGCAATCGCATCGGGGCGAACGGATTGCTGGGCCGCGTCGGCTGCTATTACCACGACATCGGCAAGGTCAAGAATCCGATGTACTTCGTGGAGAATCAGATCCCGGGCAACAATCCCCACGACCGGCTGAAGCCGCTACAGTCGGCGCAAATCATCAAGGCGCACGTGACCGACGGCCTGGCGCTCGCCGCCGACGCGGATCTTCCAGACTCGGTGGCCGCGTTCATTCCCGAGCATCACGGCACCACGGAGATCACGTACTTCTTGGACAAGGCAAAGAAGAGCGACGGCGGCCAGGCGCGGAACGTCGACGACTTCACCTATCCGGGGCCGAAGCCGCGTTCGATGGAGACGGCGATCTCGATGATCGCCGACTCGGTGGAAGCGGCCCTGCGCGTGCTCGAGGACCTGACGCCGCAGAAAATCGAAGAGGCGATCAATCACATCGTCCGCACCAAGGTCAACGCGGGCCAGCTCGACGAGGCGCCGCTCACGCTGCAACAGATCGAGCAAGTGAAGGCGGCGTTTCTCATCGTGTTGAGCGGCATGTATCACAATCGCATCGACTATCCGGAGTCGAGTGGCGGCATCAGTGCGGCGTGGCAGCCGGCGACCGCGCGCTGACCAGCTGATGCGAGTCGCGACACGCGTGCTGGCCTGGGAACGGGCGCCCGCCGGATCCCGCATCGAGATCACCCTGCTCGGGCCCGCCGCGATGCGCCGCGCCAATGCGCGCGCCACGGGGCGCCGCGGCCTCACCGACGTCATCGCCTACGCCTTGCCGCTCCCCGACGGCCGGCTCCTGGGCGACGTCTACATCTGCCCCGCGGCTGCCGCGCTCGTCGCCCGCAACGGCACGACGTTGCGCGAAGAGCTGGTGCGGCTGGCCGTGCACGGCACGCTGCACGTGCTCGGCTACGATCATCCCGAAGGTCCGGGGCGGATGCGCTCCACGATGTGGCGCCTCCAGGAGCGCTACGTGAAGCGGCTGGCCCCGCGCTGATGCTGACCGAAGCGGCGTTGCGGCTCGTCAGCCTGCTAGTCGCCATCGGCGCCGGACTGTGGGCGGCGCTCCTCGCGCTCGGCGAAGAAGCCGCGATCGGGGAGGCCCTGCACACGCTGGGCGACGCGCCGCCGATCGCCGCGGAGCGGCGCGTGCCACTGCATCGCGCCCTGCACATCGCTCGGCTCGCCTTGCTGGTGCTTGGTGCCGTGGCGACGGCAAACGCGGTGGATTGGTGGACGCGTCCCTGGGTCGAGGCGCTCCTTACGCTCGTCGTCGGGACGTTGCTCCTCTTCATCGTGGGAGACGCGCTGCCGCGGAGCGTCGCCCGGATCGCACCCGAGCTGTCCGAGGCGGCCTTGCCGCTCGCCCGTCGCACGCTCGCACCGTTCGGGCCGTTGCTCTGGCTGCTCGCGTGGGCCGACCGCGGCCTGCACGCGCTGATCGACACGCCCCGGCCGCTGCAGCCCGATCTCGGCGTCGCGCAGCGCGACATGCTCCTCGGCGTCTTCACCCTCGCCGACACGACCGTGGACGAAGTGATGACGCCGCGCCTCGACATGACGGGGATCGACGTCTCCGCATCGCCCGAAGAAGTGCTCGAGACGTTCAAGCAGAGCCAGCATACCCGCATGCCGGCAGTGGACGGGACGCCCGACAACGTGGCCGGCGTGGTGTTCGCCAAGGATCTCGTGCCCATCGCGATGGGATTGGCGGAGGCGGGGACGCGCTGGCAATCGCTCGTCCGGCCGGCCGCGTTCGTCCCGGAGACCAAGACGCTCGACAAACAGCTGCGGGACTTTCAGGGCACGCCGGCGCACATCGCCATCGTCGTCGACGAGTTCGGCGGTACGTCGGGGCTCATCACGCGCGAAGACATTCTCGAGGAGATCGTCGGCGAGATTCGCGACGAGCACGACACCGAGCAGACACCGGCCATTCGCACCGACGGCGGGCGCGTGTGGGTGGACGGCCGCGTGAGTCTCGACGATTTGTCGGCCGCCCTGGGCGCCACGATCTCGCACGCCGAAGTTTCGACGGTCGGCGGACTCGTGTATTCCGTGCTCGGCCGCGTGCCGCGGCCCGGTGACGAGCTGACGCTGGACGGCTACCGCGTCGTGGTGGAGCGCGTGGAGCAACGCCGCGTCACGCAGGTCTCGTTCGAGAAACGATGAACGTCGCGCTCGTCGTTCTGCTGATCGGCCTGCTGACCGCCGGCATCGCGGCGGCGATCGGCGTCGCCGCCGCCACGGTCAGCCAGCACGAGCTGACGCGCTGGGTGGCCTACAAGCTGCGTGGATCGGCGGCACGCGCCGGCGTGCTGCAAAATCCCGGGCGCACCCTCGCCGCCGCGAACACGCTCACAACGCTGGGGGTACTGCTCGCGGCCGGGGCCATCCCGGCGCTTCTCGCCGCAACCACACCGACATTCCTCGGCGTCTTCACACTCGCCGTGGGCGTCCCGTTGTTCATCAGCGCCGTCTATCTCGTGCCGCGCGTGGTCGGCCGCCGCTGGGCCGAGCCGCTCGTCGCGCGCGCCGTGCCGTGGATGGAGCGCGCCGGGGTCGTGCTGTCGCCGTTTATTCCACGCCGCGAGGAATCGACGCGCACGACGCTGGCCGCGCTGCTGACGAGCGCCGATACCGAGGCCTTGGCCGGAACGGATGAGATGGCGGTCGTCTCCGGCGTCCTCGCGTTCTCCGACCGGCCGGTCCGCGAGCTGATGACGCCGCGCACCGCGATCGTCGCCTTTCCGGAGGGCATCCTCGTCGCGGAAGCGGCGCACGTGCTCCAGCAATCCGGGTACAGCCGTTATCCGGTGTATCGCGGTTCGCTGGACGAGGTGGTGGGAGTCGCCCACACGCTCGATCTGCTGGGGCGACAGCCGGAGGATCCGATTCAGGTGCGCGCCCCGCTGACGGTCCCCGGCACGATGCGCGCCGCCGACCTGATGCTGCAAATGCAGCGCAGCGGCCAACACCTCGCCGTGGTGCTCGACGAGTTCGGCGGCACGGCGGGGCTCGTCACCTTCGAGGACTTGCTCAACGATCTCGTCAGCGAGCTGTTCGAGCCCGCCAAGGCGGGGGCGGGCGGGGCGGGGGCGGCAGATCACTCCGTCGCCCGCGTGCTCGAAATCGAGGGCAGCATGCCCGCGGCAGAGCTCGCCGAGAGGGTCGGTGTGACGTTGGGGACGGGGAGCGGCGCAGGAGCCGCGCAAACGGTCGCCGGCCTCCTCATACAATCCCTCGGGCGCATCCCGCGCGCCGGCGAGCGACTCGCGTTTCAGGGGCTCGAGTTCGACATCGTGGCCGCCAGCGCGACGCGCGTCGAGCGGATCGCGGTTCGCGTGGGGCCGGTACGGACGATCAACCTGGGCGGCACACCGTGATCGAGCCGGATCTCAGACTCGATGAGCTGAAGGAGCTCGCCGAACAAGACGACCTGCGGCCGTTCCTCGAGCGGGCGCAGAACGTCCATCCGTCCGATCTCGCGGACGTGCTGTCGGCACTCGAGGAATCGATTCGCGTGCGGGTCATCTCCGAGCTGCCGACGGAGCTCGCGTCGAGCGCGTTGGCGGAAATGGAAGCGGCCGAGCACCCCGAGGAGATGCTGCTCGCGGTCGGCCCCGAGTACGCGGCTGAGCTCGTCGAGGAGATGCCGAGCGACGATGCCGCCGATCTCGTCGCCGAGCTGCCGGCCGGCGACCGCGAAGCGGTGCTCGAGGACCTCACGGACCGCGCCGACGTCGAGAAGCTGCTCAACTATCCGGAGGATTCCGCCGGCGGCTTGATGACCATGAACGTGGTCAGCGTGCGTGAGGACGCCACCGTCGCCGAGGCGCTCGAGGCGATCCGGCGTCAGAGTGAGGAAGACGAGAGCCAGCTGTATCAGGTCTACGCCATCGATGCACAGGGGTATCTGAAGGGGATTGTCCCGATCGCCCGGCTCATCGTGTCCGCGCCCACCAAGCTGGTGCGCGACGTCATGGAGCAGCCCAGCGTGCAGGTGCAGCCGCAACAGGACCAGGAAGAGGTCGCGCGGCTGATGGCGCGCTACAACGTCGCGGCGGTGCCCGTGGTCGACGACGGCGGCAGGCTGCTGGGCCGCATCACGTTCGACGACGTGGTGGACGTGGTGGAAGCCGAGACCACGGAAGACCTCCTGAAGTTCGGCGGCATGGAAGCGCTCGATGCGCCGTATCTCAAGGTCGCGTTCGGCCGCATGGTGCGGAAGCGCGCGGGCTGGCTCGCCGCGCTGTTCCTCGGCGAAATGCTCACGGCCACGGCGATGGCGTTCTTCGAGGAAGAGATCGCCAAGGCCGTCATCCTGGCGCTGTTCGTTCCGTTGATCATCTCGAGCGGCGGCAATTCGGGCTCGCAGGCCTCGACGCTCGTCATCCGCGCGATGGCGCTCGGTGAAGTGCAGCTGCGCGACTGGTGGCGCGTCATCCGCCGCGAGGTCGCCACGGGACTCGTCCTCGGTCTGGTGCTGGGCGCGATCGGCTTCCTGCGCATCGAGCTGTGGCATGCGATCACCGGCATTTACGGCGAACACCATCTGCTCGTCGCCTTCACGGTCTTCGGCAGCCTGATCGGCGTCGTCACGTTCGGAACGATGGCCGGCTCGCTGCTGCCGTTCGTGCTTCGCAAACTCGGATTCGACCCCGCCAGCGCGTCCGCGCCGTTCGTCGCGACGCTCGTGGACGTCACCGGCCTCGTCATCTACTTCACCGTCGCCAGTATCATCCTGCGCGGAACCCTCCTGTGACCGCCACGCCCCCCCCGGCGTTATCCTTAGAGCATATGCGACTGGAGGCGGTGCTCGACGGACTGACGCGCGGCGACACAGCGGCGCTCGCGCGCGCCATCAGCCTCGTCGAGAACCAGCGGGAAGGGTTCGAGCAGGTCCTGTCCGCGCTGCACGGGAAAATCGGCAAGGGCAGGACCCGGCGGATCGGCATCACCGGTCCTCCCGGCGCCGGCAAGAGCACCCTCACCGAGCAGCTCGTGCGGGCGTATCGCGAGCGCGGCCTCAAGGTCGCCGTGATTGCGGTCGATCCCACCAGCCCGTTCACCGGCGGCGCCCTCCTGGGCGACCGGATTCGCATGGAATCGGTCAGCCTCGACCCCGGCGTGTTCATTCGCTCGATGGCAACGCGCGGCGCGCAGGGCGGATTGGCGACGACGACCGAGGAGGTGGCCGACGTGCTCGAGGCGTTCGGCTTCGATCGCATCCTCATCGAGACCGTGGGGGTGGGGCAGACGGAGCTCGACGTTGCCGCGACGGCGGAAACGACGGTCCTCGTGCTGGTTCCGGAATCGGGAGACGGCATTCAGACGCTCAAGGCCGGCGTCATGGAGATCGCTGAGTTGTACGTGATCAACAAGAGCGACCGGCCCGGGGCGGACAAGCTCAAGCAGGAAGTCGAGGTGATGCTCGGCATCCGGCGGGGGAATGCCTTTGCGCACATCACGCCGCACCATGGTCCGACAAAGGCGGCAAAGGGGGGCACAGGCCGGCAAAGTGATGAATGGGAGGCACCGGTTCTCACGACTGTTGCCTCGAAGGGTGAGGGCATGACCGAGCTCATCACCGCCCTCGACAAACACCATGACTATCTGGCCTCGAGCGGCAAGCTCGAGGAGCGGCGCAAACGTCGTCTCGCAACGCGTACTCGTGCCGTCGTGAACCGAGCCATCCGGCAGTGGGTATGGGATGAGACGGAGGCCGAAGATCTCGTGACCCGCCGGCTGGACGATGTTGCGTCCGGCACGCGCAGCCCGTACGACGTGGCCGCCGAAGTCTTGCAGCAAGTGAGGAACGGCAAATGACCATCGAGAAAAAGCCGCTGTATACCGCCACCGACCTCAACGGCTTCGACGTCGAGAAACAGCTGGGCCGCCCCGGCGAGTATCCGTTTACCCGCGGCGTTCACCCGACGATGTACCGCGGCAAGCTTTGGACGATGCGGCAGTTCGCGGGCTTCGGGAGCGCCGCCGACACGAACCGCCGCTACAAGTTCCTCCTCGAGCACGGCCAGACGGGGCTCTCCGTCGCGTTCGATTTCCCCACCTTGATGGGCTACGACTCCGACCATCCCCGTTCCGAGGGCGAAGTGGGGAAGTGCGGCGTCGCGATTTCGTCGTTGGCGGACATGGAAACGCTGTTCGACGGGATTCCACTCGATCAAGTCTCGACGTCGATGACGATCAACGGGCCCGCCGCGATCTTGTTCTGTTTCTACGTGGCCGCCGCGGAGAAGCAGGGCGTGCCGATCGCGAAGCTGCGCGGCACCGTGCAGAACGACATTCTCAAGGAATACATGGCCCAGCACGCCTGGGTCTATCCGGTCGAGCCCGCGCTCAAAGTCATCGTCGACATGTTCGAGTGGGGCGCCAAGCACACGCCGCTGTGGAATACGATCTCGATCTCGGGCTATCACATCCGCGAAGCGGGCGCGACCGCGGCCCAGGAGCTCGCGTTCACGCTCGCGAACGGCTTCACGTACGTCGAGCGGGGACTCGCGCGAGGGCTCGACATCGACAGCTTTGCCGCGCGCCTCTCCTTCTTCTGGGACATCCACAACGACTTCTTCGAGGAGATCGCCAAGCTGCGCGCCGCGCGCCGGATCTGGGCGCGCCACATGCGCGAGCGCTACAAGGCGCGCCAGGCGCGCTCCTGGATGATGCGCTTCCATAGCCAGACGGCCGGCGTCACGCTCACCGCGCAGCAGCCGCTGAACAACGTCGTCCGCGTCGCGTACCAGGCACTCGCCGCCGTACTCGGCGGCACGCAGTCCCTGCACACGAATTCGCTGGACGAGACGCTGGCGCTGCCCACCGAGCAGTCGGTGCAGGTCGCGCTCCGCACCCAGCAAATCCTCGCGCACGAGACCGGCGTCGCGGCGGTGATCGACCCACTGGGCGGATCGTACTTCGTGGAGGCCCTCACCGACCAGCTCGAGCGGGAAGCGGAAGCGCTTTTTGCGGAGATCGCCTCCATCGGCGGCGTCGTCCGCGGGATCGAGACCGGCTGGTTCCAGCGACAGATTGCCCAGTCGGCCGCCGCGTTCCAGCGTCAGGTGGAGCGGGGAGAGCAGGTGATCGTCGGCGTGAACGAGTTCGTCTCCGACGATGATCACCCCGTCGAAATCCTGAAAGTGTCGAACGATGCCGAGGATGAGCAGCGGCGCCGGATCGCCCGCGTGCGCGCTGAACGCGACAATGAGCTGGTCGAGCGCCGGCTCGAGTCGCTGCGCCAGGCGGCGGAAGCGGACCAGAACGTCATCGGCCCGATGCTGGACTGCGCCCGGAGCTACGCCACGCTCTACGAGATCCGCCACGCGCTCGAGCGCGTGTGGGGAGCCTACCGCGAACCTGTGTTCTTCTAGATCATGAGCGCCCTACCAGCCGCCATCACCGAACAGGACGCCCGGGCGCGCATCGCCCGTCTCTCGGCTATCGAGCCCGGCCGTCAGTGGGTCGTCACCTGTTACCTCAAGCTCGAGCCGCGCGATCGCACGCGCGGCAAGTACTTGATCAAGATGAAGAATCGCGTGCGCGAGCGCGCAGCCGCGCTCGCCCGCCAGACGCTGTCGCACGCGGACCGCGAGTCGATCGCAGACGGTCTAGGACAGGTGCTCGAGTATCTCGAAGAGCCGGGCCACCTGCCGCGGGCACGCGCCATCGCCATCGTCGCCTCGCGCGAGCTCGGGTTGTTCGAAGTCCTGCCGCTGCCCCACGTACATCGCTCGCGGCTCGCCGTCGCGCGTGAGCCGCTGATCAAGGAGCTGCTCGGCCTCGAAGAGGAGTTCGGGACAATTCTGACGGTCGTGTACGACCGCACCGCCGCGCGCTTCTTCGAAGTGACGGCGTACGACTGTGTCGAGCGGCCGGGGCTGGCGGGAATCGACAGCTCACGCGCCGGCAAGTTCCACGGAGGCGAGCAGCGCCAGATCATGGGCCCCTCCCGTGGCGCCCGCGGCGGGACGCCGTCCGGCACGATCGGTGAGTTCAACTATCACAACCGGATCCGGGCGGAGAAGCAGCGACTCTACGCGCAGATCGCCGATCGCATCTTCCAGATCAACCGCGAGAAGCCGCTGGCGGGAATCGTGTTGGGCAGCGTCGGTGTGGACGCAGGCGCGGTTGTGCCGCACCTTCACACCTATGTCCACGATCTGGTCTTCGGCGTCGTGAAGCTCAGTCCCAAGAAGACGACGCTCGCCACCGTACGCGACGCCACGCTCGCGCTGCGTGAAGAGCGCGAGCGCGCCTGGGAGCGCGCGCACGCCGACGCCGTCACGGACGGCGCCCCCCGCGGCTGGGCGGTGAACGGCGTGGAGCCCACGCTCAGGGCGTTGGGCCGCGGTCAGGTCCGCACCCTGCTCGCCGACGGGCACGACGATGATCCCCGCATCGACGAGGCACTCGAAGAAGCGCTCGGTCAGCGCGCGCAGGTGGATGTCCTCTACGACGAAAAAGCCCGCCGTGTCGTGGATGGCCTCGCGGCGCTGCTGCGCTTCCGCTCGTGATGGCGCGAACCAAGCGGCCCCGGCCGATCAGAATCCTGGTAGCCAAACCCGGCCTCGACGGTCATGATCGCGGCGCGAAGGTCGTCGCGGCCGCGCTGCGCGACGCCGGCATGGAAGTCATCTACACGGGGCTGCATCAGACACCCGAGATGATCGCTCAGGCCGCCATTCAGGAGGACGTCGACGTCGTCGGTCTGTCGGTGCTGTCGGGCGCCCACATGACGCTGTTCCCGCGCGTCCGCAAGCTGCTCGACGCCGCCGGCCGGCAGGACGTGCTGCTGACCGGCGGCGGCATCATCCCCCCCGAAGACATGAGCGCACTCGAGGCCCAAGGCACGGGCAAGCTGTTCGGCCCCGGCACACCGACGTCCGATCTCATCAAATACATCCAAGAGTGGGCCGCCGCACATGTCGCGGCGTAGTCCGCACGGCCGTTCGTGAGTCGCCTCAAGACCCTCAGCGCCGAGTATCAGCAGCTCCGCGCACGCCTCGAGCAGGCAGGAGGCGCCGAGCGCATCAAGCGCCAGCACGATCAGGGCAAGCTCACCGCGCGCGAGCGCGTCGCCGCGCTGCTCGACAAAGACAGCCTCTGGTTCGAAGTCGGGCTGCTCGTCGCCTACGACCAGTATGACGGCCAGGCGCCGGCCGCCGGCGTCGTGACCGGCGTGGGCCGCGTCGGGGGTCGGCCGGTTGTCGTCGTCGCCAACGACGCGACGGTGAAAGCGGGCTCGTGGTGGCCCGAGACGATCAAGAAGATCCTGCGCGCTCAGGAGATCGCGATGCGCCAGCGCATCCCGATCGCCTACCTCGTCGATTCCGCCGGTGTCAACCTGCCGTATCAAGGCGGGGTCTTTCCGGGACAGTATGGCGCGGCCCGTATCTTCTACTACAACTCGATCATGCGGCACTATCTCAAGGTGCCGCAGATCGCCGCCGTCATGGGCCCGTGCATCGCCGGCGGCGCGTATTTGCCCGCGCTGTCCGACGTGATCTTCATGGTCGAGGGGACGTCCTTCATGGGACTCGGCGGCCCGAACCTGGTGAAGGGAGCAACGGGCCAAGTGGTGGATGCCGAGTCGCTCGGCGGCGCGACGACGCATACGGCGGTCAGCGCTGTGGCGCATTACCGCGCGAAGAACGACCAGGACTGCGTCGCGAAGATCCGCGAGTACATCGGCCGGCTGCCGCACGCAACATCGCAACGCCGGACGTTCCCGGCGCCAAAACGAAACCTGAAAGAGCTGTATGACTTGATCCCCGCCGATCATCGCATGAGCTACGACGCGCGGGCCGTGTTCGAGTGCCTGTTCGATGCGGGACGACTCGACGAGTTCCAGCCGGACGTCGCCCCCGAGATGATCTGCGGGCACGGTGCGATCGAGGGCCGGCAAGTCGCGGTCATCGCGAACTCGCGCGGCGTGATCAAGGCAAAGAAGAAGAACGAGGCGCCGCGAATCGGCGGCATCATTTATACCGCAAGCGCCGAGAAGGTCGCGTACTTCATCGAGAACGCCGACCGCGAGCGGCTGCCCCTGCTGTTCATTCAGGACGTCTCCGGATTCATGGTCGGGACGGAGGCCGAGCACACGGGTATCATTCGAGCGGGCGCGCGGTTCGTCGAAGCGATGGCCACCGCCACCGTGCCCAAGCTGGTGCTCACCGTCAATCACGCGTCCGGAGCCGGATACTATGCGATGGCGGGCCAGGGCTTCGACCCCGATTTCATCGTTTCGTGGCCGACCGGCCGGATGGCAGTGATGGAAGGCGAGTCGGCCGTGCAGGCCGTGTACGGCGCGGAAGCGGGTAAGGCGGAAAACGCATCGGCGGTCGACGCGATGCGCGCCGACTACGAGCACCAGCTCGATGCCAAGTTTGCCGGCGCCCGCGGATTTGTGGATGCGATTCTCACACCCGAGGAGACGCGCGACACGCTCGCGTTTCTCCTCGAGGTATCATCTGAATTCACCGGCCCCCACGTCGGGGCCTTCGTCCTGCCGAGCTCTCTGTGATGAAGCCTGTCGCCGTCTTCGCGCTCGTACTCGCCGCCGCCGCCGCCGCCGCCTGCGCCTCGAGCAAGGCCGTGGCACCGAAGGTCGCGCCCGCCGCCAAACCGGCGCCGCCACCGTCACAACCGTCCGCTCCGCCCGACGCGACGCGAACGCCGGCCATCGAGCCCGCGGTCGCCCTCATGATCGGGCTCATGCCGCTGAAAAGCACGGGCGTGGACGTGTTTCGCGTCGCGCATCCCGCGTACGACGGGCGCGGCGTCCTCATCGCGATCCTCGACAGCGGTATCGATCCCGGAGTTCCGGGATTGATCACGACCAGCACCGGCGCGCCCAAGATCATCGAGCTGCGGGACTTCTCCGGAGAAGGGCGCGTGCCGCTCACGCCGTTTCCGGCGCCGACCGAAACGGAGCTGAAGGGCGCGGCCCGCATCGGGCGGCTGACGACCTCGACCACCTGGTATCGCGGCGTCTTCCGCGAGCTCCCGCTCGGTCGGATGCCCGCGGCGGACGTGAACGGGAACGGCCGGAACACCGACGAGTTTGCGGTGATCGTCGTGAAGGCGTCCGACGGCTGGGTGGCCTTCATGGACACAAACCTCGACGGTTCGTTCGAGGACGAAATGCCGCTGCACGATTACCGTCAGGGCCGCGAGATGATCGCGCTCGGCAGACGCCCGCTCGACATCGTGGCGAACTTCAGCGAGTCACCGGAGGGCGCGCCGGTGCTCGATCTGTTCTTCGATACGTCGGGGCACGGCACGCACGTCGCCGGTATCGCGGCCGGCTATAACCTGTTCGACGTGAGCGGATTCACGGGCGTCGCTCCCGGGGCCCAGCTGATCGGCCTCAAAATCGCCAACAACGCGCGTGGCGGCGTCACGGTGCACGCGAGCATGATGCGCGCGATCGATTATGCCGCGCGCTACGCCGCACAGCGCAATCTGCCGCTCGTCTTGAACATGAGCTTCGGCGTCGGCAACGAGCACGAAGGCCACGCCGTCATCGATTCGATCGTGGACGCCTTTCTCCTCTCCCATCCGGACGCGGTGTTCGCGATCAGCGCGGGGAACGACGGGCCCGGACTCTCCACGCTCGGGTTCCCGGGGTCATCCGACTTCGCGCTCTCGGTGGGCGCCGCCTATCCCGGCGTGTTCGCGCGCGCACCGCAGCCCGGCATGCCGCCGGCGCGCGACGTCATGGGCTGGTTCAGCTCGCGTGGCGGCGAGCTCGCAAAGCCCGACATCGTGACGCCGGGCGTCGCGTTCTCCTCCGTGCCGCGCTGGGACACCGGCAACGAGATCAAGGGAGGGACGAGCATGTCGTCGCCGCACGCGGCAGGACTCGCCGCCTGTCTCGCGTCGGCCTTGGTGCAGGAAGGACGGCGCTCCAGCGCCGCCGAAATCGTCCAGGCGTTGCGCGTGTCCGCCCGGCCGTTCGGGAACGCGCGCGTGATCGACGATGGCGCCGGCGTCCCGACGCTCGAGACGGCGTATCAGTGGCTCAAAGGGGGGCATCAGGGGTCGGTCTATGAAGTCCGCGCGTCGAGTGGCGTGTCGGCCGCATTCCGCCGCAACGGCTTCGCCGCCGCGGGCGACAGCGTCGAGACGTTCACGGTGCGCCACGTCGGCGGCCTGCGGGCCGCGGCGTTCGTCCTGCGCGCCGATGTCCCGTGGCTCGTCGTCGACGACAGCCTCGCGGCTGCGCCGCGCGCGACGCCGATTCCCGTTACCTACCGCGCGTCGTCGATGACCGCGCCCGGCATCTATACGGGGACGGTTTCCGCATTCAACCCGCGCGACACCGTCGCCGGCCCGCTGTTCAAGCTCGTGAATACCGTGATCGTGCCCTACGATCTCGCGGTGAAGTCGCTCTTCGACGAGCGCCGCGGCATCGGTCCCGCCGGCGTGCAGCGCTACTTCCTGCGTGTCACGCCAAGCGACGCGACGCTCCGCGCGACCGTGACCGTACCCGACTCGCAGACGCAGCAGGCCACCGTGCGTCTCTACGAGCCGAACGGCGAGCCGGCGCGCTCGGCGCCGGAAGACATCGACATCGGCGAGGATCAACCGGGGACGGCCGTCGTCACCGTGCGCGCCGAGGATCTCGTGCCGGGTGTGTACGAGCTGGATGTGGTCGCGCCGCCGCTCTCAGGCACCAACGCCACGGTGCGCGCCGAGCTCGGCCCAGTGGCGCTGGCCGCGGCACCGCACGGAGGAATCGAAGCGTCGAGCGTCGCCACGACCGAGGCGAATGGCCAGGTCAGCTACCGCGTCGTGGGCGCCGAGCGCAGCTACGACATCGCCGGCCGCGGACTGCTCGCCGAGTCGCTCACGGTGCGGCCGCCGCGCTGGGCGAAGCGCATGGAAGTGGATCTGCAGGTCACGCCCGAGCTGTGGGACGAGCTCACCGACTTCTCGGTGACGGTCTACGATTCGACCGGCCAGCAGGTGAAAGGCGGCAATCAGCCGGTGAACTACGCCTTCGGCCGCATGAGTGTCGCGCTCTCGGATTCGCTCGCCGCTTCCGGGCCGTTGGTTGTCGAGTTCTACCCGGCGTTCGCTCGGCTCCCCGGCCACAGCTGGCACGGCAGCGTGCGCGTCCGTTTCTTGGGTCCCGACGAACCCGGCGGTGAGGGCGGCACGGTCACGGTGGTCGCGGGTGGAAGAACGATGGTCAAGTTGCCAAATCCGCCGTCGCTCGATCTGCCGGACGGCTTCGCCATACTCATCGAGACACGTGTCACGACTTCGACGGGAAGCGTCGCGGCCCGGCGCGCCACGCTGACCGCGGGGCCCGCCAGAGGCGCGAACGGAGGGGGGGGGAGCCAGTGAACGCACGACCTGCGACGGTTCGGGTCGCAGGGGGACAGGGCTTTTGGGGAGATTGGCTGGAGGCGCCGTATCGCCAGGTGACCGGCGGACCGGTCGATTACCTGATGATGGACTATCTCGCCGAAGTGACGATGTCCATCCTCCAGAAACAGAAATCGCGCGACCCGCAGCGCGGCTACGCCACTGACTTCATCACGCAGATGGAGCGCATCCTGCCCACGATCGTGGAGCGGGGCATCAAGGTCACCGCGAACGCGGGCGGCGTGAATCCCAAAGCCTGCGCCACCGCCGTCGCCCAAGTCGCGCGCAAGCTCGGACTCGCCGGCAAGGTCCGCATCGGTATCGTGACCGGTGACGACCTCCTCGGCCGTCTCGACGGACTACTCGCCCGCGGGCACGAGCTCAAGAACCTGGACACGGGCCGGTCGCTGCACGACATCCGCGACAAGGTCCTCTCCGCCAACGCGTACCTCGGCGCCGCGCCGGTCGTCGAGGCATTACACCGGGGCGCGCAGGTCGTGATCACCGGCCGCGTGACCGACACGGGGCTGACGCTGGGGCCGTTGATGCACGCGTTCGGCTGGGCGGCCGACGCGTGGGATCGCATTGCCGCCGGCACCGTGGCGGGCCACATCATTGAGTGCGGCGCCCAATGCAGCGGCGGCAACTGCTTGAACGATTGGAAGACGATCCCCGATCTCGCGAACGTCGGCTACCCGATCGTCGAAGCGAGCGCGGACGGCACGTTCGATCTGATCAAGCATCCGCGCACCGGCGGCCGGATCGACGTCGCGGGCGTCACCGAGCAGCTCGTGTATGAGATGGGCGATCCCCGGGAGTACATCACGCCTGATGGGGTCGCCGATTTCACGTCGATTCGGTTGAAGCAGGCGGGCAAGGACAGAGTTCGGGTGTCAGGTGTCAGGGGGAAACCGGCTACGGACAAGCTGAAAGTCTCCGTCGCGTATTTCTACGGTTACAAGGCGGTCGGGACGCTGGTGTACGCGTGGCCCGATGCACTCGCCAAAGCCAAAGCCGCCGATCGCGTGCTCCGTGAGCGCCTCAAGAACCTCGGCCTCACATTCGACGCCATCCATACGGAATTCGTCGGCGCCACGGCGACGCACGGTCAGCTCGCCCTCGAGGCCGTGGACGTTGCTGACATCCCGGAGGTCCAGCTGCGCGTCGGCGTGCGGGCCCGCGACGAGGCGCCGGTCGATCGCTTCACGCGCGAGATCGCGCCGCTCATCTTGAATGGTCCGCCGAGTGTCACCGGATTCGCGGGTGGGCGGCCGAAGCCGGAGGAGATCGTGGCCTATTGGCCGGCGTTGCTCGACAAGCAGATGGTGCAACCGGTCGTGGAGGTGGTCGAGGTATGAAGAAGCGGCTCGTCGAGCTGGCGCATGCACGATCGGGCGACAAGGGCGACACGGCGAACGTCGGCCTGATCGCCAAGCGGGCCAAGGACTATCCGCTGCTCGTGAAACAGGTGACGGCGGCGCGGGTGGCGCGGCATTTTAAGGGAATGATCAATGGCCCGGTCGAGCGCTTCGAGCTCCCCAATCTCCACGCACTCAACTTTCTGCTGCACGGCGCGCTCGATGGCGGCGGCACGATCTCCCTCAAGACCGATGCGCAGGGCAAAGTCTTCTCGACCGCTCTGCTGAGAATGGCAATCGAGGTGAAGCGGTGAGCGATCGGGTGAACGTCGCCGTGGCCGGCGGCGTGCTGACGGCGACGCTGAATCGTCCCGACAAGCGGAATGCAATCGACACCGCGATGATCGACGATCTGCTCGCGGCGCTCGAGCGCGCCGATCTCGATGCGACCGTGCGCGTGGTCGCGCTGCGCGGCGCCGGCCGCGATTTCTGCGCCGGCATGGATCTCAACGAGCTGCTCGCTTCGGCGGACCACAGCTTGGACGAGAATCGCCGGGCGGCACTGCATTTCGCGGAGATCTTCGTGCGCATGCGCCGCCTGCCGAAGATCGTGGTGGCGCTGGTCCAGGGCCGAGCGCTCGCCGGGGGCTGCGGGCTCGCGAGCGCCTGCGATCTCGTCCTGGCGACCGAATCGGCGCAGTTCGGGTATCCCGAGGTGCAGCGCGGTTTCGTCCCCGCGATCGTGATGACCATGCTGCGCCGCGCCGTGGGGGAAAAGATCGCGTTCGATCTCGCCGCCACCGGGCGCCTGCTCAATGGAACGGAAGCGGCCGCGGTGGGGCTCGCCTCGCGCGTCTACGAGGACGCCGACTTCGAGGAACAGGCCGGTGAGGTGCTGCGCGTCCTCGCCGAGGCGAGTCCATCCGCGCTGGCGTTCACCAAGCAGCAGTTCTACCAGCTCGACGGGATCGGCTTCGAGGAGGGCCTGCGCCTCGGGGCGGACGTCAACGCCGTGAGCCGCAGCACTCCCGACTTTCGCGCCGCGTTGGGCGCATTTCTCAAGAGGTAAGGTATGCGGAACTTGAACGTGCCGATGTACGATCCGGAAATGGTCCGCCCGATGCGCGAGGAGCTGACGCGTCTGGGCTTCCAAGAGCTCCGTACGCCCGCGGAAGTGGACGCCGCGCTGACGACGGAGCGCGCGCCGACGCTGGTCGTCGTCAACTCGGTATGCGGCTGCGCCGCGCGCAACGCCCGTCCGGCGGCCGCACTCGCCATTCAGCACGAGCGCCGGCCGGCGCGGTTACTCACCGTCTTCGCCGGTCAGGATGCCGACGCGACGGCGCACGCGCGCAGCTACTTCACGGGCTACGCGCCGTCGTCGCCGCAGATCGCGCTGTTCAAGGACGGCAAGCTCGTGTTCATGCTGGAGCGGCGCAACATCGAAGGCCGCAACGCGCATGACATCGCCGCCGATCTCACGGCCGCGTTCGACCGGTTCTGCTGAGCCCTCCTGCCGACCTGACTCACGCGATCGACGAAGCCTGGGCGCGCGTCCGCGTCGCGCCCGGCTTTCTGACCGAGCGCGAGGGACGGTTTCTGGCGCTCGTCGCCGCCTGCGCACCGGCCCAGGGCGTGATTCTCGAAATCGGGAGCTACAAAGGGAAGTCGACTGTCGGACTCGCGTCGATCGCGCAGCGCTACGGCCTCGGACCGGTCGTCGCCGTCGATCCGCACTCGGCGCCGGCGGTGACCGACTTCGGGCACGGCAGTCACACATCGTCCTGGGACGACTTTCGCGCCTCGCTGCGCGCGGCCGGTGTCGAGGCCAGTGTCGAGCCGCACCGCGCGTTCTCGCGCGATCTCGCGCCACAGTGGAATCGGCCGATTCGCTTTCTGTGGATCGACGGCGATCACACATACCGCGGCGCCTATCAAGACATCAGTCTCTTCCAAAAGCATCTGGTGCCTGGTGGGATCGTCGCGTTTCACGACGTGTTGCACAGTTTCGAAGGCCCGGTACGGGTCTTTGTCGAGGAAGTGCTCGACTCCGATCAATTCGGGCCGGCCGGTGTGTGCGGGTCGATCGGATGGGCGCAGTACCGCCCGGCAGACGGGGCAGCGTGGCGTCCGGCGCGCCACGCATTGGCGCGCCGCGTGCGCCGGCTGATCCCCTTCGTGCGAGACGGCAAGTCGCTGAGCGGATTACGGAAACTGCGGTGGAAGCTGTGGCGGGGGCTCGTGCCCCACGCGGCCGTCGACCCGGCCGCGTGGGTTCGAGCAATCGGCTAGAGAACGCCGCGTCGCACGCGGAAGTCCACGATCTGCTGGGTCCAGCTCCACAGCGAGTCCTGATGCTCCATCGCGACGTTGGCGAGCTCGCGCCGGTGCCACCCCTGCATGACGTTCTGATCCTGGGTCCAGATCTTCACGCGATGGTGCGGGATGAGCTTTTCCCAGTTCTGCGCGACCTGCGGCTGCGCGTACAGCAGGCGCACCGTGACGTTGCGCGACAGGTACTCGATCGGACTCACGTCGATCTTGGAGTACAGCTGCGACGCCGACATCCGACTCGCGCCGGGGATGTCCGGCACGCCGTCCGAAAACAGCACGATGTTGAGCGGCGCGAGCACCAGATTCTGGCGCTTGATGTGCACCGCGGTGCGCTGGAAGAACGCGTTGAAATCGGTGATCGGGTCGTCCTCCGGGAACCAGGCCCGCAGGTCCGCTTCGATTTGGTCCGGCGTCTTCTCCGTGAGATCCTGAATCGGATGGAAGCTCTTCGGCTGGCCGACGTGCTCGCCGCCGAGCGAGCCGACGAAGACGTCGGTCGTTTGCTTGAGACCGCCGATGCCGTTCACGTGCGCGTAGATGTAGAGCGCCGCGTAGCGCATCGCCTCGTCGAAATAGCCGCTCTTGCGGAACGAGCCCGAGATGTCGAGCCCGACCACGAGCGTATTGCGCTGCGGCGGCGCGTTGGCCGGCGGCTTGCAGCTGATGAGCCCGAGGGCCAGCAGCCCCACTACCGCCCGCTTCATCGAGCCGCCTCGCCGCGGGCCATTTCACCGGTGCGCGCGGGGAAGTGCGTCGCCGACAGGACGTCGTCGATCGACTTGAAGGGCAGCGTGAAGTGTCCGCGACCCGTAAAGACGACAAACAGGAAGTTGAGCGCGGCCGCAACAGTCTGCAGCACCGGCAACGAGACGAGCTCGAACAGCTCGCGGGCTTCCTTGCGGAACCACTCGCGCTCGGCCTTCAGCGCCGCGATCGGACTCTTCCAGTAATCCGTCATCTGCGGCGCGGCACCGGCGTGAGAGCTGGCGCCCTCGACCACCATCGGCTGGCGGCTGACGATCGCAATGAGGGCGGGCGCGCCGAAGCGACCGAACAGGAACCACGTCATGCCGCGCACGCCGACCCAGGCGAAGAACGCGAGCAGAATGGTCTCGATGGCGGTCAGCTGCACGCCCTGCTGCGCGAGCCACGGGGTCATCGCGTCGACCAGCTCGCGATACAGGAACAGCACTTCGAACATCGCCACGGCGATCTCGACGGCCGTCATCGACACGATCTGCCCGTAGTGCTTGCTCTTGATCGCGTCGTTCAGAACCTGAATGCAGGCGAAGCTGCCCGCGACCAGCACCCACAGGAACAGCCAGAGCAGCATCACGAACGCGAACCCGTTGACGTCGTAGCCCGTGAGATCGCCGAGCAACTCGCTCGCCGTCGGCTTGAGCGTGAAGGTGAAGATCGTGGCCTCGATCATCGACCAGAACACGAGCATGAAGAACGCGGGCCACGGCACGCCCGGACGCCGTGACGTCGCGTCGAGCATCGCGAGCGGCGACGTAATCGCGCCCTTCACCAGCCCGACGACGATCCGCACGCTGAGCTTGAGCAGACCCCAGACCCAGCCGATCAGCACGATGAGAAACCGCACCAGCCCCGCCCAATAGAACCACACCATGCGGAGCGCGTCCCACCACGCCAGCGCGACCGATTGCAGCAGCGTCACCGAGCGTCCCAGCCGGAACGGAATCGTGTAAAGCGACACCATCGTGCCCCAGATCCCGGCGACGAACACGCCGGCCGGGAGCACCAGCAAAACCGCCGCCCCCGCCAGAGCCCAGAAGGAGTCACCCTGGAGAATCGATTGGAAGATGCGAGCCTGAAACGGCACGATCCACGCGAGCCCAGCCATCACCCAGTCGAACAGCTGCGAGAGGATGAATGCCCACTGCTGCGTCTGCGCGGCGGAGGTGACAGCGTCTTGCAACATCGGAAGAGCCCTCCCACGGAAGAGGACGGCGTTCGCTACGAGGCGGGCACATTGTTATAAACCGGACCGGACAAGTCAAGAAAACGACTCGTGACCAGGGTCACCGGAAGCGTGCGTCTTGCGCAGAATGGCCAAACGGCGCCATCATCTGGCGTGCCAGAAGACCCCAAGCGATTGATCGTCGTCGGCGACCGCGTGCTGATCACTCCCGAGGAGGGAGAGGAGCGCACCAACGTCGGCCTGTACTTACCGCCGTCCGCGATCGAGGGCCGGCAGGTGCAGGGCGGTCGCATCGTCGCGCGGGGGCCCGGCACGCCGATGGCCGAGCCGGCGAGCATGGATGACGAGCCGTGGAAGACGCACAGCGGCGGGGCCGACCTGAAATACCTGCCGATGCAGGCGGAGGTCGGCGATTACGCGCTATTCTTCCGCAAAGCCGCCGTCGAAATCACATTCGAAGACAAGACGTATCTCGTCGTTCCACAGGCTGCCATACTGGTGCTCGTGCGAGGAAAGCATGGCTGACATGGGGTGGGCGCGCAGTCGCGGTGATCGGGCGGAAGGGCAGGGACTCCGGCGCGGCGCGTGGTACCGCGTCGTCGAGAACCCCCCGAAGGACTATGTCGTGCTCGACGTCGCCCAGGTCGAGATCCGCATTCCCAAAGGCGATCTCGAAATCCGTACCGCTCGACCGGCCGCGTGGAGCGTCGTGCGCGAGCCGCACCTCGTCTGTCCGGGCTGCCACTCTCGCACCGTGATCCCCGAAGGCCGCAGTGACGCCAAATGCCACGAGTGCGGCCGGACTTACCCCATCGACTGGAAAGACGCCGGCTAGATCTCCGGCGGGACGTACGGTTGCGGGGCAGGCACCTTCGCTTCGGGATTCGCGTGCCGCTCACAGAGATGCTCGAGCAATTCGATCTGCCGCTTCTGAATGTGCCACAGTTCGTGCCACTGCTTGAACCGCAGCGAATCCAGCTTGTCGTGTAGGTCCCGAATCTCGATCTCCGCCATCAGGTTGATCTCGTAGTCCTGATTCGCCTGCATGCGGTCTTTGTGCGCCTGGCGATTCTGACTCATCATGATCACCGGCGCCTGCAGCGCGGCGAGCGTCGAGAGGACGAGGTTCAATAAAATGAAGGGGTAGGGGTCAAAGGGGTGCCGCGCGAGTACCCAGGCGTTTATGATCATCCAGGCAACCAGGATCCCGCCGAACAGGCCGATGAAGCCCCAGCTTCCACCAAACTGCGCGACTTTGTCGGCCACGCGCTCGCCGAACGTCATCTCGGCCTCGAGCTCCTGATGCACGAGCTTACTGACCCGGCCGCGGCGCGTGACTTTCGATACGACCGCATGCTCGAGCTCGGAGAGCTTCTGATACTCGGCCTCGAGATACCCGACGAACTTCTTGGCGCGATACGTCTCGACGCAATTCGGGCAAATCCCGCGCTTGCCCTCCCACTCCGGCCGGTCCTGCTTGATCAAATCGAGGATACGGTTTTCCAGCTTTTGCGGTGATGCCAGATGGCGAGGATCGACCGGGCTATCACAGAGGGAGCACGCGAGCTTCGGCTTCGACGACATGCTGAGGATCTCCTAGGGCCGCGGCGCGGTCGGTGCGGGCGCCGGCAACTGCATGTGCAAGTTGTGAACGAGGAACGCCCAGCGATCGGTCTGTTCCTCGATTACTTTCGCGGTGGGCTTTCCCGCCCCATGTCCCGCTTTGGTTTCGATGCGAATCAGGATCGGCGCCGGACCGCCCTGCGCCGCCTGCAGCGTCGCCGCATACTTGAACGAATGGCCCGGCACCACGCGATCGTCGTGGTCCGCGGTCGTGATCAACGTCGGCGGATAGTCCGTCCCCGGTTTGATGTTGTGCAGCGGCGAGTACCGATAGAGATACGGGAACTGCGCCGCGCTGTCGGCCGAGCCGTACTCGGTTACCCAGGCCCAGCCGATCGTGAACTTGTGGAACCGCAGCATGTCCATTACGCCGACCGCCGGCAACGCCGCACCGAAGAGCTCGGGCCGCTGGTTCAGCACGGCGCCGATCAGCAGACCGCCATTCGACCCGCCGCCGATCGCCAGCTTCGGAGGCGACGTGTAGCCCTGCGCGATCAGATACTCGGCCGCGGCGATGAAATCGTCGAACACGTTCTGCTTGTGCTCGTGCATTCCCGCCTGATGCCACTCCTCGCCGTACTCCGAGCCGCCGCGCAGCACCGCCTGCGCGTACACGCCGCCCATCTCCAGCCAATCGACCACGCCGATCGAAAACCCCGGCGTCATGTTGATGTTGAAGCCGCCGTACGCATAGAGGTACGTCGGATTCGAGCCGTCGCGCTTCAGGCCCTTCTTGTAGGTCAGGAACAGCGGCGCGCGCGTGCCGTCCTTGCTGATGTAAAACACCTGCACGGTTTCGTATTGCGAAGCGTCGAACGCGATCTCCGGAGCCTTGAAGACGGTCGACTGCCCGGTCAGAAAGTCGTGCCGGAAAATCGTCGTCGGATACAGGAACGATGTGAACGCGTAAAACATCTCGCTGTCGCGCGGCTCGCCGGTCACCTGGGCGATGGAGCCCAGCGTCGGGAGGGGAACGTCGCCGGCGGGCGTGCCGTCCAGCGCGAACAGCCGCAGCTGCGAGGACGCGTCGTGCAGATAGCGCGCGACGAACGTGCGGTGCACGATCTGTGACCCTTCGAGCACGTCGGTCGCCTGCGGCACCAGCTCGTGCCAGGCCGCCGGCTCGGGATGGCGCGTATCGACCGCGACGATGCGGCTGCGCGGCGCGTTGTTGTCGGTCTGGAAGAAAAACGTCGGACCGTCGTTGCCAAGAAATCCATAGGACGCGTCGAACGCGTCGAGCAGGCGATTGACCGGCGCGTCCACGCGCGGATGCAGCGCGTCGGCGAGATCCTGATAGTAGATCCGGTTGCGCCGATCCGTGCCGAGCCAGACGGCGTAGACCGCGTAGCGCCCGTCGTCACTCACCTCGACGGAGAATCCCCAATCGGGATGATCGGGCCGCTCATACACCAGCCGGTCCGTCGCCTGGTCGGTGCCGAGTTTGTGGTAATAGACTTTTTGATTGTGGTTGGCGGCGAGCAACGGGTCGGTGCCGGCGGCGGGCTCGGGATAGCGGCTGTAGAAGAAGCCCGCGGCGTCGTGCGTCCATGCCGCACTTGAGAACTTGATCCACTTGAGCGTGTCGGGACGATCCTTCCCGGTCGCGACCTCGCGGACGTGGAACTCCTGCCAGTCCGAGCCGCTGCCCGACGTGCCATAGACCAGTAACGTGCCGTCGTCAGAGAAAGCGAGCGTCGAAAGCGCGACGGTGCCGTCGGCCGAGAGCGTGTTCGGATCGAGCAGCACGCGGGGCTCCGCGGTCAGCGAGCTCTGCATGTACAAGACCGACTGATTCTGCAGCCCCGAGTTCTTGAAGAAGAAGTAGCGGCCGCCTTTCTTGAACGGCGCGCCGTACTTCGGATAGTCCCACAGCTCGGTGAGGCGGCGCCGGATCCGCTCGCGCTCGGGCAGCTGCTCGAGGTACGCAAACGTCACCCGGTTCTCCGCCTCGACCCAGCTCCGCGTGTCGGGAGCGTCCACATCCTCGAGCCAGCGGTACGGATCGGCGACTTTCGTCCCGAAATGGTCGTCAACAACGTCGCCTTTGTGGGCGGGAGGGTACTGCAACGTCTGCACGAGCATGATGGCCATCAGCACGGGAGTCATGACGCGTAAACGTGCTCCGTCGTGCGCTTTTGGGGTAGGGGGGCGCGGGCCCGAGCGCGCTTTCGTGAGACGTGCCGACATTCACCGGGGGCGTCGAGGCCGCGCGCGCAATCCTGCAGCAGCAGTTCGGATATCCGCGCTTCCGCGTGCACCAGCTCAAGGTGCTCGGGCCGCTGCTGTCGGGGAGAAACGTCCTGGCCGTGCTTCCGACGGGCGCCGGCAAATCGCTCTGCTATCAGGTGCCCGCGCTGCTCGGCCGTGGACTGACGCTCGTCGTCTCGCCGCTGATCTCCCTCATGCAGGACCAGGTCGGCGCGCTGCGGCGGCGCGGCATCGCGGCGGCATACATCAACAGTCAGCTCGCTGAGAATCAACGCCGCATCGTCCTCGACGCGGCCACGGCCGGACGCCTCGCCATGCTGTACTGCGCGCCGGAGCGCCTCGCCTCACTCACTCGGCGACTGATCGACGCACGCACCGCAGTTGCCCTCCTCGCAGTCGATGAAGCACACTGCATCACCGAATGGGGAAATGAATTCCGGCCCGTCTATCGCCGCCTCGGAGTGTTTCGGGCGCAGCTCGGTCATCCGGCGACGATCGCGCTGACCGGAAGCGCTACACCCGCCGCGCGCGCGGACATTCTGAAGGTCCTGCGTATTCCCGATGCGCACGTCGTCGTGACGTCGTTCGATCGCCCCAACCTCGATTTCCTGACGCGCCGCGTCAGAAGCGATCGTGAGCGATTCGCCGTGATTCGCGCGCGCGCGCGCGCCGGAGCAGGCGCGACGCTGGTCTATGCGCCAACGCGACGGCTCACCGAGCTCATCACGCGCGCGTTGCTCCGCTCGAGTGTGCGCGCGGCTCCCTACCACGCCGGCTTGAGCGCGGGGACGCGACGTCGCGTGCTGCGCGCGTTTCTGGCGGACCGGGTGCACGTCGTCGTGGCGACGAGTGCGTTCGGCATGGGGATCGATAAACCGGATGTGCGCCAAGTGCTGCATTGGGGTCCGCCGCCGACGATCGAAGCCTATTACCAGGAGGCCGGCAGAGCCGGCCGAGATGGGCACGCGTCGGAATGCATTGTGCTGTGGCGACCGGAGGACTTCAGCTGGGGCAACGTCAGTCCCGCCATGAAAGAGTATGTCGAAACCCGGACAAACCATCGCGGGTTGCTGCTGCGGTATTTCGGCGAGACGTGACTGTTGCCGCCCGTTACCGCCCGTTACCGCCTATATTTTTCCAATGCACGATTCGCTCTACTTCTCTGAGCACCACCTTCAAGTCCGCGAGATGGTCCGGGACTTCGCACATTCCGTCGTCAAACCCACCGCGCGGCAGTGCGACCTCGAGAGCAAATTCCCCTGGGACAACGTGAAGCAGATGGCCGAGCTCGGTCTGTTCGGCATTCCATGGCCGGAGGAGCTGGGCGGTTCGGGGATGGATTATCTGTCGTACATCAGCGTGATCCACGAGATGGCGAAGGTCGACGCGAGCCACGCCATCACGATCAGCGCGCATACGACGCTCGGCACGTCGCCAATCATGGATTTCGGGACCGACGAGCAGAAGAAGCGGTTCGTGCCGCTCCTCGCGACCGGAAAAGTCCTCGGCGGTTTCGGGTTGACGGAGCCCGGCGCCGGCTCGGATGCGGGCGGCACCAAGACGGTCGCCGTCGACAAGGGCGACCACTATGTCCTCAACGGCTCCAAGATCTTCATCACGCACGCCGGCGTCGGCGAGATCTTCTGCGTCACGGCCCGCACCGATCAGAGCTCCAAGCGTACCCACGGCATCACGGCATTCATCGTCACCAAGGACAGCTGCGACCTCGAAGAGACCAAGCGCGTCGGCATTGGGCATGCTGCCGAGCTGCCCAAGAATCGTGGTGTGCTTTCCGGAAAGAAGGAAGACAAGCTGGGATGGCGGGCCTCGGACACGCGCGAGCTGATCTTCCAGGATGCCGTCGTGCCGAAGGAGAACGTGCTCGGTCCCGTGAACAACGGCTTTCGGCAATTCCTCCACACGCTCGACGGCGGACGCATCGGCATCGCCGCGCTCGCGCTCGGCCTCGCCGAAGGGGCGCTCGCGGAGTGCCTGGCGTACACGTCAACTCGGAAGCAGTTCGGCCGGCCCATCGCGAGTTTTCAAGGCGTGCATTTCGCCCTCGCCGACATGGCGACCGAAATCGAAGCTGCGACCCAGCTCGTCTATCATGCCGCCTGGCTCAAGCAGCACGGCCATCCATTCAAGAAGGAAGCGGCGATGGCCAAGCTATACGCGTCGGAGCTGTGCATGCGTGCGACGACCAAAGCGGTGCAGCTCCACGGCGGCTACGGCTACACGACGGAGTACCCGGTCGAGCGCATGATGCGGGACGCCAAAATCTGCGAAATCGGCGAAGGAACGAGCGAAATCCAGCGCATCGTCATCGCAAGGCAGCTTCTGGGCAGCCTCATCGATTGACCCACCTTTGCGGTCGTCCTACCTTACCTGCATGCATTGGACTTTGGCGTCTCTCAGCCGCCTGACCAATCGAATCATCGAGCTGCCCCTGCCCATGCCAAATCGACTGGAGCGGGGCGAGTTGGACTATTGCTGGGATAACCACAGGCTCCCGGGCGGGTGCTTCCCGCCGGGGCGCGAGGGTAACTGCTTTGAAGCGCGAAATATTGATCTCAGGAAGCCCGCGGGAGACCCGCGTGGCCATTCTCGAGGACGACCGCCTTGTTGAGCTGCTCGTCGATCGTCCCGATTCCCGCCGTTCGGTCGGCGACATCTACGTCGGCAAGGTCGAAGCCGTGTTGCCGGGCATCCAGGCCGCCTTCGTCGACATCGGCGCCGAGAAGAGCGCCTTCCTCCACGCCTCCGATCTAATCGAGTCGGAAGAAGACGAAGATCCCGAAGACCGCGAGCCGGATGATGAGGACGAAAACGGCAACGGCAACGGGAATGGCGGGGAAGGGAGTGGTCGAGCCGAAGGGAAGGGCGGCGCGCAGGCGGCTGCCAGCCGTCGCGGGCGCGGCCCGCAGCGCGGCCGCCGGCCCGCACCGAACATCGGCGACGAGCTGAAACGGGGTCAAACCAAGCTCGTCCAGGTCATCAAAGAGCCAATCGGCACCAAGGGCCCGCGTGTCACCGCGCAGGTCTCGCTCGCCGGCCGCTTCCTCGTCTACATGCCGTTCGCCTCCAAGGTCGGCGTCTCGCGCAAGATCGAGGCGCGCGACCAGCGGGCGCGGCTGCGCGAGATGGTGACCAAGCTCGTGCCCAAGGACGAGGGCGGCTGGATCATCCGCACGGTCGCCGACGACCTCACCGAAGCGAGCTGCAAGCGCGAAATCGACCACCTGCTCGGCCTCTGGAAGAAAATTCAACGCAAGGCGCAGTCGGGCCGGGCGCCGGCGCTCGTGCAGCGCGAGACCAGCCTGACGCGCGGCATCGTGCGCGACCTGCTGTCCGACAAGGTCGACCTGCTGCTCGTCGATTCCAAGCTGCTCTACAACGAGATCGAGCAGTACCTGAAACAGATCGACCCCGAGCTGCTGCCCAAGGTGAAGCTCTACCACGACGAGACGCCGCTGTTCGACGCTTACGACGTCGAGGCAGAGATCCGAAACCTCTTCAAGCAGCGCGTCGACATGCCGACGGGCGGCTACCTGATCATCCAGCCCACCGAGGCCCTGATCTCGATCGACGTGAACACGGGACGCTACACGGGCAAGCGGGACCCGGAGAGCACGATCCTGCGCACCAACCTCGAGGCGGCGCGGGAAGTCGCGCGTCAGATCCGGCTGCGGGACATCGGCGGCATCATCGTGGTGGACTTCATCGACATGGAGACCAAGTCGAATCGCGACAAGGTGCTCCAGGAGCTCCGCACACACCTGGGCCGCGACCGGGCGCGCACGCGGGCGTTCGCCGTATCCGAGCTCGGGTTGATCGAGATGACGCGCCAGCGCGTACGGCCGTCGCTCTGGCAGTCCATGACGATCGAGTGTCCGACCTGCAGCGGCACGGGTCGCGTGTTCCGGCCCGAGGTCGTGGTACGGCGGATGGAGCGGTCGCTAAAGCGCGCCGGAGCGGACCACAAGGAACGCCAGCTCTCGGTGCGCCTGCATCCCGAGGTGGCGCTCTATCTGGTCGAGCAGGAGCCTAACTTCCTGCGCCAGCTGGAGAAGCAGACGGGGCTCGAGCTCGAGGTGCGCGACGATCCGATGATGCGGCTCGACGAATTCCGGATGATGGCTCGGCCGGCAGGCCGCGACGTGACGGAACAGTATGCCGTCGCTTGAACGGCTGTACGACGCGCGTTCACTTGACGGAAGTCTCAGTCCTAATTAGAGTTCCGGCCCTATGTCCTACGCAATTTTCTCCACTGGCGGCAGCCAATTCCGGGCCGAGCCGGGCGTCACGATCAGAGTCCCGCTGCTCGACGCGAAGCCGGGGGACGAGGTCTCCTTCGACAAAGTCCTGATCGCGAGCGACGGCAAGGAAGTGCAGAGCGGCAAGCCGCACATCAAGGGTGCCAAGGTCACGGCCGAGGTCGTGCGGCACGGCAAGGACAAGAAGATCAAGATTTTCCGGTTCGCGCGCCGCACGGGCTATCGCCGGCACGCGGGACACCGGCAAGAGTTCACCGAAATCAAAATCGCCGACGTGAAGGTCGGCTGAGGCTCAGATGGCTCATAAGAAGGGCGTCGGCTCCTCGCGCAACGGGCGCGATTCGAATCCGAAGTACCTCGGCGTGAAGCGCTTCGGCGGGGAATTCGTGACTGCGGGCAGCATCATCGTCATGCAGCGCGGCACCAAGTTCCATCCCGGCCGGAACGTGCGACGCGCGTCCAACGACTCACTGTTCTCGGTGGTGGACGGCCACGTCAAGTTCGAGCACAAAGACAAAGACCGAATGCAGGTGAGCGTCTATCCCGCAGCAGTGAAAGAGGCGGCGAAGAACTAGCAGGCGGTGGAAGGCGGTAAGGGCGGTAGAGATCTGTCTCTACCGCCCTTTGTCTTCGTGATATCGTGCGTTCGGTTGCCGCCCTCTACCGTCTAGTACTTGGGCGGCAACGTCCGATATCTCTCCAACAACTCCGTCTGCCTGCTCCGCAACGGAATATCTCGGCCACGGATGAAGACGTGTTCAACACCAGTCGAAAACTCGAATGGGTCCCCGGTCCAGACGACGACATTCGCAACTTTCCCGACCTCGATTGAACCGTACTGACCCGCAACGCCAAAGACCTCGGCGGGCGTGAGCGTCACCGCGCGCAGCGCCTGTTCCCACGGTAAGCCGTTCGCCACCGCGTTGCCGGCCTGCTGCTTCAAGTCGCGGGTGTTCTCGGTCGCGGTTTCCATCAAGACGACTTTGACGCCGCCCTTCGCGAGCAGCGCGGCATTCTGGTAGCGGATGCCGAGCGCGTCGTAGCTCGGAATGTTGTCGAGCGGCTCGACGATCACCGGCACGCCGGCCGCTGCGATCTCGTCCGGAATCATCCAGCCTTCCGCCGCGCCCGCGAGAATCAGCCGCAGCTTGTATTCCTTCCCGATGCGCAACGCGGTCTCGATGTCGCTGCGCCGATTGGCGAAGACCACGAGCGGCAGCTCGCCGCGCAGCACCGGCTGGAGCGCCTCGAGGTCCGCTGCGCTCGCGCTCAAATCCTGGATCTGCCGGCGACGGAAATCGGCGCGACGCGTCGCATACTCGCGCGCGTCGTTCAAGACGCGCCGGAGCCGCGCCGCCACGCCGGCGCGCGACCCACCCCCCGCACCCTTGGCGCCTTCGCTCAGGTCGGCCACCATGGCCGCGGGCGACTTGATACGCATGGTTTCGATCGTGGCGCCGTCGAGGTCGATCAACGCCGCCTGGCCATAGATGAGGCTCCCGCCGGGCACCGCGAGCGTCGACGTGATGCCTTCCATCCGGTTGACGGTAATCAGCATTGAGGCGGGATTGATGCCCTCGAGCACGTTGAACGCGGCGGCCACCTCGTTGCCGCGGAGCGACGCTTCATTCGTGTTGTCCACCGCGCTGATTTCCCGCAGCCCCATCTGGCCCGCGGCGTCGATCAGGCCCGGCGTCACCCACTTCCCGGCGGCGTCGATGCGCGTCGCGCCGGCCGGCACGGCCACGTTTGCTCCGACGGCGGCGATCTTGCCGTCGCGAATCAACACGGTCGCGTTCTCGATCTTTGGCCCCGACACCGGATAGACCGTGCCGCCGGTGATCGCGATCGTCTGGGCGAGCAGGAAGGCAATCATGGCTGCCCCAGCGTGAAATCGGTTTTGGGCTGGTGCGCCGGATCGTTCCGGTCGTACACGAGCCAGCCGTCGTTGTAGACCTGCAGCGCCTGCGCGTACACCGAGAGCGGATCCGCCGACCACAGGACGACGTCCGCCATCTTGCCCGGCTCGAGCGTCCCGACGACCGAGTCGATGCCCAGGACCCAAGCCGGATTCGCGGTGAACCAGCGGACTGCCTGATCGCGCGTGATCGGGATGCCCGCGCGGCGACCGTGATACATCGCCTTCGCGGCTTCCTGATTCAGGCGCTGAATGCCGCCGGGATCGTCGGAGTGGATCACGACGCGGCCACCGGCCTGCTGTACCAGCGCGGCGTTCTCGTAGATGCCGTCCATCGCTTCTTCTTTGAAGCCCCACCAGTCGGACCAGATCGAGACGGCGGTGCCTTCGCGCGCCAGCACGTCCCCGATCTTGTACGCCTCCACCGCGTGGTGGAACGAGCGGATCTTGAAGCCGAACTCGTGCGCGAGGTCGAGCATCTGCAGCATCTCGTCGGCGCGGTAGCAGTGGTTCTGCACGTAGATATTGCCGCGCAGCACCTCGGCAAGCGTCTCGTTGCGCAAATTGCGCTCCGGCGGATCGCCCTGATGATCCTTGTTCCATTTGTCCCAGCGCCGCCGGTAGCCTTGCGCCTCGATGAACGCCGCGCGATACCCCGCCATGTTGCCCATGCGCGTCGACGGCCCGCGATTCTGATAGACGCGTTTCGGGTTCTCGCCGCACGCCATCTTCAACCCGTAGCGGGCGCCGGGGAATTTCATCTCCTGCACCGAGCGCGCCGGAATGAGCTTCAAGACCGCGCTGCGACCGCCGATCAGATTCGCCGAGCCGGGAAGCGCCTGGATCGTCGTCACGCCGCCCGCGATCGCGAGCGGGATCTGCGGATCCTGCGGCCAGAATGAATGCTCGGCCCAGACCTCGGCGGTGACGGGGTTCGTCGCCTCGTTGCCGTCCGACTCGGCGAACGTACCCGGCGCCGCGTACACGCCGATGTGCGAGTGCACGTCGATCACGCCCGGCGTCACCCATTTCCCCGTGCCGTCTACCACGACCGCGTCACTCGGCGCCTGTACGCTCGTGCCGACCGAGACGATCCGGCCGTCACGGAACAGGATCGAGCCGCCCTGAATCTCCTGGCCCGCCGCCGTCATGATCGTGGCATTCTTGATCAGCACCGGGGGGTTGGGATGACGTTTGTATGTGGATGGATACTGGGGGCCGATTGCGCTGGACGTATCCTGCGCCGCCGCAGCCTGGGCCGCTGGCGCCGCGGCTGCAGTCGCAGGAGCGGGTGAGGAGCCGCTCCGCGCGCGCGCAGCGCCCGAGGCGCAGCCTGCGGCGACCATTATCGCGACAATGACCGCCGCCTTCATCTGTTGAACGCCGGACCGCCGCATTCTCAACCCTCCTATTTCACGAGTTCAAACACCAGCGGGGCACCGGTCGGCGCGATGCGAACGAGTCGGCGCGGTGCCTGCTGCGTCACGTGCATCACGAGCGGCAACTGCATCCCGGCGAGCTCCAACCGATAGGCCGGGAACGTCCCCGCGGGCACGACCACATTCTCGAGCGCGGCGACCTTGATCGTTACGACCTTCGTCGTGCCGTCACCCGAGGAGAACACGTTCAAGGTGAACGTCTTGCCGGCCGCGAGCGGGAGCGCGGTCAAGAGCAGCGCGAGCGCGTTGTCGTCGATCGTTCCGGCCGGGGCCGTCGTGTCGACCGCGACGGATTTCGGCGTGCCGCTCGGCTGCGGCGTCATCGACGTCCCTTTGACGCGGCCGTCCGCGTAGGTCAGATGGATCTCCGTGTGCTGACCCTGCACCGTGCCCGTCTGGTCGGTGCGGCGCATCGAGAGATCGCCGTTCAGGACGACGCGCGACTGCTGCTGGAACGGACCGATTGCGGTCGTCTCGGTATAGATGATCGAGTCGCCGCTCATTTCCACCTTGGCGGTTTGCGCGCCGAACGCCTGGCCCTGCACCAGGGCCTGGAAGCTGTCGCTGTGCGCGAGGATCTGACTCTTGTCGAACGCGACCGCCGTGGCCGTCGGGTTGAGCTGCGCCGGATCCATCGGCTTCCCCTCCACGTCCACGAGCCGCACCGGCGCGATCGCCTTGAGCTTGTCATACAGCGCCTTGGCATCGCCCACGACGACGATGGTGAGCGCGTCGCGCCGGAATACGCGTTGTGCCGCCGCCTTGGCGCGCGCAGCGCTCACGGCATTGAGACGCTCGCGATAGCGCTGGATGTAGTCGGGGCCGAGGCCCAAGAGCCGCGCGGTCGTGACCACCTGCGCAATCTGCCGCGGCGTCTCGATCGTGAGGGGGAAGGAGCCGACGAGGAACCCCTTGGCCGCCGTCAGCTCGCTGTCGGGAATCGCCTCGGTCCGCACGCGATCGACTTGGTGCAGCAGCTCGGTGAGCGCGCTGTCGGTGACCTCGGTGCGGCCTTCAAACGTCGCTTCCCAGTAGCCGATGCCACGGTTGCGCCGCAGCGCGGCGTAGGAGCCGTACGTCCAGCTCTTCTGCTCGCGCAGAATCATGAACAGTCGGGAATCACTGCCGCCGCCCAGCACGTGGGCGGCGATGCGGGCCGGATAGTACGTGGTGTCGGTCGGCAAGAACGTCGTGTTGCCGAGGATGATGTTCGATTGGACCGATCCCGGCCGGTCGACGAGCAAGATGTCGGTCGAGCGCTTGACCGGCGCCGCAGGGCCGAGCGTCACGGGCGCCGCCGCGCCGCGCCACGAGCCGAACGCGGTGTTCGCGAGCGCGCGCGCCTGGGCCAGCGTGATGTCGCCCGCGACGACCAGCAGCGCGCCACCGGGGCGCAGCCGCCGCGACGCGAATGTCACGACGTCGTTCTTCGTGATCGCCTTGTAGGACGTTGCCGTCGAATTCCGGCCGTACGGATTGCTGCCGTAGATCTCCTTGTCGAACGCCCGCGCCGCGACGTTCTCGGGCTGCGACAGCTCGACCTCGAGCGACGACAGGAAGCGGGTGCGTGCGAGCTCGAGCTCGTCGTCCGGGAACGTCGGATGACGGACCACGTCGCCAAGCAGCGTGAACGCGAGCTCGGCGTGATCGCTCAACACGTCGGTCGAGACGGTGAAGAAGTCGTCGCCCGCGCTCGCGCCGATGCTGCCGCCCACGCCTTCGATCGTGGCCGAGATCTGATCGGCGGTGCGGGTGGGCGTGCCTTTGGTCAACAGCTCGGCCGTCAACGCGGCCACGCCTTCCTTGCCGGCGGGATCGTAGATCGTCCCGGCACGGAAGCTCAGGCTCACCGAGAGCGTCGGTTGCTCGTGGTTCTCGACCAGCACCAGCGTCATGCCGTTCGGCAGCGCGACTTCCTGGAACGGCGGGAAGCGCACGGGCCGCAGCCGCGCGGGGGCGGGGGCTTTGGTGGGGAATGGTTCTTGGGCGGTCAAGCGGTTGAGCGGTTGGGCGGTTAGTATCACCGCCACCACCGTTCCAACCGCTGCCGTTCCAACCGCCAAACCGCTCAACCGCTGAACCGCTTTCATTGAGAGCCTCCCGCCGCCGGACCTGCTCGCACAATCACCAACGTCAGGTTGTTCGGCCCGAGATACGCGTTGGCCACGCGCTTCACATCATCGCTCGTGACGGCCAGCATCCGGTCGAGATCGGTGTTGATCTCGTCCAGCGAGGTGTGGAATGTCCGATAGTGGTGGAGCTCTTCGGCTTTGCCCAACGTCGTCTCCCGGTTGCCGATGAATCCTGCCCGCAGCGCGTTCTTCGCCTTCTCGAGCTCGTCGGCGCTGATGCCGTTGGTGCGGATGCTGTCCAACTGCACGCCGATCAGCCTGTCCAGCGTGTCGGCGGAAATGCCTTGATTGACGATGCCGTACGTCACCCAGACGCCGGGGCCGTTGCGGGAGCCGTACGGATTCATGATCGTGCCCGTCGCCACCGCCGCTTTGGCGCGGCGCACCACCGCGACGTTGAGGCGCGAGCTCTCGCCCTGACCGAGGATGATGTTGAGGACCTCGAGCGCGGGCGTGTCGGGGCTGCGGTGCTCCGGCACGCGATAGATCCGCACCACCGCGTCGAGATTCGCGTGCGCGTCATGCACCTCGCGCCGGCGCGCGGTGGGGTTCGGATTCACGTCGCAGCGCGGCGCCTCGGGCGCAGGATGACTGGGCACACCCGCAAAATATTGGTTGACGAGCTGCCGCAGCTCGGCCGGCGCGAAGTCGCCCACGACGACGAGCGTCGCGTTGTTCGGCGCGTAGTACGTGTCGAAGAAGGCCTGCACGTCCGGCAGCTTCGCCGAATCGAGATCCGCCATCGACCCGATCACCGTGTGCGCGTACGGGAAGCAGCTCGTGCTGTCGAACGGCCACGTCAGTCCGTCGGTGAACGCCCCCTGGTACGGCTGATTGTCGATGCGCAGCCGCCGCTCCTCCTTCACCGCCTGGCGCTGGTTCTCGAAGTTCTCCTGCGTGATCGCGAGCGACCGCATGCGATCCGCCTCCGCCCACAGCGCGAGGTTCAGCCGGTTCGACGGCACCGTTTCGAAGTAGTTGGTCCGGTCCTCGGTCGTCGAGCCGTTGTCCTGGCCGCCGGCGCGCTCCATCAACCGGCTGTGCTCGGCCTTTTTGACGTGCGCCGAGCCCTGGAACATCATGTGCTCGAACAGGTGCGCGAAGCCGGAGCGGCCGGGCCGCTCGTTGCGCGAGCCCGTCTCGTACCACACGTCGACCGAGACGATCGGAGTCGAGTGATCCTCCGAATAGATCACGCGCAGACCGTTCGGCAGCGTGAACTCTTCGAACGCGATATGGCCGGGCGGTTCCACCGGCGCCGGGGGAGCGGTCGTCTGGCGACGTTGCGCCATGAGACCGGCAGGGAGGGCCAACACGAAGAGCACCAGGGTGCGCATGAGATCACGGCTCCGCAGGAAAGAGCGCAAGGGCGTTGGTTTCGAGGATGGCTCGCTGCTGCTCGGGCGCGAGCGGCAGGGCCAGGAACTGATCGATGTTTTGCCGCAGGTCCTTCACACCGGGGCTCGGCCAATCGGTGCCCCACAGGACGCGGTCCACAATCTCCGTCAGGCGGGGAAAGTACTCCAGCAATTTGGAGGGCGGAATGCCCGATACATCGAGCCTGACCTGTCTGTGACGTCGCAGGATGAAAAACGCCTCCTCCATGTACAGCGGCCGGCCGCCGTGTGCCATCACGATCTGCAAGTCGGGAAAATCGATCGCGACGTCGTCCAGCTCCATGGGATTGCCGTACTTCGAGCGGGCGCCGGGGAAGATCGACGTCCCCGTATGGATCATGACCGGAAGGCCGCGCTCTTCGCACCGGCGGTAGATCTTGCCGAGCGCCTCCAGCCCCTCCGTGTAGGCATTGGCGGCGAATCCTTGATGCGGCGGGTGGACTTTGAGCAGCCGGATCCCCTCGTCGATCAGCCCGTCCACGTCGCCGGCGGGATCCTTCGTGTAGCGCGCGTGCACGCCGCCGTAAGGCAGCAGCCGTTCGGGATTGGCCCGCGCGTACTTCGCCGCGAACGTGTTCGTGGAGTTGTCGAACCCCATGATGTCGGGACTCGGATAATTGACGAGGCCGGCGCGCCAGACGCCGGCGCGGTCCATCACGTCGAGCAGCGCGCGGGGATCATTCATCAACGAGATCAGGAAGTCCCAATGCGCCTCCTTCCCTCTGCGCATCGTCTCCTGGACTTTGGGCTTGAGGTCGCGATAGGGCTGGACGTGGATGTGGACGTCGGTGATGCGACTCAATCGCTCCAGGAGTAGAACCCCTTTCCCGTTTTCCGTCCCAGCTCGCCACGATTGACCTTGTCGCGCAGGATCTGCGGCGGCTGGTACTGCGGCTCGTGCAGCGTCCGGTGCAGATATTCCGCGATGGCGAGTCGTACGTCGAGGCCGACGTGATCCGTGAGCTTCAGCGGTCCCATGGGGTGGTTGTAGCCGAGCTCCATGGCCTTGTCGATGTCCGCTGCGCTGGCGACGCCCTGCTCGAGCATGCGCATCGCCTCGAGGCCGAGAACGACCCCGAGGCGGCTCGATGCGAACCCGGGCGAATCCTTGACGACGATCGGCTCTTTGCCCAGCCGGCGCGCGAACTCCTCGGCGCGCTCGACCGCGGCCGGACTGGCAGCCCCGTGACTCACGACTTCCACCAGCTTCATGACGTGCACGGGATTGAAGAAATGCATGCCGACGAGCCGGCCGGGCTGGCGCAGACCAGACGCAATCTCCGCGATCGACAGCGACGACGTGTTCGACGCCAGCAGTGCCTCACGCGGCGCGGCTTGCTCGATCTCCACGAACAGCCGCCGCTTGATTGCGAGATCCTCGACTACGGCTTCGATGACGACGTCGGCCCCCTGGACCGCGACGGCGAGCTGCGGCTCAGCGCGCAAGTGAGCGCGGATCGCCGCGTGATCGTCCTCGGTGATTTTCCCACGCTCGAGGCCCTTCGCGAGCAGCGCCGCGATTTTCTCGATGGCGTGCGGCAGCGCCTCGGCGCGAGCGTCGGTGAGTCGCACGTCGCAACCGGCCAGCGCCGCGACGTACGCGATGCCGTGCCCCATCGTGCCGGCGCCGATGACCGCGACGCGGGTTGTGTTGGGACTCATGTCGCGCGGAAGGCGTCGACGATACGGCGGGCCCGCTCCGGATGATTGGTGCAGATCCCATCCACGCCCCAGCGTACGAGCGGTTCCATGAGGCTGGGGTTGTCTACGGTCCAGGCGATGATTTTCGCCCCCAAGTCGTGGACCCGGGTTACAAGCGTTTCATCAAGCGTGGAACGTTCCTGCCAAAGTGTCGTGGCCTTGGCGTCCGCGAGCGTCCGGGCGGGATCGCGCGTCTCGACCTCCGACAGCACGCCGCACGGCAACGACGGCCGCTTCTCGGCCAGGCGGCGCACGACGTGAAAAGCGAAGCTGTGGATCGCGTACCCGGACGGGTTCGGACCGTTGTCGAGGATCGCCAGCAGCCGATCATCCCACTTGGGGTCGACCACTTTCACCTCGACGAAGACTTTCAGTTTGCCCAGGACATCGAGGGCCTGCGCGAGCGTCGGAATCGGCTCACCGTTGGCCAGGGGCAGGGCGGCGAGGTCTTTCGCACGCGCCTGCGCGATCGGCAAACCGAGCACCGACGGATCGTGATGAACGACGAGCTCGCCGTCGATCGTGTTGTGGACGTCGAGCTCCACGCCGTCCGCCCCCTGGCCGGCCGCGGCACGGAAGGCGGCCAGGGAGTTCTCCAACTCGATGCTGGAGGCGCCCCGGTGGGCAATGACGAGCGGGCGCGTCACTGCTGGAGACTGTCGGCCTTCTTCGGTTCGATCCAGTCCGGCTCTTTTTCGATGTCGTGGACGACCGCGATGTCTTCCGGCCGCGGCAGGACGGTTTCCAGATACGCGGAATACTTCTCCGCGTCGATCGGCACGCCGTCGACCGTGAACTTTTGGTGGGCGTACATGCCGATCCGCCGGTTGAACTTGAGATCCGGCACCTTGAGCTGCCGCTCGCGCTCCGGGATGAACATGTTCAGCCGCTCGACCAGCTTCACGATCTCCTGGCGATAGAGATTGCGGGCGAGCTCGTTGAGCTTGCTCTTGTCGGGCTCGTGCCCATTGGTCGGTGTTTCGCGCTCGTCATAGCGACCCTTGAGCCCCCACACATAGGCCCAATGCGCCGACGAGGAGTTGTCGGTCCCGAAGAGATCGAACGCCGTCGGAATCCACTTATAGAAGAAGCGCTGGATCACCTCGGGCGGCATCTTGCCCGCTTTCACGATCCGCAGCAGACCGTTGTTGCCGGTGCCGAGATGGAAAGACTCTTCCTTCAGCATCGGTCCCATGGAGCGCGACAGCGGATCGAACGCCGAGACCGACAGCATCTTGAGCTGGAACTTGCCGTCGCGGTCGATGAACTGCGTGTAGGTGAAGAAGTCGAGCCAGTTGTCGACGATTTCGTTGAATGAGCCGAGCAAGCGCTCGCCTTCGTCGGCGCGGCGCTCGAGCAGCTTGGCCGCTTCGCGCTTGCCTTCGTCGCCGAAATGCTGGCAGAGCAGGTAGGACATCTGCCAGCCGTGGCGCATCTCCTCGGTCATCACCCGCTGCAGCGAGAGCAAGTCGTAGTCGGACGGCGCATGGTGGAGCAGGTTGCGCTGCTGCTCGACGGACGCGAACTCCGTATCGCCTTGATAGACGATGAGGTTGAGCAGCGCGTCACGGATGCGCTGATCGGGGATGTGCATCACGGTCGGCCATTTCCGCTGGCCCTTGTAGTGGCCGAACTCGATGTGCGGGACTTCGGGGTCGCCGAATTTCGCCTCGAACTTGAAGTCGCGCACGGCGCCCTGCGGCAGCCCGATCGAGTCCTGCCAGTACCTGAAGTAATCGATCCAGTCGTCGAAGTTGTGGAGTTTGCGGACCATTTCAGCGGTTCCTTATGAGTTGGCGTGCTTCGGTAGTCGCGAACAGTGCGATCTGATCGGCAATCTCGACGTCCAGCATCTGCTCGAGCGTGCTGCGTTCCGACCGATACAGCGCGGCTTTGGCTTTCCGAACCGCGAGTGGCGTCATCGCCGCCCATTGCTCCGCGAGACTCCGCGCTTCCGCGCCGAGCGACGCATGCGCCACCACGCGATCGAACAAGCCGAGCTGCGTCGCTTCACCGGCGGGCACCATGCGCGCACTCCACACCAGCTCTAACGCCTTCGAGACGCTGGTGAGGCGAGGCAGGAAATAGCTGCCGCCCCAGTCCACGGTCAGTCCGAGCTTGTGAAATACCTGCCCGATCGACGCTTGATCCGAGGCCAGGCGGTAGTCGCACGCGAGCGCGAGGTTAGCTCCGCCGCCGGCGGCGGGGCCGTTCACGGCCGCGAGCACGGGCTTTGGTGCATTCCGAATCGTGAGCGCGATTTCCTTGCCGGCACGCACGAGCTGATCGCCCTGACTGCCGAGCACGCCGAGATCGGCGCCGGCGCAGAACGCGCGCCCCGCGCCCGTGAGGACGATGACCCGGACGTGGTCGGCGCTCGCCGTCATGCGCAGCGCTTCCAGCAGGTCGTCGCACATGTCGGGATCGAACGCGTTGAGCTTCTCGGGCCGGTTGAGCGTGATCGTCCCGACGTGATCGTTGATCTCGACGAGAATGCGCTCGTAGGCGGCCACTAGACCCGCTCCACGATCATCGCGATGCCTTGGCCGACGCCGATGCACATGGTCACCAATCCGAACTGCGTCTTATGGCGTGTTAAGGCATGGACGAGTGTCGTCAACAGCTTCGCACCGGTACAACCCAACGGATGACCGAGCGCAATGCCGCCGCCATAGATGTTCACCGTCTCGGGGTCGAGCTTCAGCTCGCGGATGCAGGCAATCGCCTGAGCGGCGAATGCTTCGTTCAGCTCGACGAGATCGATGTCCTTGATCGTCAGCCCGGCGCGCCCCAGCGCTTTCTTCGTGGCGGGAATTGGACCCAGGCCCATGCAACTCGGGTCGACACCGGCCACAGCGGTCGACACGATTCGCGCGAGGGGTTTACCGCTCGTCCGTCCATCGGCCCGTCCGCCCGTCACGAGCAGGGCGGCCGCGCCATCATTGATTCCGCTGGAGCTTGCGGCCGTCACTGTCCCGTCCTTCTTGAACGCGGGCTTGAGCTTCGCCACGGACTCGAGCGTCGTGCCCGGCCGCGGGTATTCGTCTTTCGCAAAGGTCGACCCGTCAGGCAGCGGCACCGGCACGAGCTCGTCCGTAAACACACATGCCTTCAGCGCTTGCTCGGCGCGACGCTGGCTTTCGACGGCAAACGCATCTTGCTCAGCGCGGCTGATTCTGTAGCGCTCGGCGACGACCTCGGCCGTCTCGCCGAGGGCGATGGTCCATTCCTTCTTCATTTTCGGATTGGTGAAGCGCCAGCCCACCGTCGTGTCCGCTACCTCGGGCGTTTTGCGGCTGAACGGCTCGCTCGGCTTGAGCATCACATACGGGGCGCGCGTCATGCTTTCGACCCCGCCCGCGATGAACGTCTCGCCCTCTCCAGCCTTGATCGCCTGCGCGGCACTCGCCACCGCCTGCAACCCGGAGCCGCAGAGTCGATTCACCGTCTGGCCCGGCACTTCGACAGGCAGGCCGGCGAGAAGCAGCGCCATGCGCGCGACGTTGCGGTTGTCTTCGCCCGCTTGATTGGCGCAACCGAGAATCACGTCGTCGATCGATTGCGGATCGACGCCGGAGCGCTCGACCACCGCCTTGATTGGAATCGCGGCAAGATCATCGGGCCGCACATTCGCGAGCGACCCGCCGTGTTTGCCCACCGGCGTCCGCAGGGCGACCGAGATGTACGCTTCGCTACGCGGCATGCCGCACGCCGCACGCACGATTCATAGGCCCACCCAGACCGTTTTCGTCTCGAGATAGCCGTCGAGGGCTTCACGCCCGAGATCGCGACCAAATCCCGAAGCTTTGAAGCCCCCGAAGGGCGCCCCCGAATCGTAGAAGTTGTAACTGTTGATCCAAACGGTGCCGGCACGGATGGCCTTCGCGGCGCGATGAGCCTTCTGGATATCCTTGGTCCAGATGCCCGCCGCCAGGCCGTACATGGTGTGGTTCGCGAGCTGCACGCCCTGCTCGAAATCGTCGAACGTCAGCACCGCGAGCACCGGACCGAAGATTTCCTCGCGCGCGATCGTCATCTCGGGCTGCACGGCATCGAATACCGTCGCCTCCACGTAGTAGCCCTTGCCGTTCGGCTTCGCCGCCTTGCCACCCGCGACGAGCTGCGCCCCCTCATCCACACCCTTCTTGATGTACGAGAGCACGGTCTCCTGCTGCTTCCTGGAGACGAGCGCACCGAGCCGCGTGTTTTTGTCGAGCGGATCGCCCGGCGTGAGCTTCTTCGCCCCCTCGGCCAACTGCTCGACGACTTGGTCGTGCACCGACTTCTCGACGAGGAGCCGCGAGCCGGCGGCGCAGACCTCGCCCTTGCCGTAGAAGATCCCCGTCTGCGCGCCCCGCACCGCGGCTTTCAGATCGGCGTCGGCAAAAATGATGTTCGGGCTCTTGCCGCCGAGCTCCATCGTCACACGCTTGTTCGTCTCGGCCGCCATCTTCATGACCTGCCGGCCGACTTCGGTCGAGCCGGTGAAGGAGATCTTGTCGACGTCGGGGTGACGCGCGAGTGCTGCGCCCGCAGTCGATCCTCCGCCCGGTACGACGTTGAACGCGCCGGCGGGTAAGCCAGCCTCCATCGCGATCTCGGCAAAGAGCAGGGCGGTCAGCGGCGTTTCGGACGCGGGCTTGAGGACCACCGTGCACCCCGCCGCGAGGGCGGGGGCGAACTTCCAGCTCGCGATGTTGAGCGGGAAATTCCACGGCACGATCGCGCCCACCACGCCGATCGGCTCGCGCAACGTGTAGGTGAAGAAGGGACCATCGACCGGCAGCGTGTCGCCGACGATCTTGTCGGTCCACCCGGCGTAATAGCGCAGGGTGTTGACCGTCATCCCGATTTCGATCTTCGATTCGAACAGCGTCTTACCGTTCTGCGCCGTCTCGAGTCGTGCGACTTCATCGAGCCGGGCCTCGAGCAGATCCGCCGCCTTGCTGAGCAGTCGCCCGCGCTTGCGGGCTGACATATCGCGCCAGGCCGCGGACTCGAAGCACGTTTTGGCAGCGCGGACCGCGTTGTCGATGTCTGCCGCATCGCCGGCTGCGACGTCGCCCAGGTTCTCTTCGGTCGCGGGGTTCTCGACGGGGAACCGCTTGCCCGAGCTCGCCGGCCGCCACTCGTTATTGATGAAGAGATCGGTCTTCACTTCCCCTTGAACTCCGCCATGCGCTTTTCCTGATTCGCCGCGATGCCTTCCTTGGCGTCCTCGCTCTGGAACAGCTGTTGCTGGAGCTCGCGCTCGATCGCGAGGCCGGACTCGAACGGTACCTCGGCACCGGACTGCACGGACCGTTTGATGAGGCCGACGGCCTTCGAGGCCTTATGCGGCGGGCAGAACTGCCGGGCGTAGAGCAGGACCTGCTCCCAGAACGTCTTCGCATCGAACACTTCGTTGACCAAGCCGATTTCCTTGGCCCGGTCGAACGAGAACAGCTCGCCTTTGATCATCAATTCGATCGCCAGCGGCTTGCCGACGATGCGCGCCAGGCGCTGCGTGCCGCCGGTGCCGGGGAGGACGCCGAGGTTCACTTCGGGCAGGCCGATCTTGCCGGCATTCTCTTTGGCCACGCGGACGTCGCAGGCCATGGCGATCTCGAGACCGCCACCGACGGTATGGCCATTCAGCGCCGCGATCGTGAGCTTCGGCGTCTGCTCCAACCGATTCAACGTCTCGTTGGCGTGCAGGCAGAAGAAGTACTTGAAGCGCGGCGTAACGGTGTTCAGCATGCCGATGTTCGCGCCCGCCGAGAAGAACTTGTCGCCGTGGCCGCGGATGACGATGACGTGCACCGTGTCGTCGAAGCGCGCGCGGAGAATCGCCTCGTCGAGCTGGCGCATCATTTCATAGGTGTAGGTATTCGCCGGGGGATCGTCGAGCTCGATGATGGCGAGTCCATCCTCGACACGGAACTGCACGAGCGCTTTGACTTGAGGTTCGGTCATCGTTGCCATGAGATCAGTTCGCCTCCGAATGAGTCTCGACGAAACCGCCGAGGAAGATGCTCGCCATGAGATCGGCCAGCCGGGCCGGGTCGATTTGCCCGTCCGGTTTGTACCAGTTGTAGATCCAGTTCATCATCCCGAAGAGGATGTAGGTCGTCGCGCTGCGGTGCGTGGCACTCTGCTCAGGCGCCGCTTCCTTGAGGATCGATTCCAGGAGATCGACGTAGCGCCGTTTGATCGTGCTGACGCTCTTGGGCGACGCCTCGTGCGACAGCACTTTCATCTCCGCCATATGGTCGGCAAAGAACTCCACGTGATGGCGGATGAAGGCGTGCAGCTTGTCCTGCGGGTCCCGCGCCCCCGCCACGGCCCGGCGGGCGCCGTCCAAGACCTGCGTGAAGCAGCGCTCCTGGATGAGCGCGAGCAGGTCTTCCTTGCCGCGGACGTAGTAGTACATCCCGGCCAGCGACATGCCGCTGGCGGCGGCAAGGTCTCGCATCGACGTGGGGTGATAGCCCTTCTCCGCGAACACGCGCGCGGCGCGGGCGAGCAGGTGGTCCAAACGTTCGTCGTATGGTCGCATTGAGTTCGAACGATCGTTCGAATGTGAAGCTAGTTTCGGGTCTGAACCGGGGCAAGGTGGGACTAATCACTTAATATCGGGATAGGATGCGCGTCCAAGCACCAGACTCCATGTCACTACCGCAGCCGGTCACGGCTGATCCGCCGAGCGATGCCGCGTTGATCGCGGCGTGGCAACGCGGGGACGAGCGGGCGGCGGCGGCGTTGGTCGAGCGCCACGCGCGGCCCTTGGCACGCTTTCTCGCCGGGGCGGGGGCGCCGGACGCGGACCTGGATGACGTGGTGCAGGAGACGTTCATCCGCGCGTTCCGCAGCGTCGATCGGTTTCGCGGCCAGTGCCAGTTTCGGACGTGGCTGCTCACGATCGGCGGGAACGTGCTGAAGGATTTCGGCCGGCGCGCGGCGCGGCGGCGAGTGTTACCGCTGGACGAGGGCGTGCGCGATGTGCGGGGCGACCCGCACCAGCACGCCGAGGCGAGCGAATCGGAAGCGCTGCTCGCGGCGGGGTTGCAAAAACTGCCGCGCCTGCAGCGCGAAGTATTTCTGTTGCGCGCGCAACAGGGCATGGAATACGACGACATCGCAGCAGCGTTAGGAACGACGTCTGGGGCGGCCCGCGTGCACTACCATCATGCGGTGCGGCGACTGAAGGAGATCGTGAAATGACTGAAGAGCGGTTGAACGAGCTGGCACGAAAACTCGGGGCGCGAGCGGCGGAGCGGCTGAATGTGGAAGCGACCGCGCAGAAGGTCGTGGCGCGGCTTCGCGAGGAGCCGGTGCGCCGGACCGCATGGATCTCGCAGACGTGGCTGCGTATTGCCGCAGCACTGGTAGTCGTGGTCGGGGGTGGGTTGGTGCTGCGGCAGCAATTGGCGACCCCGGGGCACACCCCCGGGGTGAGCCGGCACACCCCTCACCTCGTCGCGGATGATCTGGGCGACCTCTCGACCGACGAGCTGCGCGACGTCCTGACCTCGCTCGACGATATCATCACGACCGACAACGTCGCCGTCCCGGATAGCACGACGGATCTTCGTCAACTCGACCCGCAGCAACTGCGTGCGGTGCTGCGTTCTTTGGAGGGATAGATGAAGCGACTGTGGATGGTGGGACTGGCCGCCACGCTGGCGGCGCCAGCGCTCCGGGCGCAGCAGCCCGAAACGACCGACACCGCCGAGGCGGGCCGGCTGCGCGCGCAGATCGAACAGCGCTTCAGCGCGCGGGTGAAGGACGAGCTGGGCCTGTCAGACGATCAAGCCGGTAAGCTCCGGACCACACAGGAGCGGTTCGGTGCACAGCGGCGTTCACTGGCGCAGCAACAAGCGGAGCGGCGGCACGCGCTGAGTGACCAGATGCGGCCGGGCGTCTCCGCCAATGCGGACAGCGTCAACAAGCTGATGGCAGGGCTGCGGTCAGGCCGTGAGCAGATGATGAAGATCGATCAGGATGAGGACCGCGAGATGCAGGGCTATCTCACGCCGGTGCAGCGCGCCCAATTCCTCCAGCTGCGCGAACGCTTCATGGAGCGCGTCGGCGAGATGCGGATGCAGCGCGAGCGCGGGCAGATGGGTGGCGGACGGATGGGTCCTCGGCCGTTGCGCGGCGGGGGAGGCCGGCGGCGCGGGATCTAATCCCGACGCTCTAGGGGAACGCTTCTTGCTGCCCTGATTGGCAACCTCTTGGTGGCCGGTCAGGGCATGCGCGTTTCTATCGCCGCAAGCGTCGTTCTCAGCATGCTCGTGCATGCCCTTCCCGCATTTGCACAAACGCCCGTCGAAGAGACCGAGCCTAATAACACGCCGGCGACGGCGGATACGGCCGATTTACATCGACCTGCGACCGGGCGAGTAGGGACGAGCTCGGGAAGTGACGGCTTCGATTACTGGCTCGTGCATCTCACCCAGGGAGATACACTTCAAGTCGCCGGTTCAGGGTGCGAGACCTGCGATGACGGCAACCTATACTTGACGCTGTTTGCGGCAGACGGGGTCACCAGAGTAGCCGACGGTCGGCGCTGGCAGGCGGAAGACCCCCAATTGACCTACGTCGTACCCGCGACAGGGCCTTACTACCTGCGCGTCACGTTGGGCTCCGAAGCACTCGGCGATGTCGTCACGTACACGCTGAACTTTGCCGCGCGCAGGTGTCCCGAGAATTTCGGCGAACCGAACGATTCGCTGCAGCGGGCGACACCGATCACCCTGGGCTCGACGGTCGATGGACTGTGGTGCCCCACAGGGGATCAGGACTTCTATGAACTCAGGCTGACTGCGGGGACGGTGTTCGAGTTCTCGATGGACGGCTACCTAGGGAACGGGCACTACTTTCCTGACCTGCCCGCGGTTCATCTACTGGGTCCGAGCGGTGAGAATCTCGATGCTGAGGTCCAGAACGATTTCGGCCCGAAGCGCTACATGGTGCGAACGACGGGGACGTACTACCTCAACGCCGTGAGTGAGCGTGGCGGGGTAGGCTACAGTTATCGTCTGCGGGTGGGCGAGAGTGAGTTCCGTCCGGGTCCAGGCGATCCGCCGATTGTTCGCGCGCCACAAGGTGTGGGCAACATGGCGGTCGATACACATGGCAATTTCTGGGGTCCGCCCGGCAACGACGTCCTCGGTCGCCTGAGCCTCGACGGAACGTTGGCGCGCTTTAACCCCCCGGGCATATCCGCTGCGGTCTCCGTCGCCTGGGACCCATGGGGCAACATGCTGGTGCTGAACGGTTGGAGCATCACGAAGTTTGTACCGCCCAGTCTGACGGAGCCGTTCGTCACGCTGGACATGGGCGCCAGCGGCCTCGCCGTAACAACGGATGCCATGTGGGTCGTCAATGGATGGACGGGCACGACGTGGATCTACCAGTACGCCCTCGACGGTCACTTGATGCAGTCGTTTCACCTCACCGATCTCAGGGCCTTCGACTTGAGGATTGGCCCCTCTGGGGATCCGTATTTCGCGGCCGACAATGCGATTTACCGCTTCCGCGCCGGTGTCCCCGAGCTCGTGCTCAAACACGACGAGCCGTCGCAGATCAACAGCTTCGTCTTCGACACGCTGGGCAACATCTACGTGGCCGACGACGGCGTGTCATCGCGCGTGCGGAGGCGGGGGACGCCGCGCGTTTCGCTGCACCGCATTGACGGCAGCATGGTGGCCGACACGTTTGCCTGGTGGCCGCACAACGCTCACAATCTGACCTTCGGTCGCGACGCCGACGGTACGACGAACAGCCACTTGTACATCCTTGACCAAGGCCGCCTGCTCGAGCTCAACCACGCTGCGATCCGCGCGCCCGGTCTTCCGATTCAGCCCGTCGGCGTGTGTCCAGTCGATGCCGCCGAGGCGGAGCCGAACGACGCGCCGGCAATGGCGCGTACGATCGGGAGCGACACCGCCATCACCGGGTTCTCATGCAGGGCCGGCGACCTGGACGTCTTTCGATTCGACGCGACGCGTGACCAGACCATTGTGTTCGACCTGGCGGGAGCCGATCTACCCACCCTCGAGCTGCTTGCGGCTGATGGCACGCGACTCGCGTCCAGTGACGCGCGCCTCACGGCGTATCCGCACATCAGCTACGCAACGCGCGCGAGCCAGACGTACTACGTGCGGGTCGGCAGCTGGTTCGGTGGCCCCAAGCCATACACCTTGCGCATCACGCGCTTGCCCACGGCAGCGGACCACCTGACGCTCGAGCGGGCCGCCCGCGAGCTGGCTCGACCCGGCGCCATCCTCACCGGCGCCGAGCGGCAGTACCTCGATGAGCATGGCAACCGGAACGGCCGCTATGACGTCGGGGACTTTCGCGCGTACTACACGCTGCTGAAGCAGGGCGGAGGAACACCATGACGCGCACGAGATGCGCGGCCTATCTGATCGCCCTCTGCGCGGCTCTGTCGTGCGGCGGTCCCACCGACGCGCCTCCGCCGCCGGCGCCGCCAGAGCCGGGACATCTGACGCTGTCGCTGGCTTCGCCCGCCACCGACGACGGGGCGAT
>DATJKA010000019.1:0-4064 GCA_035491815.1 Gemmatimonadales bacterium | reverse complement strand
GCGCCGAGCGCGTAGATGTCGGCCCGCGCGTCGATCGTGCGCTCGCCCATCGCCTGCTCGGGGCTCATGTACTGCGGCGTCCCGAGCGAGAGCCCCGTCTGCGTCATGCGCGGTCCACCCGCCTGCTGCACGGCGAGCGCGATGCCGAAGTCGGCGACGAGCGCGTGTCCGCCTTGCAGCAGGATGTTCTCGGGCTTGATGTCGCGATGTACGATGCCGAGCGCGTGCGCCGCGCCGAGCGCGTCGGCCACCTCGCGCGCGATGCGCAACGCGTCGTCGATCGGCAGCTGCCGCTCGCGTTCCAGGCGCGCGCGCAGCGTTTCGCCCGGCACGTACGGCATCACGTAGTACAACAAGCCGCCCGCGTCGCCCGAGTCGAGCAGCGGCAGGATGTGCGGATGCTGCAGCCGCGCGGTCGTCTTGATCTCGCTCAGGAACCGCTCGCCGCCGAGCGCCGCGCCCAGCTCCGGGTGCAGGACCTTGATCGCGACGCTGCGATCGTGCCTCAAATCGTGGGCGAGGTACACGGTCGCCATGCCGCCGGCGCCCAGCTCGCGCTCCACGCGATAGCGCTCGGCCAGCGCGGTGGTCAAGGGAAGGGGAGGGGGAATCGTCATCGCCCCGAAGATCGCGATCGCGAGCGGATCACACTACCCCTGTGTTCCAAGACTCGGCGACGTCGGCAATTAGGGTCAGACACCAATTTTTCCCCTGCCGGCGGTATCCGGTGCTCGGCGAGAAACTGCGCCTGTAGATTCGATCGTCAGAGTCATGAGATCCCTGTCCACAGTGTTCGGCCTCCACCTGCCATGCTTCGAAGACATTTCTCTATCCTGTCTCTCCTGATCCTCGTCGCGATCGGTAGCTCCGGTGCGCAGGCGACCGGTCGTCGGGACACCCTCGTCGTCGGCCAGGGCGCGCTGTCGGGCACGTGGAGCGCGAACAACGGCAGCAGCAGCTTCGTCGGTGGATGGACCGCGGTCCCGGACACGGTCCATGGCAGCTTCATCGGAACGTGGACGCTCGCCAATGCGCAGGGCGCGATCGTGGCTTATGGCGGATGGTCAGCCGCAAAGTCCGCCGGCGGATGGACCGGCCGTTGGCGAGCGAACGTTACCGGTCGCGCTGAAGACTACGCCGGCGCGTGGACCTCGAGCATCGCGCTCGACGCGACCGCGCGGTTTGGCGAGCTGTTCGAGGCCGCCGCCCGAACGATCGTCAGAGGCACCTGGACGAGCGGCGGGCGATCGGGCGCGTGGGCCATTCGCGCGGCAAAGTGAGCCTGCCCATCGCCCGTACCAACAGTGGATGTGCTCCTACCGCCCCCGCTCGCATCCCCGCCCAGAACTACTGCCGCCGCCCTGCCAACTGGGCCTCGAGCTCGTGCAGCCACCCCGTCCAAACGATGATCTCGTCCGCACCCTCGCCGAGCGTGCGGCCCACAACGAAGCTGCGCCCGTCTGGCGATACGTCGTACGTCGCGGCGAGCGCCGTGGGATCGGCGCCGTAGTAGTTCCCCTCGAACAGCTTCCGCCGTGCGATGACCGACAGTGAGCTGCCCGATGCTGCGACGTCGGCGGCCATGAACGCTGGCCCGCTGCGATAGAACACGTGCCGTGAATCGCCGGACCAGACAGCCTGGTTGCCGCCCTCGGTCGAGACTTGCACGCGCGGGCCGTTCTCCGGATAAGGCCGCACGTATACCTCGGGTCTGCCCGACTCGTCGGACGTGTAGGCGAGCCAATGGCCATCGGGCGAGAAGCGCGGCGCGTACTCGTTCGCCGCTGTCGCGACGACCGGAGTGTCCGTCGTGTCGCCGCCGATTCGGCGTGACACCAGGTTGAATCCGCCTTCACCGAAGCCGGTCACGAGCACCGCCACCGTACCGTCCGGCGACAGCGCAAGGCTGTAGAACCGCTTCCCGCCCGTCGACGGGATGGGCGATGCTGCATCCGCGCCATCAGCCGATTGCCAGGTGGGACCATCGTATAGCGTCGCCGCCACGCGCCGGCCATCGCGCGTCCAGTCGAGTGCCAGGGCCGACGAGAGCGCCGTTCTCGAGATGGTCCGGTCGGCCACGTTCACCATCCACACACCGCGCGAACCGCGGATCGGCGCGCTGATCGCCACGCGCTTTCCATCGGGCGAGAACCGTGGAATGATCGACGAGACAGTATCCGGAAGGAGCGCCTGACCGTCGCCGTGTTCGTCCACGAGCGTAACCTGAAACCGGTTGAACCGCGCGTGCATCGCCAGCGTGCCGTCGCTCGCCATCACGGCTTCGTTCACGCCGTCCGGCGCGCCGCTGATCCGGACGGGCTCGCCCACCACGCGGCGCGCGCGCGCATCGAAGCGAACCGCCATCATCGCGCCGCCGTCGAGGTACACAAGGATGCCCTTCGCAACACCGACGATGGCGTCGGCCCGAAGGTCCAGCGCCCTCCACTGATTGCCCGACAGCGTTCCCGTCCCGATGCGCGTCGGAGCGTCCTTTCGACTGGACATGGGAATGTCCAGGTAAAGCACTGTCTCGCCGTCGTCGAGCACGAGTGGTTCGTGATGCATCGACGCCGGTCGGGGACTCGTGATCACAGTGAGCGACGTATCGCCGCTCTCCGCCACGCGCGTGAGTCCCCAAATCGTCCGCGAATACGCCGGCATTCCCAACACCAGGCCGTGCTTCGCGCTCCACGCAATACCGGCCGGCGTCGTCGTCTTGATCACGCGCCGAATGCGCCCGCCGTCGAGCGGCACGATCCTCAGCGTGTCGTCAGCGCCCTGAACGGCCACCGCCTTTCCATCCGGTGAGACCGCCAGTTCACGCGCGCCTTCCGTCCCTGGTAGCGCGCGCGCGCTGACGTCGCTCAGCGCGCGTTGATAGGCACGGCTTACGCCGCCCACGGTCGATAAGTACGCGATCATGCTACCGTCAGCGGACATGCTCAGCCCGCCGTCGAATTCACCGCCTGCTTCGCCCAACCGAACCGCGGAGAATCGCATTGCTTTCTCCGGTGACGCGCTCGGTCGGCGCACCAACGACGTTACGAGCGCGATCGCCAGCACCACCGCGGCGACGGTGGGGATCCAGAAGCGCCGCTGCGCAGCGGGCGATGTCGCCGCCCGGCCGCCGTCCGTGCCCGTGCTGAACGCCGGATTGGCGAGCGCGTCGCCGAACGCCTTGGCACTCTCGAAGCGATCGGCCGGAATCTTCTCGAGCGCCTTGGCGAGCGCCGCGACCACGTTGGGCGGCACGTTCTTGCGGATGGTGTTCACCGGAGCCGCCTGCTCGGTGATGATCTTCATGATCACCTGCTGCGCCGCGCCGCCGATGTGCGGCGGCTGGCCGGCGAGCATCTCGTACAGCACGCTCGCCAGCGAGTAGACGTCGCTTCGCGGCGTGATCTCCTTTTCCGCCGTCGCCTGCTCGGGCGACATGTAGTGCGGCGTGCCGAGCGAGAGGCCCGTCTCGGTCATCCGTCCGCCCGCCGCCGCGCTCACCGCCAGCGCGATGCCGAAGTCCATCACCATCGCGCGGCCATCATGTAGCAGGATGTTCTCCGGCTTGATGTCGCGATGGATCACGCCGTGTCGGTGGGCATAGTCCAGCGCGTCCGCCACTTCGCGCGCGATGCGGATCGCTTCGTCGCCGCCGAACTGCGTTTCGCGATTCAACTTCTCGCGGATCGTCTCGCCCTGGATGTAGGGCATGACGTAGTAGAGGAACCCGTCCGCCTCGCCCGAGTCGAACAGCGGCAGGATGTGCGGGTGCTGGAGCGCCGCGGTCGTCTTGATCTCGACCACGAACCGCTCGGCTCCGAGCACCGCCGCAAGCTCCGGCTTGAGCACCTTGATCGCGACCTTGCGATCGTGCTTGAGGTCCGACGCGAGGTACACGGTGGCCATGCCGCCCGCGCCGAGCGCGCGCTCGATGCGATAGCGTCCCGCGAGGGCGGTGGCGAGTTGTTCCGTGGAGTGCACGAGGAGGGGGTTGGTGCCGCGGCAAACTTGGTGCGGTTCGGTCGCAGGCGCCAGCAGTGCTACTTCCTGCCCTCACCCCCGCGTCG
>DATJKA010000018.1:0-9056 GCA_035491815.1 Gemmatimonadales bacterium | reverse complement strand
ACAACACGTTCGAGCAGCCGAACGCCGTTGCGCCTGCAGCATTCAGCGGCGCCGCCCTGCACGGCGACCGCCTGCGCGTGACGTTGCCGCCGCGGTCGGTGGTCGTGCTGGAGCTGCGGTGAGATCGTAAGAACACGACCGGTCAGGCCCGCCCGGGATCGGTCACTCGATGCGAAGCCAGCGGCTCCGCGCGGAGTTCAAGTGGTCGAGCCTGGTGGCCTAGTGTAACTCCTTGGGCGTGGTCGCGCATTCAATACGTCCACCACGGCGTCGTCGTCCCCTGCGGCATGTGCCGCAGCCCGTACTCGGCCATCTCGCGAAGGCGGTCGGCGGAATTCCCCGGCCCGCTCCAGCAGTGCGGCTTTTGATCGCCGTACACGAAGTATCCCTCGTAGTGCGGATTCTGCGTCGTCTTCATCCACGCCTCGAGCTCGCGCACCGCCCGGTCGAGGAAGAAGCTGTCCATGTTCCCCACGTAGATGTGCAGCTTGTCGACGAGCTTCGGCCCGACGGTGGTCCAGTTGCGTTGCAGGTAGTACAGCAGGTCGTAGTTGTCACGCCAGTACTGCGTTACGGTGTGATCGATCGCACCCGTACGTGCGTCGACCGCCGGCTTGAAGTAGCCGTCGCTTCCGATCGGCCCAAACACGGCTTGCCAGATGTCCTGCTGACCGGTCCCCGAGCGGCCGTGCGTGCCGTTGACCAGCTCCATCCAATAACGCTGCTGTGCGGTCTGCCGGATCTCGCCATTCACTTCGCGCGAGTTGACGGTGGGCGTGCGCTGCCACTGGCTGTAGTTCTTGTAGAAGGCGTTCGCGTCCTTGTACATGTTCACGCCCTCGACATCCGTGAACGTCACCGGATCGGGACACGATGCCCACGTGCCGCCAAAGAAATCCGGGTGGAAGATCTGAAGCGCGAGCGCTTCCCAGCCTCCTGTCGATCCACCGGACAACCAACGCGCCCACGGCTCCTTGATCGCGCGGTAGCGCTTCTCGATCTCTGGAATCAACTCGTTCATGATGGCGTCGCCGTATGGCCCGCCATTCACGCTGTTCACCGCGTACGAATCGTCGAAGTACGGCGTCGGGTGCTGGAACGTCACGGCGATGATGCGCGGAAAGTTGTCAGACATCCACGCGTCGTGGAACGACTGGCCCTGCGCGCCGCGACCGCGCCCACCTTGCGCGTCGAATCCATACGGCGCGCCGAGACCGAAATGCCCCTGGATGTAATTCACCGGATAGCTGATCGTCGACTGCTTGTAATCGCGCGGCAGGAGAACCGTTGCGCCGAGATAGATCGGTCGACCCCAGAACTTCGTGAGCGAAGGGCTCTGGAACTTGAAGCGTTGGACGAACTCGTTGTCGGCCGGAATTGCGACTGGCGGAATGATCTTATCTGCCACCAGGCTGACAACGGCGCGCGACTTTGGATCGAAGTGCACCTTTCGCGGTGCGCCGAAGATGTTGCCGGGCGATCGCGCCCAGTTCTGCCCTTCCCACTGGTCGTCGTGCATCCAGACCACATGTCCGTCGGCGCGCTTGAACTCGGAGTACACGTTGACGAACGGCTGAATCCAGTAATCGCCCGCCGGAATGTCCGCCATATCAAAGACCGGCGTGCCGAGCGTGTTGCCGTCGATGCTCGCGGGAGCGCCCGGCGCCAGCCGTTCGACATCGCGTCCGAACAGCGGCGCCCCGACGCGACCAACCTGAGTTCGCGGCTCGCGCATGCTGTCGGCGCTGAAGATCACGTACACGCGGCCGGTGAGCGGCTCGTTGCGGACCGAAGCGGGAACGCGGATCTCGAACCGCACGTGCGCGCGGCCCGATGGTCCGGGGAGGATCATCGAGGTTTGCGCGGCGGCGGTGTCAGCCAGTGCGGCGGATGCGTAGACGGCGAGGATGAGGCACGGAGTGCGGAGCGAGGGCACGGCGGGTCCTCCGATGTTGAAGACTCCACCAACAGGCGGGGCGAGCGGCAAGCGCTGCTACGGTCTGGAGATCAGGCGCCTCTCCAATATGCAGGTAAATGGCGGCGGATGCTCGCAGAATCAGCTAGGCGACTGCGCGTGACGTGACCACCGCGTTCCGTCATCGTGCTGGAGCTGCGCGGAGCGGTCGGGAGCGGCGGGGTGAGCTGCGGCGAGGCTCGATAGATCGCGTCCCGGCGGGCCCGCGGTTCAGGCGTTAACTTAAGGCCCTGCTGGCGAGCGGCCGGAGCCGCTCCTTTCCCAGTCGCCTGGCGTCGTGCACGGCCAGTCTGGCTCTCGAGAGTCGATCCGATCCAGCGTTCCTTGGCTCGAGGACGCCGTGCAGCACCAGCGAACGATTCTCCTCGCGGATCCGGACGCCCGGCTTCGCGACACGTGGCGCGCCGGCCTCGTCGCGATGGGCTTCCAGGTGCTCGAGAGCGCCGACGGCGTGGCGGCCTTGCGCATTGCGCTGCATTCGGAAGTGAATCTGCTCATTACAGAATTGTATCTGGCGAGTGGCGGCGGACGATGCCTGGTCGAGGCCACGCGTCGCGAACGTGGGCTTCGGCGCGTCAAGATCCTCGTGGTGTCCGAGCACGGCGCCACGGACGATCGCAATTGGGCGCTCTCCGCCGGCGCCGACGCCTATCTCGTCAAACCCGTCCGGCTCGGCCGGATGCTCCAGGTATCGGCGCGGCTTGCGACCAGCCGCCAGCAGACCCGGGCCGAGTTGCGGGCCACGGCCGGCGGAGCCGCGGCCGAGTGAGCCAACCGAACGGAAGGAGCGCGTCATGAAAGCCTTCGCATGCGACCTCGCTATTTCAGCCGTTCTATCCGATGCCGGGCTCGTCGCCGAGCTGATCGCCGGCGTCGCACCGCGATTGCGAACGACGCCCGAGTGGCGGCCTGATCCAAGCCTCATCGCGACGGACGGCGGGGCGCTCGCCGCCGGGCACTCGCGCATCGCGTTGGTGTTGCATCAGCATCTCTGGCGGCACGACGACGAGATGCAGCGCGATGCGACGCTGCTGCGCGAGCGGCTGCGCGCACGTCCGGGCTCGGTTTGCGTCATCACGCTCGACGACACCCCCGTGCCGTCCTGGCTCGGGCGCGTACGGCGCCACAATGTGGCGGCCGCGGGCCGGACCGGGGCGCTGGACTTCGTGCTCGACGCCATCGCGGCGGCGGGTGGCAGCGTCAGGCCGGAGCCGGCGCGGTCCGCCGCGAGTGCGCCGCGCCCGCAATGGCCCGAACCGCCGACGCCTTTCCTGTCCCAGCCGCGCGCGCACTCCGCGCTTCGACACGAGCTCGACACGATCATCGGCGCGCTCAAGCCGATGATCGAGCGCTACCGTGCCGCCGAGCCGGAGCGCACCTTCGACTTGCAGCTGCTGCCGCATCGGGTCGTCGCGCAAGTCGATGACGTCGCGATCACCTTCTCGTGGCTGAGCGGACGTCTGCCCACGATCGCCGAGGGACGCCTGCTCGTGATCGCCTGGCGAAACGTCGCGAGCGGGATGCGCGGAACCGAGGCGCTCAAGACCGCCACGCCGATTCACGAGCGAAGTTACGTGGCCGACGGCACCTCGTCCGACGCATGGCGCTGGCGCGCCGACGATCTCACGCTTCGACCCTACACGAGCGCACACCTCGCGGCCGAGTGGATGGCCCGAGCCGGCGTTGCCCGCGCCGAGTGACCGGCATGTCGCGTGACTCCGGGGCGCCAATACACCACGAGCGCCATCCGACGTCTTCGGTTGCCAAAGTAGCTCGAACTGGCTAGCTTATATCCAAGCGACACACGCGCAGTGCGCGTGGACATGTTCCGAACGTCCTTGGGGCCTGCCGAATTGCGAGCAGGCCTTTCGTGTTTCGGGCAGCTTTGTCGCGAACGACCCGCGTGTCGCGGGCAGCCCATCGTGACGGCTATGGTCACGAAGCACGTTGTGTCGGTCGTACGGCAAGCTCCGGACTCCCAACACAGCACATCAATCAACCTGGAGTAGGACAATGCGTACGACCGGTACCGTCAAGTGGTTCAACGATTCAAAGGGATTTGGCTTCATCACGCCCGAGAACGGACAGAAGGATTGCTTCGTTCATCACTCCGCCATTCAGGGCGATGGATTCAAGACCCTCACCGATGGTGAGCGGGTCGAGTTCGATATCGTGCAGGGACAGAAGGGCCCCGCCGCCGAGAACGTGACCAAGTTGGGTCGTTGAACGAAGCGATCGCTCCCCTCCCGGGAGCGGACAGGCGCCGCGCGCTTGGGCCGTTGGCTGGCCCGGGCGCGCGGCGCGCGTCATTACCATCCGCTGGTTCGAGGATAGAAATCACACATGCCTGAAATCCACCTCGCTGAGACTGACCGACTCGACTGGGCGCTCAAGGCATTCAAGCGACAGGTGCAAAAGTCCGGGATCCTTCGCGAGCTCCGCCGGCGCCGCTACCACGTGAAGCCGAGCGAAGCTCGTCAGCTCAAGTCGAAAGCGGCGCGCCGTGCAAAGGACCGGGCGGCACGCAAGTCGACTGCGCGCTCCGCCTGAGCTCAGCCGCCAATACACGCCATGCCCCAGGGAGACTCGTGAAGGAAGAGGCTATCGAAGTCGAAGGCATCGTCGCCGAAGTACTGCCGAGCGCGATGTTCCGCGTCGACCTGGACAACGGGCATCGGCTGCTGGCGACCGCCGCCGGCAAGATGCGGAAGTTTCGCATCCGTATCCTCGCGGGCGACCGCGTCACGGTCGCGGTGTCCCCGTACGATCTCGCTCGCGGACGAATCACGTTTCGCCACAAGACGTAGACCGACACCGCGGCCAACGGCTGCATCGGAGCATGCGCATGAACATTCCGGATCACATCAACGCCCACTGGCTCGCGACGCTCGCCGACGAGCAGCTCATGACGGCGGAAGCCGAGCTCCACGCCACGTTCCGTGCGCGGGAACGCACTGAAAAGGATCGCAGCGGAGCGCGCTACATACTACTGCAGGGCCCCGCGGCACTCGTGAATGCGTGGCATCGCTGGCTCCTCGTGAGCAACGAGACGAGGACCCGCGGACTGGTCGTTCGCCGCCGGGCGTAGGCCGCGGCGGCGTTCGCCGCTTAGCGCCAGACGCCGCCTTTGGGGAACGGCGAAAACTCCGGCGCCTCTCGATAGAACCCGAGCGCCCCGAAGTTCACGGCGTTTTGTAACTCGCGCCGCGTCGAAAAGCTCATGTCGCCGTTGAGCACACGCTGATAGGCGCTGCTGTACTCCAGCGACCGACCGTTGCGCCATGCGCGGGCAGGAATGGCCGCACAGCCTGCCAGAGCAACCGCGAGCCCGATGAGCACGCCCACGCGCACGATCGTGAGCGCCTGTGCGGATCGGGAACCTGTCTGCGCTGCCATAGTGCCTCTCAGTCGGAAGTCTCGATAGCCTGAACCATACTGCCAACCGCGACCCGCGGCCACTGTCACTTCGGGCGCATAAGCCACGCCACTGGCCGCGCTCGACCGAGCGTGGCCCGACCGCTTTCATCGGCTCTGCGTCGCGACAGCCGTCAGTTCGACCGTAATGCGGTCAGCGGATCCACCCGTGCAGCGCGCCCCGCGGGGGCGATGCAGGCGATCAGCGCGATCGCGCCCAGTCCGGCGGTGATCGCGACGAACACGATCGGGTCGGTCGGGCTCACGCCGAGCAGAAATCCGCTCATCACACGCGTGCCGGCCAGCGAGAGGAGCAGTCCCGCGCCGATGCCGATCGCCACGAGCCGCAACCCGCTCGCGGCCATCGACGCGATCACGTTCGAGGATGTTGCTCCGATGGCGATTCGGATGCCGATCTCACGGGTCCGTTGGGTGACGGAATAGGCAACGATTCCGTAGACGCCGATGACGGCGAGCAGGAGGCCGGCAAAGCCCAGCAGGGTGCTCACCACAGCCGCGAGCCGCTGTGGAAGCAGCGTGATGCCAATGAAGTCGTCGTACGACATGGCGCCCATCACCGGCACGGCCGCGTTCAGGCTCCGGAGCGCACCGGACATCACGCGCGGCAGGTCGGGACGTGGTGACCGCGCCACGAGCGTGACGTGCCGCGACGACAGCTGCGACACCGGCTCGTACATCATCGTCCGCGGCGCTTCGGTCAACGACCGGATCTTGATATCGGCGGCGACGCCGACGATCGTGCGACGCGTGTCCGGGCCATCGCCGGTCTGAAGCGCCCTCCCGATGGCGGCGGCCGCGCCGCCGAAGTAGCGGCGCGCCAGTGTTTCGCTCACGATCGCGACGCGCTCCGACGTCGGAATGTCGGTCGCCCCGAAGTTGCGTCCCGCCACGATGCGAATGGCCAGCGTGGCGAAGAATTCCGGCGAGACCCCGGCCCAATCGGTGCCATGATACTGCTGCGCGGCATCGCCCTCACCGCCCACGACCTTGAAAGCGTTCGTCGAATTTCCGGCACCCAACGGCGCGCGCGTCGTGAGTCCCGCAGTCGCCACACCGGGCGTCGCCGCGACGCGCGCTTGCCAGTCATGGGCGAGCGTGCGCGCCTGTGCATCGTCCAACCGGCCCATGTCCAGATCGGTGAGGGCGACCGAGACGCCGGAGCGATCGAACCCGGGATTCAGCCGCAGCGCGCCACCAAGCGCCTTGCCCACGAGACCGGCCGCCACGAGCAGCACGAACGCGAAAGCCATTTGCCCCACGACGATCGCCGACCGCGCGCGCGAGCGCCCGGCGACCGCCGAGGACTGTTCCTTGAGGATTTGCGAAAGGTTCGCCCGCGTGGCGCGCAGCGCCGGCAACAGCCCGGCGATCGTTCCGAACACCAGCGCCGATGCCGCGGCAAAGGCGAAGACGCGCCAGTCGAGCGGCACGTCGACCGACAACGGGATATCGACGGGCGGCCGGAACGCCGCGAGCGACCTGGCCGCCGCCGCGGTCAGCCCGAGCGCGCCGACAGCGCCGGCGAAGGACAACAGGATCGTCTCGGCGATCACCTGTGTCATCAGCTGTCCGCGCGCGGCGCCCAGCGCCGAGCGGATTGCCAGCTCCCGCTGGCGCTGGATGGCGCGCGCGAGCTGCATCGAGATGACGTTGCCGCAGGCTACGGAGAGGATCAACGAGGCAAGGCCCATCAACAGCGCCATGAAGACGGTCACCCCCGCCCGTGCTTCCGTCGGAAGGGCCGTGAACGGATAGAGCGCCACGCCACGGTGTTGGTAGTCGTCGGGATGCTCCGCCGCGACCTGGCGCGCGATGGTTTGGAGCTCGCGCTGCGCAGCCGCCGACGTTGCGCCGTCAGCCAGCCGACCCACGATCTGAAATGTCTGATTCGACCGCCGGTCCGCGTGCAGCGTCGGCCGTGTGATCGCCACGGTGCCGATCGTGGTGAACACTTCCGGCTTGATGAGCGGCGACAGATCGGCAAAGTCCGGCCGCGTGACGCCGATGATCGTGAACGGCTGGCCGTTGATCCGAATCGTCCGGCCGATCACGTCCGGATCGCTGCCAAGCCGTGAACGCCAGAACGCGTCGCTCACTACGACGGCGTAGCGGCTGGTGCCCGACCCATCCTCGTCGGCGACGAAGAACCTGCCGCGCTGCGGGAGGGCGCCCAGGACGGCGAAGTAATTACCGCTGACGATCATGCCGCCACTCACCCGCGGCTCGCCTCCCGTCGAGATGCTCAATGCGGCGTTGTCGAAGGCCGTGAGCCCGCGCGTGGTGCGGGACCGCGCGTTCAGGTCGCGGTACTGGAGATACGAGAACGAGTGAAAGCCGGAGCCGTCGCCGCTCGTTTCGTACGCGTACACGAGCCGTCCAGCGTCCCGCACCGGCAACGGCCGCAGCAGAATCGCGTTGACGAGCGTGAAGATCGTCGTCGGCGCGCCAATGCCGATGGCGAGAGACGCGATGGCGAACGCCGAGAATCCCGGACTCCGGCGCAGCTGGCGGAAGGCGTAGCGAAGATCACGACCGATGGCGTACATGCGACCCCGAGTCGATGGGTTGTCGGCACTACGCCTTCCGCGGGCGGCGTGTTTCGATGCGCGCCGGGTTGGCTCCATTCTGCCGACGAGGACCGGCTCCGTGCACCGGCGACCACCGCTATTCGCCGCGCAGCACCGTCACCGGATCCACGTGCGTCGCCTTCAATCCCGGCACGTACGCCGCCACCACCCCGACCGCGGCGAGCAGCAGCGCGATCGCCGCGAACGTCACGCTGTCGTGCGGCGGAACCCCGAATAGGAGTTTCCGCATCAGGCCCGACCCGGCCACCGCGGCAACGAGACCGATCGCGATCCCCGCCGCGGACAGCAGGGCGCCTCGCCGCACCACCATCACCAGCACGGACCTGGGCGATGCGCCGAGCGCGCGGCGAACGCCGATCTCATGCCGGCGCTGCTGCACCGTGTAGCTCATCACGCCATAGATCCCGATCGCCGCCAGCACCAGCCCGAGCGCGCCGAACAACCCGAACAGCACCGTGGACAGACGCGTCGTGCCGAGCGCGCGCGACACCAGCGCCGAGAGCGGCTGCACTTCGGCGAGCGGCACGTCGCGGTCCACGTCCCGCATCGCCCCACGCACCGCGCTGCCGTAGCTCGCCGGATCGCCCGCCACGCGCACGACGAGCGTCATCCCGCTGGCGGCGATCTGCGCGACTGGCCGGTAGATCTCCATGTACGCCTGCTTGTCCGGTCCGTCGTGGTGGATGTCGCCCGCCACGCCCACGATCTGCACGCGCTGCGGCGTGTCCCAGTCGTACAAGAGAAAGTGCCCCACCGCACTCTCGTTGGGCCAGAAGGTACGCGCCAGCGTCTCGCTCACGACCCCCACCTGCGGCCGGCCGATGCCGTCGTCGGCCGTGAACGCCCGGCCAGCCTTGATCGGAATGCCCATCGCTCGGAAGTACCCGGGCGTGATGGATCGCATGTCGCCAGCGGGCTCGGTGCCCGGTTCGGGTGCGGGACGGCCCTCGATCGTGAACGCGCTCACGGAGCGCTCGCCGGTGAGCGGCATCATGTTGATCGCGCCAACCGCTTGCACGCCGGGAACCGCGGCGATCCGCGCATCGGCATTCTGGAAG